>CABIYF010000015.1 GCA_902362875.1 Eubacteriaceae bacterium | reverse complement strand
GTACTTAACTTTTCTACTCAAAAAAATACCCCCTTTCAGGAAACAAGTTTTTATTATTTTACTTGTCTACCTAAAAGGGAGCATATCATCTGTTATCAGCAGAGCTTTTTTATTAATATTATAAATTGATATTTTTCTTTTCAAGATATTCTTTGATACGTTCTGTTGGGTCTAACAGTTCGCTGATTGATGCATCATGGTTTAATGTATCAATTAACAGTGCAACATATTTAGATACGTCAGAAGATGCATACCAGTCACGAGATAATAATTCAGGTGTCTGATAAGTAAGGTTTGTAGTGATAACCTTTTCAATGATACCTTCTTCAACTGCACGGTCGAATACTTCTAATCCATTTGTAAATAAACCAAATGTAGATAAGCAGAAGACACGGCGGGCATTTCTGCGTTTTAATTCTTTGGCTACATCGATCATACTTTCTCCAGAAGAAATCATATCATCAATGATCAGTACATCTTTACCGTCTAATGAATCACCAAGGAATTCATGTGCAACGATTGGGTTACGTCCGTCAATGACTGTAGAATAATCACGGCGTTTGTAGAACATACCAACATCAACACCAACAACGTTTGCCATGTAGATTGCACGCTGCATAGCTCCTTCATCCGGGCTGATAACCATTAAGTGGTCTTTGTCAAAGTGAACATCATTACACTGTTCAACTAATGATTTTACAAACTGATAAGTAGGCTGAATGTTATCAAATCCGCTGATAGGAATCGCATTCTGTACACGAGGATCATGTGCATCGAATGTAAGGATATTGTCAACACCAAGGCTGATCAGTTCCTGAAGCATAACTGCACAGTCCAGAGATTCACGAGTGCTTCTCTTATGCTGGCGGCTTTCATATAAGAATGGCATAATAACGTTTACGCTCTTTGCTTTACCAGCTGCAGCACTGATGATACGTTTTAAGTCTGCATAATGATCATCTGGAGACATATGGTTTACACTTCCACTTAAAGAGTAAGTGACACTGTAGTTTAATACGTCAACGATGATGTATAAATCCATATCACGAACAGATTCGCGAATGATACCTTTGGCTTCTCCAGAACCAAAGCGTGGGCAACTAGCATCTAAAAGATAAGTATCTCTTAAATATCCATCACAAGCAACAGAATCTTTGAAATCTTTGAAAGTTTCAGATCTCCACTGGATGATGTAGTTGTCGATTGTTTTTCCAAGTTCTTTGCATCCTTCAAGGGCAATGATTCCAAGTTTACCGTCTGGAATCTTAGTAAAGTTACGGTCAGATCGTCTCATGATACTATCTCCTTCGTATATTGTTCTATAGTTTTTTATAACATTATAAATAAGTTACGTCAAGTTCGATTTTTTGAAACGGATGTCATCTCCATAGATTTTCTGCCAGGAATAATTCTCTATAATTCTGGAGAAAATACGTTCAGAATAAGTATTTCGGAATTCCTGAAGAGATAAATTAGTGGAAATGATCGTGGATTTCTCTTGAATCAATCGTTCATTCAGACATTGAAATAACTGTGATATTACAAATTTATTGATCATCTCTGTACCAAGGTCATCAATGATCAACAGATCGCATTGAAAGATCAGGTTAGCAGATGTCTCCTGCTGAGCATTCTTTTCTTTGCCAAAGGTATGCTTGGCAAGTGTATCAAAAAGTTGAAAAGCTGTCATATAGACACAGGTAAATCCGCGGTCCATGATCTCCTTTGCAATACAATGACTTAAAAAAGTCTTCCCAACACCAGTGGAACCCTGAAATAAAATGTTGTCGTGATTTGGAAATCTGGAAATAAAGGTTTTGCAGTGTTCCACGACTTTCTGAATGTTACGTCTTGGGCTTGGAAGACCTTGTTTGGTCATCTGATCGGAGTAATAATCTTCCCTAAAGGTCTGAAAATTCTCCCGGGCTAAAATCTTAGCCATATTAGAACCGGAATACAGGTGATCGATCATCGCCTGATGGAAACAGGAACATTGTTCCTGCCCGATATATCCGGTGTCTTTGCACTTCTTACAATGATAGATTGGTTCCAGATAATCAGACGAATATCCAGCCGCATGTAACAAGGACTGTTTCTTCTCAATTAAAATCTGATTCTTCTTGCGGTACTCTTCCCGCAAAGCAGGATCATCACTGACAATCAGCTGCTTTCCAAGAGAGATTGAATTGGCAGTGATCTGCCGGTCAAGATCTCTGATCTCTGGAATGGTTGTATATATATCTTTCTTGCGCTGTTCATGAAGCCGGTAATTAGAAAGCCGTCTTGCCTCATATTGGCGCATGATATCCTGATAATCGTTATTTGATAATGACATAAGTTAGTTCTCCATGAGTTCGTCTGCGAACTGTTTCTGTAAAAGCTGCTGCTCTAACGCATCAAAATCATAATCACGTTGAGTAAAATTATGCATATTATTCTGGTTGTTATTGTTTGCAAAAGTCTTAGGAGCCTTCTGCTGTACATGGAAGTTCTTAGCATCTTCCAATGTTACGATATGATTATCCTTCCAATGTTTCAGGATCGTGTCTGCATATGGAAAACTTGGCTTGTTGATCGCATTGATCGTGCGGTTGCAGGCTTCGATGATCAATGGAAGATCAAAACCATCTGTCTCAAGCCATCGTTTCATATATTCTTCCTGAACAGGAGCAGGATTCTGGTTTAGTCCAAAAGCACGCATAATAGAATAATACTCCTTACGGAAATTCTTACTGTATGCTTTAGCTTCGTCTGGTGTCTGAATATTGGCTTCATACCAGTTGATCGCTACAGACTGCATATAACGGAAACTCTTCTTGCCGTTTGAAACACAATGTTCTACGAGATATTCAACTAATTCACAGGACATCTTAAGGTCCTCGATCATATAAAGCAGAGTGTTCATATCCGTACAGGTAAGAGGTTTTCCAAGAAACATCTCGCATACATACAGAAGATATGAAAAACGTTCATCTTCACTCTTACGCTGCAGTTCCGCAGGAGACAGAGTCTTCATTGCAGGGATTGCTTCCGTACCTGCGACAGTCTGTTCTTTCACAGTAAGATGTCCTGTCTGGGAAGCAGAAGGAACGGCTGCAGATTGCGTTTGAGCTGTCTGCTGGCGTGCAGACTGTGTCTCGGAAGTCTGTGCAGGAGAATGTGCATTGCCACTGACAGGAAGCAGTTCAATAAAACTGATCTCTCCGTCTTTTAATTCCATGCGCAGAAGGGATTCTTTCTCCCAGTACTTTAACGCACGAGTAACATCACGCTCCGTAAGTTCCAGTACGTCTGCCAGACAAGGAATGCTGAAGTTTGCACCATCAGAAACCATACGCAGAAGATAGATATACACTTTGATGTATTCACCATTCGCACGGATCATGTAATTATCAACAAATGCGTTTGGAAGCAGCGTTCCACCGGTTGGATATGTGGTTGTTACTTTAATGTAATTCATGGCAATTTCTCCTTCTTTTATTATTGTTAATCTGACTATAACGCAGATTGGAGAAATTGTAAATACCAGGGAAATCCACAGCTAAATTGTGCACAAGTATGTGGATAATGTGGATAATGTGGACAAAAATCATAGAATAATGGAAATAAGCCATTTACAAAGATTTTACAATTGTGGAAAAGGATAAAAGAAATCCACAGATTTGTTTATCAACAATTGTGTACAAACCTGTGGATAATGTGGATAACTATCTATTTACGAGAGAATTTCCGATAGAATCGACGTTTCCAGCGCCCATAGTTATCAACAGATCATTTTTTTTGCAATTTTTTAAAATAAATTCTTCGATGTCATCAAATTCCTTGATATAATGCACATCCACATCATAATCAGCCATGCGGTCTACGATATCTTTGGAACTTACGATACCAGTATCTTTTTCTCTGGCAGCATAGATATCAGTTACGATAACGTGGTCGCAGATGCTTAATGCTTTGGCGAAATCATCAAGGAATGCGATCGTTCTTGAATAAGTATGTGGCTGGAATACACACCATAATTCGTTGTGTGGATAATTCTTTGCAGATTCCAGTGTTGCACGGATCTCTGTTGGATGATGAGCATAGTCATCAACAACTGTAAAGTCGTTGCATGTACCTTTTAATTCAAAACGGCGCTTTGCACCAGAGAATCCAAGAAGACCTTTCTTCATTGTATCAACATCAATTCCGATACGTTTTGCAGCAGCGATCGCAGCTAAGGCGTTCTTTACGTTGTGTTCTCCGTTGACATTTAACTGGATATGGTCAACGAATTCTCCTTTGAAGTAATAATCAAAATGTGCATGTCCAAAGGCATCATATCCGATATTCTTTGCACAATAGTCATAAGAATCATCTTCTAATCCAAATGTTGCATATTCTGCCTCTAATCCGTCCACAATATAATCGATGTTCTCAATCTCACCATTGATGATCAGGTAACCATAGTTAGGAAGTTTGTGAGCAAATTCACGGAAAGAATGGCGGATATCATCAAGATCCTTAAAGAAGTCCATGTGATCTTCTTCGATGTTAAGGATAATACTGATCTTAGGGAAGAACTCTAAGAAACTGTTTGTATATTCGCATGCCTCTGTTACGAATGTTTCAGAATGTCCAACACGGATATTTCCATTGATCGCATCCAGGATTCCACCGACACTGATCGTAGGGTCTGTATTACCAGCAAGTAAAATATAAGATAACATAGAAGTTGTTGTTGTCTTACCATGAGTTCCAGATACAGCGATCGCATTCTGGTAGTTGTGCATCATCTGGCCAAGCAGTGTTGCACGTTTCATAACAGGGATGTTACGACGAACAGCTTCTTTGTATTCTTCATTCGTATCGAAGTTGATGGCTGCTGTATATACGACAAGGTCAATGTCGTCTGTGATGTTATCAGCAGTCTGGCTTAAATAAACTTTAGCCCCTTTATCTTCTAAATGTTTGATGATATCAGAAGTATGGACATCGGACCCGGAAATAGTAAATCCTTCTTTGATAAGGATTTCAGCAAGACCACTCATGCTGATTCCTCCGATTCCCATAAAATGAATATGAATTGGTTTGTTAAAATCTATCTGATACATTTTCATGTGTCCTTTCTTTCTATTTTGATATAGTTTCATTGTTTTCCTTATTATAAGTCACTGCAACTAAACTTGCAAGACGGAGATTAAATTGGAAAATATTATAAGTATCATAAAAATATGGAGAAAAAAGTGGTAAAATGTCATAATAAAAAAGCTGATAAAAAACAAGTTTTTGTTCACAATTGACGAAAAAAGTGTTATAATAAAAATTAGCATATACGGTCGAAGAGAAAGAAGAAGTTACCAGAGCCTGACCGGAGAGCGAATTTTAGCTATATTATTAGAAACTAGGAGGATGACAACATGCAAATAACTGATGTACGAATTAGAAAAGTGGCCAAAGAAGGTAAGATGAAAGCTGTTGTGTCTATCACGATCGATAACGAATTTGTGGTACATGATATTAAAGTAATCGAAGGGGAAAAAGGTCTGTTTATTGCAATGCCTAGCCGTAAAGCGGCAGACGGTGAATACAGAGACATTGCACATCCGATCAATTCTGACACAAGAAATATGATCCAGACTTTAATTTTAGAACAATATGAAGCAATGAATCTGGGGGATATTGACGCAACAGCGCCAGAAGTCTAAGAGAATAACTTCTTCTTTAATTTATGCAGAAAGAGAATCAGGGTTGACCGTCTGGTTCTCTTTTCTGTTATAATAAGATATCATTATTTATGAAAGTGAGATACGAAAGATAGATATCTAAGAACAGGGAGGTTTAATGGATGGAGTTTCAGATCGGAGATATTGTTAAGTTGAAGAAAGCACACCCATGCGGAGCTAATGAGTGGGAAATACTAAGAGTCGGAATGGATTTCCGCTTGAAATGTGTCGGATGCAGCAGACAGGTTATGGCACCAAGAAAGATGGTAGAAAAAAATTTTAGAGGATTTATAAAAAAAGCTTGCCAAGATTAGTATTTTATGATAAAGTAAATATTCGTGGTATATAAAAATATCCTTGCTCTTTCACGAAGAAAGAGCCACTAGACCAAAAGGAGGTGCAAGTAATGATGAAATATGAATTAGCATTAGTTTTAAGTGCAAAGATCGAAGACGAAGAACGTGCAGCTATGGTTGAAAAAGTTCAGGCAATGATTACTACAGCAGGTGCAGCGATCACTAACGTCGATGAATGGGGTAAGAAACAGTTAGCTTACGAAATTCAGAAGATGAAAGAAGGATACTACTATTTCATCCAGTTCGAAGGTGAAACTACAGTTCCAGCAGAACTTGAAGAAAGACTTCGTATTGAGGAAACTGTATTACGTTTCTTATGCGTTAAACAGGATGCGTAATTAACAGGAGGGATCCGAATAATGAATAAAGTAGTATTAATGGGAAGATTGACAAGGGACCCAGATGTGAGATATTCACAGGGTGAAACACCTTTGGCAATTGCCAGATATACGTTAGCAGTAGACAGAAGATTCAAAAGAAATGGTGAGCAGGATGCAGATTTTATTAACTGTGTGGCATTCGGACGCACAGCTGAATTTGCAGAGAAGTATTTCAAACAGGGTACTAAGATTGCTGTTTCCGGAAGAATCCAGACAGGTAGTTATACAAACCGTGATGGAGTTAAGGTCTACACAACAGAAGTTGTGATCGAAGATCAGGAATTTGCAGAGAGCAAAGCTGCTGCAGCCCAGAACAGTAACATGGGAGTTCCACAGCCAAGCGCGCCACAGCCTAGTGCCGCAGCAAGCGATGGTTTTATGAATATTCCAGATGGTTTGGAAGAAGAATTACCATTTAGTTAAATAGGAGGTAGAAATCATGGCTTATACAAAAGGCGATTCTCCAATGAGAAGAAGAGGCGGACGTAGAAGAAGAAAAGTATGTACATTCTGTACAGAAGCCGACGCTGTAATCGATTATAAAGATGTAGCAACATTAAAGAAATATGTATCTGAAAGAGGAAAAATCCTTCCAAGACGTATTACTGGAACATGTGCTAAACATCAGAGAGCTGTTACAGGAGCTATCAAGAGAGCTAGACATTTAGCTTTAATGCCATATACAGCTGAATAATTTTAAGCAGATAATGAAGAGTTATATTGTGACGAAAGTTGCAGTATAGCTCTTTTTTTGTTGATTTATCATATATTTTTTTATGAATAAATTGCTTATATGGATTTCTTAAATGATGTCATAAAGATTAAGAAAATTGCAGAAATTGAACAAATATATCGCTTTCGTTAAATACAATGTACAAATTCATACAATTGAGTTATAATAAAGGATAATTGTAATAACTGAATCAGGAGAAGAAAATGGACATTATGAAGAAAACAAAGATAGAACAGTATCTTCAGAGGCCATTATGGGCATTGCTCGTGTTAGCGGCTGCAGATATCCTGTTCTTTTTCTTAGATATTCGATGCGGAGTGATCTTAGCGGTTGTTCTGCTCGCATTTGCGGTTTCTCAGATGCTCATTTATTCCAAAAGCAAGCAGGCGATCATTAAAGAATGTATGAACTTTATGTTTGAACAGAGCCAGGTGCAGAATTATCTGCTCCAGCAGCTCCCAGTACCATATGCTTTGCTTGATGGGAATGGAATGATCATTTGGTCGAACGATGCATTTCAAAAGATTGCGGGAGATAACAGAGGAAAGTCGATACAACAGATTTTTACGAATCTTAACCGTAATCTGATTCCGTCTGATGTGAGTCATGCAATTTCTCACATTGAATATAAGAAGAAATGCAAAGATGGAGATAAAGAAAAAGAGCAGACACTGTTTTATAAAGTAGAGATGAACCGTATTCGTGTAGAAGATTTTTCGGATGAGAATGATCAGAATTGTTCCAGACAGATGCTTAAAGATAATGATCTGATCGCAGCATATTTCTTTGATCAGACACTGCTTAAGAAATATATGGAACAGAATGAAAACCAGAGGATGGTTATTGGTCTGATCTACATTGATAATTATGAAGAGATTCTTGATGATATTGATGCAGTCAAACGATCTATGCTGATCGCAGTGGCTGATCGTAAGATCAATAAATTTATCCAGAATGTCTCAGGAATTGCCAAGAGAACAGAACGCGGCAAATATTTTGTAGTGTTTGAACAAAAATATCTGGATAAGATCAAAGAAAACAAGTTCTCAATTCTTGACGAGATCAAGACGATCAACCTTGGAAATTCTATGCATATGACATTGAGTATCAGTTTTGGAATCAATGGAAACACATATCAGGAAAGTTACGAGGCGGCCTGTGCGGGTATGGATCTTGCTTTAGGCCGTGGTGGTGACCAGGCGGTTATCAAAGATGGAGAAGACATTTCTTATTATGGTGGTAACTGTGAGGTTATGGAGCGCACAACAAGGGTCAAAGCACGAGTAAAAGCACATGCATTGAAGGAACTGCTGGAATCCAAAGAGAATGTTGTGATCATGGCACATAAGATACCAGACCCAGATGCGATCGGTGCGGCTGTTGGATTGTACCGGTTAGGGCTTTCTCTTGGAAGAAAGGCACATATCGTTATGAATGAAGTAACGATTTCTGTGCGCGCAATGGTAGACGAGCTGAATAAGAGTGGGATTTATGATGAAGATATGTTCATTGATAATGAACAGGCGATGGAGATCACAGATGAGAATACTCTTTTGATCGTAGTAGATGTAAACCATGCGAATTATACAGAGTGTGAAGAGTTATTGAGCCGGACAAAGACAACGGTTATTCTCGATCATCACAGAAAGAATAAAGACATGATCAAGAATCCGGTGCTTTCTTATGTAGAACCATATGCTTCTTCTACCTGTGAACTGGTAGCGGAGATTCTTCAATATGTAGATTCAAAACCAAAGTTAGAACCGATGGAAGCAAATGCCATGTATTATGGAATGCTTGTAGATACAGATAACTTTGTGAATAAAACAGGAGTCAGAACATTTGAAGCGGCAGCATATCTTAAGAGAAATGGAGCGGATCTTACAAAGGTAAGAAAGATGTCAAGAGAGAGTATGGAAACATACAGGATTCGGGCGAAAGCGATCAGTGAAGCAGAGATCTTATATGGCAGATTTGCAATTGCAACGCTGGTAGGAATCGGCGTGGACAGCCCTACAGTGATCGGTGCTCAGGTGTCGAATGAATTGCTTGATATTGATGGAATTGAAGCATCTTTTGTATTAACAGGTGTTCATGAGAGAGTCTATATCAGTGCAAGATCGATTGATGAAGTGAATGTCCAGAAGATCATGGAAGAATTCGGAGGCGGTGGTCATTTGACAGTTGCAGGAGCACAGCTTGTCGATGTATCATTAGAAGAAGCCAAGAATATCATTCATGAGACATTACGATATTTGAAATCAAAAGGAGAGATATAAGCGATGAAAGTTATTTTATTAGAAGATGTAAAATCAGTAGGAAAAAAAGACGAAGTAGTAGAAGTAAATAGCGGATATGCAAGAAATGTATTATTCCGCAAGAATTTAGGAATCGAAGCTACAAAGAAAGCATTAAATGATCTCAAATTAAGAAAAGCAAATGACGATAAACTGGCTGCAGAAGCGTTAGCAGATGCGAAAGTTTTAGCAAAAGAGATCGAAGAAAAACAGTTAGTATTAAAGATGAAAGTCGGAGAAGGTGGAAGAACATTCGGATCTATCTCTACAAAAGAAATCGCTGCAGAAGCAAAGAAACAGTTAGGATATGATTTAGACAAGAAGAAAATGCACTGCGAACCAATCAAGAATCTTGGATTCCATGATGTTGCGATCAAAGTTCATCCACAGGTAACAGCAACATTAAGAGTGAAAGTAGAAGAAAAATAAGAGGGCAGATTTATGGATGAAGCATTTATCAAGAAAGTGCAGCCAAACAGCCCGGAGGCAGAACAATCTGTGATCGGAGCTATGATCATGGACAGGGATGCGATCGCTGATGTTATCGATATTGTGAATGCCGATGATTTCTATCAGAAGCAGAACGGCATTTTATTTGAAGCGATGACAGAATTATACCGGGAAGGAAAGCCGGTGGATCTGGTAACGCTTCAGAATAAATTAAAGAAAAAAGACGTACCGGAATCTATGAAATCTCTGGAATTTATCAGAGATCTTCTGGAAGCCGTTCCAACGTCAGCCAATGCCAAACAATATGCAAAGATTGTCAGTGAAAAGGCGACACTTCGTAAACTGATCAAAGTTACAGAGGATATTACAACGGAATGTTATCTTGGGAAAGATGACGTAACAGAGATTCTTGACCACACAGAGAAGAATGTTTTTGGACTTCTTCAGCAGGCAAGTGGAAGGGAAGATTTTGTTCCAATCGATAAAGTTGTGTTAAATACACTGGATGCGATCGAAGAAGCGGCAAGTTCTGCGGGACGAGTGACTGGTATCGCAACAGGATTTACAGATCTGGATTACAAATTATCTGGATTACATCCATCCGAGCTTATTATCGTGGCGGCACGTCCTGCCATGGGTAAGACAGCATTCGTACTGAATATCGCACAGAGAGCTGCAGTCAGAGATCATGTACCGACAGCAATCTTCAGTCTGGAGATGTCAAAAGAACAGCTTGTAACCCGTATGATGGCGATGGAAGCGATGGTAGACTCACAGTCTATCCGTACTGGTGATCTTCAGGAAACTGACTGGGAGAAAATCATGGAAAGTGCAGGAACGATCGGTCGTTCCCCACTGATCATTGATGATACACCAGGTATCACGATCGCAGAATTAAGATCAAAGTGTCGAAGATACAAACAGACACATGGACTTGATCTGATCATTATTGACTATTTGCAGCTGATGTCAGGAGGAAAACGTTCTGAATCAAGACAGCAGGAGATTTCAGAAATCTCAAGATCGCTAAAAGCATTAGCAAGAGAGATGAATGCACCAGTTATCGCATTATCTCAGTTAAGCCGAAGAGTAGAAGAAAGAAAACCAGCCAAACCAATGTTATCCGACCTGCGTGAATCAGGATCGATCGAGCAGGATGCCGACGTTGTAATGTTCATTTACCGTGATGAATATTATAATGAGGATTCTGAGAAGAAAGGAATCGCAGAGATCATCGTTGATAAACAGAGAAATGGTTCGACGGGTAGTGTAGAGCTTGTATGGCTCGGACAATACACCAAATTTGGAAATAAAGAAAGAGCACCACATTAATAACTGGTGCTTTTTCTTACAAATACGAATGGATAAAATATACAATTCAAACAAAGATATACAATTCTAAAATAAAATTATGTCATGTAAATTAATAAGGAGGCATCTGATGTTATCATTTCTATTTCCTCCAATTTGTCCATTATGTGCAAAAGAATTATTGGACAAAGGAGAACGTATCTGTAAAACTTGCAGCAAAAAGCAGATTTTTATCAAAGAACCGACATGTTATTCTTGCGGAAAGCCAATGAAGAACTATGAAAAAGAATATTGTAGTGACTGTAGACAACATCCGAAGAATTTTGAGCGTGGTATGGGGTTATGTATTTACCAGAAACCAGTCACGAATTCTTTGGCTGCGATCAAATATAAGAATGAAAGGAAATTTGCAAAATATTATCTGGAAGAGATTCAAAAAAGAAAATACGGAGATTTGTTACAGTTAAAAATAGATGTCATCATTCCTGTGCCGATCCATAGAAAAAAGAGAAGAAAAAGGGGCTTTAATCAGGCAGAAATTTTTGCAAATGGAATTGCAGAAATGTTAAACAAACCTATGTATACAAAGATTGTAGAAAGAATTCATGATACGAAACCGCAGAAACAATTAAACCCAGGAGAGAGAAAAAGCAATTTAAAGAAAGCATTTCGTGGAAATTTAAAAGAATATCAGAGAGCAGGAATGCCAAAAAGAGTGTTATTAGTAGATGATATTTATACAACAGGATCAACCGCAGAAGCGGTAACAGTAGCTTTGAAACAACTAGGAATCAGAGAGGTTTATGTATTTTGTATAGCGATCGGAAAAGGATTTTCCTGATATTTCCGTCATGGTATTTTGTAGAAAGGTCTGTTATAATGAGGTCTGGCTGATCCATGAAGATTTGAAAAAGATATGGATCAGAGGGAAGAAGATAGAGTTAGAAAGAGGCAAATAGATGGAAAATCGATATGACTTAAGTGGATCTCTGCTTCACTGGTATGATTATAATAAACGTCTGTTACCATGGAGAGAAAATAAAGATCCTTATAGAATCTGGATTTCAGAGATTATGCTGCAACAGACAAGAGTAGAAGCAGTGAAACCGTATTTTGACCGTTTTATGGAGGCATTGCCAACGGTTTATGATCTAGCCGAAGTAGAAGATGATCGACTGATGAAACTATGGGAAGGCCTTGGCTATTACAATCGTGCAAGGAATCTAAAAGCAGCAGCCCAGACGATCGTTCAAGAATATGGTGGACAACTGCCTGCAGATTATGATAAATTATTATCGCTGAAGGGCATTGGAATGTATACAGCAGGGGCGATCGGATCGATCGCATTCGAACTACAGGTTCCTGCAGTTGATGGAAATGTTCTTCGTGTGCTGGCTAGATTATGGGGAGATGACTCTGATATTCTCAAAGATAAAACAAAGAAAGATATGGGAAGAAGGATCATGGAATTTATGCCGGAAGACCGACCGGGAGATTTTAATCAGGCATTGATCGAACTGGGTGCGACAGTTTGTGTGCCAAATGGGAAACCATTATGTGATCAGTGTCCATGGGATACGGTTTGTAGAGCTTACAAAGAAGATCTTATAGACAAATTACCGGTCAAAACTCCGAAGAAGGCAAGAAAGATCGAGCATAAGACTGTATTTTTATTAGAATGCAACGATCAGATCGCAATCCATAAACGAGGAGACAAAGGATTGCTTGCCGGATTATGGGAGTTCCCGAATGAAGATAAGAAAATGGATGCCGAAGATATCAAGGAATGGATGACTGCGCATCATATGGAAGATGCCAAGGTAGAAGCAGCAGGGAAAGGAAAACATATCTTCAGTCATGTGGAATGGCACATGGAAGGAGTAAAAATTTCCTTAAAAACGCCGATAGAAAGCAAAGATTACGTTTGGGTACTAAAAAAAGAACTAGAAAATACGTATGCATTGCCGTCAGCATTTGAAATATTTCGTAAGATATTGTAAAATAAAAGTTATGTATATAATTACAAACTTATAAAATCCCGTAAAGGGCAAATTCATTTTTAAAAGGAGAAAAGATTATGAAAAAGTTTTTAACAGTCGCATTAGCCGGTGTACTGGCAGCTTCTATGCTGTTCACAGGATGCAGTAAAAAAGCAGAAAGTAAAGTTCCAGATAAACTGATCGTAGGAACAAACGCAGAGTTCCCACCATTTGAATACATGAACGATAAAAAACAGCCAGAAGGTTTTGATATCGCTATGATCAAAGAAATCGGAAAACGTATGGGTAAAAAAGTTGAGATTAAAAACATGGAATTCAAATCTCTGATCGGTGCTATGGAATCTGATTCTATCAATGCGATCATTGCTGGAATGACAAAGACAGAGAAACGTGAAAAAGCTGTAGATTTCTCTGACAGCTACTATACAACAAATCAGGCGATCATCTTAAAGAAGGATAGCAAGATCACAAAATTAGCTCAGCTTGATGGAAAGAAGATTGGTGTTCAGGAAGGAACAACAGGAGATTTAATTTCATCTGGAGATAAATTTGGAGATGGTAAGAAAGCGAAAGTCCTTGTCAAAGGTGCAAAGGTAAAACGTTTTAAGAAGGGCGTTGATGCTGTCATGGATCTGAAAAATGGATCAGTTGATGCAGTAGTCATCGATGAATTAACAGCAAATGAATTTGTGAAAAAGAATGCGAAGAAGTTAAAAATAGTGATCGATTCTGCAGGATCTGAATACTATTGTATCGCACTTACAAAAGGTAATACAGCTTACAAAGAAGAGGTCAATAAACAGATTAAAGCAATTAAAGAAGATGGAACATATGATAAGCTGAAAGCTAAATATATTGATTCCAAAAACTAGAAAATAGGAAGGTAAGGTTTCAAAAATGTTAGATTCATTTTATACCGCATTTATTGAAGAACAACGTTACCTGCTATACCTCGATGGACTAAAGATGACAATTCTTGTGTCAGTCATTGCGATCATCATAGGTGTGGTACTTGGTACATTGTTAGCATTAATGCGTTTGACAGCAGAGCAGAAAGGAAAGAGTACACTTTTATCAAAAATCGCATACGTGTACATTGATATCATTCGTGGAACACCAACGTTGACACAGTTGATGATCATGTATTTCGTTATTTTAAAAGGTCAAAGTGGACTGCTTGTAGGTTCCTTAACCTTTGGTCTAAACAGTGCAGCTTATGTTGCGGAGATCATCCGTGCAGGAATTCAGGCTGTTGATCAGGGACAGATGGAAGGTGGACGTTCTCTTGGATTATCCTATGTACAGACAATGAAAGATATTATCCTGCCTCAGGCGATTAAGAACATTCTTCCTGCCCTTGGAAATGAATTTATCGTACTGGTAAAAGAAACTTCTATTTTAGGATATGTAGCGATCGTCGATCTGACAAAGGTATCAGATTTCGTAATTTCAAGAATCTTCGAAGCACTGGCACCATTGCTTGGAACAGCACTGATCTACTATGTGATCGTTAAGTTCCTGACATTAGGATTAAACGCATTAGAAAGGAGACTGAGACAAAGTGATAGACGTTAAAAATTTGCATAAATATTTCGGATCTCTGGAAGTGTTAAAAGGCATTGACTGTCATATTGACAAAGGAGAATGCGTTTGTGTGATCGGACCATCTGGATCTGGAAAGAGTACATTTTTAAGATGCTTAAACTTATTAGAGACTCCTACAAAGGGAGATATTGTCATTGATGATATGCATTTAACAGAGAAGAATTTCGATGTTGATGCAATGAGAAAACGAGTTGGAATGGTATTTCAGCATTTTAACTTATTCCCACATCTGACAATCCTTGAGAATGTTACATTAGCTCCGATCCGTCATAAGATGATGACAGAAGAACAGGCAAAAGAAAAAGCCATGGAATTGTTAAATCGTGTCGGTGTTGGTGACAAAGCTGACAATTATCCAGCACAGTTATCTGGTGGACAGAAACAGCGTGTAGCGATTGCAAGATCTCTGGCATTGTCACCAGAAGTCATGTTGTTTGACGAACCAACTTCCGCACTTGATCCAGAGATGGTTGGAGAAGTATTAGAAGTTATGAAACAGCTTGCCAAAGAAGGTATGACCATGGTTGTTGTAACTCACGAGATGGGATTTGCGAGAGAAGTGGCCAACCGTGTATTCTTTATGGATGGCGGTGGAATCCTTGAAGAGGGAACACCAGAACAGATTTTTGACCATCCACAGGAAGAACGAACAAAGACATTTTTAAGTAAAGTGTTATAAGAAGATGATGAAGGAGCAGATACTGCGATATTGTAGGATCTGCTCCTTTTTTGGTACTACCAAAGAAAAAGATTGTAAAAATCAGCATTCTCGATGGAAAACGACAAAAGTATGTGATATCATGAAAATATATGTTAATAAAGTGTATTGTTAACATAAAGGGAGTATAGATAGGGTGACGCAAGTAAAATGTATAAAAAAATAAAAGTTATTATGAATTAGGGGTGAAAGTTGTACGTGAATACAAATGTTAAGATGACCAGACAAGAGGTAGAAGAAGAGACAAAAGTACTAGAGAAAATTTTTGATGTTGTTAGAATTTTGGATGGAGAATTTTTATCTAAGATACAAGAGAATCCCTGTGTGAGAGTACAGCTTGGAATGTGTAAATGTTATGAATTTTGGAAGAAGAATAAGCCATGTGAGAATTGCATATCAGTAAAAGCGTATACAGAGAAACGGCAGAAGACAAAACTAGAGTTTCTTGATACAGACATATATCTTGTGATCTCAAGATATATGGAAATTGATGATGAACCATGTGTTATGGAACTTGTCAGATATCTTGCGGATGATACATTAATTGATATGGATGGAAGAGATAAACTTGTCGGCAAATTAAAAGGTTATCAGGATAAATTATACAGAGATCCTTTGACAGGAATCTATAATCGAAGATATTTTGAGGATGAGATTAGAGATATGCAGAATTCTGCTGGGGTTGCAATGATCGATCTGGATGATTTTAAATTATATAATGATATTTATGGACATGATATGGGAGATCGTGTATTAAAAACCGTAGCCGATGCAATCAACCACTGCATACGAAAGACGGATAAACTGGTTCGTTATGGAGGAGATGAGTTTTTACTGATCCTTCCGAATATGGTCAGAGGCACTTTGCGTGGGAAATTACTGCAGATTCAGGAAGCAATTCAGAATGCGAAAATTCCAGAATGTTCAAGACTAAGACTGACAGCAAGTATCGGTGGTGTTTTGTCTGAGAATGAAACCATCGATGAAGCAATCGCAAGGGCAGACCATTTGATGTATAAGGCAAAAGATTATAAAGCGATAGTAGTGACCGAATGTGATAAAAAGATGCCGGATGATGAAGAAACTAAGAATAAACCAAGAATTATGATCGTAGATGATTCAGAATTTAACCGGGAAATTCTGTCAGAGATCCTGCAGGAAGACTATGAGATCGTAGAAGCGGAAAGTGGAAGAGAAGCTCTTCATAAACTGGGTGAGTATGGACTTGGAATTTCTCTGGTACTGTTAGATATTATTATGCCAGAGATGGACGGTTTTGAAGTTTTAAAACATATGACAGAGGAATATTGGATATCAGATATTCCAGTCATTATGATCTCGAGTGAGGATTCAGAGAATTATATCAGACGTGCCTATGAGATGGGTGTTACCGATTATATTAACCGTCCATTTGATGCAAATATCGTCTATCAGCGTGTATCAAATACAGTAAAATTATATGCAAAACAAAGAAGACTAATGGCACTGGTTACAGGAACCGTGTAGAGGGAGCGTTAAACACAGAATAGATAAATGGTGAGAAAATATGAAAAAAGAATACGATGCAGACATTTTAAAGGCTTTTAGCCAAAGCTATTTTGCAGGAATTTTAGTAAATGTCGGAGAAGACCGTTATGAGGTATTGCATCTTGTTTCTTGGATGAGACATATTTCAAAGGAAGGAAGTTATACAGAATTTTTAGAAGAGATTCTGAATGATTCGATCATGCAGGAATATCAAGGACAATTAAGAGAAAAATTGGATCCTTCTTATATCAAAAAAACTTTGAATGAGGATGAACTTACAGAAATCGATCGAAGCTACTATATAGATTATAAAGTAATCAGGGAAGAACAACGCAGATGGTGTCGTGCTTCGGTTGTGATCGTGGATCTTTGCGACGATGGAAGTCCAAATCATGTACTTGTATTATTCAAAGATATTACGAAACAAAAAGAAAAGGATATGGAATATCAGAGAACATTGAAAGAAGCCTATCAGCTGGCAGAACGTGCGAATCAGGCAAAGACGACATTTTTAAACAATATGTCACATGATATCCGAACACCAATGAATGCGATCATAGGATTTACATCACTTGCAGCAACACATATCGATGAAAAAGAACGATTGAAAGATTATTTAAGCAAGATCATGACATCAAGTAATCATTTGCTGTCATTGATCAATGATGTTCTGGATATGAGCCGGATTGAAAGTGGGAAAGTTAAAATTGAAGAAAGCCCATGTAGTATTCCTATAGTTATACACGATCTTAGGAATATTCTGCAGACAGATATCAAGGCAAAACGTCTTGATTTCTTTATAGATACAGTTGATGTGGTCGATGAGGATGTCATCTGTGACAAATTAAGACTAAATCAGATTTTATTAAATTGTATGAGTAATGCGATGAAATATACAAAGGCAGGGGGAACAGTAGGCTTTCGCATTATTCAGAAAGGGCATGCACCAGAAGGCTTTGCAGATTACGATTTTGTTGTAAAAGACAATGGAATTGGAATGAGTGAGGAATTTGCAGAACATATTTTTGAACCATTTACGAGAGAAGAAACTTCTACAGTCAGCCGAATTCCAGGTACAGGACTTGGAATGGCGATTACAAAGAATATTGTAGATATGATGGGTGGAACTATCAAAGTAAAAAGTGAATTAGGAGTGGGATCGGAGTTTACGATCTCTCTTAGATTTAAGACAACCCAGCAAAACAGCAAGAGAGGAGTTATCAAGGAATTAAATGGTTTTCGTGCATTAGTAGCAGATGACAGTATGGATAGTTGTGCTAGTGTTGAGAAGATGCTGAGAACGATCGGACTTCGTTCAGAATGGACAACGTCTGGTAAAGAAGCGATATTCAGAGCCAAATATGCATCCCAGGAAAATGATCCATTTCAGGTGTATATCATTGATTGGCTGATGCCGGATATGAATGGAATTGAGGTGGTCAGAAGAATCCGCATGGAGATCGGGGATGAAGTACCGATCATTATTCTGACAGCATATGACTGGGCAGATATCGAGCAGGAAGCAAGAGAAGCTGGAGTCACAGCATTTTGTGCAAAACCACTGTTTGTATCAGAATTATACGATGTATTACAGAACGCAAGTCGTCCTGTGAAAACAAAAGATAAAACCATTTTAGAAGTTGAGGCATTTAAAGGAAAAGAAATTCTGCTCGTAGAAGATGTAGAATTAAACCGGGAGATTGCTGAGACGATCCTTACAGAAGCAGGATTTCATGTCAATAGTGTCGAAGATGGAAAACAGGCAGTAGATTATATGGAATCAGAGAAAGGAGACATGATCGATCTGATCTTGATGGATGTGATGATGCCGGTCATGGATGGATACGAAGCAACACAAAAGATAAGGCAATTAGAGGATAAGACAAAGGCAGACATTCCGATCATTGCGATGACAGCGAATGCATTTGAGGAAGATGCAAAGGCTGCAATTGAAGCAGGAATGAATGCACACATGGCGAAACCTATCCGAATTGAGAGTTTATATGAGATTATAGAACAATACTTATAGACAAATCATACGAGGTGAACTATGCATTTAAAGAAGCTTATGACTGGAGTTATGATCTTTTTTCTGTTAGGCTGCTTTCTTTGCGCATGTGGAAAGACAAAAGATCAGACTAGAAAAACAACAAAAGATACGAATAAACAGATTATTATCGGTGGAGACAATTATCCGCCATTTAACTATACGGATGAGAATGGGAATCCAGCAGGGATTGATGTAGAACTTGCGAAGGAAGCTTTTCATCGAATGGGTTACAAACCAGTTTTTGTAAATATTGACTGGGAGAATAAGAAAAACCTTGTAGAACAAGGAAAAATAGACTGCATATGGGCGTGCTTTTCAGTGACTGGAAGAGAAAATGATTATCACTGGGCAGGGCCTTATATGCTGAGCCATGAGGTTGTCGCAGTGAACAACAGCAGCAAGATCTATAAGCTGTCCGATCTTAAGAATAAAGTCATTGCGGTTCAGTCTACAACCAAACCAGAAGAACTATTTCTAAAACAAACAGACCCCAAAATACCGAAAGTAAAACAAGTCTACAGCATGGAAAACAGAGAACTGATCTACACTTCTCTGGGCAAAGGATATGTAGACGCTATTGCAGCGCATGAAATTTCAATCAGACAGTATATGTCCGATTATGAAGCAAAATACAGGATCCTTGATGAAGACATTCTTGAGACAGGGATTGGCGTTGCATTTGCAAAAAATGATCAAAGAGGAATTGAGAAAGAATTGTCAAAGACATTAAAAGCAATGGTCAAAGACGGAAGTGCCAAGAAGATTCTGAAAAAGTATGTTTCTGATGCAGAGAAATATCTGGAGGTGAGCAGCCTTGAGAAATAAAGCAGATAAAAGATTATGGACATTGAGTATCGTTGGCTGTGTGATCGTTGTTCTGACAGTTCTTTTCGTGTCTATAAAAGTGGAGACAAACAATGTCAAAAACAGAATTCATTCAACGATAGAGTACATTAAGGATCAATATTCCATTTATAACAGCTTCAATGATGCGGTTGAAGCAAGAAGCCTTGTAAGAATGGTTGAAAAAGTCCAGCAGACCGCAAGAAATTTTAAAGCAGATGATCAGGCGTTGGAAAAAGAGCATTTAAAACAATATGCAGGGGAACAAAAACTTACAGGTATCATTGTATTAAATGATAAAGATCAGCAGATTGCACAATATCATATGGGATCAAGATTTCAAAAAGTGATGGACTATGTCATGGAAAAAGAAACACTTCGTGATGTAAAAAAATATCCACAAAAATCATATATGGCAAGAATTGATCTGAAAAATGGAGGTTACATTGATCTGGCATCTTATGGAAGGATTGATGCAAAAGGAACGATCATAGGATATCAGTATATAAAAGCTGAGTATGCCAAAAACAGTGAACTCACAATCAAAAATGTGCTTGCCGGATATAAGCAGGAAAATGATGGAACGATCGTGATTACAAATGGAAATGACATCATAGCATCAAATGACAAGAAACTGATCAATACAAAGGCACAGAATAATCCTGTCGTCAATGAGATACGCAAAAGCGTGAAATCAGGACAATTTTCGGTCATCCAAAATGGCATCAAACGATATTTTACAAGTTTGGATAAGGGACGCAATTATTATATTTATATGTATGCGGAAGACAGTGATCTTGTAAAAATATTGGTGAATAATATAGGAATAGCACTTATTTTATATGGGATTTTTGTGGCGGTTTTAATGACGATCAAAGCAAAATCTAATCAGCAGTATGAACTCATTCAAAAACAGCGGGAAGAAGAATACAAAAAAGAACTGGAAAAATCAGCAAGAGAAGCAAAGAAAGCGAATGTTGCTAAGACAGAGTTTCTGCAGAGAATGAGTCATGATATTCGTACTCCGATCAATGGAATCCGTGGAATGGTGGAAGTTGGTGATTATTATAAAGATGACTTGGCGAAACAAGCAGAATGCCGCAAAAAGATATGGGAAGCATCAGGATTTTTGCTGGAACTTGTCAATGAAGTTCTGGATATGGGAAAATTAGAATCAGAAGAAGTGATTCTGGAAGAAAGAAGTTTTAATTTCTTTGAATTATTTAAAGAAATTCGAATGGTCATTGAAAAGCAGGCAAAAGAAAGAGGAATTGAGATTATTGTACATAAATATAATGTGGTACATGAAAATTTGATCGGAAGCCCATTACATGTAAAAAGAGTTGTGATGAATATTCTGACAAATGCGATCAAATATAATAAAGATAATGGAAAGATTTTCATAGAAGTTGATGAAACTCAGGAAGATGACAATAGAGTGATTGTTCGATTCAGATGTGAAGATACAGGAATTGGAATGAGTGAATCCTTCCAGAAGAAGATCTACGAACCATTCGCACAGGAAAAGGCAGGAGCGAGAACCGTTTATGGAGGAACAGGACTTGGGATGCCGATCACAAAAAGTCTTGTAGAGAAAATGGGAGGAACGATCTCGTTTGAGAGCGAGGAAAATGCAGGCACAACTTTTTATATAGAGATTCCATTTCAAATTGATCATAATAAACAGTGCGAAGAACATGAGAAGAAAGAGATAAAAGAAGCATCAATTAAGGGTGTGAATGTATTGCTTGCGGAAGATAATGAATTAAATATGGAGATTGCGGAATTTGTTCTGGAGAGTGCCGGGGCGAATGTGATTAAGGCATTTAATGGGAAAGAAGCAGTGGAAATCTTTAAAGAATCGAAACCTGGAGAGATCAATATCATCTTGATGGACGTGATGATGCCGGTGATGAATGGATTAGAAGCAACAAGATATATCCGATGGAGCAATAAGGAAAATGCCAGAGATATTCCAATCATTGCGATGACAGCGAATGCATTTACGGAAGATAGAAGACAAGTATTGGAAGCAGGAATGAATGAACATCTGGCGAAGCCGTTGGAATCTGAGGTGTTGATTGAGATGATTGCGAATTATTGTGGGAAGTAGTAGATTGCAAATAGAAGGTATTAGATATGAAAATAGAAGATTTACAAGGAATAGAAGCAACTCATTTAGATTATAAAGTATCTTTAGAAAAAGAAAAACCGAAAAGCTGCAGGTGTGAATTAACTGAATAAAATAAAAAAAGAGACAAGTATTATGGACTTGTCTCTTTTTAACATATTAAAAATACATGGTATAACTCTTGCTTATTCATAAGGGGATAGAGGCGATGGGAGCATCGCCTCTTGTAAGTATTCAGATCAATGTACTACAAAGATCTATTGCCAGTATACAATATTCCGGGGGGGGGCGCAAGCTTTTTTTAGTTAATTTGAAAATTCTCAAAATACGGAATCAATCTTGTTGGAATAAAATTTTCAAAAATAAGAGAAGCTAAAAAATACAACAGATTATAAAATATTGTTTGAAAACTATCAGAAAATTGTGAATAATTGCTAAATAAATGTAAAAAATCAGACAAAATACTAGCAAAATTAAATGGAAAGGACTAAAATGGTGGATATGGAAAGGAGGCTTTCGTAATGGAGACAATTGCAGAGAAACTTTCAGAGATCGAAATGACAGCACGTTCAATCGTAGATGGCGCGCAGGAACAAAAGCATCAGATGGAAATGAAAATGCAAAAGCAGCGAGATACATTTGATGCGGATATGGAAAAGGAGACGAACGAAAAGATATTAAAGATTCAGTCGGATCTTGCAACAAACATGGAAAATCTTCTAAAGAAACAGGAAGAACAAAATAACAATGAAATAGAAGCTTTAAAACAAGACTTCAAAGAACATCACAGCGAGTATGCAAGACAGATACTAGAGCGGGTGATCAAAGTATAGGAGGCGGTAGCATTGAGAGATGTGATGCGCTACAGCGGAATTGTGACGAAAGTCGCAGCAATGCGTGCAAAGCTTTTAAAGCCGCAGGATTATGAACGGCTGGCGTCCATGAATACAGTGACAGATATTATCGAATATCTGAAACAAACAAAATCGTACGGAAAATTCATTACACAGATGGATGAATCACTGTATCACAGAGGAAATATCGAAAAAGTTCTGATCCAGTCACTGTATGATGATTATACAAGACTTTACCGTTTCGCAGATATGCAGCAAAAAGAGTTTCTAAAGATTTTTATGAAACGCTATGAAGTGGATTTGATCCGATACTGTTTAAGGATTGTATTTAATCACAGCAATGTACCATTTGATCTAAATTATAAAAAGCCGTTTTTTGATAAGTATTCAAAGATCCGGATCGATCAGCTGGTAACGGCAAAGAATATCGACCATCTGGTAGATTATCTGAAGAATACAGAATATTACGCTCCACTTTCAAGGATCAGGGAATCAGGAGCATCGACATTAGCGGACTATGAGCTGGCATTGGATTTATATTATTTTTCCATGATGTGGAAAGC
This sequence comes from Eubacteriaceae bacterium, assembly GCA_902362875.1. GTDB lineage: Bacteria > Bacillota > Clostridia > Lachnospirales > Lachnospiraceae > Anaerostipes. The sequence continues at coordinate 48,853 of CABIYF010000015.1, read as the reverse complement.
ACGCAAAGGAAATTGGAACAAAAAAGATCAGGAGATGCTTACAAAAGAATTAGGAGCCAAGATCGATCTATTAAATCTTCAATGGATTTACAGGGCAAAGAAATATTACCATATGCTCGCACCAGACATTTATACATTGTTAATTCCGATTCAGCATAAACTAAGCAATCAGGAATTTAAAGATCTGGTCGAAGCACCATCGGTGGAAGAATTCACGAGAAGATTAAATGAAACTTATTACGGAAAGAAATATGAGTTCGGAGAACAGGTACAGATGGAAAGCGTGGTCAAAGAATGTGTCGAACATATCTTAACGATCGCTTACAGAAACCATCCATATTCTCTGGCGAGTATACAACAATATTTATTTTTAAAGGAGGAAGAGACTTATAAGATCACCACGGCACTGGAATGTATCCGCTATGGATTATCACAACGGGAGACATTACAGTATTTGGTGAGACAACAACGACGTCAAGGAGGTAATGCATCATGATCGTAAAGATGAAATTCTTAAGCATTTCCGGTCCAAGAACTGATATTGACAGGGTAAGTGCCGCTTACCTTTCCAAATATGAAATGCAGCTGGAAAATGCGATCACAGAATTGAAGACGACAGATAACCTCATGCCGTTTATGGATGTGAATCCTTACAAAGAACCGCTTTCCAAAGCGGAACAATATGTAGCGATGCTTGCACAGCCAAAAGGAGAGATGGATACCTTTCTTACGGCAGATGAGATCCTTACAATGATCCGGGATCTCAATCATGATTATCTGGATCTTAAGGCGAGAGAAGACCGGTTAAAGAAGCAGAAAGAAGAATTCTTAGAAAAGCTTCATGAACTCGAGCCGTTTCAACCTTTAGAATTAAATTTAAAAGAAGTTTACGGTTACCAGTATATGAAAGTCAGATTTGGCCGGGTAAACGTAGAGTATTATCAAAAACTTGAAAAATATTTATTTGATGACCTCAATGCGATCTTTTTAGAGGGAGTCCGGAATGAAAATTATGTGTATGGATGTTATTTTGCAGCACATAAAGAAATGGGAAAAATCGATTCAACATTTAAATCCCTGCATTTTGAAACGATATCACTCCCAGATGATTACGAGGGAATGCCAGCAGAAATCTGCAGGAATCTAAGAAATCAGATTGATGAGATTGAAAAAGAAATTGAAAATGTCCAGAAACAGATGAAAGATTTCTTATCGGTGAAATCAAAGAAGATCCGAGGAGCGAGATACAAATTAGAGGAATTATCGAATAATTTCGATGTCCGTAAAATGGCAGCCTGCATGGAAAATGAAGAACAGGAAGATTACTACATTCTCTGCGGCTGGATGAGTGAAAAAGATACACAGGCATTTATCGAAGAGACAAAAGACGATGATCGAATTACCATCATCGTTGAAGAAGGAAGGGAAAAATTCTTTGGTGATCCACCGACGAAATTACAGAATCCAAAATTCTTTAAACCATTTGAAATGTTTATCAGAATGTACGGACTGCCATCCCATGATGAGATGGACCCAACCATTTTCGTGGCACTGACTTACACCTTTATCTTTGGAGCGATGTTTGGTGATGTTGGTCAGGGATTGTGTTTGTTTATCGGTGGGGGATTACTATATAAGATCAAGAAATGGAATCTAGCAGGAATCATTTCGATAGCTGGAATCTTCTCTACATTCTTTGGATTTATGTTCGGAAGTTTCTTTGGATTTGAAGGAACGATCATCAAGCCGATGTGGTTATCGCCAATGCATGCGATGATGAAATTGCCATTTGTTGGACAGTTAAATACCGTATTCATCGTGGCGGTTGCATTTGGTATGGCACTGATCCTGCTTGCGATGGTATTTCAGATCATCAATGCAAAGAAACGTGGGGATAAAGAAAATTTATTCTTCAGTCCAAATGGAGTTGCAGGACTTGTATTTTATGGATTCCTTGTCTTAACGATCGTGCTTTATATGACAGGACACAAAACACCAGGAAATATCATGATGGTCATTTTCCTTGGAATTCCAGTCATCCTGTTTTTGTTAAAAGAACCATTAGGACAGCTGGTCGAAGGAAAGAAACCAAAAGCAGAAGGCGGTGTCGGAATGTTTTTGGTACAAGGATTTTTTGAACTGTTTGAGACGATGTTAAGTTTCTTCTCCAACACAATCTCATTTGTGCGTATCGGAGCATTTGCAGTGAGCCATGCGGCAATGATGGAAGTTGTATTAATGCTTGGAGGTATCACAGACGGGGCAGGAAATCCAAACTGGATCATCATTGTTCTTGGAAATATTATCGTGTGCGGACTGGAAGGTCTGGTTGTCGGAATTCAGGTATTACGTCTGGAATATTATGAAATGTTCAGCCGTTTCTACACGGGATCAGGAAGAGAGTTCCATCCATATGACAATCACGTTGGCAAGGAAAATTAGGAGGTATCGGTTATGGTTATGACATTAGCAATCAAATTAGCGATCATCGCAGCATTAATTTTAAGTATATTTATTCCATTTGGTTATTTTCTTCATGGAGAGAGAACAAAGAAACGTTATAAACGAAGTATCGCATTTAATGCATTTTTCTTCTTCGGAATCATTGTGATCGCCGGAGTGATGATGTTTATCACAGATCCGGTACAGGCAGCTCAGGCAAGCTCTGATGCTGGAATGAGTACAGGATTAGGATATCTGGCAGCGGCATTATCAACCGGACTTTCCTGTGTAGGTGGTGGTATCGCCGTAGCGAGTGCCGCAAGTGCAGCCTTAGGTGCGATCAGCGAAGATCCAAGTGCATTAGGTAAATCCCTGATCTTCGTAGGTCTGGCAGAAGGTGTGTGTCTGTATGGATTGATCATTTCATTTATGATCATCGGTAAACTTGGATAGATCAGGAAGTGATATTTATGAAAATGTATTTGATCAGTGATAACGTAGATACATTGACAGGAATGCGGTTAGCCGGAGTTGACGGAGTCGTGGTTCATGAGAGAGATGAACTAAAAGAAGTGATTGAAAAAGCTATGAGCGATCCAGAGATTGGGATCGTGCTTTTGACAGAGAAGTTTGGAAGAGAATTTCCAGAACTGATCGATGAGATCAAACTGGAACGCAAGATGCCACTTCTGATCGAGATTCCTGACCGGCACGGAACTGGGCGGAAGAAAGATTTTATCACGTCTTATGTCAATGAGGCGATTGGATTGAAATTATAAGCCGGCTGTGGAAGGAAGGTGACGAATGTGACAGTAGAAGAAAAGATTTCACATATCAGGGAAGCTGCCATGGAAGAGGCGAGAGCCAGAGGAAATGAAATCATAGACCAGCATCAGAAGGCTTTGGAAAGCGTGTTCAAGACACATAAACAAGAAGCTGTGATGCAGGCAGACACGAGGATTAAGACCGAAACAGCATCGGCAAGGCAGCAGTTAAATACAGCAACATCCAAAGGACAGTTAAAACTTAGAAGGCAGTTAAGCCGTGTTCAAAATGAACTGAAAAACAAGCTGTTTGAGGAAGTCCGTGAGATGACCGATGAATATATGAAAACGGAAGAATACAAAGAATTGCTTGTATCCTGTATTGCCAAAGCAGCAAGATTCGCCGATGGGAATCCACTGACGATCTATATTAACAGCTCCGATCAGGATAAGAAAGAATTTCTTGAAAAACGGACAGGAATGACAGTCACAGTCAGTGAAGAAGATTTTATCGGAGGAATCCGTTCAGTCATTCCGGGAAGAAATATCTTGATCGATCATTCATTTTCGGGAGCTTTGGAGAAAGAATACGAAGAATTTACCTTTAAAGGGGGTGTGACAGGTGAGTAAGACTGGAACAATTTATGGAATCAACGGACCTGTCATTTATCTGGCTGGAAATACTGGATTTAAGATGTCAGAAATGGTGTATGTCGGCAAAGAAAAGTTAGTCGGTGAAGTTATTTCGCTGGATAAAGACCGAACAACAATACAGGTATATGAAGAAACGTCAGGATTAAAACCTGGAGAGATCGTGGAAGCAAGCGGAGAAGCAGTATCCGTTACATTGGCGCCCGGAATCTTAGATAATATTTTTGATGGAATTGAACGTCCACTTGAGAGAATCGCTGAAAATGCAGGTGCATTTATCACAAGAGGTATCAGTGTAGATTCGCTTGATACACAGAAGTTCTGGGATACCAAACTGGTTGTCAATGAAGGAGATGTTCTTCATGGAGGTGATATCTATGCCGAAGTGCAGGAGACAAGAGCGATCGTACACAAATGCATGGTGCCGCCGGATCTTACAGGAACGGTTACCTTTGTGGCATCTGACGGGGAACATACGATCAAAGATCATATGATCACATTAAGATTAGATGATGGAACAGAAAAGATTTTAACAATGATACAGAGATGGCCGATCAGGGTTCCAAGGCCAGTACATGACCGAATTCCGGCATGTGTGCCATTGGTAACAGGTCAGAGAATACTGGATACCATGTTTCCAATTGCCAAAGGTGGAACGGCAGCGATCCCAGGCGGGTTCGGTACTGGAAAGACAATGACCCAGCACCAGATCGCCAAATGGTCCGATGCGGATATCATCATTTATATCGGATGCGGGGAACGTGGAAATGAAATGACACAGGTATTGGAAGAATTCTCAGAACTAGTCGATCCAAAGAGTGGAAACCCATTGATGGACCGAACAACGCTGATCGCAAATACATCCAATATGCCAGTGGCAGCACGTGAAGCGTCTATTTATACAGGACTTACGCTGGCAGAATATTACCGTGATATGGGTTATGATGTCGCGATCATGGCGGATTCGACTTCAAGGTGGGCAGAAGCGTTAAGAGAATTATCCGGCCGTCTGGAAGAAATGCCGGCAGAAGAAGGATTCCCGGCATATTTGGCATCAAGATTATCCGCCTTTTATGAGCGAGCAGGGATGATGCATAACTTAAATGGAACTGACGGTTCCGTAACGATCATCGGTGCGGTATCTCCACAGGGAGGAGACTTCTCTGAACCGGTTACACAGAATACAAAACGATTTGTCCGCTGCTTCTGGGGACTGGATAAATCGTTAGCCTACGCAAGACATTTCCCAGCGATTCACTGGCTGACAAGTTACAGCGAATATCTGACGGATCTTGGCGGCTGGTACAGAGATCATGTATCACCAAATTTTGTAGACTATCGAAACCGGCTGATGGCAATTTTAAATCAGGAAAGCAGTCTGATGGAGATCGTAAAACTGATCGGTGGAGATGTTCTTCCAGATGATCAGAAATTAACATTGGAAATCGCAAGAGTGATCCGATTAGGATTCCTGCAGCAAAATGCATTCCACAAAGACGACACCTGCGTATCTATGGAGAAGCAATATAAAATGATGGAAGTCATTTTATATCTATACCAAAAGAGCAGAGAGCTGGTGGCAAGAGGTATGCCAATGAGTGTGTTAAAAGCTGAAGGAATCTTTGAGAAAGTCATTGCAATCAAATATGATGTTCCAAATGATAACCTGCAGTTACTGGATCTCTACCACAAACAGATTGATGATTTTTACAATGCAGTACTGGAAAAGAATGCATAAGGAGGCGGATAGATTATGGGAATTGAATATTTAGGCTTAAGCAGTATCAATGGTCCGCTTGTCATTCTGGAAGGGGTACAAGACGCATTTTTTGATGAGATCGTGGAATTTACGGTCGATGGAAAGACAAAGAAAATTGGAAGGATCATTGAATTATACGAAGATAAAGCAGTCATTCAGGTATTCGAGGGAACCGAAAATATGTCTCTTGATAACACAAGAACGAAACTGACCGGACATCCGATGGAAGTCTCCCTTGCACCAGATATGCTTGGAAGAACATTCAACGGGATCGGAAAACCAATTGATGGATTAGGCCCATTGATCACGGATGTAAAACGAGATGTCAATGGACTTCCGTTAAATCCAGTCCGAAGAAAATATCCAAGAAACTATATTCGCACAGGTATTTCAGCCATTGATGGATTAACAACGCTGATTCGTGGACAGAAGCTTCCTATCTTCTCAGGAAACGGATTGCCACACGATCAGTTGGCAGCACAGATCGTAAAACAGGCATCCTTAGGAGATGGTTCCGATGAGCCATTTGCGGTTGTCTTTGGAGCAATGGGTGTCAAACATGATGTTGCGGATTTCTTCCAGAAAACATTTGAGGAAAGCGGTGTTGCAGATCATGTATGTATGTTCTTAAATCTGGCAAATGATCCAGTTGTCGAGCGACTGATCACACCGAAAGTAGCCTTAACGGCAGCAGAATATTTGGCGTTTGACTGCAACATGCATATCCTGGTAATCCTGACCGATATGACATCATTTGCAGAAGCGATGCGTGAGGTATCTTCATCCAAAGGAGAAATTCCATCCAGAAAAGGATATCCAGGATATTTATACAGCGAACTTGCGACACTTTACGAACGTGCAGGAATTATTGAAGGAGCGGAAGGTTCTGTAACACAGCTTCCAATCCTTACAATGCCCAATGACGATATCACACATCCGATTCCTGACTTAACTGGATATATCACAGAAGGGCAGATCGTACTGGATCGTAACCTAAACGGACAGTCCATTTACCCACCAATTAGTGTTCTTCCTTCACTTTCCCGTCTGATGAAAGATGGAATTGGTGAAGGATACACAAGAGAAGACCATCAGGATCTTGCAAACCAGTTATTTTCTGCCTATGCAAAGGTGGGAGAGGCAAGGAACTTAGCCTCCGTCATCGGTGAAGATGAATTATCACCGATCGATAAAAAATATCTGGAATTTGGAAAGGCATTTGAAGAACGATACATCGGTCAGGGACCGGAAGAAAATCGTTCTATGATCGAAACTTTGGATCTTGGATGGGAATTATTAAAGATTCTGCCAAGGGAAGAATTAGACCGAATCGACACGAAGATCATCGATAAATACCTGCCGAAAGAGCAGGAAAGCTAAAAAGGTGGTGAGATTATGGACCCACGAGAATTCCCAACCAAAGGAAATCTGATCGCAGCTAAGAACTCGCTTGCATTAGCAAAACAAGGCTATGATCTGATGGATAAAAAAAGGAATATCCTGATCCGTGAGCTGATGGATCTGATCGATGAGGCAAAAGATATTCAGGAAGAGATCGATACGACATTTACAAGAGCATATGCATGTCTTCAGAGAGCAAATATCCAGCATGGGATTAGTAAGGTCGAAGAACTTGCCTATACGGTTCCAATCGAGGATTCGATTCAGATTCAGACCAGAAGCATCATGGGAACGGAGATACCACATGTAAAATATGATGCACATGAAAACCAGCTGACTTATGCGATGGATGGGACATTTGAGTCGATTGATGTTGCGAGAGAAGCGTTCCGGCAGGTGAAAGATCTGACGATTAAGTTGTCGATGGTCGAAAATGCAGCTTATCGGCTGGCGACGAGTATTAAGAAGACACAAAAGAGAGCGAATGCATTGAAAAATATTACGATTCCGACTTATACGGGACTGGTTTATAAGATTTCAAATGAGTTGGAAGAGAAGGAGAGAGAGGAATTTACGAGGCTTAAGGTTATTAAGAGGATGAAGCAGAAAGGATGAGATGTATAAAATGAATTTGTGGTGTTAAATTATATTTAATAATATAATATCACATTGACAAATAAAAGATAGAATGATATTCTATAAATAGAAAAGATGCTACCGATAGACGGATAGTCTGATATTTTTAGCAATAGTCGCTCACTTTATCGTTTCAGGATCGTGGCGGCTATTTTTTTGTATTATAAATACACAAATAAATAAACTAAACTAAGGGGGTGCTTTATATTTGGGGAGCCAAAGGAGGAAAAATGAGAGATTCTGAAAAAGTGTACTCCAAAGAAGAGTTACTAAATTATTTATATAAATATGGAAATATCCCTGTTATATTATTTGCAAAAGATAAAGAAGGGAAATATGTTTATGCATCAGAGAATCCAGAAAAGATTAATTGGATTAACGGAGACGAATTCCTTATGATAATCCCAAAATGCGGTGAGAAGAAGTGTGATGAGATCATACAGCAGATCAATCAACAGCAAAATATAAAAAAGAAACAGATCCATATGTAGATATTGCGATGGGAGCGGCTGTACGCAAGATCAAGAAAGCACAGATGAAATTCAGGCAGGGAGATCCGGATACAGGACTGTCAGTGGGAGATGTATTAAGGACAGATATGAGCATGAGCTTAAAACAGGTGTTCGAAATAGCCGACAAAAAGATGTATCAAGATAAAAATAGTTATAAAAAATTTCATATAGTAACTAAATATAGGAAATAGTCACACATAAGTCACGGAAAGAATGCTAGGATTCTCTCAATGGGAGAAGATATAATTTTTTAAGACTTGCATAAAGATAAAGAAAGATAATAATGAAAACAATAATAGTAGATGAAGAACTGAAATATTTAGATCAGTTAGAGTGTATACTGGGGGAGTATGGCGAAATCGAACTATTAGGGGCATTCAGCTTGCCAGAGGAAGCGTTAGAATTTGCAAAGCAGCATGAGATAGAATTTGCGATTCTTAATATTAAGGAAGAAAACGGGGAACTGTTTCTGGGAAAAGAATTAAGAAGGATTTATCCGGATATGGTTCTGATCTACTCAATGGAGCATCCAGATGATATTAAGAAGGCTTTGTATGATGCAAAAGCCGACTATTACATTATGAAGCCATATAATGCAATCGAGATTGCAGATCTGGTACAGCGGGTATCTTGCACTATGCATTGACCATGAAGGTGGGGATGTTAGTATGGAAGAAGCGGTTGATAAGCTCTGGCCAAACAGGATCTATGACGAGAGAGTAAAGAATTTATACAGAAAAGCAGTCTTATACTGCCGGAAGAAGTTTGAACAGCATGATTGTTCAGGTATTTTCCAAAGTAAAAGAGGAAGCTGCAGGATATTGACATGGAAGATAGAATGTGATCTGTTCCAACTCAAACAGCACCTGAACACAATGTTTAATGGAGAATACATGATCGATTACGAATGGGCAAGAGAAAGAGAAGCAAGACTGCAGAAATTAAAAGATGAACAACTGTATAGAAGTGAAGCAGGGGTGCAAAATGACGGATAAAGAACTTCGCAAGCTCAAGAAGTCAGAACTTCTTGAGCTGCTTCTTGAGCAAAATAAAGAAGTAGAACAATTAAGATCACAGCTTAATAAAGAAGATGATGATTCATTGCAGCAGTCAGAAGCATTTGCAAGACAGCTGCAGAAAGAACTGGAACGTAAGGATTACCATAGAAAATATATAAGAAAACTTCGCAGCACAATCTCAATATTGATCGTTGTTGCAGCGATCGCGATATTGATCGCAACGGTATTCCTTCCAGTACTTCAGATTTATGGAAGATCCATGACACCAACGGTATCCGCAGGAGATATGGTAGTGTCATTAAAGAAATCAAAGTGCAAAAAAGGCGATATTATCGCATTTTATTACAATAATAAGATACTGGTAAAACGAGTGATCGCAACATCCGGTCAGTGGGTGGATATCAATGAAGCGGGGGATGTGACCATTGATGGAAATAAACTGGATGAGCCGTATGTAAAACAGAAAGCTCTGGGACATTGCGACATTAAGTTACCTTATCAGGTGCCGGAAGGCAAGGTTTTTGTAATGGGAGACCACCGTTCGGTATCTGTGGACAGCAGAAAATCATCTGTTGGATGCGTCGGGAAAGATCAAATTGTGGGTAAACTGGTCTTTCGCGTATGGCCATTAAAGAAATTAGGGCCGGTACATTAAACAATATACAGTTATCGTATTTACATACAAAACAATCATCAACAAAGTAGATGCAAGTGGAGCTGCATTAAAAGGTGCTGAATTCAAATTATACAAAGTAATGAAAGATGGATCTGAAAAAGAAGTTGCAGTAGTAAAGAATCCAGAAGGAACAACTTTCACATTTAATGGTTTAGATGATGGTGATTATATCTTAAAAGAAACAACAACACCAGATGGATATAACAGTATTTCTGACATCAAATTTAGAATTACAGCAAGTCATGATGTTTTATCAGAGTCTCCAGCATTAAAAGACTTAACAGGAGATAAAGTAACTGGAGAGATCGAATTAACAGCAGATAAGACAGCAGGATCATTAACAAGTAACATTGTCAACCAGAAAGGTTCTGAATTACCAGAAACAGGTGGAATGGGTACAACAGTAATGTATCTTGTTGGTGGAGTATTAGTTGTAGGAGCAGCATTACTACTGATCACAAAAAGACGCATGGATGCAGACAGATAGAAGAAAATCGAGCAGACAATAACAAATTAAACGGGCGATACTTATGAAATTTATCAAAAAACATTTTTCAACATTGATAATTATAGTGATCTTACTGGCTGGGTTATCGTTATTGCTTTATCCAACGATCAGTGATTACTGGAATTCATTTCATCAGACAAGAGCGATCGCATCTTATGTAAAAGCCGTCGATAATCTTGATAAGAAAGATTATGAACGAATATGGAATGAAGCCAGACAGTATAATAAAAATCTGGGGATAACAGGTATTCAGACACCGCTTTCCAAAGCGAAAGAAAAGGAATATAATAAACTATTAGATATCAGTGGAAATGGGATCATGGCTTATATAGAGATTCCAAAGATTAAAGTATCGCTTCCGATTTATCATGGAGTCGATGAAGGAATCCTGCAGATTGCCACAGGGCATATTGCAGGAACTTCATTACCTGTAGGAGGCAAGAGCAGTCATTGTGTGATCTCAGGACACAGAGGGCTTCCATCTGCAAGATTATTTACAGATCTCGATAAGATGACAAAAGGTGATGTTTTCATGGTTCATGTGTTAGACAAGACACTGACCTATGAAGTAGACCAGATCAGAGTCGTTCTGCCGGATAATATTTCAGATTTAAAGATAGAAGATGGGCAGGATCTGTTCACACTGGTAACATGTACACCTTATGGAGTCAATACACACAGACTGTTAGTCAGAGGACACAGGATAGCAAACATTGACAGCGCATCTGAAGCAGCGGATGCAGTCAGAGTGGATACATTGGTTGTAGCATCTGTGATCGCCATTCCAGTACTGGTTATGCTGATCATAGGATTATTTATTAGAACAGGAAACAAAAAGAAGCATAAGAAAGGATGAAAAAGGTAATGAAGAGGATACAAAAAATATTGATTACATGTTTGATGATCATGATATGCCTAAGCCAGCCTGCATATGCTTCCAAAGCCAAGAAAGGGTCATTGACGACCACCTATCCATGTGCAGGAATTGAAGTTCAACTCTATCACGTTGCGAATGAAGGAAAGAATTCCAAATTCATATTAGAAGACCGTTTTTCACAATATCCGATCGGATTAACGAATAAGACAAAAGATGAATGGGCAGGACAGGCGAAAGCACTCGAAACTTATATTCACAGGGACAATGTGGAAGCAGATTATACAAAGCAGACAGACAGTTCCGGAAAGGTAAGTTTTGAACAGCTGCCACGGGGATTATATCTGGTGACAGCAAAAGTTCATGAGGAAGATGGATACATATATACTTCCATGCCATATTTCATCACGATTCCAGGCAAAACGGTAAATGGAAAACGCCAGTACAACGTCACAACAAAGGCATAATACGAGATAAAGCCAGTATCAGATACAATGGTAGATTATAAAATAGCCAAAGTATGGCAGGACAGCAATAATAAATACCAAAAACGTCCAGAAAACATTACCGTACAGTTATTGCGAGATGGTGAAGTTTATCAGGAAGTGCAGTTAAGTGAAGATAATAACTGGCAGTATACATGGAACGATCTAAGTTCAAAATATCAATGGGAAGCCATTGAGAAAAAGAAAACAAAAGGTTATATTGTGTCAGTTTCAAAAGAGGAATCATCCATCGTTATCAAAAATATTTACTGGGGCGATGATTTTTATGAAGAGACAACAGAGAAAAAACCTACAACAGAGAAGAAACACAAAAAAGAATCTTCAAAAGAGACGACAACAGAGAAAAAACTTCCACAGACAGGACAATTATGGTGGCCGTTACCATTTCTGGTAGCAGGAGGAATTCTTTGTATTGGAATCGGTATGATAAAACAAAAGAGAGAAAACGATGAAAAAGAGTAGGATTTGGATCATCACAGGAATCATATTACTCTTCGGAGCGTTTGGACTGACAATACACAATTATTATGAGGATTACCAGGCAAAGAACAATGCTGCAGATGCAGTACAGAAATTAGCCCATGTGATGAAAAGAGAGAATACAGGATTATTATATAAAATGAATCCCGATATCGAAATGCCGACAAAGACGATAAACGGAATCAAATATATAGGGGTGCTGGAAGTACCCAAATTATCACTGCAGCTGCCGGTAATGTCACATTGGAGTCCAGATGGCTTAAAGATTGCACCAGGACGATACAAAGGAAGTGTCTATAAAAGAAATATCATCATTGCAGGACACAATTACCGAAGTCATTTCAGCAGATTAAAGACGCTGGACATCGGAAGCAAGATCTGGTTTATTGACGTAGAAGGTAATAGATTTGAGTATAAAGTTTCTGATATAGAGATTATCAAAGGAACTGACGTAAAACAAATGGAAAAAGGCAAATGGGATATGACACTGTTTACCTGTACATACGGCGGACAAAACAGAATGGCACTGCGATGTACGATCACAAATATGTTAGCCGGTGGCAATTAATGAAATCAGTTGATCAGAAATCCGCTGATCAGGAACCGTCTGCCATATAAAAATTGACACAACATAAAAGATATGATATCTTAGCAAAAGAAAAAGGGAATGAAGTTCTCCCTCGAAGAGATTCGAAACCGCTTATTAAGCTGATGACTTCTGTGTAATGAACACAGGGGTTATCAGCTTTTTTAACTTTAAGGGAAAGTCCTGCAAAGCAGGATTCTTTCTTGATGTGTAGGTTTTGTTAGATGACTTAGGGGTTACTAGACTTAGGTTTTACTAGATGAGAAGAAAGGAAATTTATAAAAAATGAAAAAGAAAGACTATATCTTGCAGCTGTTAAAATATTTCATCATGGCAGTTATTGTTGGAATCATCGTAGGTGCAATTGATGCCTTATTTGGAAGAGTACTGATCGCAATCTCTGATTTCAGAACCTTACATTATCAATATCTGTTTCCATTCCTGCCAATTGCCGGATTAGTGATTACAGCAATGTATTACGCATTCAGCAAAGCAAGCCTGAAAGGCATGAAACTTGTCTTCGAAGCCGGACAGCAGAAGACGGACTCTATTCCATTGCTATTAATTCCGCTGGTAATGATTGGAACATGGCTGACCCATTTATTCGGAGGAAGTGCCGGAAGAGAAGGCGTTGCCGTCCAGATCGGGGCAACATTATCACACGCCATCGGAAGAAAATTAAAATTCCCAGAGAACGGAAGATTGATGTTGGTGATCGGTATGGCAGCAGGATTCGGAGGCCTGTTCCAGACACCATTAAGCGCAGCATTTTTTGCAATTGAAGTCATAGTTATCGGGAAAATGGATTACGAAGCACTACTGCCAGCATTAGCATCCGCATATACAGCAGCATTTACATCTCATAGTCTGGGATTAGAGAAATTCTCTGTTGCTATCAAAGACACCATAAATCTGTCAGGCACAAAGACGATCATATCCGTAATCTGCCTTGGAATTATTTTTGGACTGGCCGGGCGGTTATTTTCCTTCTCACTAAGCAGATTAAAGACATTTATGGGCGAGAAGATCATGAATCAGTTTATAAGAATCGGAGCAATGGCAATTCCACTGGCAGCGTTATTATTTGCCGTTCATGGCTCAAGATACAGCGGACTAGGAACCAACCTGATTTCCGCAGGATTTACAGGACAGACAATCTATGGATACGACTGGATCTTAAAATTACTGTTTACAATCTTCACACTGGCGATCGGATTTCAAGGAGGAGAAGTCACACCATTATTCTCAATCGGAACATCCCTGGGCGTGATCCTAGGAGGACTATTCGGGCTGCCACCAATGCTCTGCGCAGCGTTAGGATATGTAGCAGTTTTCGGAAGCGCAACAAATACACTGATCGCACCGATCATGATTGGACTGGAAGTGTTTGGTGGGGCGGATATGGTGCTGTTTGTTGTTGTTTGCGCGGTTGCTTATGGGGTGAATGGGGATTTGTCTATTTATGCACAGGAGAAATTTTGATTTGTAGTTGATGCCGAAAATTATTGGTGGAATATTATAAAAAGGGTTATCTGTCTGCGACGCGCTCTCGCTCGACTCACACGCAGCTGTACTAAGCTCCTGAATGGTCTAACGACCATCCACTCGCTAAGTGCAGGCGTGTTCCTACGGTCGCAGACAGATAACCCTTTTTATAATATTCAAATAATTTACGTAATCGAAACCACTACTGGATGTGTGTGGAGAATGTTATTGGCTGTAAATTAGGTTTTTCAAGACAGAATACAAGTTTTTATACTTTCAAATATCTCGACAAATCGGTGTTCATAAGTTTCTTTGACCTTCCGTTCATGAATACAAAAATTATCAGCCAATACCATTCTCCATACACACCCTATCGAATTTCCACCATATTGTGGGTTCAGCACTATAACCTTCAGGTATATGATAAAAAATAAATAATGGTCTGGAAAAGCAGCATTAGAATTTTGCCGTGTTTTTGAAAAGTTCGTAGCTCAATTGGGCGATTGTTTGAGCCTCAAAGACTTATGATTTGAATACCCTTGAAGGCGAGTTATCGCAGGAAATTGAGCGGATAAGCGACTTGTCAAAAACACGTGCAAAATTCTCTAGCTGCTTTTCCAGACTATTATTTATTTTTTATCATATACAGAAAGACTTCAATTGGCCAACTCACAAATCTCAACCAAATTCTCAACCACCACATCTGGTTTCACATCACTTTTTTCCACGTCTTCTCTTGTACTCTCCCCGCTCAGAACCAATATTGATGTAACATCGCTTCCATCTGCAACTGCAATATCTGTATATAACCGATCGCCCACAATTGCAATTTCCTCTGGCTGATATCCTGTTTCTTTTATGATGTAATCCAGTGTATGTTTCGATGGTTTTCCAAAGAATTCTGGGAATTTTCCTGTTGAGGCTTCGATTAATTTTGCCATGGAACCGCAGTCTGGAATGAAGGTTCCTCCTTCCATTGGGCAGTTCCAGTCGGGATTGATTCCAAAATAGGTGCATCCATTTCTGATATAATGACATGCTTTGGATAGTTTCTCATAGGTTAGTGTGGTGTCAAATCCAAGGACTACGATGTCTGGATCTTCTTCGGTGAGGTTCATGTCGAAGGACTCAAATTCCTGTATCAGTGACGGCGTTCCTACGACATAAATACTTTTTTTGTCATAGTATTCTTTTAGGTATTTTATGATGACATGACTTGAGATCATCATTTGTTCTTTTTTGATCTGTATTCCAAGTCTGGCAAGTTTCTCTATATAAGCCTGCTGGCTTTTGGAGGAATTATTTGTGAAGAAGTAATATTCTCTTCCTGTGTCCTCTACTTTCTTTAAAAAGTCTTTTGTAAATGGAAACAGTTCATTTCCAAGGTAGATTGTTCCATCCATATCGAGGATAAAACATTTGATTTTTTCAAACATTTGATTTTCCTCCTATTTAATTACCTGATCGTAGAAATCATAGAATTTCAGGATTCTTAAGAATGTAATTCGGTCGCGGATATATGGTGCCACTCTTGCTGTCTTTTCTTTCATATCTGGTGTAAATCCGATGTCTTCTAAGCTTTTTACTCCGTGTACTTTTTCTAACATTGCAACGATCTCATCTGCTTTTGGAATCTCTTCGATGATCTTTATAATCTCGCCTGTTTTTTCTTTTAATACTTTCGGATCAATGAGTTCTAACAGATTTGGATCGTTTGTCTTTTTGATGCTTTCGCATAATTCTTTGTTGGTAAATGTCTTTTCGATAAGATCTGTCTCAATCTCTACATGATCTTTTAATTTAAAGTTTCCTTCTTTGAGGTATTTCACTGCTTCATGATAGATGTCGCTTACCTGAATCAGTCCGACTCCCACTTTTTCTCCGTGATATGCATCAATCTCTTCGTTGATGACTGCCATTTCCCAGAAATGTGCCATGTGATGTTCTGCTCCGGATGCCGGGCGGGAATGTCCTGTCATCTGCATTGCCAGTCCGGATAATAATAATCCGTACATTAATTCTTCATATGCCTTGATATCCCGGTTGCATAATCCGTCTAAAGATTCTTTTAATTTATCTAATGCATCATATTCCATTTCACAGATTCTGTCGCAGATATATTCTCCATCCAGAATATTTGTGATCTTCCAGTCTGCAAGTGCTGTGTATTTTCCTAATAAATCTCCGACTCCGGAGGCTGTCAGTCTCATTGGGGCATCTGTGATGATGCGGCTGTCTGCGACGACCAGGATTGGTGACTCCGCGATCATGCTTTTCTTAAAACCATACCATGACATTGCCGCAACTGTGGATACATATCCATCGACACTGGCTGCTGTTGGAACTGAGATAAATGGAATCTTTCTTTGATATGCATTGTATCTTGTCAGATCGTGGACTGTTCCTGAGCCGACTGCGATCATACAGTCAACTTCTTTGATCGGATCTAACTGTTCTTTGACTTTTGCAACTCCGATCTCATTGGCATGGAGATTGTCTGGATCTAATTTGATCACTGGGATTGGACTTAATAATTTCTCGACTTCTTTTCCTGCTGCTTCGTATGTATTGTCATCACAGACTATAACCAGATGTTTATACTGATCATATGGTTCTTTCTTTAATATCTCCGGCAGTTTTTTTAATGCACCTTCTTCCAAGATCACATCATCAACAACCAATTGATGATCCCTTTGACAGCTGCATTTTCCTGTAAATTCTTTGATATTGATCTTCATAATTTATGCCTCCTGATCTCAAACAAAAATAAGGGCATGCTGCAAGATCTCATTCCTGCAACAGCCCTTATCTTTTACTTTCATTTATTGTACAGAAACATTTATATATAGAAGAAATACATTCTTATATAGAAGAAATTCTTCATTTATAATATAGAAACTGAATAACTGTACTCCTTGCTTTCTCCTGCTTCTACGCTCTGTACATTTCTTTTTTCTTCAAAATGATCGCCTTCATCGCTGCATGTTGACAATCCTGTCCATGGCTCGATTGCAACAAAGTTTCCATGATTTGCACTGGACCACAGGATCAAGTATGGGAAGTCTTTGTATTCCATCTCGATTCCTTTGCCGCTTTTCTTGGAAATAAGTTTTAATTTTCTTGATTTCAGTTCATCCAAGATGACTGCATCAATTTCGAACATTTCATGGTTTAATTCCACTGTGTCTGAATTCTCCAGATATACGGATCTGTGTTCCATATCAACCAGACCTGTCTCTGGAACTGGTGTCGGAACCGTACATGTTTCTTTTTGTTCAAACACGATCTCGTAGTCTGTGTATTCTTCTCCTGAAACCAACGGACAATTAAATCCTGGATGGCCTCCTGTAAAGAATGGGAATTTCTTCGTGTCTGTATTCTCTACTTCGTATGTGATCTTTAATGACCTGCCTTCCAGTGTATATTTTGCAAGCAGACGGAAATCATATGGAAACATCACTTTTGTTTCAATGTTGGATGTTATCTCAAATACGATATGTTTTTCGTCTTTTTCGATCATGTTCCACTCACGTTTTCTTACGATCCCATGTCTTGGCATCTGTGTTTCCAGATCGTCTCCGATCAGAGCTTTGTCATCTCTTAAACCTCCGCAGATCGGGAATAAGACTGGTGCCTGTCCGCTCCAGTACGCTGCATCCCCCTGCCAGAGATATTCGATTCCCTGAGAATCTTCGATGGAAGATATGGTTCCCCCTTTTGTAGTAAATGTTACTGTAAGTTGTTCATTATTTAAAATATATTCCATTTGATACTTACCTACGCTTCCAAAGACCTGTCCGTTTTATGCTTTTCCAACACTACCGCAGACTTTCATCTTGCTCATAACATATTTCTTTACTTC
The DNA here is from genome assembly GCA_902362875.1 of Eubacteriaceae bacterium. Lineage (GTDB taxonomy): Bacteria > Bacillota > Clostridia > Lachnospirales > Lachnospiraceae > Anaerostipes. Next base: position 30,692 of record CABIYF010000015.1, on the reverse strand, counting down.
TTCTCGTCCTGCTGCACTGTATTTCTTAGGATCGATCGTATCTGGATTTTCTGCCAGATATTTATTTAATCCATTTGTAAATGCAATTCGAAGATCTGTTGCGTAGTTTACTTTGCAGATTCCACGTTTGATACATTCTTCTACTGCTTCATCTGGTACACCGCTTGTTCCATGAAGTACTAAAGGAATATCTACAACTTCTCTGATCTGGCTTAAGATATCAAACTGAAGTTTGGGTTCTCCTTTGTATACACCATGTGCTGTACCGATTCCGACTGCAAGAGAATCAACGCCTGTTCTTTCCACAAATTCTTTTGCTTCCTGTGGGTCTGTGTATGGATTATCATCTCCACCATCAAGATCATCTTCTTTTCCACCAACTTTTCCAAGTTCTGCTTCTACTGGAACTTTTCCAGGATGGCATGCATCTGCAACTGCTTTGCTGACTGCAATATTATCTTCAAATGATTCATGAGATCCATCGATCATGATAGATGTATATCCTGTTCTGTATGCCTGCATTGCAAGTTCAAAACTATTTCCATGATCTAAATGCATAACAACTGGAACTTTTGTTCTTTTTGCTGCTGCCTCAACATTTGCAAGATAATAATCAAGGCCTGCATATTTTACTGTAGATGGTGTTGTCTGCATGATAACTGGTGAATTTAATTCTTCTGCTGCTGCTAAAACTGCCTGTACCATTTCCATATTTTCTACATTAAATGCACCTACGGCATATCCGCCTTCTTGTGCTTTTAACAGTAATTCTTTTGATGTTACTAACATAACCTTGTCCTTTCTATGCTAATTTTATGATCTCAACATTCTGAATGATCTCATCTCTGTCTTTTGGATCAAATCTTCCTGTATGTGGAGATAATGCATTTGCTGATGCTACGGAAACCGCATATTTTAATGCTTCTTCTGGTTCCATCTTCTTCTCCAGAGCTACCGCAAATGCTCCTACCATGGAATCTCCACATCCAACTGTATTGGCAACTTCGATCTTTGGTGGTTTCCCCTGATAAATACCTTTTTCGCAAACTAACAATGCTCCATCTCCACCAAGTGAGATAACGACATAAGGAATTTTCTTTTCTTCGTAAATTCTTTTTGCGTATGTAATGACTTCGTCTTTACTTTGAATCTTTGTATGGAATAATAATTCAATCTCATCTTCGTTTGGTTTTACCATTGTCGGCTGGCTTTCCAATCCTTTTTCAAGGTATTCACCGCTTGTATCTAAAATGACCTGTTTGCCCTGGTCTTTGATCACTTTGATCAGTTTCTGGTAAATATCTTTGCCCATGTCTTTTGGAGCACTTCCAGAGATTGTTACAACGTCACTGTCTTTTATGATTTCTGGGAATTTGTTTAGGAAGTCTGCTTCTTCTTCTTTTGTGACATTGCATCCGCCCTCTAAATATTCTGTTGATCCGTATCCTGGATCTAAGATATTGATACAGCTTCTTGTCTCTCCCTGGATATGCCCAAATTCATGGTCAATCCCGTCTGCATCGAGAAGTGATTCCAGATATTGTCCATTAAATCCGCCGACCAGACCGGTTGCCTTTGAATCAACGCCACAGAGTTTGATAACTCTTGCGACATTTAAGCCCTTTCCTCCGGCACTGTTATCTGTTTTTGCGACACGCATAACAGTCCCATTTTCAATTTTTTCTGTCATATGATAAGCTTTGTCAATGGATGCATTTAATGTTACTGTTGTGATCATATCATTTCCTCCAATGCTCTGAATTAAAGACTCTTAAAGAATTTGACACCTGCTGCTGCATCTGCTACCAGACCATCAATATTTGTACCATCTTTGATCTCTCTCCATAAAGAAACACTCTTTGCACTAGATGAACTTTCCAGTACGAATGGTTCCATAACAAATGGTCCATCATAACCGATATCTTTGATCGTTGCTGCGATTGCTTCCCAATCGATATTTGTCTTCTTTTCACCATTTGGAATCTTTCGGTTTGCTTCTCCGATATGGATATATCCTAAATATCCTTTATCAGAAGCTGCTCTGATCGCATCTGGGATATAGTCTTCTTCAATATTCATATGGAATGTATCTAACAGCAGTTTGCAGTATGGATTGTTGATCTCTTCGCAGATCGCGATTCCTTCTTCTGCTGTATTTGCGATATACTGTTCGAAACGGTTTACAATCTCAAGACAGATCACAACACCTACTTCTTCGGCATGTTTTGCAACTTCTTTTAAACCTCTGACTGCATTGGTTCTGCGTTCTTTTTTCATTGCGATCGCATCATCGTCTGCTCCTGGACGTGTATTCCATAATCCATAAGGGATTCCGGAGAACAGTTTTGCTCCCATTTCTTTGCTTAAATCTAACATATGGCATAAATGTTTGATTCCTGCTTTGTGAGATTCTTCGTCAGAACTTGATACATCTCTTTCTGGTCTTAAACCAGTTCCATTGATCGTAATAGAAAGCCCTGCATCTTCGATTTCTTTTCTAAGTGCTGCCCTTCCTTCTGTTGTTAATGGAACAAAATCTCCTGCTTTTAATTCGATCGTATCCATATTAGCCTTTTTTGTCAGCTCGATAATCTGATGAATATCTAATGCTGGTGTTGTTCCACTCCAATATGCTGTCTGTAATCCTACATTATTCTGCATTTTGTTCTCCTTCTTTCTGTCTGTTAATACCTAATACTAATACTTATCAATACCTGAATCTGTTAATATCTATTCTAAACTTGCATGGCGTTTTGCCATATCTTCGTTGCTTCCTTCTTTTTCCTCACTCATCTCAAGGATGATCGTGTCAAATACCATTAAAAGCATCTGTTCAAACAGGCTTCCAAGTGGCTGTACGCTGACCTTGGATGTCGCAAATTTGGTGGCTGCTTCAATCTCGATATCTGGTGTGTGAATCTTTCCAAGTGTTGATTCTGGTGCAGAAGATATCACGATCAAGTCAACTCCCTGTTTCACTGCTGACTCAGCTGTCATGCATACACTTCCTGTCTCTCCTGAAGCAGAAGCCACGATCAGGAGGTCACCCTCCTGAACAGATGGTGTTGTTGTCTCGCCGACAACATAGGAATTTAATCCGATCTGCATCAAGCGCATTGCAAATGCTTTTAACATTAATCCTGAACGTCCTGTCCCATAGACGAAAATACGTTTATGTTCTTTGATCTTCTTGATCACTTCCTGAAGTTTCTCAGGAGCGATCGTTTTTGAAGATCTGTCTAATTCTTCGATGATCGTATTCATTCTCATAACGTATTTCCTCCTATCTGTCTTCTTCTGGATACAATAAGACTTTTCCATATCCTTTCGGATTAGCAATGATCTTCTTAAACATTTCTGGGCCTTCGCTTAAGTTTACCTGATGTGTTACCATACCGAGGACGTCAACTTTACCTGAACCGATGTATTCTACTGCATTTGTCCATTCTTTTCCTGGATATGGAGCAGAGATCGTACACCATGAACCGATGACATGTAATTCATTTCTCATGATACGTTCAAAGTAAAATCTAGGGATTGGTACGTCTGCATATGGAATTCCCATGTAGACAACCTCTCCTCCTTTATGAGGTAAACCTAAAACTCTGGCTGCTGTAAATGGATTTCCTGCGGATTCGATCGCAAGGTCAACTCCATTTCCATATTTACGAATTTCATCATGGAAGTCGATATCTGTTGAATTGATCAGAACGTCAGCTCCAAATTCTTTTGCTAACTGTAACTGTGCATCGTCAATATCAATTGCAAATACTCTCTTTGCTCCGAAAGCTTTCGCCCATGCGATTGCCATCAGACCGATATTTCCACATCCGACAACAGCTACTTCGTATCCCATTTTGATACTTGTCTGATACAGACCATGAATCGCAACAGTCGCTGGTTCTACTAAAGCACCCTGTTCGTAACTCATGCTGTCTGCCATTTTTACAAAGTTGATTTCTGGGAGTTTGATGTATTCTGCGTAAGCTCCTGGTACATAAGCTCCAATTGTGTTTAAGTTTTCGCATCTGGATGGATGACCACTCTTGCAGTATTCACATTCGTGGCATACCATGTTTGGGCATCCTACGACACGGTCTCCCGGTTTTAAATTCTTAACACCTTCCCCGACTTCAACAACTTCACCGCAAAATTCATGTCCCCATACATTTCCTGGTACATATGGCCCAAGATTTCGGTATCTTGCAATATCGGAACCACAGATTCCGACTGCTTTTACCTTTACGATGACATCATCTGGTTTTTCGATGACTGGGTCGGGTGCATCTTCATATCTTAAATCCTGTACGTCATAAAATCTTAATGCTTTCATAGTTATTTCTCCTTATTTTAATGCTTCTCTCAGTGTTTTGATCTTCTCGGCAATATCGCCTTTGAATACATATCCTCCTGATACAAAAACATTAACTCCTGCTTCTTTACATTTTGCAATGTTTGTGTTGTCAATTCCTCCGTCAACTTCCAGATCGATATCTCGATCTCCGATCAGGTCACGAACGTTTTTGATCTTTGTAAGCAGTTCTTCATGGAATCCCGGTCCTGCTTCTCCAGGATTGATCGTCATTAAAAGGATCATATCGATTTTATCCAGCACATATTTTAATGTATCTTCATTGGTTGCCGGACTTAAAACTACCCCCGCTTTCACACCACGGCTTTTGATCTTTTCAATACAGCTGTAAAGTCTTGTTGTTGATTCCTGATGAATTGTAATGATATCTGCTCCGGCATCAATGATCGTATCCAGCTTTCTTTCCGGCTTTTCAATCATCAGATGTACATCCAGAGGAATTGTTGTGAGTTCTTTTAACATTTTGATATGATCTGGACCAAATGCCATTTTCTCTACAAAATGTCCATCCATCACATCAACATGTAATAATTCGACATTATTTTCTTCTAATATTTTCAATTGTTGACTTAAATTTCCAATACCGGCGCCAAAAACTGATGGTGCTAGCTTCATAGTACGCATATAGCTTACCTCTTTTCTTCCCACTCTTCACTTTGTAATCTATCAGTTATATGTTATTATATGGATTTTTGACTGCTATGCTTCGCTGTCGATTAAGATCTTTCCTTTAACTGCTCCTCTTGTCTTGAACATTTCAAAACCTTCTGCAATTCTGGAAAGTGGTAATTTCTTGAAGATCAAGGCTTCCTCGCCTTTTAACTGACCTGTTGCGAAATAGTGTGCGACGCAATCCCATTCATGTCCTGGGAATGGTGCTGAATAAGATAACCATGATCCTGTCATTGTGAATTCTTTACGGTTCATGTTCTCCCATTCTTCTACTGTGAATGTTAACTCTTTGGTTGGTTTTCCAATATAGCAGATACCTGCTTTGTTTGCGGCAAGTTCATATGCCATTTTCATTGTGATGGTGCTTCCTGCTGTCTCGTAAATATAGTCAAATCCTTTTCCATCTGTCATTGCCATTGCTTTTTCCATGAAGCCTTCTTCTAATGTGTTGACTCCATCATAAGCTCCCATTTCTTTTGCAAGCTTGATTCGATCATCGTCGATGTCAAATACAACGGTCTTGGCAGCTCCATAAATGTTTGCCCACTGCATAACGAGTAATCCGATCGTTCCTCCACCAAGGATCGCTACCGTCTTACCACCTTCATATGGCAGGCACTCAAGTCCATGTAATGCAACTGCTGCCGGCTCGAATAATGCTCCCTGTTCGAATGACACACTGTCATCAAATGGAACCGCATTCTGTTCTGGAACACAAATGTATTCTGCAAAACTTCCTGGCTGTCTTGTTCCGATAAAACTGTAATGTTTACATAATGCATAATCACCTTTCATGCAGTCTTCACATTTCATGCAAGGAACAAGGGGAGCGCCAGCTACACGCTGGCCTTTCTTTACCTTTGTAACTCCTTCTCCCACTTCTTCCACAACTCCGGAAAACTCATGACCAAGGATGATTGGATAAAAATGTGCACCGTCTCCATTTACTCGTGGAACATCTGATCCACAAATTCCTGAATATTTTACTTTAACAAGTACTTCTCCTGCTTTCGGTACTGGAGTCTCTACTTCTTCGTATCTGATATCTTCTCTAGTATGTAAAACTCCTGCTTTCATCTTATAACACCTTGTCCTTTCTTAAACTTTTCCTGTTCTTATTCTTCTGCGAGTTTCTGAAGTAAATCTGCAACTTTCTTTCTTGTAGCATCTTTACCGATTCCGGATACAAGACCGAACACGCTTAAGTGTGGTTTTTCCAATGGGTTACGATAGTTTGCTGTTGTAAATACTACGTCAACGTCTTTTTGTTTCATTGGAACTTCAGAGATCGTACCTTTCATCAGGCGGATTTTTACTCCTGCATTTTTTGCGATATCTTTGATTTCTTCCTGTGCAATTGTTGATGTTGCTACACCACTTCCACAAGCTACTAATACTTTAACTTCTTTTGCCATGATACTTATCTCCTTTTCTATCCTAATTGCTCAGTTAAATATGCTACTGTTTCTTCGTTTGAAAGTTCTTTACACTTTAACAGTACTTCTTTGTTATTTAAGAATTCCATCATTCTCTGAAGTACCTGTAAATGTTCGTTGGGATCTTTGATCGCCAGATTGAAGATCAGATCAGTTTCAACTTGTTCAGTGTCATCATCTAATCTTCGAAATACCACAGGGGATTCTAATTTTAACAGACAAATCGCGTTCTCTTTAATTCCTTCTACTTTCGCATGTGGAATTGCTGTTGGGATTTCTGTTGGAAGTCCTGTTGGATAATCTTTTTCACGCTCTACACAAGCTTTTCCAAAATCTTCTCCTACGATTCCCGCTTTATGCAGGGCTTCTCCACACAGCGTGATCGCTTCTTCACTACTATTTGCTGTCCCCTGTATCACCAAATATTTTGTTGCCATTTTAGTTTCTCCTCTTATATCAAGTCTATCTATTATCCGATCATCATCATGATTCTATGGATGAATGATACGATTAAGTTACCTGGGTTCCATCCAAAGTGGGATGCTGTTACTGTACCTGCAAAGTGTACGTTTGTTACGGACATCATCTGTGTTGCTTCTGGAATGAACATATTAGCAAAGAACAGTGTTAAATACATCATAAGTGTCATACCGATCAATGATCTTACAAGATTTCCTTTACTGCTTAATACTACCATTGGTGTCATGTAGCATACTTCTGCTAATAAGCTTAATGGGAAGAATCTCATTCCTGGTACAAGGAATACTAATAATACTGTAACTGGGATCATGATAGCTGTACATGTGATACATGCTGGATCTCCAAGTCCAAGTGCGATATCCATTCCGATGTAGATGTCTGCATCTACACCAACTTTTCTATGTGCGTATTCGCTTGCTGCCTGTCCTAATGGAGATAATCCTTCCATCATGATTGATACCATTCTTGGGATTAATACCATTGCTGCTGCAACTCCCATAGCCATTGTTACGATATCAGCTGGGCTCTGTTTTGTGATAACTCCTAAGAATACACCGGCGAAGATACCGATTACGGCTGGGTCACCGAAGATTCCTAATTTCTCACCGATCTTTGTCATGTCTACGTCTACTTTGTTAAGACCAGGAATTTTGTCAATGATCTTATTTAACAGGTAGCAGATTGGGTAAGCCCATGCTACGAAGCAAAGACATGTACATGTTGTTCCTTCAAGTCCGAAGAATTCCTGCCATGGTTTTGCAATCCACTGTCCGAAGAATAAAACTGCCATACCACAGGCAAATGCTACGATAAATCCGATAACTGCATTCTTTGTTAACGCATATGCTAAAGCACCTGGTACTAAGAAATGCATGAAGTTCCAAATATCTACGTTTAATACCTTTGTTACTTTTAATCTAACCAAGATCAAGTTTGCGATAATGATCGCTGGAATTACAAGTACTGCAAATGGTGTTGTCCAAGATGCTGCTCCTAATGCTGCAAATCCAATCTCTAATGTGTCATAACCAGATCCAAGATCTTTGTAATATTGCATGGCGGGTGTTACTGATGTGATCAACAAGTTAACTGCTAATACTAATCCCTGGAAACCGATACCTACTAACAGACCAGCTTTAATCGCTCTACCAATCTTCATTCCAAAGAAAATACCTAAGATCGCGATGACGAATGGTAATAATGTACTCGCCCCCATGTTAATAAATCCCTGAAAGAATTTTAATACTACTTCCATTTTTAACCTCCGTTTTCTTATCCATATTTTTCGTTTGTTCACGAGATTTCTTTGGCCAATTTGTTTATCTCTTGTTTACAATACATATAGTACCATGCACATTAGACAAAAAACAGTGAAAGGTTTTTCTCTTTTTCGGAAATTTTTTATTCTGGTACAATTTATTTCTATGGTGCAGAAATAAAATAGATCAGTTGAATTCATTTCCCATAATGAGAAATAAATTCAACTGATCTATATTTGCTTATCCTACAATGCTGTATTCATATTGTTCAATAATGCGTGCCATCTCTTCTCCGTCGACTGCCTCATGTAACTTCTTTCGATATTCTTCATCTTTGAGCATATTGACAAGATTAAAGAATGCTTTTAAGTAACTTCTATGATCAATTGCACTCAAACAACAGACAAACTCGATCGGATCAAGTTCTTCTACTCCAAACGGCACCGGATTCTTCAAACGGATCAAATGCATTCCAAGACGAATACTTCCTTCTTCTACTTTCGCATGAGGCATTGCAAATCCTGGTGACAATACGATATATGGTCCGTATTCATTAACGCTTTCGATCATCGCATCAACATAACGGTCTTCTATGTAACCTTGGTCTACCAGCTGGTCTGCAGATCTTCTGATCGCATCTTTCCAATCTGTACATTCTACATCAACTTCAATATCGGATGCCCTCAGCAGATGATGTAAGGATGGAGATATGATATTCGCATCATTTTCCACAGACTGCTTAAAATAATTCCTTACGACTTTGCGCAATTCTTTCATTACGACTCTTGCTTGATCTTTTGGCTCCACCAGTTCGTTGATCACAGGTGTGATCTCTTCAATCAATTCTGCCGCATTTAATTTATCATCTTCTGTTCCATCTGGAATGTTGCGGCTGTTTCTCAATGCATCGATTCGATTTCCTACACGGATATAATCAGCATCATTGAATGCTGCAGAAACTACAACGTATTCCAGTGGGCAGCTCTCAAGCGGCACTGTGGATATGACAAAGTCTGCTGCGTTTGGTTTGATATTGATTGCTTCGTGGGCAGAGATCACATCAACTACCCTGAACTTGAAATGTCGTTTTAATTTCTCTAATAACAAGATGGATGTACCAATTCCTGCATGACAGGCAACAATGACTCTGAAGGATACTTCCTTGTTCTTCTTACGTTCTATCGCCGCACAGACATGGATCGCAATATATTTTACTTCTATCTCTGTAAGCTTTCGTTCCGTGAACTTATAGATAACTGGCATCTGATCGATCACGACATCTAACACATCCTGATTATCTTCCAGAACTTCATCAATGATATCTGCTTCTGGATAATCCATCGGCGGTGCTGAAAAAATTGATTCCAAATGATTGGATAAATTCTCAAAGAAATCATAATCTACATTCAGGTTGATTCCAAGTTCTGTGGAGATACTAGAAATATACTGTCTGGTGATCATCTGGATGATCATTGTGTTTTTATTAAATGTTCCATTGTTTTTAAATCTGACTTCATCCAGAAATGTACTGAAATTCTTGATATCATCATCACTGATGACAACATCACAATACTGTGAGACATATTTTAAGATGTCCATCGAGAACATGTAATTATCGCTGTTGATCTCTGGCTGCGGTTCCAGAAACTCTCCAAGCTTATTCCTGTTAATGAGAATTCTTAAATACAGCAGGATCTCCCTGAATGAATTATCTGGAAGGAACTTCTTATAGCATCGTTCCTGTTCTGCAATGATCTTCTGAATGATATTGATATCTCCTGACTGCACATGGACATGTTCAGAAATGATATTCTTGTGATTATCATAGGTTCTTAATGTCGGGCGTAATAGTTCAAACAGGAACTTTCTCTTATCACTTTCCAGTCCATCAATGCGAAGTCCTTTGTTCGCATGAGATATGACTTCAAGATTTCCCTGACGTATAAACTTTTTAATCTCTTTTAAATCATTGATCACCGTTGCCCTGCTTACCATCAATCTGTCGGCAATTGATGCCAGCGTAATATAATCTGCCGAATTGACAATGATCGCTGATGCAACTTTTTTTCGTTCTTCTTTGGATAACTTGTAATTGTAAAAATTACCTTCCAGTAACAACGATAATGAATCTTTAAAATCTGCCGGGATAGAAACAATTCCTCCTGACTTGATATCAATTATCCCTCTCTTATTCTTCTCAAGGATTTCATTAATCTCTTTCATATCATTGCGGATCGTCTTTTGTGATACCTGAAAATATTCCGCAAATCCTGAAACTGTGATCTCATCTTTTTCCTTACTTAACAACTGTACAATCTTTGTACTACGCTGATTCATCTTTGCGTGCCTCCTGTCATAATCTGTCATGTCAAAAGTTTATGATATGTAGTTTATATGACTTTTATTTTTTTTGCAAGTACAAATTTATAGAAACTTTTTATTATAGCCTAGTACAAAATCAAAAAATTTTTGTGCATTTTTACTCAATTGTCTGTCTTTTCTCATCGCAAGACACGTTGCTCGCTTTAGTGTCATTTCCGGCATTTCAAGGATTTTTAAGCCTTTCATCATCGGTGTTCCGTTCTGCGCGATAAACGCCCAGCCCAACCCACACGCTACGAAATTCTGAATTTCCTCGGACGAAGTACGGTAATGAATATCCGGTGTGATCTCCTGCTCTTTAAAAAATTCATTGATCTCCCGGTCCATCGCAGAGCCTTCCGTATAAGAAATTCCCGGCTCTCTCATAAGATCCTCCGGATGCAGCTGTTTCATCCTGCCCAGTGGATCTTTTTGATTCACAACAAGTTTGATCGGATATTCCATCAGCGTGATCATTTTAATATCAGGATCTTCTTTTTCTCCAATCGAACAAAATCCAAAATCTATCTTATCTTCTTTCAGGTCCTTTAAAATAACCGATGTAGCTGCGGCATAAGATTCGATATTGATCTTCTTGTCTTTATTTGTTTTGAAAAACTCTCTTAAAAGATTTGGAATATAGTTTGGCGGCATTGGTCTTGTGTATGCAAACCGGATATTCCCTGTATACCTCTGATAAATATGTTCCTTCGTCTGCTCTGCCCTCTTTGAAGCCTCCACGACTTCTTTGGCATACGGAAGGAATTCTCTTCCTTCCTTGGTGAGAAATAAAACTCTTCCCTTTTTCTCAAATAATAAAAAGCCGAGTTCTTCTTCTAATTTGCGGATTGCCTGTGTAAGACTCGGCTGTGCGATCAAAAGTTCCTTCGCTGTCTGTGTCAAATGACCATTTTCTGCGACTTTCACAAAATAATTTAATTGTGCTAATGTCATATGCCCTCCTAATTCATAGGTAAAACCTTTGTTTTCTTATCATAATACATATTTTACATTATGTTTCTACAATTGTACAATACAAATATCAGCTGATCCTTAAATGATTTATCAATGTCTCAAATTAATTAGTCAATACCTGAAATTAATATATCAATACCTCAAAGGAGTTTTAAAATGTCAGATAGAAACAGTGAATTAAAAAAAGAAGTTTTATATTATGCAAAACTTATGGACGAAAAAGGCATGGTCAACACACTGGAAGGAAATCTTTCCATCCTTGACCGTGAAACAGGAAAGATGTACATCACACCTTCTGGAACAAGAAAACGTTTCCTTAATGAAGATAAGATTGCTGTTGTAAATACCGAAAATAGCGAACAGATCGAGGGAACTGTCAAAAGATCAAGTGAGATCTTATTGCATGAAGCTGCTTTAAAAGCCCGCCCTGACTGCAACGCAGCTGCCCATATCCATGCACCTTATTTAACTGCTTATGCTTATTGTGGAAAAGATATCAAATTAAAATGTTCTACTACATTTTCACTCGTATTTGAAGAAATCCCATGTCTTCCTTACGGAATGCCTGGAACCATTCATATCGCAGATGGAATCGAAGACGCGATCAAAGACCATGATCTGATCCTGCTCGGAAACCATGGATGCATCGCCGTCGGAAAAACTTTGGAAGATGCCGTTAAGATCATCGAAGCCGCGGAAGAAGTTTTAAGAATCTATCATTTGACAAAAGAAATCGGACCTGTACATAACATTTCTGATGATGATCTGGAAGCTTTATATGAGAATCATCCAGGAAGCCGCAGAAACCGTTATGGAAAGTAAAAAGGAGGAAGAAAATTATGCAAGCAGCTTTAATGTATGGCCCAAATGATATCAGAGTTGAAGAAATTGACAGACCAGAATGTCCGGAAGGTGGATTTGTCCTGAAAGTCATGGCTGTCGGTCTGTGTGGATCTGATATCCGTAACCTGACAACTGACTCTAAATCTGGTAAATATCCTCACATTTATGGTCATGAGATCACTGGTATCGTTGATGAAGTTTCTCCTTCCTGCACAGAATATAAAATCGGCGACCGTCTTTATATTTATCCCGCCGATCACTGTATGCAGTGCGAACCATGCAGAACCGGTCATAGTGAAATGTGCGAGAATCTCGGAAATAATTTAGATCGTCCAGGTGGATTTGCGCAATATTACACCGTCCTCCCAAGACAGATCGCCCGTGACGTTATCTACAGAATTCCTGACGGCATCAGCTATGACCGCGCTTCTCTTGGAGAGCCTTTATCTTCTGTCTATGCATGTCAGGAAAATATCGATGTCGGCTTCGGAGACACGATCGTTATCATCGGCGCCGGACCAATCGGATGCTTCCACGCAAAACTTGCAAAACTGCGCGGTGCTAAAAAAGTTATTATGATCGAAATTAACTATAAACGTCTGGAAACTGCAAAACAGTTTGGCGTTGATCACACGATCAACAGCTTAAATGAAGATCCAATCGAAGCGGTAAGAAAACTTACAAACGGCAAAGGAGCCGATAAAGTCATCTCCGCCAACCCATCCACGCAGGCACAGGCACAGGCTATCTTCATGGCAAAGAGAACTGGTATCGTTGTCTTCTTCGGCGGTGTCGCAAAAGGTGCCTTGACAGAGCTTGATACAAACTATATCCATTACAACGGTCTTTGGATTTATGGACATTATGGTTCTAACAGCATGCAAGTGCAGAAATCATTTGAACTTGCCATCTCTGATGAATTTGAGGCTGAGAAGTTTATTACTCATGTGCTGCCACTTAGTAAGATTAATGAGGGAATTGCACTTACTAAATCTGGGGAGGCTATTAAGGTTGTGCTGCATCCTAATGAATTTTGATTTTTGTGGGTGAGGCGGCCAACTGAAGTCTTTCTGTATATGATAAAAAATAAATAATGGTCTGGAAAAGCAGCATTATTTATTTTTTATCATATACCTGAAGGTTATAGTGCTGAACCCACAATATGGTGGGAATTGGAGAGGCGTATGTATGGAGAACGGTATTGGCTGATAATTTTTGTATTCATGGACGGAATGTCAAAGAAACTTACGAACATCGATTTGTCGAGATGTTTGAGAAATTTAAAAACAGTAGTTTACTAATTTCTTAAATCGTCTGTCTGCAAATATCAAAATTGACAACCAACACCGTTCCCCATACACACCCGTAGTGATTTGAATAGCCGTCCGTGTATATGAGAAAAACGAAATAATAACATAGAGGATCCAGAACCATTGAAATTTTGCCGGCGTTTTGAACGGTTCGCAGCGAACTTGGTCGGTTGTTTGAGCGTCAAAAACTACCGATTTCAGTACCCTTGAACGCGAGTTACCGAAGGAAAGTTCGCGTATCAGCGACCGTTCAAAACGGCGAGCAAAATTTCTGGTCTGGATCCTCTATGTTATTATTTCGTTTTTCTCATATACATTTGAACGACTCATTCAAATTACAATTTCACAATTGAAACCTCATCACCCCATCCGTCTGCAGTTCCGCCTGATCTGATAAATAAAATTCCAACGTCAAAACATCCTTCTCGCTCAGTTCCAACATCTTAACCTTATATTTCACCATCTCACTGATCGATAAGCTTCCATCTTCTTCCCGGTAAATCGTTGTCAGAATGCCTGTTGTTTTTCCTTGGCGGCTTTCGAGTTTGATCCTTGCGAAGCCTCCGGAAGTGTTTTGCTGGAGAAGGGTTACGTCTGCTGTTTTTCCTGCTTTTGCTTGTTTGTAAAACGTTTTCAGCTTATCACCATGGCTTGTCTTGGAAGGTTTAAATTTAACTGGTGCATTTTTTGTGCCGTGGCTTTCCTGGCCGACCTGGGCGGTTGGATAGCCTTTCTTTGTTAAAATCTGATATAGATTTTCAAGATCTTTTTTTGTCACTTTATTTTTGTCGATCTTTATGTTCTGGCAGATTGTTGAGATTTGTTTGACTTCTTTTTGTGCCTGTGTTTTTTCTTGTTCTGATATCTTTAACGGCTCCCATTTTTTGGTTTCTTTTGTCTGGTTTTTTGTTTCTTTTGCCTTTGTTGTTCCACAGGCTGTCAATGTAATCATACTGAAGATCAGGAGTGTTCCTGCAAGCAGTTTACTGCAGATATTCTTGTAAGATTTTCTTCGTTTTGTTGACGACATATCCACTTCCTCCTCGTTTTTTCACATCTTCTGTCATGGATATCAGCTCTAGGGCGTCTTTCTTATTTGTCTTTGGCATGATGGTTACAAACCAGCCAAGCTCTGTTCCCTTTGTATCTGTCTGTGTCTGTTTGATCTCTGCTGTTCCAGTTTTGCCACGAAGCTGGATGCCTTCTATATTAGCTGCATGTCCTGTTCCATTTGGATTGCTGATTACTTGACGCATTGCTGTATTTACAGTGTTTACTGCATCTTTTGAGAATACATTTTCTTTTAATATCTGTTTTTTATTTTGTTTTTCGCGGATCAGATATGGTTTTATCATGTTTCCATCATTTGAAAATGCTGTGTAGATTGCAGCCATATGGACTGGATTTACCATCATTTTTCCTTGGCCGTATCCGCTGTCTGCCAGCTGAATCTCTGATGTGAATCCGTCGCTTCCATAAGATGATGCTGTCAGACCAAATGTAAAGTCCATCGTTTTACCGAATCCAAGATTGTCAAACTGGTCTTTTAGTGTATCTTTTCCGATCTTTAATGCTGCTTTTGCAAAATAAATATTATCTGAGTAGATTAGTGCATTTTGTAAATTATGATCTTTATAATCATGTAATGTCGTCACATAATATCCACCCCAGCTTTTGTCTTTCTGCCAGCGTTTTCCACTGCTGCCAAAGTCTTCACTAGCGGTGAATTTCTTCTGGCTTAATCCGATGGCTGCTATGATCGGTTTCATGGATGAACCTGGTACAAACGTTCCTTTGAAACGATTCTGCATTGGGTGTCTTTCGTCATTGTTGATCTTGTCCCATTTTTCCTGTGTCATTCCTAAAATAAATGCCTGTGCATCATAGGATGGTGTGCTTACCAGTGCTTTTACGGCTCCTGTTGACGGATTGATCGCCGTATGCACACTTTTATCATTCTTATATTGTTCATAAATACTTTTTTGCAGACTGCTGTCGATCGTTGTTTTTAAATTCTTTCCGTTTGTCTGTGCTTTTACTGCAAGTTCCTGTTTCTTTTGCCCATTGGAATCTTCGATGTAGATTTCAAGGCCGTCCTTTCCGCTGAGCCGCTTGTCGTAAAGTTTTTCAAGACCTGCTTTTCCTTCTCCATTTTGCATATAGCCCACCAGATGTGCTGCTGCCTCTCCTAATGGATAGATTCTTCCTGTTTCTGTTGATACGATAATTCCTTTGACATCTAATAAATCAGCTGAATACTCTTTTAACTTTGTCAATGGCACAAAGGAATCTTCGGTAACCCATTTTTGTTCCAGTCTCTTTTCAATTTCTTCTTTGGAAATTCCTAATTTCTTTGAAGCAAGTTTCACTGAATTCTGATCCATCTTCCCTGGAACAAATCCTACCGAATAAATCTTTCCCTGTACTGCGAGTGCTTTTCCACTGGCATCCTTGATCGTTCCTCGTTTTGCACGCAGTGTTTTGACTCTCACCTTATCTTCTGCTCCAAGCTGTGGAAAGATCACGGAATCATCCCATTCCATGCGGTATCTTCTGTTCTCCTTCACAAACACAGTTTTATTATTATAAGTGACAACCCCGGCACTTGTTCTCATTTTTACATGGTAAGTGACCGTAGTTTCCCTCTTCTTGGACGTTACGGTTGCATCGAGTGTCTTTAATCCGATGCCTTTATATATATTTTTGTTTCTTTTGATAAACTCTTTTTTTGTAATTCCTTTTTGACTATCCTCATCGAGAAGAGCATACATCTTTTCATACTCTCCATCTTCTGCATATGACATATATTTTAACAGGGTTTCCCCTGGATTCATTGCGATGTTATTCTTATAAAATAATACAGCCCCGGCTGCTGCAACTATAAGTGCTGCCCCGATCGCTGCCTTTTTTACTATATTCTTTCCTTCCATTTGATACCTCTTTCTTATTCCTGCCCTATTATTGTCTCTTAAATTGTCGTATTCTAGATTGTCCCTTAATTCTTAAAATCATCAAACCTGTTTTTCCAGAAATAAATCTTCCCTTCTGTTTTCAAATACAGGATTTTCTTTCCTCACTGCTTTGATCTGTTCCACATCTATGGATGCATATAGTATCTGTTCTTTCTCTTCCCCTAAATATAATCTGCTTCCATCTGGTCCAAAGCCTGTGCTTCGTCCCATATAATGCTGTTCACTATAGTGGCAGCATCCAAGCACGTACATCTCGTTCTCAATTGCTCTCGCACGAAGGAGGGTTTCCCACTGCATAAATTTGCCTTCTCCTTTGACCCATGCGGAAGGGTAGATCATAATCTGTGCTCCTGCCAAGGCTTCATATCTCGCCAGTTCCGGAAATCGCAGATCATAGCATATTCCTAGTCCGATCCTGCCTACCGGAGTCATAACCGGTTCAAATAACTTTGGTCCTTTTAATGTATCTCTTGATTCCTGCCATTTGTATGCATTAAACAAATGTGTCTTTCTATAAGAAGAAACAACCTTTCCTTTTTCATCGAGAACTACCATCGTATTATAACTTTTTGTTTTGTCCACTGTTTCTTCATTCATTCCAAAAATAATCCACATCTTAGACTGCTGTGCCAGTTTTTTCATCTCTTTCATGAAATCACCCAGCATAGTCTGTGATTTTTCTACATATTTATGATCCACATCTGGATAATAATTCATAAAATACTCTGGAAAGACGATCACCTGTGCCTTTTCTTCTTCTGCCTTCTTTACAAATTGTTTTGCTTTCTGTATATTATCTCTCCAATTTTCTGAAGATGTTGTCTGTGCAATTGCAATTTTACTCATGTCATCGGTCCCCTTTCCAGTCTTTAGGATACCATATTTCTTGCTTTTTTTGTACTTCTAATCACTTTGTTTAAATTCCTTTAAAATTTTTCACGTAAAAACACAATAAAAATCTGATTATCCGCTAAAACACAGTATCTATCAGCATTTTCAAGGAAACAAACACATCAATTTACTACTTATTTACTACTAACGAATGAGCCTTGATACGCTAGTTTTCTTAGATATGCAAAGATATGGTACAGCACATCAGTATTGAAACAAGAAAAATTTAATATTTCATAGACTATGGAACGCCTAACATGACGTTCCTTTTCTATTTCCAGCCGTTCTTATTGGACGGCTATTTTATTACTCAAAACGAAAGGAGCATTAGACTTATGAAAAAGATATTAAAGCGATTGTGTACGGGCTTCTTAGCTCTTGCAACTGTCGTTACTGCTTTACCGAGTACACCCGTTCATGCAGAAAGTAAGCAATACTGGACGGAAAGTGCAGAGCGTGTCGGTATCATTGAAAAAGTAATGAATGACGGTTCTATCGGTTCTACATTCAATGAGGGCATGATGAAAGTTGAGGGCGAAACTGCCTATTGTATTGACATCAATACAGATTTCAAAAATGGTTACAAGACCAGAGCTGACGCAAGCTCACGCATGAGTGCCGACCAGATTTCAGATGTGGCGTTATCCTTAGAGTATGTCAAACAGTATGGCGAAGCTCACAAGGAACTGAATTACAAGCAAGTCTATCTGTTGGAACAATGTGTTGTCTGGCAGAGATTGAGCGTACATCTTGGCTGGCAATGTGATAACGTGCGAGCTTCTTATGATGAAATTCCAAAGGCAACACAGGACGAAGTTTTCTCTGGTGCAAAAGCCTTTGTCAAAGAGAATAAAGGACGCTATGAATGTGGCGGTTATATCTACTCTGGCGAGGGGCAGGAATTAGGACAATTCTGGGCGAAACTGAATGTCGGAAATGCGAAACTACAAAAGACTTCCAGTAATACCAGCATTACAGACAGTAACGGGAATTACTCTGTCGCTGGTGCAATCTACGGTGTCTTTTCTGATAAGGACTGCACGAAACAGCTTGCCACCCTTACGACTGATGAAAACGGAAATACAGATGTTGTAGAGGTAAAAGCAGGCACAGTCTATATCAAGGAATTATCCGCACCAGCAGGATATAAAGTAGATAAAACTGTATATTCCTTAAAGATTGAAGCTGGAAAGACAGCGACATTGAACGTATCTGATACGCCAAAAGTAACGGACACTTTGATTGAGCTTTTCAAGATTGACATGGAAACACAGAAAGACAATCCGCAAGGAAACGCTTCTCTAGCAGGTGCGGAATTTACATGGAAGTATTATGCAGGCTTCTATACTAAAGACAATCTCCCTGCCGAAGCTACTCGTACATGGGTTACAAAGACAATCGCTGAAACAGACAGCGATGGGACAACCCACTACATCACAAAATTAGCGGACGCATACAAGGTGTCTGGCGACAGCTTCTATATGCAAGACGGTAAAGCCGTTTTTCCACTTGGAACACTAACCGTTGAAGAAACGAAAGCTCCAAATGGCTACTTACTTGACGGTGCATATATGCAGGCTGGCGATAAGTCCGAACAGATTAAGGGCTTATATGTAACACAGATTACCGAGGACGGCGACCTTGCCGTATTATCTGGAAGTAACCAGTTTTCCGTTTCTGACAAGGTTATCCGTGGCGGTGTCAAAATTCAGAAACGAGATTTAGAAACGGGCGATACAAAGCCACAAGGAAGTGCCACTTTGAAAGATACTGCCTTTGACATCATTTCCTTAAAAGATAATGCAGTATTGGTTGAGGGCAAGCTATACAAAAAAAATGAAGTGGTAAAGACAATTCGTACCGATATTGAGGGTGTCGCTTCTACTTCTGCCGACCTTTTACCTTATGGAAAGTTTCGTATCGTTGAAAGTGAAGCTCCAAACGGATATTTGACTGACGGTGCAAAACCGATTGATTTTACAATCACAGAAAATGGAAAAATTGTGGACTTAACCGACAAAGCCCATTCTATCTACAATCAGATTAAGCGTGGGGATATTGAGGGCGTGAAAATCGGTGCAGGCACACACAAGCGTCTTGCTGATGTTCCTTTTAGGATCACAAGCAAGACGACGGGCGAAAATCATGTCGTGGTAACTGATGATAACGGGCAATTCTCCACTTCTGCTGACTGGGCTTCTCATAAGCACAATACAAACGCAGGCAAGACCAGCGAGGACGGTGTGTGGTTTGGGATTTCTGAACCAGACGACAGCAAGGGTGCATTACCTTATGATACCTATATCATTGAAGAAATGCGTTGTGACAGTAACAAAGGCTTTGAACTTATCCCACCTTTTGAAATCGTGGTATCAAGAAATAACCTTGTGGTTGATTTAGGGACGCTGACTGATGAATACGAAAAAGAAATCTCTATCCATACCACAGCGACCAGCAAGGACGGCGAAAAGACTATCCTTGCAGGAAAAGAGGTAACAATCGTTGATACAGTCAAATTGGACGGACTTACAAAAGGCACAAAATATCAGCTCAAAGGCTGGCAGATGTTAAAGGAAGAAAACACCGAGCTTATCATTGACGGGAAACGTGTAGAAAACAACTATACCTTTATCGCTGATGATGAGGAAATGAAAGTGGAAATTTCCTATACATTCAATGCGTCTGCTTTAGGTGGCAAGAACCTTGTTACCTTTGAAGAATTGTATAATTTCAGCAATCCAGACGAACCCGTAAAAGTTGCGGAACACAAAGACATTGAGGACGACGGGCAGACGGTACTTATCACAGAGCGTATCATCAAAATTCATACGACTGCTACCGATAAGGACGGCAACAAAGAGCTTGAAGCTGGAAAAGACGTTACAATCATTGATACGGTTACTTTAGAGGGCTTAGAAGTCGGCACAAAATATCAGTTAAAGGGCTGGCAGATGTTGAAAAAAGAAAATGCAGAACTTCTTATCAATGGAAAGCGTGTGGAAAGTGATTACACTTTTACCGCTGACAGCGAAAACATGAAAGTAGAAGTTGCCTTTACTTTTGACGCTACTTCTTTTAACGGAAAACAGCTTGTAACTTTTGAAGAATTGTACGATTTAAGCAATCCAGACGAGCCGAAGAAAGTTACCGAGCATAAGGATATTGAGGATAAGGGACAGACGATTACCTTTAAGGAAAAACCAGAAGTCCCAAAAGAACCAGAGAAACCCGAAACACCACAGACACCAGAAAAGCCTAGCAGACCTAGCGACAGTCCCAAAACGGGCGATAACACCAACCTTTACGAACTGCTTGTACTTCTTTTAACTTCTGGTGCTGGACTGGCAGGTATCTTCTTCTACAAACGCCGTAAAATGAAGAAATCATAAGGCGGTAATGGTATGAGAAAAGGAAAATCACGCTCTCCGCCGAAGCTGTCAAACGGCAGACTTCCGCTTATTCTGGCTTGTCTGCCAACAACCTGCAAGAACACGGATAGTCAAGGGTGCGTAAGCATTGATTTTACCCTTTACTATCGGTGGGATTGCTGGTACTTCCCGAACCGCCAGAATAAGAAATCACAATCAAAAAACTTATCAAAAATAGAAAGAAACGAGGTAAAACAATATGGAAATGAAATATGTCGTGCCAGATATGGCACAGTCTTTTGGAACTCTTGAATTTGCAGGCGAAAGCGACCATGTTTTTGACAGAGATAAAGATAACCGCAGATTTTTCGCAAGAAGAAGCTATAACCTTTATTCAGATGTGCAGAGAGGGGAAAATGTTGTGGTGGAAATTCCCGTGCAGGCTGGCGAAAAGCATTTCAAGTATGAACAGAAAGTAAAACTTGTCAATCCGAAGTTATACGGCAGAGGTTACGCAATCGGGGATATGGGACATACCGATTATGTGTTGCTTGCTGATGATATTGTAGCAGTTGAAGAAAAGTAAAGGAGTGAAGCATTTATGAGATTATCAAACGGGTTTGTTATTGACAAAGAGAAAACATTTGGAGAATTAAAATTTACAGCGGTGCGTGATGTGTTCTTGCAGAATGAGGACGGGACACCGAGTACCCAGCTTAAAAAGCGTATCTATGATTTGAAGTGCAGTCTGCATGGTGGAATTATCCCCGTGTCCGTACCGCCAGAAGTACCGTTAAGGGAATTTCCGTACAATGCAGTTGTGGAACTTGTCAATCCAGTAGCCGATACGGTATCACGAAAAACCTATACAGGTGCAGATGTGGACTGGTATGTAAAGGCAGAGGATATTGTGTTGAAGAATAAAGGCAATCAGAACGCAGGTAATCCACAGAACCCTACACCGCAGGGACAACAGAAAAAATAGGATTGCCGAGTAAAAATTATATTGTAGAGCATACTGCATAACGGTATAATTATTTCATATCAAATATAATGGAGTGATGAAAATGAAGCATATCTTAATTGTTGATGATGATATTCATATAAACAAAATGTTGGACGAAGTTTTAGTACATGAAAGATATATGGTTTCCCATGCTTACTCTGGTACAGAAGCATTATTATTTTTAGCAGATACAAAACCAGATTTGATTTTGCTAGACTTAATGTTACCGGGATTGTCTGGGGAAGAATTATTACCACAAATATCAGATATTCCCATTATTGTTATGAGTGCAAAAGTAGATGTTGAAGATAAGGTATCTCTTTTACTTGGTGGTGCAGTTGATTATGTTACTAAGCCTTTTGATACAAAAGAATTATTGGCAAGAATTACTGTTGCACTTAGAGTTAAAACACCCTCATTAAACAGAACATTAGAATTTGAAGATATTACATTGGATACATTTACTTATGAAGTGTTCATAGAGGACAAAAAAGTAAAACTGACGAGAACGGAATATGCTATTTTGAAATTGTTAATACAAAATCCGAAGCAAGTTATTGTAAAGTCATTTCTTTTAGAAAAAATTAGTGAGGACACACCAGACTGTACTGAAAGCTCATTAAAAATGCACATTAGTAATTTAAGAAAAAAACTTCGTGATATAAGTGGAAAAGATTATATTGAAGCTGTTTGGGGAATTGGATTTAAAATGAGAACAGAATAAATCTTTACTGTTTCTTTACTGTTTTCTTTACCGCTTTCTTTACTCTTACAAGATAGAATAACTATATCAGAAAACAGGAGGTAAAAATCATGGAATATGTTCTTAAAACAAATTCTTTATGTAAGAACTACGGGCATTTTAAAGCACTCAACGGCTTATCAATGAATGTGCCTAAAGGTTCGATTTATGGTCTTATCGGCAAAAACGGAGCAGGCAAAACAACTCTTATACGGTTGATATGTGGTTTACAAGAGCCTACATCTGGCGACTATGTTCTTTATGGCAAAAAGCACATAGATAAGGACATTACAAAATCTCGTCGCAGAATGGGAGCAATCGTAGAAACACCGTCAATTTATGTTGATTTAACAGCGTATGAAAATTTAAAGGAGCAATACAAAGTATTAGGTATTCCCTCTGATGATGGAATTTCCGAAATATTAAAATTAGTTGGTCTTGAAAATACGGGAAATAAAAAAACAAAAAATTTTTCTCTTGGTATGCGTCAAAGACTAGGTATTGCGGTTGCTCTTGCAGGTTCGCCAGATTTTCTCGTTCTTGATGAGCCAGTCAATGGACTTGACCCACAAGGAATTATAGAAATTAGGGAATTGATCTTGAAGCTCAATCAAGAACATGGAATTACCGTTTTGATTTCTAGTCATATATTAGACGAGCTATCAAAACTGGCAACATACTATGGCTTTATTGACAATGGTAAAATGATAAAACAGATTAGCTCTATTGAATTGGAAAGTAAATGCCGAAAATGTACTCATTTAAAAGTATCAAGCACAAAAACCCTTGCTTATGTTTTAGACACTATGAACATTGAATATAAAATACTTTCTAATACAGAAGCGGATATTTTTGAAAAAGTTAATATTTCAAAATTAACGACAGAATTATCCAAAAAAGATTGTGAAGTTATTTCGATACATGAACATGATGAAAGTTTAGAAAGTTATTTTGTTAGCTTGGTAGGGGGTGCAAGACATGAATAAATTATTATCTGCTAATTTCTTTCGATTAAGGAAAAATAAATGTTTTAGGGGTTCATTAGCTTTTATGTTTGTGATTGGAATAGCTAGCCCACTATTGAGATATAGGGATATGAAACAGTCTGGATATATCAATAATCTTGACAATGGATTTTTCATGTGTGCATTGTTCATAGGAATTATTCTTGCTGTATTTTGTAGTCTTTTTATCGGTACAGAACATAATGACGGAACAATCAGAAACAAAATTATCGTAGGACAGAAAAGAGAAACTATTTATTTATCAAATATGGTAACTTGTTCTATTATTGCAATTACAATGTGTATTGTGTTTTTTGTTCCGTATCTCAGCGTTGGAATTCCTTTACTTGGATTTTTTGTTGCTGATATGAAAATGATTGTAATGATAGGAATAACTGTCTTGGTTTTATCAGTTACATTTGCTTCTCTTTTCACACTTGTAGCAATGCTCTCTCAAAATAAAGCTATTATTGCAGTAGCTTGTATTCTATTTTCATTTGGGCTTTTGTTTGCTGGTGCAATGTGTAATAGAATGTTGGACGCTCCAAAAACTATTCCAGCTTATTCGATAGGAGAAAATGGAGAAAACACAGCTCAAGAAATGGAAAATCCAAAATATTTAGACGGAACAAAACGAGAAATTGTGCAATTCATTTATGATGTAAATCCAGGCGGTCAAGCAATTCAATGTTCAACAATGCAAGTTGTTAATTTAACACGATTGCCTATATATTCCTTAGTAATCGTTATACTTACAACTGGTGCAGGTGTTTGGATTTTCAAGAAAAAAGATTTAAAGTAAAGGAGTGAAAAATTATGCTATGGTTATGGCTTTTCATAAGTGGACTGATTTTAGTGATTGTCTTGTTACTTATCAAGATACATTTATTACGAAAATCTGCAAAAGAAATAGAATGTTCATTCGCTGAAAAGCTCATAACCGATAGTAATACTCTGATTGATATTTCAAGCAACGATAAATATATGTGTCATTTAGCAAATGAAATAAATATCCAGCTACGAAAGCTCCGAGCTGAACGCAGAAAATTTCAAAAAGGCGATATAGAATTAAAAAATGCTGTTACAAATGTTTCTCACGATTTACGCACACCGCTAACCGCAATATATGGCTATTTGGATTTACTTGAACAAGAAGAAAAAAGTGAAAAAGTGAATAGATATATTGCTGTCATAAAAAATCGTACAGAAATGCTAAAACAACTAACAGAAGAATTATTTCGTTATTCTGTGATTTTAACTTCAGAAGAAGATTTAAAAATTGAACCTATTACTATTAACAATGTATTAGAGGAAAGTATCGCTTCATTTTATACAATTTTAAAAGAAAAGCAAATTTCTCCTAAGATTATCATTCCACAGAAAAAGATAGTTCGTAATCTTGACCGTTCCGCATTATCAAGAATATTTGCAAATTTATTGAATAATGTGGTCAAGTACAGTAATGGTGATTTAGAAGTTACATTATTTGAAAATGGAGAAATTCATTTTATAAACCATGCTTCAAATTTGACTGAAATAGAAGTTGGAAAATTATTTGACCGATTTTATACAGTTAATAATGCTAGAAATTCAACTGGACTGGGATTGTCTATTTCAAAAGCATTAGTTGAAAAGATGAATGGTACAATTTCAGCCGAGTATAACAATGAAATGCTTAATATTTGCATTGTGTTTGATTTGTGAAAATAACTTTTTATAGCAGTTAGTCTTATGATTGACTGCTTTTTTCGTACCCAGAAAGGAGTGATTGATTTATGCGTAAGATTTGGAATAAAGGACACCGTATCAGAGCCAGCGACAAGCACCTTGTTTACCATTTTTCCATAGGAACGCTTCTGTTTATATTTGTGGCGGTTCTCCTGCTACTGAATATGAAACAGCTCATGCGTACCGATTGGGAGCATTTCAGCTTGTTAGAGAATGGCTTGACACTCTCCCCTTACAACTTCATAACCATACTGATAGCGACTGGTGCTTGTGTATTGGTCGCTTTTCTGTATTACCGCTTCTGTTACGACAGTTTCAAGAAGCTCCTGCACCGTCAAAAGCTGGCAAGAATGGTGTTGGAAAATAAGTGGTATGAAGCCGATACCGTACAAGACAGCGGTTTTTTTACTGACCTGCAAAGCAGATCAAGGGAAAAAATCGTCTGGTTTCCGAAGATTTATTATCAAATGGAAAAGGGACTGCTCCATATCCGCTGTGAAATCACGTTGGGAAAATATCAAGACCAGCTTTTACGGTTAGAGGATAAATTGGAAAGTGGTTTGTATTGTGAGCTGACCGACAAGACCTTGCATGACGGATATATCGAATATACTCTGCTTTATGATATGATAGCGAACCGTATTACCATTAATGAAGTACGTGCAGAGAACGGCTGTCTTAGACTGATGAAAAATCTTGTCTGGGAATATGACGCACTTCCTCATGCTCTGATTGCTGGTGGGACTGGTGGCGGTAAAACCTATTTTCTGCTGACGCTCATTGAAGCCCTACTGCATACTGACGCTATCCTTTACATTTTAGACCCTAAGAACAGCGACCTTGCAGACTTGGGAACAGTCATGCCTAATGTCTATCACACCAAAGAAGAAATGATTGAATGCGTCAATGCCTTTTATGAGGGCATGGTACGGCGAAGTGAGGAAATGAAGCAACACCCGAACTATAAGACGGGCGAAAACTACGCCTATCTGGGACTTCCACCCTGCTTTCTTATCTTTGATGAATATGTGGCGTTTTTTGAAATGTTGGGGACAAAAGAAAGCGTGAGCTTACTTAGCCAGTTAAAGAAAATCGTTATGTTAGGGCGACAAGCAGGTTATTTCCTTATTGTTGCCTGCCAGCGTCCAGACGCAAAGTATTTTTCAGATGGTATCAGAGATAACTTCAATTTCCGTGTGGGACTTGGGCGTATCAGCGAATTAGGTTACGGTATGCTGTTTGGTTCAGATGTGAAAAAGCAGTTTTTCCAGAAGCGTATCAAGGGGCGTGGCTATTGTGATGTGGGAACAAGTGTTATAAGTGAATTTTATACGCCTTTAGTCCCGAAAGGACATGATTTTTTGCAGACTATCGGTTCTCTTGCACAAGCAAGGCAGGACGTGACGGCGACGTGCGAAGCGAAAGGCGACGGCACGGACTAGCCGTTGCTGGTGTGGCGAAGCCACGCCAGCAGGTAAAACCCCTCGGTATCTAACAGAGGGGTACGTTTGCAAATGGACAATAGACAAAAAACATAGGAAACATAAGGCTTATCGCATAGTTTCCTTGCAAAATTCAGATGTGAAGTCGCCTTAAAAAACTTCACACTTTACAGATTGGGGGTATGGTTCTGAATGAAGAACAAGGAATAAAAGAATTACGGGAGAAACGGATTGCTTACGGTATCTCACAAGGCAGGCTGGCGTTGGCTTCTGGTATCACAAGGGAATATCTCAACAAGATAGAAAGCGGAAAAATGAAGCCGTCAAAGGAACTTCTTAATACTCTGCAAAAGGAACTGGCAAAGTTCAATCCAGAAGCACCGCTTACCATGCTGTTTGATTATGTAAAAATCCGTTTTCCCACGCTGGATATACAGCACATCATCAAAGATATATTAAAACTGAATATCAACTATATGCTCCATGAAGATTACGGACATTACAGTTATACGGAGCATTATTCTTTAGGGGACATCTTTA
The DNA here is from genome assembly GCA_902362875.1 of Eubacteriaceae bacterium. Lineage (GTDB taxonomy): Bacteria > Bacillota > Clostridia > Lachnospirales > Lachnospiraceae > Anaerostipes. Next base: position 3,291 of record CABIYF010000015.1, on the reverse strand, counting down.
TCTATACGTCGGCTGACGAAGAAAAGGGTGTCCTTTTAGAGTTAAAGGGGCGAGGTTGCCGACAGTTTGAAAGTTACTTGCTGGCACAGGAAAGAAGCTGGTATGACTTTCTCATGGACGCACTCGTAGACGGTGGTGTTATGAAGCGTATCGACCTTGCTATCAACGACCATATGGGCATTTTGGATATTCCAGAGCTTGCGGAAAAATGCAGGAAACGGGAATATATCGGAAAGTCCAGAAGTTACAAGTTTTACTTGTCGGGCGAGCTTATCAAGCATAGAGAGGACGACAGAGAATATATGGGGCGTACCCTTTATCTTGGTTCGCTGAAATCCGATGTGTATTTCTGTATCTATGAAAAGGACTATGAGCAGTACGTCAAGTTCGGGATACCGCTGGAAGAAGCCGATATTATTAACCGTTTTGAGATACGGCTTAGAAATGAACGAGCCTATTATGCAGTACGAGATTTGCTGACGTATTATGACGCAGAGCAGACCGCCTTTTCTATCATCAACCAGTATGTGCGGTTTGTTGATGAAGAACCCGACAAACGAAAAAGCGACTGGAAACTCAATGACCGCTGGGCTTGGTTTATCGGCGATAACAGACAGAGCTTGAAGCTGACGACAAAGCCAGAGCCGTACACCTTAGACCGCACGTTGCGTTGGGTACAACGGCAGGTAGCACCGACCTTGAAAATGCTGAAAAAGATTGATAAGGGAAATGGTACAGATTACATGGAAACAATCGAACAGCAGGCAAAGCTCACAGAAAAGCATGAAATGATAATCAAACAGCAGACGACCCCTGCAAAAGATTTAGTAGAAAGTTAGGAGTGATAAAAATGTGGGTATTATTAAAAGATTTCCTGCTGGTATCTATGGGAATGGGTATCGGTGTAGTCTTGATGTGTATTTTGAATGTCGGCAAAGAAGCTGACTATGAAATGAAACAATTAAAAGAAAGCGAGGACAATTAAATGAATTTCGGACAAAATTTGTATCAATGGTTTTTATCAAACGCACAGAGCTTAGTGCTTATGGCGATTGTGGTTATCGGTATCTACTTAGGGTTCAAGCGTGAGTTTTCCAAACTTATCGGCTTTTTGGTAGTTGCCTTGATTGCTGTCGGCTTGGTATTCAATGCTGGCGGTGTGAAAGATGTACTGTTAGAGCTGTTCAATAAGATTATCGGTGCATAAAATTTTATTGTGGGGCTGATGTATGGGTGCTATAATGTGAAAAAAGAAGTAATCGAGGTGTTCTATTTTGAATGAGAGAGAAAAAATTATTCGTTTATGGTTTGATATGTGGTTGAAACAGCAAGACTTAGGAATGGATAAAATTTTTACAGAAGATGTTGTTTATACGGAAAGCTGGTGTCCTAAATATGAAAATCTTAAAACAGTAAAACATTGGTTTAATGAATGGAATACTCGTGGTAAAGTCATTATTTGGGATATTAAACAGTTCTTTCATAAAGAAAATCAAACTGTCGTAGAATGGTATTTTAAAAATGAAATGAATACGGGAAGCGTTGAAGAATTTGACGGTATTTCCTTAATTGAATGGACAGAAGATAACAAAATCAAATCATTAAAAGAATATGGTTGCAATCTGAATAACTATAATCCATATCAACACAGCGATAACCCTCAATTTAGAGATGAAAAAACAAACTGGTTTTAAAACTTAATCAAATTATATCCATATACATAAAGCAGTTAGTCTTAGGATTGACTGCTTTTTTCTTACCTAAAATCAGATTGGAGTGATGACATGAACGATATTTTTAAGGATATGCAGGCAAAAGTCGGCTGTGAATACATTTCCGACCTGCCCTCTTACAAGCGTAAGGTGTGGCAGGAAATGAAACGACTGAACCCTGCCGACTATGAAGAAAGACAGTTAGAAGATTTTTCAAAGTATGTGTTTGGTATGTCGTACCAGACCTTACAAGATGTGATGAAACAACAGAAAGGACGTGAGGAACAATGCAGGAAACAAGGGTGCTGGTGGAAACGAAAGGAACAACTGGCGAAGAAACAATATCATACTGGTTTGAACTGCCGATAGATGTTGCCGAGTTTGAAGAAAAGTTAGGTGTCGGTGCAGAAAGTGGGGATTACCGTATTATCGAAAAGGTGTTGCCTTATGCTGATGAAGTCCACGAACATACAAGCGTGTACCAGCTCAACGAATTAGATTTTATGTACCGCCAGCTTTCAAGTGATATGCAGGAAGAATATGTATCACTACTTACGGTGTTTGAAAATTTAGAAGCACTTTATATTTGCAGGAACGTGATTACGGTTTATCCCAACTGCAAAAGCATGATAGATGTTGCAAAGCAAAAGCTGATGAACGACCCGACGTTCAAACATTTATCCGAGGACTGTCAAGCCTACTATTTTGACTTTGAAGCCTATGCTTCTCACTTGCAGGAACACGGGAAATTTTTAGTAACAGAACACGGTATCTTTGAACTGCCAGAGTAGGAAATGAGGTGGTGCTTATGATTGATGATATGGCGGTTTACATTGCTAATCTTGGCAAATACAATGAGGGCTATTTAGTCGGTGCTTGGTTCACATTTCCTATTGACGAGGAAGATGTAAAAGAAAAAATCGGCTTGAATGAACAGTATGAGGAATACGCTATCCATGATACCGACAACTTCCCTATTGCGATTGGCGAGTATGTTTCTATTGAAGAACTCAATGAGATGTATGAAATGATAGAGGAACTTCCCGACTATATCGTAGAGTGTCTGGACGAATTTATCAGCCACTACGGGACGCTGGAAGAAGTCGTGGAACACAAGGACGATATTTATTATTATCCCGACTGTGAAACCATGACAGACGTTGCCTACTACTACATAGACGAATTGCAGGCACTTGGGGATATTCCACCCAGCTTGCAGAACTACATTGACTATGAAGCCTACGGGCGAGATTTGGATATGGGCGGTTGCTTTATTGAAACAAGCCGAGGTATGTGCGAGATACCATATTAACGCTGGAAGATCTGCGACAAGCATTGTTGCTACTGACAGCGTATTTCTCTTTTAAGGGACAGTCTGAAACATGGCTGTCCTTTTCTATTTAGAAACTTACGAAAGGAGCTGAAAGAACTTGAAAAAGATTAAAAGCTACACGGGTATCTGGAACGTAGAAAAAGTCTTATATGCAATCAATGACTTTAACTTGCCCTTTCCCGTTACTTTTACACAGATTACATGGTTTGTGATTACGGAATTTATCATCATTCTGTTTGGGGATAT
>CABIYF010000014.1 GCA_902362875.1 Eubacteriaceae bacterium | reverse complement strand
GCGAATCAGCGACCGTTCAAAACGGCGAGCATAAATTTCTGGTCTGGATCCTTTATATTATTATTTCGTTTTTCTCATATACACAATGAACGACTCCCATTCAAATTACAATTTATTCCAAGTTAGCATGTCTTGCAATCAAATCATCATTTGTTTGTCCTGTCTTATCTCTTAATGTCATGATCACTGTATCATATGTCAGCCAGCTTAGCTGTTCAAACATTGATCCGACTGGCTGGATGGATTCGACACTCTTCTTTCCGTCCTCTAATGATCTTGTATTTCCTGGTAATTGAATGTATGCTTTTGCCATAGATCCGATCGTATTTTCAGGAGAGATTGTAACAGTCGCAATATCTGCTCCCTGTTTCTTTGCTTTCTCTGCCATAACGACTAATCCAGCAGTTGTTCCTGATCCTGAACCAATGATCAGTAAGTCTCCTTCTTTGATCGGTGGTGTTGTTGGTTCTCCGACAAATGATACATCAAATCCTAAATGTAATAATCTATTTGAAAATCCTCTGGCACATTTGGAACTTTGTGGATGTATTCAATGTACAGTATTGCATCCTCCCTTATTTTTCATTATAATAAACACAAAGTTCCACATGTTTTATGTGATACTGACACATTTCAATCTTTAAAGAAAGGAGAATTTCATTAAAGTAAAAACTCTTTATTTGAAATAAACATAGATTTATGGCAAAAAAAATAGCTGCCCAGAGACAAAAAGAAATCGTAGAATTATTAGAAAAAAATGGCGGGTATAAGATGACGGAACTTGCAGAAATCTTTCAGGTTTCAAAGGAAACAATCCGCCGTGATCTGATTCATTTAAATGAAATTGGGGCAATCCAGAAAAAATATGGAGGTGCTGTATCTGCGTATGAATTCCAGTCACAACCAGTATCTGCAAAATCAGAAAAGAATCATGCACTGAAAGAAAAAATCTGTAAAAAAGCTTTAGAATTTATCCAAGACAATTCAGTGATCTATCTTGATACTGGCAGCACCTGTGCTTGCCTTGCTTCTATGTTAAGCAAGCGTGAGGGATTAACAATTATCACAAATTCACTTTCTGTTGCCCAGGCACTGATTGGTTCGAAATGCATTGTCCACGTTGCTGGCGGACAGATGAACAGTTTAAATTTATCCTTTGAAGGATATCAGACAACAAACTTTTTAGGTACTGTCAAAGTTGAAACCGCTTTCTTTGGCACAACAGGATTCGACCAGCATAACGGTCCGACTACCATTGATTTCTTGGATGCCCAGGCAAAACAGACGATTCTTCATAATTCAAAAACAAGTATCGTGCTGACCGACAGCAGCAAAGCTACATCAACTGCTTTAAGCCAGTATGCAACGTGGCAGGAGACTGATTATCTGATCTCTGATGATGGTCTTCCAAAAGAAACAATCAGTAAATTAGGGGAATACACACAGATCATTACTGTATAATCTTATTTGTTTATATTTTTATTACATAGGGGATTTCATCGAAATTTCCTATGTAATAAAAAAAGACCAACACATTTTCGTGCTAATCTTTTACTTTTTATAATTGATTCATCTCTTTAAATGAGATCAACCTGATATTTTCCTCTTCACTTGCTAATTGCTGTAATTTCGTAGTAAATCCAGATTTTGAGAATATCATATAACTTTGTTTCTGATAATTAAATAATCCACTTCTTTCTTGTAATGTCTCCAAAACTTCCACATCAACTGGTTCATTTCTCCACTTACATTCTCCAAAGATTGCTTCCATACCATTCTCTGCCATAATATCAATCTCTTCCTGACGTTTCTTCTTCTGATTATTTCCCCACCATCGTCCAAACTCACCTGCTGGAAACGGAAGCGTGATATAAATCTGTGGCTGGTATAAATATTGTTTGCTAATTTCTTCAAAAATATATCCCATAAAATGATTTAACTGCGGTTTTACTGATATATCATAAATCGTTTCTCCGATTCCACGCATAATTCCACTAAGATTTGGTCTTACAAAACGATACCAGAACAAAAACATAAAATCTTCCAATTGATACAATGTTTTTCTGCTTTTAATTCCTTCTGTTAATGGTGTTTCTTTCTTAATGATCCCTAATGTTATTAATGATTGAATCTGTGCACTGCATCCGCTGCTTGCAAGTCCTGTTTTTGTTGCAATCTCATTTAACCTGCTTGCCCCTCCTGCAATTGCTGTAATAATCGAATGATAACTTGATGGATCCTGAAGCTCTTGTTTCAGCAAATTTCCAGGCTCATCAAATAAGCGGCCACTTTCATCAAAGAATAAATTCTTAATATTATCATCCATCGACCAGTCATTATGAATTCTTGACAAATACTCTGGAATACCACCTGTCACACCATATAAAACTGCTTGTTCTTCTGCTTTGAACCCTGAAAGCAGTTGTCTTGCCTCAAAATAGCTAAAAGGATGCAGTTTAAACTGAGCTGTTCTTCTCCCATACAAGGGACTTTTATACCCTAACACCTGTTCCTCCATAAAACTCATGGAAGACCCACACAAAATCAAAAATAAATTCGAATCTTTCCAACGTTGATCAATGTGACTTTGCAACATCGAAGAAATCGCAGGATAAGATGCCGCAAGATATGGAAATTCATCAATTGCGATCACAAGCCTTTCTTCATGATCTGCATTTTTACATAAATGATCAATATAAGAAAGTAAACTTTCAAAATCAGGAAATTCCGGCATATAAAAATCTCCGTTTTTTTCAGCTAATAATGCTTTTGAAATACCTGACAGATTTTCTTTGGCTGTGCCTTCCACTGCCATATAATACACTGATCTTTTCTTTTTCAAAAACTCATTGATCAACATCGTCTTCCCAACCCGTCGTCTTCCATAAATAACAACAAACTGGAATCCCTGCTCCCTATACAACTCATCTAACTTCTTAAGTTCCCGATCTCTTCCAACGAAATTCATGCTATCATCCTTCTTTTTGCTAATTGGTTAATTACTAATCGATCAATTACTAATTATGTAATTAGTAATTTTATATTATTATAACATAATTTATAATTTTTAACCAATCCTTCTTAAGTTTTGATTTGAAAGGTAGTCGTGGGGATTGTATATGAGAAAAACGAAATAATCACAAATCAGAATTTACTTACATAATTCTAGCACTGCCTTCGCTGCCTCTTCATCCGTGATCAGTGTATTAATATACCCGCCTCTCACGGCTCCAAGTATCGCTTCAGCTTTCATCTCAAGTCCTGCCACACAGATAACATTCTCAGTATTCTTAATATCCTCGATTCCAAGTCCGATCATCTTATTCACAAATGGTGTCACAACTTCATTTCCTTCCATATCGTAAAAATGTCCTCCAATATGTCCGATCGCACCTTTCTTCTCAAGATTGTATAAATCTCTCGTACTAAGATAAGATTTCCAACTCTTATATACGATAGAACCGACACTGGTAAGGATAATATCTGCATTTCTTGCGAGTTCTAAGCATCCTTTAATGTTTGGTTCCTGCTCAAGACTGTCTCTGACCTCTTCAGAATTTACGAACAATGGTGCATAAATGTAATGATAGGTTCCACCATATGCATAAGCAAGTTCTTTGGAAAGATCCAAAGAATCTCTCTCTGGTGTTCTTACATTTGCTGCTCCCATGATCGGTACGACCGTGATTGGGATATTCTTGCTGGTTTTTACTGCTTTGACTGTATGATACATCGTATTTCCCCATGAAATTCCAAGGATCATGTTGTCATTTAACAGATTGTCAAGGTAATAAGCGGCAACCTCTCCAAGTTTCTGTAAAACCATCGTATCATTACTTTCTTTTGTTGAGATTACCCTCACGTCTTTCAGTGAGAACCTTTTCATAAATTCCTGTTCCAGCTCTATATTGCGGTCCCATGGCTCTAAAATCTTGATCTCTACGATTCCAAGCTGTCTTGCCTCTTTTAACATTCTTGAAATCTTGGAACGCGAGGTAAAAAAACGTTCCGCAATCTGATTCTGAGTCATTTCCGCGTTATAATAGAGGTTTGCAACACTGGCAAGCATGTTGCGCTTTTCGTTATCACTAAGTGAATCATATTCCTTCATTGTTTTCCACCTCCCATTCTTTATCCAAAGCTCTTTTATTATACCGCATCATCAAATGTGAGTCCAGTATACAGTCTTTGGTTTATCTTAACTTGATTTCCATGCATCCTATCTTATTTTTCTACTTTGTATAATGCGATTTCATCGATTTCTCTGTTTGCAGATAAGATATAATCTTCGCCATCATTTGTGTAATGAAGAACGTTTGCAGGTCCTACATCACTGTCTAAAAGGTCTGCTGTAAATGTTAGTTTTTCAGCATCTGTACATCTGAAGAATAACAGATTTCTTTCGCCTTTTCGATGTCCAATTAAAACACCCTGTGTTCCTGCGATCTCTCCACCCCAGATTCCGTGAGCGAATTCAGCATCTTTTTCATAAGTGTAGACTTTCTTGAATTCTCCATCCTGTTTCTTGAAAATGCTGATCTTTTCTCCGTGGAATGGTGAGATTGTTAACATTTCTAATTCACCATCGTTGTCAAAGTCTGCAAATGCCATATCACTGCTTGCTTCATCTAAGATCTGTTTGATCTCCCATGTTCCTTCTGCAGATTCTGGTGGTGTACATTCAAAGACACCTTCATTTGCTGCAACATAGGATCTTAAAACACCGTCAACTTCTGCTTTACAGTATCCGTGATTCTTTAATAAACCTTCTTTTAATACTTCAAACTGTAATGGATGTTCTTCATCAACTGTACTTAAATCTTCTGGAAGAACGCATACCTGAATCTTTCCTGGACTTCTCCAGTCTTCTTTGTATTCATGTCCTGATTTTAAAGTACATGCGATCACATAATTGACTCCATTTCTTGAAATGATATCAAAACGATGTACAAATGGAAGTTCTGCTAATGTTCTTACTTTCCATTCCCCATCTTCCGGGTAAGCTAAGATAATTTTAGCTTCTTTTGAATCATTTGGAGAATAAAATTTATGTGTTGCCAAAAACTGTCCGTCAGAACCAGGGACCTGAACCATTGACATGGTTCCTCCCGGTCCTTCCCAGATGACTTCTTCCTGATTTCCTTCCAGATCATATAGACGGCACTGGTTTACTTTTTCTGCTGCAACGAGCATATGTTTTTTCCCTTTGTAAGTTAAAGATGCTACGGAATAGCATTTTTCTAAGTTTCCGATGACTTTCTTTGATACTTTCATTATGCCACCTTCTTCCTATAAGCAAGAACGGAATGGGATATTCTGTGGTGCTTCAAAGCAGTCTTCGAATCCTCTTCTATGATGATAGTAGATTTTGTCTTTGTCTGCTGGATATGTGTATTTTCCTCCAACCTGCCAGAAGAATGGATGGAATTTGTATTCGTTACGGTCTTTCTTGAAGTCATATAATACTTTGATCTCATCGCAATCAGCCTGGAAGTTTGTCCATACATCCCAGTGGATCGGTACAACAACTTTGCACTGTAAGTTTTCAGCCATACGAAGGATATCTACAGATGTCATCTTATCCTGCATACCGATTGGGTTTTCTCCGAAAGATCCGAATGCTACGTCTACATCGTAATCTTTTCCGTGTTTTGCAAAGTAGATAGAGAAGTGAGAATCTCCAGAATGATAGATGTTTCCACCTGGTGTCTTAACTAAGTAGTTTACTGCTTTATCATCCATATCTGTTGGGCATACGCCTGTTAATTCTTCTCTGTCTGGACCTGTAGAGTCTGTTGTTACGATACATGTTCTGTCAAAAGAATCTAATGCAATGATCTCGATATCTTTGATCTTGATGGAATCTCCAGGTTTTACTGTGATACAACGATCTGCTGGAACTCCCCATTTCTGCCATAATTCTACGGATTTTTTAGGTCCGATGAATGGTACTGGAATTTCATTTCCATTTTCATCTGTTGTTGTCATTCCGCTGTTAATTACGTGTGCTGCCCATTCTGCTGACATATGATCCTGATGATAATGTGTTGCAAGAACTGCATCAACTTTCTTAAATGCAAATGGATCGATTACAAATGGTACATTACGAAGGTTTGGCTGCATTGCACGTCCACCACACATATTTGCCATCTGATGTCCGACTTTCATCTTTCCATCTCCATGTGTACGTTTACCATTTCCACACCATAAGTCGATTGTGATATTTGTATCAGCTGGTGTTTTAAACCATACACCTGTACATCCAAGCCACCACATCGCTACATTTCCTGGTGCTACAACTTCATTTTCAATATCTTCTACTAACCATGTTCCCCACTCTGGGAATGTGCTTTCAATCCAGCTTTCTCTTGTCATTTCACTAATTTTACTCATAACCTTGATCTCCTTTTCTATCCAAAATACTCTATCTATTCATCCTATAAGTCGTTTCCGTAATAAGCATTTTCTCCATGTTTTCTGAAGAAATGTTTGTCCTGTAATACCTGTGGTGCTTCCTCAATGTCTTTTTTCAGGTGTTCACAACGATATGCCATTTTCGCTACTTCTTCCATAACAACTGCATTGTGAACTGCTTCGGCTGCATCTTTCCCCCATGCAAATGGTCCATGGTTTGTACATAAAACACCTGGTACATAGACTGGATTCTTGTCTTTAAATGTTTCTGCGATCACAATTCCTGTGTTTTTTTCATACTCTCCATTGATCTCATCGGCTGTCAAAGCTCTTGCACATGGGATATCTCCAAAGAAATAATCTGCATGTGTTGTTCCATAACATGGAATGCTTCTTCCTGCCTGTGCCCAAGATGTTGCCCAAGGGGAATGTGTATGAACGATTCCTCCGACTTCTGGAAATGCTTTGTAAAGCTCAACGTGAGTTGGTGTATCTGAAGAAGGATTTAAGTCACCCTCGACTTTTTCTCCATTTAAATCTACGACAACTAACATATCTGGTGTCAGTTTTTCATAGTCAACACCACTTGGCTTAATGACAAACAATCCGCGTTCTCTGTCGATCCCACTGACATTTCCCCATGTATAAGTTACCAGCCCTTTTGCCGGCAATTCCATATTTGCTTCATATACTTGCTGTTTTAATTCATCAAGCATCTTCTTAACTCCTTCCTTACTTTCCTGCATTTCCAAATATTTTCTCTAATTCTTTTCCAACACCGTCCTGATCATTGTTTCCTGCGATCATATCCGCCGCTTCTTTTACGACATCATCTGCATTTTCCATTGCGATTCCAAGTCCCGCCAGCTTAAGCATTTCCATATCGTTGACTTCATCACCAAATGCGACGATATCTTTGATTGAAATGTCTAAGGCCTGTGCAAGCTTTTTAACCGCTTCTGCCTTGGAAACTCCTCTTGCTTTGACTGCAAGAACTCTTTTCCCAGAACGAATGGCATCTGCATCTGTTTCTTTTTTGACCACTTCGGCTACTTCATCTAAATACTGCGTATTATCATGACTGACAACAATCTTGTAAACGATATGATCATCAACATATTCATCAAGATCACTGACAATCTGCATCGGTATTTGTTCATCTTCATTGACTGTCTGATTGAATTTCTGATGGATCAGAAATCTTTCATTTTCTGGATCATCTGAAACCAGCTCGTCTTTAGCAAAAACATAATACTGTAATCCGTATTTCTGACAGATCTTAAATGTTTTGTGACAGGTTTCACTGCTGATATGATTCTCGTATAAAATCTCTCCAGTCCTTATGTTTCGAATGACAGCTCCATCACACCCAATGACGATGTTGGCATTTTTTAATTGCTTTGTATATGCTCTTGTCATAACATCTGATCTTCCAGTTGCCATAACAAATGTTACATTTTGATCTTTTAGTTTTTGAATTGCCTTTGTATTGGCATCTGAAACCTGTTTTTGACTGTTTAACAAGGTCCCATCAAGATCTGTCACTACCATTCGATACATGATTTCCTCCTTATGCAGGAACTTTGATCCCTGCCTGTTCCATCTTATCCTCCACGAACAGACGAGCCTTCTTAATTACCTCAACGGCTTCTTCCATTGTCTGTTTCTTTGTATTATCTGCCCACATCTCGATCAGGAACATTCCTGTATAATTTAATTCTTTTAATTTCTTAAAGATGTCTGTAAATCTTACAGTTCCTTCTCCAAATGGAACACATTTAAATACCCCAGGATTTGTCTCTTTGACATGGATCGCTACTGTCTCACCGATTCCAAGTTCAAATTCACTTTCCACATCGGCTGCAAACTGTGTCAGATTTCCCATATCTGGATAAATCTTAAAGTATGGAGATGGAATCTCTTTGATATAGTGCATGGCACGAAGAATTGTTCCTACAAATTCAGTATCCATGATCTCCATTGCAAGGATCACTCCTGCATGGCTTGCCATTTCTACTGATTTTTTCATTCCATCTAAGAACAATGCTTTTGTTTCTTCATCTGATTCTTCATAGTACACATCATAAGTCGCCAGCTGAATCACTCTGATTCCTAGTTTCTGTGACAGAAGAATTGCTTTCTCCATGATCTCAAATGCTCTGTCTCTTGTTTCTTTGTTTTTGCTTCCAAACGGGAATCTTCTGTGACCACTTAAGCACATGCTTGGAATGATGATCCCTGTCTCTTTCATGTAAGAGCGGATTTCCTCAATCTGCTCATCACTCCAGTCAAGTCTTGCTAATCTCTCATCCGATTCATCGATGGAAATCTCGATATAATCAAATCCTGCCTGCTTTGCAGCCTGCATTTTTTGAAGCCATGTAAAATCATTTGGAAGAGCTTTTTCGTAAATTCCTAATGGCCTTTTTTTGATATCGTACATCTGTCTCACCCCGATTTATTCTGCAGGCATATCTAATGCTTCTCTGATCTTTGCTTCGATTTCTTTTTCAGATAATAAGTTTTTAAGTCCAACAACTTTTGTATCTTTTCCTGGACGGAACTGAGATGTAAATGTTTCAGATACGAAGATCATGTCATAGTTGTTTGCGACACCTTTTGCTTCTCCAACGCTCATATGTCCGATTTCTGCGTCGATCCCTAATCTTTTGAATACTTTGTTGATTTTCATTTTGATCATCTGGCTTGATCCCATTCCATTTCCACATGCTGCGATTGCTTTGATTTTCATAATAAATACCTCCTGAATTTGGCTGATTGATTAATTGTTTTATTTAAAATTGGTTTTTTATAAAGTAGTTCGGTTCACTAAGTGCTCTACTCCTAGTAGTCTTCATCTTCCTGACCTACTGTGAAATATTTTTCTTTATCAGATTTTGCATACTGAATCTGCGGAATAGCTAACATTGCTACTACAGCTAAGATAACTCCAGGTACCTTTAAGTACTTAACAACGTAAGATATTACAAGGAAGATTGTTGAGAAGTCGAAGTTTCCATGCCATCCACCGAATGCTACTAACTGTAAGACGTAAGCACAAACGGCTCCACCTAATACCTGAATGACTCCACTGATAAATGGTAAGATCATGGCTGCTTTTACTCCACCTCTGTGGTTTGCGTATACTGCGATACTTGCGTTATCGAAGAACAGTGGTACGAATCCTGCAATGATCATTACTGGTGAGTGGAAGATCAATAGTCCTGCGATTGCTAAGAACTGTCCAAGTGCTCCACAGAAGAAACCAACTGTTACTGCGTTTGCTGGTGCGAATCCATAAGCTACGGCACAGTCTACTGCTGGGATTGCTCCTGGAAGCAGTTTGTCTGAAATACCTTTGAATGATTCTGTAAGTTCTGCTACGAACATACGAACACCTGCCTGTAATACATTTAAGTAAACGGTAAAGCTTAATGCTTTAGAGAAGATATAGAATCCAAATGCTGTTGTCTGTGAGAATGTCTCATCTAAGCTTCTCATGAAGTCTTCACCAAGTACTAACATGATGATTCCGAAAAATACGAACATTAATACGGATGTGGATACTACGTTGTCACTGAACATCTGTAAGAATCCTGGAAGTTTGATATTCTCGATAGAATCCTCTTTTTTACCGATCTTTGGTGCGATCTTATCAGCTAACCAGATTGCAAACATCTGCTGATGTCCGATTGCGAATCCACCTTCACCATCTGTTAAACGATCTGTTGGTTCAACAGTTAAGTTAGAGAATACTGCCTGGTATGTACCGACTAAGATTCCGACTGCTACGGCTCCCCAGATATTACGAAGTCCTGGGATAAATAAGAATACGATCCATGTTACTGTTGTTGCCTGCTGTACCATGATATGTCCAGTTAACAATAATGTACGAAGTTTTGTAGCTTTACGGAAGATCAATAAGATGATGTTCCAGATAAATGCCATTAACAATGATGTCATTGTCCATGCTGCGGATAATCCAATGTTTTCAAGTGCTGCGTTAACTGCGTTTAATCCAAAATACGGGTCAATTACTACCGCGTTCAAATGGAACTTCTGGTTCAGTCCTGCAAGGATTGGTCGGAATGTGTTGATCAGTCCGGCAGAACCTACGTTTAAGATCATGTAACCTACAACTGCTTTTAAGAAACCTGCTAATGTTTCATACCATTTTCTTCCTAATAAGATGTATCCAACTAAGACGATCAGTCCTACGAAGAACTCCGCTTTTGTTAAGATGTTATTGGATATAAAAGTAAATACTGTGTTTAATATTTCCATCCTCTATTCTCCCTTCTTACTCTTCAGGTTCAAATTCATTGATCGCTTTGGCAACTTCTTCGGCTGTCTTTGCATTCTTAATGAATTCGATGTTATCTTCATCTGAGATAAATTCAGCCATTGACTGAAGTTTTTCAAGATGAGATGTGTCATCTGTTGCTGCCAGAGTAAGAACAATGTCTACTGGATCATTGTCACAGTCAAAACAGACTGGCTTGCTTAATGTGATCAAGCTTAATCCTGTTTTCTTAACACTGACATCTGGTCTTGAATGTGATAGTGCAAGTCCTGGAATGATAACGATGTATGGTCCGTTTTCTTCCACACATTTGATCGTCAGATCAATGTAATCTTTTGTGATGTATTCACTGTCTACTAAGAGCTGTCCTGATTTGATCATGGAATCTCTCCAGTCAGATGCTTCAACATTCAATTTGATGTTTCTTGCTTCGATTACTTCACTCATTTGTTTCCTCCTAATTAACTCTCCATATTTTCTATGCTGCTTTATGTGTATCTCCTTAAGTTGTTTACATCTTATCATTCGCTGCACACCTGTGCAACAAATTCTCATGTTTTGCACATATGTGCAAATTGCATATTTTTCATTGACATTTATTAATATATTGTTCTTACATAAATACAATCTTGTTGCACATATGTGCAGATGCATATATTTTGTTCAAAATATACAAAAAAAGAAGCAACCAATAGATTTACTCTATTGATCACTTCTTTTCGATAAATATTATCATTAAATTTTAATACATTTTCTGGTACAAACGATTCATCTTTCCACGAATATCCTGATATTTTTTTGTATTCTCCATGACTGGATCATAGGTCTTTAATGCATCCTTTTGTCCAGCCAATTTCAGGGCTTCCTCATAACCAGATGCCTTTCCGCTTTCAACCATTGTATTCACCCATGCACCGATGATCCCTGATTCACGTTTCTCATAATGTACAAGTTCTCTGCCATAGACATCTGCCTGAATCTGATTGAATGCCTGACTCTTACTTAATCCGCCGCCTATCTGAATCTTCTCTGCCTTTCCAATCTGTCCCTCCACAATATCTAAATTATTGCGGATCTCATAGGCAATTCCTTCTAGCAAGGCTCTTGCCATATCCCCTCTTGTCGTACTGAGTGTTACATTGGTAAATGATGCCGTTGCCTGCGGATTCCACTGTGGTGTTGCTCTTCCCTGAAAAAACGGAAGCAGCATACAACCATTTGCTCCCGGCGGGGATTCATTGATTTCTTCATCAATCTTTTTATAAATATCCCCTTGAACTTCTTTATAAAAATTCCTGCGAAACCAGTCAAACGCAGCACTGCATGTAAGAATACTTGCTTCTACAATATATTTTCCTTTTACCGCAGAATAATTAATGATCGGATTTCCTAAAATAACCGGTGGCAGTTTTTCTGTGATTCCGATGATAAATGCACCGGTTCCACTTGTCACCTCAAGATCCCCTTCTTTGTAAATTCCCATTCCAAGCGCACTGCACTGCTGATCGCCACTAGCAGAATATACGGGAACTCCTGTTGGTATTCCTGATGCTTTTGAAAATGCCTCATTCGTATACCCATGAAGTTCTCCAGGATCGATGAGTTCACAAAGCTTGCTCTCTTCCACATCAAATATATCAAGCAACTGTTCATCCCACTGTCCAGTTCTCAGATTCATCAGATGAAAACGGCTGGCATATGTTCTGTCTGTCTTCATCTGCCCTGTCATATGATAAAACAGATAATCAGCTACTACAAAAAGCTTATAGGATCTGTCATATATTTCTGGTTCATTTTCATGAAGCCATGCCATCTTACTCCCTGCAAAAACAGGATTCACCATCGTTCCACTTCTTCGTATGATGTCTCCATTGTACCCAGCAAGTCTCATACATGTCTTGATATTCCTCTTATCCTGCCACATCACAGCATCACATAATGCATTTCCATCCCGGTCTACTGGTATCATTGATGTTCTCTGTGCCGTCAATGAAATCATCTCAACTTTGTGTCCATGTTCCTCACACCATATCTGAATGTTCTTCGCAATATCATATAATACACTTCTCCATATCTCAGGATTCTGTGTCACATAAATCGATGAATGAAAATCAGGGTGGTATTTTCCCTGAAACTGGCATAGAATATCTGCCTGCTCATTCATCAATACACCCCGCATGCTTGAAGTTCCCACATCAAAAACAAGGATTCCCATCAAAGACCTCCTTTTACTGCTTTTGTTATCTGTCAATCTTCTTAATGTACTAATCCGCCCATCTTAAACGACTTGATCAAAAGTTCTAATGTCTTTGGATCACACTGTCGGTATTTGAAATAATATAACAGCATCTCTGTATATTCCACCAACTTCTCTGCGTAAGCTTCCTTCACAAAATGCTTGCTGCCACACATCAGGCATTCATTGATCAGCAGATATGCTGCAAATCGTTCATTTACAAAAATATCCCTTTCCCGATCAGAGTATTCCCGAAACTGGATTGGTTTTCTCTTAACGATCCATGAGATTGTATATGCAAACAATTTTTCTGTGCGGATACGCTCAATACTGTGAAATTCTTTTAAACGCATCACATCCATAAAATAATCAAGGATCACCTGCATTAAAATTCGTTCATTACAGTAAGCCACATCAGAAAATCCAGCAATCTCAATAAATTCCATTGCTGTCTTCTGTAATTCCTCAAATCGTTCCCGGAACTTGTCCACCCCGACCTCATCAATCAGCTCTCTGTAATTCTCCATCTCAAATAAGTTATGTTCTATCATTTGGGCTCCTTTATCATCTTTAACAATTGTAGTTCATCCAGTTGCTGTTTATGATTTACGATCAGATTATTTACATCCGATTCTAAATGATATCTTGCCTTTGAAAAATACTCTGCCTGTGCCGCACCGGTAAATCCGGCTGATGAGTTTGGCAGTTTATCGATTTTGTGTTCTCCTGCAATGATTTCTTCCACCAATCGTTCGATCCGCTGTCTTTCCTCTGCGAATCCGTCATCATATCTCTCCATCTGGTTTTATCCCTTTCTTAAGATCATCCGGTTCATATAGCTCCCAGCATCAATTACACCATCTTTGGCTCTTGGAATCTGCTCTTGTTCTCTCTTATGTGGTTCTTTTGACATTCGCTCAAGATCGCTGTAACTGTCCTGTGCAAAATATTTTTCCATATCGAACCAGCCTTCTTCTCCAAACTGAAAACATGTGGAAATAATCTCATCCACAGAATTCAACAATTCTGCCACTACGCTTGTATAACGTTTGAGGAAATGATTATTCTCACGATATGGGTATTTTACATAATGGTCAAACTCCGCATAAACTTCTTCTGCGATCGTACGAACCTGTACTTCAAAATAATATTCTTTATACTTAAAAATATAATGCTGGGAACGGTATCCCTTATCTGTATACTCTTTATGGATCGTATAATTAAAAATATCACGGTCCCCATAACGAATATAAGCTCTTGGCATCTCTGCCATGCAGATATCATATCGTGGATCTTCGTCAACCTTTAATAAAAAATCATGCACTGTACGCCATTCTTCTTTGGATAAGATCAAAATCCTGACTCCCATCAGATCACGTACGATCCTTAAATAATTCTTTTCATTAATACTTTTATATTTTTGACGTTTCTCAACTCCAACTTTCCTTATGATCTTCTCAATGAGATGTTCAGGATTCTTACATCTGTTATGAATTGAATGTACATGAAAATCTATCTCTTTTGATATTTCTTCCTGTAAATGATCTGCAATCTTTTTCATCTCTGGCAGGCGGCTCTTATAGTCATCATAAATCTTCTCAAGCGTATCCCAGGAAAGTCCAGAATCCTCAAATGCTTCCTGTACTTTGTATGTGTTAAAAAATTTCTCCTGATCCAGCATGAGGAATCACCTCTTTTCATTTTATATTTATTTGTCTACAATCTTATATTTTTCAAGCAGTTTCACTCTCTCCATGCCAATCTGTGTACTGCTTTTCTCTCCCGTATTCTGTTGTGTTTTCTTATGTTTTAGCAAGTATTTTAAAATTCTTTGTATATATGCTGCCGGTAACAAAAACGGATATTTTCTCGCATAATCATAGTTTGTCTTCATATATTCCTTATCAGGGAATAAGGATGCCGCAATACCGGAAGCTGCGCTCGCCTTTTCATGTTCTGCCGCATTCAGTGTAATATTCGCACTATGTACACGATTCATATCATTCTGTCCAAAAATACCACCATCCAGCATATCATCAAGCAATGCTGTACAGTCAATCTCTATATCGGACGGCTTCGTAAGTCCCATCTCTTCCCATGAGATTCCAAGATAACAAACACCAATATCAAGCACATTCATTGCAAATGCCTCCATATGATATTCCCGCATCACACTTCTTATCTCTTCCCAGTCAAACTGATCATGATAATTCTTTGCAAAATAAATCATATCACACGCCTGTCTGATTCCAAATCCGCTGTGAAGAAAATGTTTGAGGCTGTGGCATACCAGATACAGGAAATGTTCTCTGGCATTGAGCGTAAGTACCTTGCTTCCCTGAATCTCTGTCTCTATGCATGTATCAAAAGCATCTGCAAACAGCTCATTAAAATGTCCATACGCACCAGACTCCTGTGCAAACAGATCCATATGCAGTTCCAGATATAATCCATTGGACAGATTCTTATATGGAACTTCCTGATAGTCCTTGCCTTCAATCAATTCATCCCTCATAAATCCTTCATTCCTCAAGAATTCGTCCATCTTCTGAAACTGTTCTCTCGGTATAAACAGATCTTCATCATTCGACGTTCTTAAGTCGGGATTTGGATATAAATTCCTGCAGACAATTCCTTTCACTACCAATGGTGTCAGACCATTCTGACGCATCTTATCAGATAACATCAAAAATAAAATACTCTTTCGAGCCTGATTCCCCGCCTGATTGATCGTATCCATCTTCCAGAAATTCTGAAATTCCGGATCACTTTCCCGAAAAGACGGATCAGAAAAAATCTGCTGATAGATCAATGGTGCCAGCTGCTGCTTCTGGCTGATATCATAAACCTGGCTCCATGCATCCGTATCAAGCCCGTCGAGGTTATCACATTCTGTCTGTGTTATTGCACTTTTTAATATGTCTAAAAATACATTTGTCACATTCATAATCTGCCACACTTTCCTTTGATATGTTATTTCTTAAGATCGATCACTACAATCTCTGGTATATTATTGAATCTTGGGAGTTTCTCTTTGTCACTTCCTAATCCTCTTGTAATGATCATATTCTTAACTGTCTTAAAATGATGAATTCCATCAACATACTTTGGAAACCATCCCTGGTCTGCACCATACAAACCACCCATGCCAGGAAGGATCACCTGTCCTCCATGTGCATGTCCACTTACCGCAAGATCAATCTTCCATGTGTCTGCTGCCTGTCCAAAGATAAAACTGTCTGGTCTGTGTGACATCATGATCTTAAATACACTCGTATCTTCAAAATTCGTCAGGAAATTCCTTAATTCAGACTTCATATTCTTCTTGGACATCTTCCCCTCATCATCGACTGCAAAAGCATATTCATACAAACCTCCGATGCGGATCGTATTGCCTTTCACCTTGATATCTTCATAATTCTTCTCCAGAATTACTGCTCCAGCTTTCTTTAATTCTCCATAGAAATCTGAAGTTCTGCGATCAAGATATCCCCTCTCATGATTACCTAAAGCATAATAAACTGGTGCCGTCTCATGTAATCTCTTCACAAGAGTGATCGCTGTTTGAAGATTCTTACTCTCTTCATTGATCATATCTCCATCAAAAAGGATAAGATCCGGCTTACATTCTTTGATCTTGCTGACCAGACGTTTATTATTCTCTCCAAATATACCATCATGAAGATCTGATACCAGAACAAGCTTTACGTTCTCCTTAATCTTGTCTGATTCTATATTGTAATTCGTAACTGTTAAACATTTGTATGAAATAACGACTTCTATCACTATAAATAAAATAAAAATCATTAGTAGTATACCTGTTATCTTTAATATCTTCTTCATCTAAAGTCTTCACTGCTTTCAAAAATGTACTCTTTATATTATACCATCGGCGTATCTATGCTCACAAGTATATCAGTAAAATTCTTTTGTCTTTCTTATGATTTTGTGAATTCTTTATGATAAGACCATTTATCAGTTGAAAAATCAAAATATTGTGCTAAAATAAATCCTTAGATTTAATTATGAATGATTTATCAAAAGAAGGTATATAACATGGAACAATCAAAATATTACGTTACTCACTATTTTAACGCACAAAATGCCGGCGGATTTCTGGTCGTATCGCTGATTGGACTGATCGTTGTCCTTGCGATCGTTTTAATTTCCGCCAAATTACAAAAACATTATAAGATCAATGCAAAAAATCCAACGCCGGAAGAACTGGCAAAAATTAATGAAACT
Source organism: Eubacteriaceae bacterium (assembly GCA_902362875.1). Taxonomy (GTDB): domain Bacteria; phylum Bacillota; class Clostridia; order Lachnospirales; family Lachnospiraceae; genus Anaerostipes. The sequence goes on along the minus strand of CABIYF010000014.1, from coordinate 69,013 downwards.
CATAAAACCAAAGTTCTAAGCCGGATTGAAAGTTTTTATGAGATGGTATTTTCCAGTACTTCAGTGCTGATTTTCCTTTCTCTGTATTATGTGCTGGATGAAAGAATTCCACAGGCAGCCCTATACTGGCACAAATATCAGGATATTTTACTGCTTGCATTCTTAGTATGCTCTGTATTCCTGACTTTCTGGTTTGACCGCATCTTTGTCCACCTGAAAGTTATATCATCCAAGCAGAAAGCATCGGTAAGGCTGATCTCTGCATTTTATATCATCATGATCCTGCTATATATTAAGTTTATTTATAATGATTCAAATTATGACTCTTTAATTTTTTATTTTGTTATGCTTGCGATCGGACGTTTTGTTTATTTCGATTCGACCATTGAAGATATTAAAGATTCTTTATCTGGAGTCATGCAGAATTTTCCACTGTTAGTCTTAATGGGAATTTATTCAGGATTTATTTGCTGGTATGGATTCTATACGGATTTCTTATTAACTTCAAATGGTGTGATCATCAGTACTTTGCTGGCCCATCTGTTTATGGATGCTTCTATTTTTGTACTGGATAAGACACGAATCGTGAAATTGTTTGTTTAAATCAAAAATTTAGCAAGGCTGTCACATAATGATTTTATAAATCATCGATGTGACAGCCTTTTTTAATTTATATTTTTTGCAATACTATCTTACAACGTTTTTTACAAAACGCAATTCCATAAGCTAAAATATGATCTCTTCCTTCTTCACGCAAAATCTCATCATATCTTCGGTCTTGTATCTGTTCAATTGCATCTTCACATGCTTTCTCCAGTCCTGCAAACGTTTTCGAATATTTCAGTTCTATGATCATTCCCTTATCTGGATCTTCTGGCTTTATTATGATATCTGCGAAACCATCTCCACTTTCAACATTTGATTTTACAATCCAGCTTCTATGATTTCGTAAAAGCCCTAACATCATTCCATGATAAAAATTCTCTTTTTCCTCATTTCGTGCCTTTGTATCCAAAATACTGATCGTCTGTCCAAGAATTCGTGTCAACTGGTTCTGAACTTCTTGCGCATCTCCTTCGTCCAGCGATTGATAAAATTTACTCATTCTATCTTCATCCTTTGTCACTGACTCTTCAAACCATTGTTGAATCTGATCAATAAATACTTCTTTCACTTCTTTATTCGGAATCTTTAATCTGTAATTACCACGTTCTGCCCGACCTTCCTGTGTAAGATATCCTGTTGTAAATAAAACACTCCACAGATTATCTATACTCTGATCTATCTCATCATATGTAAGATCTAATCGAATTTTCTTCTCGATGATATTTCCTTCAATCAATTGTTCTATCTCATCTTTGGTCGTCTGATCTGATTTATCTACGAATCGTTTTACCAGGTCATTTCCACTGCTGTTGATCCAAAAAGCTTCTGGTTCTGCTTCCGGGTCATATTGTAAATGTTCCGTATAATTTATAACATCCCACGGACAATATATATCCGAATTTCCAAAATGATATCCATCATACCATTCTTTTGCTTCTGAAAAATGTTCCTCCAGATCATAATCCTTTAATAACTTTTGCACTTCCTGATCGGTAAAGCCAAATTGTTCATCAAATCTTACATCTGCAATTGAAAGTACTTTAAAATTATTTAATCCCGTAAAAATGCTTTCTTTCGATACACGTAAACATCCCGTCAGTACTGCAAACTGCAAAAACTCATTTGTTTTTAATGCCTGTCCAAATAATCCTCGCAGCAATACAACCATTTCCTGATAATATCCATGTTGAAATGCTTTGTCCAATGGCACATCATATTCATCAATCAGAATAATACTTTTCTTGCCATAGTGTTCAAATAATATCTGAGACATCATCCGCAGACTGTCTTCGATTCTGTTACTCTTTCCTGATAAAATATCATCAAAGAGTTTACGATTCTCTACAGAAATCTTTTCACTGTTCTTAAGATCATAATGTCTTTGTGCTTCTGTTCGTATCGCAATCTCCAGCATGCTTCTGGCTTCCTCAAAATTCAGCCCGTCCACACCTTTTAAAGAAATAAATATCACTGGATATTTTCCCATATATTCTTCACATAGCTCTTGATTCTTTGATATATATAAATTCTCAAATAATGTTGAATCTGTTCCAATCTCGAAAAAACATTTCAGCATGCTCATATTTAATGTTTTGCCAAAACGACGAGGACGGGTAAATAGATTCACTTCTCCCCAATTTTGTAAAAGTTGTTCCACTAACGGAGTTTTATCTACATAGTAAAATCCAGATTTTCTAAGTTTATCAAATTGATCAATTCCTATTGGTAACATCAATTTCTTTCTCTGCATTTTGCAACTCCTTTCTTATGGTGGTTATTATTTGTGAATTATTATATCAAATTTTGTCTTCGCTTTGAATATTATTTTATCTGTGCTATAATATCACTAGTCGCATCAGTTCCTGACAGAGTGTGGAATCTTTTGATTCTGCATCGGAGGTGTCTAAGCTCACTTAAAGATTATTCTTAGAAACACGCTCCGGCTGGTGGGCTTTTTTATTTATTTTCGTTATAGTTTACTTTCTTATACAATAAAATTCCAGAGACGAACAAACAAATGATAGTTAACAAAATTAAATATTTCCAATCATTTATCAGATTATTTTTAGTTGCTTCAAACATCGAATCTATTTTAAGTTCTGGACTAACTTTCAACATCAGGTCATTTAACCTTGAAATACTTCCCAGTGCAGAATACCCCCACTGTGCTGTTGTATATTTAGCAAATGGCTTCATAAATCCTTTCAATTCAAATAAACAACCACTAAATAAGAACTGTGCAATTAACAAAATTGGAATTAATGCCATAGCCGATGTAATATTCTTTACTAACATTCCCGTTGCAAATCCAAGCATATCCGCACTGATTGCAACCAAAATAAATGTGATCAAAAAGTCAAAATTTGGATTATAAAAAAACACCCCTTTAAAATTAAAATCAAAGAATAATACAAAAATTGTTGTACTTACAATCCCTTGAATAATACATAACACAATCTGAATAATAAAATTTGCAATAACATAATCCCGTACAGAAATCAATTTATCCAAATCATCCAGTACATACTCCGATTCTGAATAGAAAAGAGCAATCGAATTAAAAATTCCTGACCATATCGTACACATAAGCAATGTAAACAGACAACTCTTGGTACTGCCGTATACTTCAAAAGCACCATCTTTTACTGCATTACATGCAAAGCCAAAAATAATGGCACTCGTGATCACATTCTTTATAATGTATGGAATATTCGTAGAACACCACCGTTCCAAATAATAAACAAGACCTTTCATGATTATATGCTCCTCTCATACTGATCAATATAAAAATCAGCTAGATTTTCTCCACCCTCATCTTCACTGTTTAATTTCATTAAAATATCAACATAATCACCTACTTGAAAGAATGTTTTCATCTGATATGGTGATCCATGATATGCTATCCTTCCAGTTTTATTACTATCCTTTACCAAAACAACAACATTATCATATAATTCAATATTCGTAAGATTATGAGAAATTACAATAACCGTCTTTTTTTCCTTATGTGCAATCTGATTTAACATATTACATAACGATCTTGCAACACCGCAATCTAATCCTGTATCAATTTCATCCGCAATCAATATTTCTTTATCACGAATCAATTCTTTGGCAATTGCTACACGCTGCATCTGCCCGCCAGACAATGCTTTAACTGGTTGTTTACACACATAATTTAATCCAACATCATTGATGCATTTTTCTGTCTTTTTTAATAAATTTGCTTTTGACTGCCTTAAAAAATTTAACCTAGCGGTCCAGTAAATAGATTCTTCTACTGTCTCATTTTTATTTAATGCAGGATGTTGTGGTATGTATGCTATCTTTTCCAGCATTACTTTATGATCATATTCTTCATCAATGATTGTTCCTTTAAACTTTGTCTGATGAATCAGGCATTTTATCAATGTACTTTTACCCGCACCAGAAGTTCCAATGATTAATGTTGTCTGATGTTTTGGAATATCAAGTTTGATATTCTTTAATATTTTTCGTTTTCCGTCATAAGATTTTTCTTCAATATTAACTCTCATTTACTCACCAAGCCAATCTCCAGAATATTTTACATAAGCATCTGGATATTTCTCTTTCACTTTGCTCAAATTCTCATTTGCTGATTCCTTTGTTTCATAAACACCCGCTGAAATCACATACCATTTTTCAGAATTTAAATTGCTCCACTGAGTTGTTTCAAACACCTGTGCATCAATGCCATATTTTGAATATTCTACTGCTTGCTTTTGTGCTGTTGTACGCTTCTTATAAGCATCACACCAAATACCATAAAATGCTCGCGGTTTCTGTTTTTCTGTTGTTGTAACAGCCTGCCGTGTGCTTGACGAAATTTGCTTTTGTTGATCTGTTGCTTCTGCCGTAGTTCTTGTATTTTCCTGCTCTGTTGCTGTTGGCTGCTCTGTTGCTTTCTTTACTTCTGTCGTTTGACTGGCTGTTGTTGTCGTTTGTTCGGTTTTAGTTGTTTCATCCTTCTTATCATCTTTTGAATTATCCTTTGAAAGTATCACTATTCCTACAATCACTACTATCACTGCCAAAATAATGTACAATGTATTTTTCTTGTTTCTCATAATGTTCCCCTTTTTTCATTTGTTTCTTTTTATCTATATCTTTATTTCCCAATATCCATTCTTCGGTGATCCATATCTTTCTAGTATTCCATATTCTTTCAATTTTTTAATATTATTCTCTATACTACGACTCGAAACTCCTATTTGCTCTGCCATTATTTTAGCTGAACATTGATTATTTTCAGATAAAATATCGAGAATTTGCTTTTGAATATCGGTTAATATCATCTTTTTAATTTCAATCTGATTTTTCTCCGAATCTTCTCCGAACTTTCTCCGAACTTTCTCCGAACTTCCCCCGAATCTTCTTTGTTCTTTCTCTAATCTTTCTTCAACTTCTCTCTTAAGCTCATCAATACTGCCATCCTTTGTATTATCGTACGAATATTCTTCATTTAATGGCACAATAATTCGAAATACGTCCCCTTCAATAAATTCTGGTTCTTCTCCTGAATAATATTTAGAATATTTAAATGTATTTCTTACTCCAGAACCTAAACGATCAGACCATCCTATATTCCTGAAAAATGATGCAATAATAGGGTTCTTCGGATTTGGTTCCATATTATCAGGCGTAATAACCCCATCTCCTGATGATCGATTTGCATTTTCTGTATACATTTTATCTTTTTCTATTACAAATTTAGCTGTATATGCACTTGTAAATTCTCTATGAATCAATGTATTCGCAATCATTTCTCTCGTTATAATATTTCTCAGATTCTTTCGCTCTACTCCCTCTATGAAAAATTTATCTGACAAATATCCATAATCAGATCATCTTTCCCTAATAACATAACCGCTGCCAGATTATATCCACTTTCTCCTGTTGCTCGATCCTTTCCATATAATCCCGCACTTCTTAATAATTCCTCATCATTCATGCTTTCCCAGCTATGCACACCTTCAATATTATTTGTTGCCATTTTTCTGATCCGTGGCAATAAATCTAATCTTAAGTCTTCCAATGAAATATATGGATAAATACGTTTCTCTGTAAATATATTCTGTTTCCTAATATACATCATTGCAAGTTGTGCAGTTGCTGTAACTTTTACATCCGCATCATCTACTCTGTCATAGACTTCTTTCTTAAAGCTGTGTACTTCCGCACTGACTGGTATGTGAATATGGATGATTGTTTTTCCCTCATAATTTATAATTTCTGGTACTAAATATATTGTTGGTGTAAACATATTAGGATTGCTGATAACCTTTATAAAATTTTTTATCATGTCACCTGCTGCCTTTTCTGGGACACCACAGACAGTTCCATTATCTTCAACACCAAGATAGATATCCCCACCAAAGCGATTTAGAAAAGAACATACACTTTGATATACATCATTTTCAATTCGATTGCTGCATCTTTTGAATTCTACGGCTATTGTTTCACCGATTTGTAATGTTGTTTTTAATTTTTCTTTATCCATTGTGTACATTCACCTCTTTCTTTTTATGAGCTATTGGAACTTAACTAATTTTTTATTATTTCTGACATTTTGTCGCAAAATTCCCTTATATCCATTTCATGATATGGCATATACAATTTCAAAATATCACTTGCACAAATTTTATCTAAAATATATTCAAATGAGAAATTGCTTTTCCATTGATAATACGCCAATGCCCATCCCATCCAATATTCTTCGCTTCGATTCATTGTATATTTCGGTTTACAAAATTCTGTCTGACCAGTCGCCTCTTCTACAACGTGTCTTGCAAGTTCTACTCCTGACATTCCAACCAATACTTGATAATCCCCATTTTCAAATCTTTTGGCGTATCCAGTTTTAATAAATAAGTCAAATATCTCATCAATTGCATATTCAAGATCATATACAGCATAGTCCGTCATTCTTCCCAAAACTGTCTGTGCCTTTTCCAAATAGATTTTATCGTAAGCGTTTGTCATCTGGACTCATCTCCTCATCTAAGATTTGCGTAATGTAAATATCGCCCCTCTGTCTTCTATTTCTCTCTACATCAAAATACTCTCTTCTAGCAGATTTATCTCTCTTCATTTTTTTCGCATACCATTCTTTATAATCTGCTTCTTCATAACCATCAAAAACAATTCTATTAAACGCTTCTTTACTTTTTAATACATATTGTATTCCTAATTTTCCTAAATGCATCGCATTATTTAACTGACGATATGAAATCGTACCATTAATAAAATCTTGTGCAAATGAGAAATAACTATCATCTGCACGATATCCTTTTATAATGTCATATTTTTTATAATCTAACATAAAATTCTTCTTTAAAAATTCTTTTGCTTCTAACGCTAATCCTGCCGGCGTATCAAATTCCCGATTAGATAAAAGAATTGCCAACCAGTGTAAAATACAGTATTTATCATCATTTAAATCAAGAATTGTTAATCCTGTACAATCTATCTGATATCGATTTGCATATCCACTTCTTTCAAAGCTAGTTCCCCATTCTTTGGCTAATTCTATATTATCTGTACAATAAAATCCTAATCCATAATCATTATATTTTTTTCCTTGTCCATAAATTGGTCTTTCTATGATATCTTTTGAACCATGATAGAGAATCATTATTCCGCACCTCTTTTCATACTTTCATTCGGTCTCCATTTACATCAATGTGAAGCAACTCATAGTTTTTATTTTAGCAAATCTTTCTTGTTAATTCAATATATTAGTTTTTTATTTCAATTTATTAGTTTATTATTTCTCAACCCTTCAAAATTGCATTTTTTCTATACTTTTCCTTGCCTCTCTCATTTATATATGCTATTATATTTTTATTAAATGGAGGGGTATTTCTACGAGCCAAAAATCTATCATATCCAAACATTTATATCAATCAATTTCATTAATTCTGCTTATATTATTGATCTTTGTATCAATTTCATCTGGTTATGCAAATACACTTTTTTATAAACTAGGACTAGGGACAGAATCTCCTGTCAAATCCGATGCTTCTTTATCCTGGGAAAATTGCTTAAAACAATTAAACGTAACATCAAATATTGTATTTATCGGTGATTCCTTAGTCGCTAATGGACAATTTCAAGAGGCTTTCCCTGATGTCTCTATTTGTAATCTTGGCTCCTATGGTGACAGAATTGTTAATGTTCGCTCAAGAATCAGTACTGTTTCTTCTCTTCATCCTTCCAAAGTTTTTATTGCTTGTGGAGTAAATTCTCTTGCATGCAGGAATTTAAAAACTTGTAAGTATCAATATAAAAAATTAATTACAGAATGTGTAAAAGAACTCCCTGATACTAAGATTTTTATATGCTCTGTACTGCCTGTAGCTGATGTCAAGAATCCATATTGTGATAACGACAAGATCCGTAATTTTAACCACTATTTGAAATCATTATCTCAAAGCCAAAAACTTACTTTTATAGATTTATATTCTGCATATGAACAAAATGGCTCTTTGCCGAAAAAGTACACTCAGGATGGTTTACACTTAACTTCATCATCTTATGTTATCTGGTATAAACTTATTAAAAAATATGTTTATACCAAATAACACTTTATGTTTCTTACTTAATTAACTTTCTAACAACTCTTCTTAGCAGTTGTTTTCTTGCTGCTTTCTTTTCTTGCTTTTGAACCATTAACAACTTCTTTTCATAAGTTTTTATTACCTGATCATATTCACTTGCTTCCAGATATTCACTGATTTCTTTATCCATCTGGTCTTTTTGCGTGCGATTCTTATACCATGTCTTTACCTGTGGTTCTCTCAAGATCTTACTGATATTTTCAATCACTTCTGGATGCTCATCCTTTACTCTTAACTGATTCATGATCATATTCTCAATGGAATTACACCAATAATCTGTTACATACTGTACGGAAAAGTCATAATCATCACCAAATAAATCAATATATAAATTGTAGTTTGCAAGAATTAATTCTAAAAACTGTGCACTGTATCTTCTACTTAAAGAATTTGGTACACTAACATAATTATAAAAACATTCATCCATGCAATAATAGTTTTGACAATATTTCAAAAATTCTACTATGAAAATTCGATCTTCCCAGACTCTTCTTTGTTCATCAAATCTAATATTATATTTATCAATAATTTCTTTCTTAAATATTTTCATACAAGAAAAATCAAAAATAAAATGTTCCTCATCCTTTTTTAAATTAAGAAGTGGTGGTAATATTATATTTTTTATATATTCTTGATCAAATAGAATATTCTTCTCATTACCATTTAGATTTTCTGTTTTTTCTCCTGTTTCGGAAATATATCTCCACCCAAAATCTAAGATATCAGCATTTGTTTTCTTTAAACAAGCTATGATTTTCTCATATGCCATCTGATCCATAAAATCATCCGCATCTATAAAAGATACATATTTCCCATCAGCATGCTCTAGTCCTTGATTTCGTGCTGTACATGTTCCTCCATTTTCTTTATGAATGATTTTAACATTCTTTAGTCCATCATACTGGTCGCAAATGCTTGCACTTTCGTCAGTTGATCCATCATCTACTAATATAATCTCTATCTCATTTGTCGTCTGATTTACCAAACTTTCAATTGATTTCTTTACATATTTCTCTGCATTATATATTGGCATAATAACTGAAATAAAATATTTACTCATTGATCCATCCCTATACCTTTTTATTATCTCTTAATCTTATGAAACATACCAGTTACCAAAGATTTCTCATAGACATTCATCTCTAAGATCCATGAAGCGATTCCAAATAATGCTACATAGATGATTCCTAAGATCAATACCATCCAAAGATTCTTTATCGCAATTACTCGAAGTGCTGCTGTTCCTGCAACAATCATAATAACTGGAACAATACTGATTCTTAAAATGTTTTTCCAAAAACTTACGATATCAAGTTTAATAACTTTCCAATAATACCAGTTCATCAAAATTCCATTTCCTACAACGAAAGCCACTGCTGTACACGTTGCTGCTCCAATGATTCCGAATTTTGGCATAACTAGAATTGTTCCTATGACATTTAATACCGCAATAACTGCATATACAATTGTTCTGAATTTCAATTTATTCTGTGCTGAAATTACTGAAAAAGCAATACTTTGAATTAATGGAACAGCTAATGGAACCATCGTCAGTAAACCAATAACGTATGCCTGAGAATAACTTTTTCCAGCCCATACATCAATGAATATCTGTCCAAATACAATGTAACCTGACAAAATTAATGAAACAATATAATATTGCAATCGTCCAATTCTGATTAATAATTCTGACAACTTCTCCATTGGCTGATTTCCAAAAACCATCATATTGACCCTGGTTCCGAAAACTCCACTGATTGCTGATGACATATTTTGCAGCATTGCAGTAAACGTTCCACCGATATTATAAACTGCTACCGCAACAGTTCCTAAAACTGCTCCGATCAATACTTTATCTGTTGCCCAATACAGCATATCGATAATCGAACTTGCAAAAACATATACGGAAAATCCCAAAATTTCTTTAGCCATATAAAATGGCATATTTTTAAATCTTGGCACAATATTTAATTTCTGCTTACAATACAGTGTGAAGATGATTCCATAAAGAACCTGTGTGATCAATCCGATCATTGCCAATCCAATAGATGCATATCCCATAAATAATACAAACAGATTTAAGATTGGTGCCGCAATTGTAGCTACCATATCAACCATTTTACGGAAAATATATTTTTCATAAGCAATTGATACAGACGATAATACACTTACCGGGAATGAAATTGCTGTACTGACTGTCATAATGATCATTAATATCTTTAATCGCTGTATTTCACTTCCATTTAATCCTGTTCCAAAAAATAAACCGGTTCCTTTTGTCAGTAAAAATCCGATAATGCAGACAACCACTGCTATGATCGCATAAATAAAAAGAATCAATCCTGTAACCCCTTCTATTTTTTCATGATCTCCTTCTACTCTGAATTTTGATATAAATCGTATGATCGCAGTACCAAAACCAAAGTTTAATAATGTCAAATAACTGATCACTGAATTTGATAAGCTGTATAATCCATATTCTTCCTGCCCTAGAATCCTAAGCATAATTGGTGTATACAATAATGGTATAATTGTACTGATGATCAAATTTATGTATGTAATAATTGATCCAACTTTTAACTCATTAACTTTTTTTTGTCCCATATAAGCCCCTTATTTCTTTAAGATTTTACTTTTGAAGCGATAGATGCTTTCTTTTCTTTGAAGTGTCTTCTGCTGCTTGTATAATTGTCCTGCATTCTCTGCTGGCAACTGTAAAATTCTTTCTTTCTTCTCTTTTGTCGTCATATTTTCATCATGCATGATCGTATATGCATAATATTGTACTTGTTTTTCTTTCTCAATTCTAAGCAACTGCTTGATCTCATCGGATGATTTTCCCATAAGTTCATACATGATTTCAAAATTATCTAGCCCATCCTGAATCTTAACTTCCAACAATCTGGACATCAGTGAATGTTCATTGTCTCTCATATAATGATACAAAGCTTTGTTTACAAATTTAAATCCTGAAATCTCTGCTGCTTTCATGTATTCTAATAAAAATCTGAAATCTTCTCCAATAAACATTTCTTCTTTAAATCGGATGTTATTTTGTTTGATCACATCTAGCATAAATACTTTGTTCCAGATAATCTGTAACATTCTTTTTTCATATAATTCTGGCATAACCTGAATTGATGTTCCTAAATGTTCCGATTCGTTTTCAGGAAGGAATATATCTATACGATCATTTTTCTTTTCATCATGATTGACATATCCGCAAACTGGCATTGATTTTTTATCATCCGTACAAGAAACCGCATTTATCATTGTTTCCACATAATCTGCTTCTACATAGTCATCACTATCCACAAACATCAAATAGGTTCCATCGGCGTGATCTAATCCATGATTTCTTGTATAGGAAACTCCATGATTTTTATCATTTTCAATGCATAACACGTTATCATAATTATCTGCTAATTTTTTGCATACCTCGATTGTCTGATCTCCTGAACAGTCTTCTACTAAGATAATCTGAAGATTTTGATATGTATTTTTCTCTAAAGATTCTACGCATCTTGTGATTGTATCTGCTGCTTTGTATACTGGAATCACAATGCTGACTTTTTTATTTGTTTCCATAGACTTCTCCTAGCAAATGTGCATACAAGGTTTCCTGTCCATCTGCTGTTTCTTTCTTTAAATCAATTTTGTAGGTTAGTTTATGAATAATATTGCGCTTTGTCAGACGTTCATATAATTCTTTGGTATATGGTTTATCCAATACCTGATACATTTCAAAAATATCCAGATTATTATCTGGTACATCATCGATCAATTCTCTGATCTGCTTAAAGTTTTTATATCCTAATAAGATCAAATAATCAATTAAAACATAATCTACAATATCGTCGTATTTTCTCCACCATTCAAAAAATGCATCTCGTCCAAACTCAAATATTGGATTGTGAGCATATCCTGTCATAAAAAATCCACACCAACGTCCTTTACAAGCTTCTCTCTGGCACTTCACTGGATCGTACATTTTCTGTGAATAGAATGGTTTTTCTAAAAATTCTTTTGGAAATTCTCCTGTGAAAAATACCGTTGCATCCATCCAGAATCCACCATATTCACTTAGAAGGCAAAAGCGCAGAATATCTGACAGTGTAGTCATTGTGATTTTCTTTTCTTTAAATTTCTGCTCGATATGCTCTGGCAGTGTGACATAATCTTTGTAATTATCAAATGTAATGAAATGCAATTCTGTCGTATCATCTGGCAGTGTATCTTTCAGCCGCTGAAAACACATTTTTACCAGTTCCGGCATACTTTCTTCTCCCTGCCACCAGCATACCCATACTGGAACTTTCTCTGATTTTGGATACTTTTCAGATTCATTTTGCCAATTGTCATTAATCTTATAATTTCGTACAAAATCGCCCATTGCTTCATCTATATAACGTTCTATTTCTGCAATATACTTTTCTGATTTTCCTGGCGGAAATAATCCATCCACAAAAATTGCTTTTGCAGTACGAAATCCAAAATGTTTTAGATTCTTTGGAAAATTTCTGCTCTCATTTTTGATTCTCTCTAAAAAATGATATGCTCTTTGAAAAAAACGTCTCATCTCATCACCTTCTTAATATTTTTCTTTTCACGAATGATCCAACTCTTCTGATCTGCTTTCCGATTCCTATGACACACAGATAATATCTGATCTCTTGTTTTAAATCATAGAATCTTAATTTCATTCCTGTATATGGAATCTCAAATCCTTCTTTTTGACAGTAATCAAAGAATTCTTTTCCTGTTTTGATCAAGTATGGACCTTCTCCTAATGATTTAGGATATCCTTTTAATGGCTCCTTATAGACATTGATAAAGTCTGCCTCTATCTTTCTCATATACAAATAAATATATGGATTCTTATGATAAATACTCATCTTATTTAAGACCGTTAATTTTAATTTTTCATTTTTACAAAAGACAACATTCAGTGGAATCGTTCCATTCATACATGCGATCGCTTCTGCATGATTCCATACATAAATCTGTTCTCTTAATGATAATGTTTCTGGTCCTAATGATTCATAGCCATTTTGATTAAAACATTGTTCAATATATTCCTCGCCAAATTCCGTTGCCACGGCTTTTCCAAACTGTCTTCTTGAGAAGTATATCTTCTTGAGATCTTTAAATTTTTCTTTTAACTCTTTATCTTCTATCACAGATTCTGCCATCTGATTGAACATTCTCTGATATTCTTCTGTATACCATATACATGGACGAAAACCAGCTTCAGGTACTAAAACTTTTTGAAATCTTGTAAGATTTTCGATGTGCATTAACTGTTCCTCTTGAATTCCTAACATCTTATAAAATTCAAGATAATTTCCTGATGGTTCTTCTTCCCCGATATAAGCTACTTTATAATCTTTTATATTTTCCTTCATTTCAGGATCTGCAAAAGCCCATAGTTTTGAAGTCATATCAACAAGGAAGTGTCCCCAATGTTTTGCAAAAACTCCGATGTAAATGACTTTTTCATCCACATAGGTTTCATCTTCCTTCGTCCATTCATATTTTCCACCATTCTGAGCCCATCCTCCGTCATAAAAGGAGCTTTGAACAAACTCATCATCCTGATCACAGACTCCGCCTTTTCCCCATGTTGGGGCATTTTCTTCAAACTTTCTTGGTAATATAATGGCATTTTCATATTCATAAATATGCAGTTTTTCCTGCTTCTTATATATTTGTTCTTCTTTGTTATTCAAAATAGTTTTTCTCCCCTTCATTCACATTCATACAAGCCTTGGTTTTATCCAAAAAGCTTCTGGAAAAAGAATATTTCATCTTCACCGGAACAGGTCCAAACATGATCTGATTCCAGTATTTCTTCTTGATTCTCTTAACATCTTCTTCTAAATCTTTTGTTCCTTGCGCCTGTCTTGTGAAGCTGATCAGATTATCCGCTAAATTATATAAGTATTCTGCCTTTAAATCAGGGTATTTTGCCACTACCATCTCATAACGCTTTGTCATATATGACAAACGATCTCTTAGCATCTGTGCCTGATATTGTGTTCCTGAGAGCATAACGCCTGATTTTCTCATTCGGTACCAGTATAAAGGTTCATCAAAAATGATAACTTTCTCTGCCTTTAAGATTGTCTGATATGTAAAGAACTCATCATCAATCTTATGTCCTTCTTCAAATCTGACTCCTTCTAATGTTTTTTTATGAAACATCTTGTTCCAGATCAGTCCACATGTCCAGTCTGATAAAAATTTTCTGATATAATCTTTGCTGCTATATTCTTTATTTTCAAAACCTGTACTGTTTTCTGTGTGCTCTTTATACCATTGTTTAAAAGAACAAACTGCAATATCTGCCTGATTTTCTTTTATTGCATCCAACAGCTTTTCTACATAATCTAATTCAATTTTATCATCACTGTCGATAAAGCAAATATACTCACCAGTTGCTATATCTAACCCGTGATTTCTGGCATTTGCTGCACCGCCATTTTTCTGATGTATCACTTTGATCCTTACATCTTTTTGTACATATTGGTCACAGATTTCCGGACAGCGGTCTTTTGATTCATCATCGACTAAGATAATCTCTAAATTTTTGTATGTCTGATCTAACACTGTGTCCAGACATTCTTCAAGATATGCTTCTACCCCATATACTGGTATGATCATACTAACTAATTCCATCGTAATTTCCCCTAGTTGTTTAAAAATTCATCTAATTTCTCAAAATGTTTTTCTGCATTTTTTACTGAATCTGTGACATCAATCTTATATTCGGATTCCAGATTCTTCTTGGCATTTTCAAAACTTAAAGAATCTGGATGTCTTAAATCTGCATATGCTCCATGAAATCCAAGATCTTCTAACACATATTTTGTTTTATCACTATATAGAATCGGAAATACAGATTTTTCTGCTGCCAGACCAAGGATCGTTCCATGGAATCTTGCAGCAATGATATAAACTGAACTGCTCATTTCTTCTAACAGCTGCTTACGATTTGTTCCGTCATAATCAAATATTGTGATATTTTCCTTCTGTTTAGATTTATTTTTAATTGCCTTGGCTGCCTCAAGATCTCCTTCTTCACGACAAAAAGATGCCAGAATTACCTGATATCCCTCTTTCGTAAATCCGCTTGTTATTTCTGCCATTTTTTCGATATATTCTTCGTTTGTCATCTGATTAAAATCTGAATTTAGTTCTTTGTCTTTATATGAGATCACTGATATAAAAATCTGTTTTTTATTTTCCTTAACTTTCGGCATTGGATAGGAGAACAAAATGTCTGGTGCCTGTCTTACATTATCGTTGTCTGCAAAAAGATTCTTTGAATAGGTATCTCTAAAACAAATATCTTTTAACTGGGCATAGATTCTGTTCATTTCGTTACGATATTCTTCTGTATGATATGGTCCAAAATTGGCTCCTAACACAAAAAACGGATGCTGATTGCTTTGGTAGTCCCACCATGATACGATATCTTTCCATGTTGGATATTCCATGAAGATAGATCCTCCGATATATACCTGTGCATCACATTTTTTTTGGATTCCTGCTTTATATCGAGCCTCTAATGATGGACGGATTTTCTTTAACAGCTTTGTCTTTGTCGAATTTTCATCTATAATCTTTAAATTTTGCTGTTCCTGAAAGACTTTTTTATTTTTTTCATTTGTCCAAAAATAAAACTCTATATCTTTATACCGATCTGTAATTGTCTCAATAAACAGATCATCCCCTAAGTTAATATGATCATATGCATACAAAAATATCTTTTTCATGATTGTCCCCTTTTTACTCTACTCCATATCCGAATTTATTTCGGATCTTACACACGAAATCTAAAGAAATCTTAGATATGTAATACCAAATTTTTTCTTTCTTTGTATATTGTCTGATGTCATTTTTATCAATCGGAATATCTTTATACATTTTTTTGATCTTTGATCTTAAAATTTTTAAGTCTTCCCCTGATAAGAATCGTAATCCTTTTTGATAATGATACATACAGTTAAAGATCAACTCTCGTTTTGCAATTCCATAAATCTCTGGATATTTTTTCAGATATTTCATTCTCTCATATCTTGCTTCTAATGCGTCCATTCTTCGAATATTATATGTTTCATTGATAATACTGTCTTCTCTGAAGAAATAATAATAGCAGACATCGTCAATCTGTATGATTTTTTCTGCCTTCTCAACTGCATGGTATGTCCAAAATTCATCTTCATTATATTTTCCTTTTTCAAAATATAATCCTTCTACGATTTCTCGTTTGTATATTTTATTCCATACGACCGGATTGATCTTTTCCTGTACAACAGCTTTCAGTGCTTCTTCTTTACTTAAAGTTACTACTGTATCTGCCTTGGCATTTGCAGTATCTTTTATAACTCCTGCTGTCTTTTCAAACTGACATTCGCATATATCTGCATCGTTCTTTTTGATTGCCTTTAACATCTTTTCATACATATTTTTTGCAATCCAGTCATCACTGTCAACATACGACACATAAGTTCCTGTCATAATCTGCATTCCTGCATTTCTTGCATCAGACAGGCCCCCATTTTCCTTATGTATGACTTTGATTCGATCATCTTTTTCTTTCCAGTTATCACAAATTTGTGGACATCCATCTGGAGAGCCATCATCTACAAGAATAATTTCAAGATTCTTGTATGTCTGATCTAAAATACTTTCAATACATCGATCTAAATAAGCTTCTACTTTATAAATTGGTACAATGATACTGATTAATTCTTCCATAATTTATCCTTCATCTACTTTATATTTTTTTGATGTTCCTGTTTTTAAATCATAAATTTTGTATATAACCTTAATGATTCCCGGAAAATAACAGGACAAATAACTCATAAGTCTTAATTTTGATGATATATGTTGTTTAAAATCTTTTGTTTTCAATTCAGTCTTTAATATATCTCTCTTCGCCTTTTGATACTCTTTTTGATCAGTTCTCATTCTGCAGATCACCATAAGTAAATAAATATATCTCCTATAAGCGATAGGATAGATATCTGTTTTATTTTTACAATCATTTTTTATCTGCTGTAAAACTTTAAAAGAATCTTCATTTTTTCTTATTAATGTGTTAGATCCTGTTGCTGAATTTTTTCGTATCATATAAGAATACAATGGTACATCATAATAAACAGATTTCTTGCTTTTCTTAAATAAACGATAATTTACTTCTAAGTCTTCGTTGATCTTTAATGTTTCATCAAGATGAATTCCATCAAACAATTCTTTTTTATATAATTTATTATATAACGCTGGCTCTATCATTTCTCCTGACAGAAGATCTTTTAGCCCTTCTTCTCTTGTCTGCACTTTTCTGTTTTTGGTATTGTGATAGTAATCTACACGATCAGGAAATACCATCTGATATCCACAATGTGCTATATCTGCATTTTCTTCTTTCAAAAGATTTACCAAAGTTTTATACATTTCTGGTTCCATCAGATCATCCCCATCAACAAATCCAATATAATCTCCTGTTGCAGCCTCAATGCCTATATTTCTTGCAGATGACACACCGCCATTTTCTTTATGTATCACTCTGATTCTCTGATCTTTCTTCTCATAATCATCCAGTATTTCTCCTGTGCAATCGCTTGATCCATCATCTACCACCAGAATCTCCAGATTCTTATATGTCTGTGAAAGAACAGAATCAAGGCATCGTCCAATATAATCTTCTATGTTATATGCTGGTATGATCACGCTCACTAATTTCTCATCCATATCTAATCCACGTATCCTATCTTATCTTCTAATTCCTTGTTCATCTGTTGTTTCTTTTCTTCTGTAAGATTTCCTCTCAGGGTGTAATCTACATCATAACATGGTGCATTTTCCATCTGTTCTTTCTGTTTCTTTAGATATTCATCTGTCTTTGCTATGATCTTTGCTGGACTTCCTGCGATCACAACATTGTCTGGAAATGATTTTGTTACCGTGCTGTTTGCCCCGACGATCACATTATCTCCTAATGTTACATTCGGCATGATCACACTTTCTGCTCCGACAAATACATTGTTTCCAATCTTTACTTTTCCGATCTTTGTGTATCCTAAATGAACTTTTGTACTTGCATCGTGGCACAACACATGGACTCTTGGTGCCATGGTTACGTTATCTCCAATCTCAATGAGCCAACAATGGGATGGATCTAAAATAGTTCCATGTAATCGTCCAAAATTTTTTCCAACTTTCATTCCCATAGAGATTAATTTCTCTGTTGTATAATCACCACGGATTCGATATAAAATTTCTTTTAATACTCCCATATTTGTTCAGCCTCCAACTTAGTTCATTTTTTTCGTATAAAATTCCAGTAACATATCTTCTACTGCATCCACTGTATCCTGCATACTGAATTTCTCGCCACGGATCTGTGCCTGTTTTGTGTATGATTCTAACAATTCTGGCTTTGAAACAACTTCTTTTAATCCTTCATAGACACCTTCACTGCTGTTTTCCACAATGATTCCATACTCGTTGTTTTCCCCCAACATTTCTTTCATCCCAGAACATAATGTTGTCACTACTGGTGTACCTACAACTAATGCTTCCGTTGCTGCTGTACTAAACCCTTCTTCAAAGGATGGGCAGATAAACCAGTCGCATCTAGCAACATATTTGTATGGATTTGTATCGTATCCAAGGAAAGTAAAAGAATCTGCAATATCATTTTTATCCAGATAGCCTTGAATCTTTTCTTGTTCTTCTCCTTCACCTAAGATATAGATATGGTATTTGTATCCTTCATCCTGTAATCGTTTGTGTGCTTCTGCAAGACGCATAAATCCTTTCCTTGGTCTTACTTTTGCAACTCCACAAATTTTAAGAACATCTTCTTTTTCCACAAATTTTGGATTCTCTACTGCTTCTTTGCACAGTTCTAGTATCTTATCTGTTTCATTTGTGTTATATTTTACCGTTGAAATCCCTTTTAGTCCTGTTAATTCTTCAAACGCTTCGATGACTGTCTGTGATACTCCAACAACCTTGTCAAATCTTTGATAGATTTTCTTTGCTTCGTCCATGGAACGATATGCCTGTAAAAATTCTTTTTCATTTTCTGCAAAATGGCGCCATGCGATTTTTACTTTCTTATCATCTGGGCATCCACCGATAATTCTTGTACAGCTTCCTTCTAAATATGCTACTAAGATATCATAGTCATCTTTTATGTATTTTCGATATAATCTTTCTGGTGAAAATAGTTTGAAATATTGTGTATTTCCTCGAAACATCTTCTTATAACATGTTTTGTAATTTACTTTGTCTGATAAGAACTGTTTATTTACTCCTACATCAAATAAGGTCTGGACTGTCACATCAAATTTTTCATGATCCATGTTATTTACAAGATTTAATAATACTTTTTCTGCGCCTCCATGCATCAGATCATGGATTAAAAATAATACTTTGATTTTCTTCATACGCTAATTTTTCCCCTTTATTATCAAGCTTAAAATAACTCCAAAAGGAAATGCCAGCACAGCATATCCTTTTCTAGGTGCCTCTTTTACCGCATCTATCCATCGTCCTGCAAGAATACAACTGGAAACATAATGAATAGAATGTTTTAGTTTGAATTTAAATGATGTATTTTCAAATGAAAGATATAACTTTCTTGTCTCTGCAAAGCTATTTGGGCTGTTATAATACTGTTTTAACATGGAATTAGACATTCCACCTGGCTGGTAATCCACGTATTTCAGATTCTCATTTAGTACAAGGAAATCATATTTTTTGCTGATCTCTAAGTGCATATAATGTGGGTTGAAATTCTTTTCTCCATTAAAAGATTTCATTGGTGCCACGGCTTTATATAACTCAGTTCTTATAACATTGGTTCTGTCTCCATTAACGATCGGATACTTTCCAACTAACAGATCGATCAAGTTGATGGTTTTCTGATCTGGCAGGGGATCTCCGATCAAATGATTCTCCAAATCATAATCTAATCCAACAATTCCTGCATACTTGTCCGATCCATTTTCTTTCCAGAGATTAAGGATCTTCTCTACCGCATCATCTGGCATATAATCATCTGAATCAACACATACCATTAACTCTGTTTGTGCAAGCTCGATTGCTTTATTATATCCTGTATGCAATCCACCATTTTCTTTTTTTATGTATTCAGTTTTAAATCCAGCATTCGTATCTTTTAAAAATTCCTGTACAACTTCTTCTGTATTATCTGTTGATCCGTCATCAATGATCATCCAGATAAAATCTTTTAATGTCTGACGTTTTAATGCTTCAAATGCTCTTGGCAGAAATTTCGCACGATTATATGCTGGTGTGAATATTGTCAATGTTTCCATATATACTCCCCTTATATCTAGTATTTTTTTATCTTTGTATATAATTTTAGGAATCTGATCAGATTGTTATATCCAAATATTTTCTTTACATAATACTGCAATTTGATCTTAGGATTTACATGATAAGCGAGCAGCCAGCTGTATGCTTTCATTTCTTTCATGATTGCTTTGATCCTGGCTTTATCACCTTCTACCAAAGTGTTGCTTAATAATAACGTTCCATATTGATATGCTGCGAAATCATGATATAATTCATAAAATTTTGTTTCCTTTGGAATTTTCTTTCCAAATCTTACACATTTCTTCACGTTATTGCTAAGATCATAAATATTCTTATAAGAAATCGTGTGAGTGATTGATTCACTTCTCTGACGATATACATAAGCTTCTACATTGTTATATCCAATGCTTTTACATTTGATCAGCATTCTTGCGCACCAGTCGATATCTTCTGATGTAATTCCTTTTTCAAAATATAATTCATTTTCTTTTAGGAAAGAGGCAGATATCAACTTATTACATGCAGATGAAATATATAATCCTTCATTGATCAGTCTTTCTAATATCTGATCTTTTTCCTGCTGTTTGATATCTTCTACGGATTTTAAGCATGTTACAAACTGCTTGGTATCTTCCATATATTTTTTATAACGGAAATTTAAAATGTCTACTGGATATTGTTCCATTTGGTTAACAAGCTTTTTAACCATCTCTTTATCATCCCAGTAGTCATCACTGTCAAGAAATAATACATAATCTCCACTGCACTGTTTGATTCCCGTATTTCTTGTATCAGATAATCCTCCATTTTGTTTATGTATTACTTTAATTCTCATATCTTGCTTAGCATACACTTCACAAATCTGTGGACTGGAATCTGTTGCTCCATCATTGATCAATAGAATTTCTAAATCCCAATATGTTTGAGCAAGTACACTATCTACACATTCTTTTAAATATTTCTCTGTATTATATACAGGTATGATCACACTTATCTTCATTCTTCTTTCCCCTTAAATTTATTAAATCATATATATAAATGTAAAATATCACTTTCGTAGCCTAACCCCCATGTCAGTACCATCTGGAAATAGAAAAATACTAAATAAAATGCCATGCACAATAAGATTACGATTTTTCTGCTCCTTTGTGTAAATGCATGATGCATCAACCAAGGAAGCAGTATCAGATTATAAATATCAAAATATGTTGTAAGCCTTCCAACTACCATTCCACTGGAGAATGTCGCTATAATATATAAACAAAAATTGATGACTGACATATTAATACTGAAATTTATAAGTTTATTATTTTCTTCTTCAATCGCATATCGTGCCATATATGCTATCACACAAGGAATCACTGCAATTGCCAGTCGAATAACACTACTTCCTCTTCCCTGTGATGAAATGTAATCAACATAACCTTTATACTGTGTTTCTGCCAAAAAATTTCCAAACAAAGGGAATAGCTTATCAAAACCTACTCCTGCAATCAGAGATAAAAACATAACCATTCTCATTTGAGAACCCCATGGTTTCACATTTCTTAAGAAATACACCAATAATAATATCAATGCCGAACCATGAATTGTAGAAAGTAAAAGAATTAAAATTACATATTTCGTCCATTTTCCTTCCAAGATCATGTATGTTGCATAAAAAAATATTGTAACAACAACAAATTGCCGCATACCATTTACAAAATAGGTAAACATTGTTCCCACAATCAATAAATAACAACTTAATCCAAAATATTCTGAATATTTCATCAAGCCTAACATTAATGCAACACCTGAAATCAGAGCCATTAAAAACAGCCATCCATGAAAATCTGTTGAGATAAACTGTTTATAAAGAACTGATATAATAAAAAATCCTTTATCTTTATTGATATCATCTAAATGGATTCCAAATATACTAGATGGATAGCTTTTAAACATTTGTATATATGTTCCTGTATCTGCAATTCCACTTCTTAATCCACAGAAAAAAATCACAACTGCAAAAAAGATAATTGCCTGGCTCCAATACGCTTTCCTTTGATATCTTCTGCCATTCCATACTATTTTACTGCTTGATTCATTCCAAAAACATATAATTGTCGCTAATACTAAAAACAACCAATAAATACTCAATGTTCTTCCTTCCTTTATCTATCATCTCTCAAGTCCTTCTATTGTCATCCCAACAACTTCCACCTTATCAAACTTCTCAACCATCACTTCTCGTGACTTCTCACCCATCATCTTCTTCTCATCATAGGAAAGATCAATAAACTCCTTCATCTTCTCTTCCAGACCTCTGGCATCTTTTACATCTACCAGATATCCGTTCTCACCCTCATTGACTGCCTCCATACATCCATGTATCCTGCTCGTGATCAATGGTCTTCCCAGGGCTGCGGATTCTAACAGAGTATTTGCCATTCCTTCATGGTATGACGGCAGTACAAAACAGTCGCATTTCTTGATGAATGGTTTTACATCTTCCTGATATCCGTAATAATAGATGATCCCGTTTCTGACTAAAGAATGAATTCTGTCTTTGTAATCGTCTTCCATTGGTCCGACAATATCAAAAGACGCTTCCGGATATATCTTCTTGATGTTCTTTGCTGCTTTAAACAGTTCTTCGACTCCTTTTTCTTTCATCACTCGTCCGATGAATAAGAATCTGATGTTTCTTGATTCTTCTGGATATGGTGTCATTTCATATTCATTCAGATCAATTCCTGCGCCTGGCAGAAGGCATGTCTGTGAATCTTTGATGATATTATTGCTTAGAAATACCTGTTTATTTTCGGCATTTTCAAAGAATACTGTCTTAGCCTTTTTGCATGACAGTTTGTATAGAAATACGACCAGTTTTTTGATCATATTTTCACTCTGAAATGCTGTTCCTAATCCTGTAATATTGACTGCATATGGTATTCTCTTTAATCTTGCTGCAAGTCCACCATAGATATTCGGTTTGATCGTGTAGGTGATCACCTGATCTGGGCGGATTGTTTTCATGATTTTTAAATATTGCAGAATTAATTTAAAGTCTGTCACTGGGTTGATCCCTCTGCGGTCAACAGGTGTTTCAATAAAATGACAGCCCATTTCTTCAAGCTTCTCTACCAGCATTCCTTTCGGCAGGGAAATATAAACTTCATTTTCCTGATCTAATAATTCTTTGATCAGTGCCTTTCTGAATTTGTATAATCCTACATCTAAATTTGCTAAAATTAATATCTTTCTATTCTTCATAATTTACTCTTCTTACGGGACTTCCTACATAAGTTCCCGGTGTATCTATATCTTTGATGATCGTGCTTCCTGCACCTGCGGTCACCTCGTCGGTGATGCGCAAGCCTTGTATGATCTGGCTTCCTGTTCCTATCTCTGTTAATGTACTGATTCTTACATTCCCAGAAAGCAGGACTCCCGGATAAAGTGTGTTATAATTTCCAATTCTGTCATCATGTCCGACAATACTTCTGTTACAGATCAGGTTAAAATCTCCAATCCAGATATTGGTCGTCATGATCACAGAAGTACAGATAATATTTCCTTGTCCGATCATAATTCTTTCAGACATAATAACAGATGGATCTATAAGATTTGGGTAAGTGAGATTCGGATTTTCT
Source organism: Eubacteriaceae bacterium (assembly GCA_902362875.1). Lineage (GTDB taxonomy): Bacteria > Bacillota > Clostridia > Lachnospirales > Lachnospiraceae > Anaerostipes. The sequence continues at coordinate 44,778 of CABIYF010000014.1, read as the reverse complement.
ATACACTTTTCTATAAGTTTCTTTCGGACCTTCACATTGCCTAATGCAAATGCAACTGACAGCTGTTCCTGCTGATTGACAAGATAATCAATTCCACCAAGAACAGGGTGATCATCAATCATTGTCCCTGCTTTGATCCCATCATCTATATAACCGAGTATCTCATACTTTTCTTGTTGATCTGATTCATTGATCCGTTCGATCAGCCACTGGGTATCTCTTCCCATACCTCCGGCTCCTACGATCACGATCGGTCTGATCTTCTTTTCCTTACTCATACAACCCATCCTCGTTTTTCTTCCAATAACACTCCATTCCTAATGCTCTTGGAGCAATAAAGTCTTTCTCAATATCATCACCCACAAATGCCATATTCCTGCATGGAACATCCAGTCGTTTTTTCATGATCAGAAATGGTAGATCATTTGGTTTTCGAAATTCCATAACATTTCCGTGTCCAGCCAGCTCATCGGTGATCAAAATCTCATCGGCCATTTTGTCCAATCCGAGGGCTTCTATCTTAGCTCTCTGGACTTTTGGTGTTCCATCGATCAAAAGTCCGATGCTTCGTTTTTGTGTGTGCAATTCAAAGAATAACTCTTTAACCCCTTCATATAATGTAATCTCTGGTTTGTGATCTCTGATTGCTTCTCTGCATTTTAAAAGCAATTCATCTGAATAGATTCCTGCTTCCTTTAATACAGTTTCCAATGGCGGCTGTCCTTTTTCCAGTGCTGCACATAACTTATTGAAAATGTTTTTTACCTCTGGAAGGATTCGTTCTACGACACGGAAACTGCTTCGGACATAATCTTTCTCTGAATACAAAGTATCATCAAGATCAAAGATTACAGAACCGATCGCATCATCCAGATGGTACAGTTCTTTGAAGTCATGTATCTCTACGATAGGTTCTTCTTTGGTATTTAAACATACGCTTTTTTCAAATCTCGTGAAGATCACGTTATCGTCAGCTGCATCTTCTTTGTATGCAAGCGGCTCTCCAAGCATCATGGAAAGTGCTGCAAATGGTGCATCTGCCCCTGCTTTGATCGATACTGTACTTGCCTGATGATACCAAGGTTCCATTCGGATAAAATAGTCCTTGTCTGTATTTTCCTCACGCAGCATAAAAACGGTCATCCATCCACACGGTTTCAGCTTCAAAAGAATCTTTTCCACTTCTTCTACGATCTTATGGTCTCTTACCACTCTGTATCTTGCACTTTCCTTGCCTTCAATATCTTCCTTGGCTCTTGGTGTGATAAAGACCGGGCTTCCATCTGGATTGCAAAATACATCGATCTCGTACATTTTTCCATTTAAAAATGGGCGGATCGTGTAATTATCGTATTTTGATGCATTGAAATTCAACTCTTTTTCATCGTGAACCATAATACTTTGCTGCAGATTATCCATAGCATCCAATGCTGCAAACATCGCAGGATATCCCTGCGTATAATCTTGTGCTTTGTCCACGATCTTTGGACAATTTAGTCCGCACTCTTCAAAGAAATTACCTGTCCAGCGCTTATTGCTGCAAAGAACTGCAAGTTCTTCATTGGCGATCAGTACTTCAGTTCCGATCGCTTCAAACTCACTGATTCTCTGTGACATAATAAATACATCTTTTTCCGTTCTTGGAATGATCAGACCGATATTTTCCTGTTTGCATATATGTAACAGTGCTGTGATATATCCTTCTTCCCCTGGTTCTGGTACCTGATAATGCTTATGACAGCGATACAATGCTGGTGCTTCCAAAGAGTGGTCACATCCGACAAATGTTACTTTCACTCCTAATTTTCCTGCCGCATAGCGGAATGTATCGATGAATTCAACCTGATCCCCGACGCTGGAAAATAAAATCTTAATGTGTCCATCTCTTTTATATTTTGAGAACTGCCCCTTCTTCGTTCCCTGAAATGCATACATCGTAACAGATTCCTGTGCGCTGATCCCTGCTCGTTTTAGTACCTTTGTTACAGTCTGAAACATGATCTTAATATCTGTGATCAATGAAATACTGTCCACATATTCAAGGTCAAATTCAAATTTCTCTTCCCAGCTGATCGCATTTCGTCCGTTAACCTGTGCAAGACCTGTAAGTCCTGGTCTTACGTCGGCACGCCGTTTTTGTCTGGCACTGTAGAAATCCACATACTGCTTTAATAGTGGTCTTGGACCTACAAAACTCATATGTCCAAATAAAATATTAAAAAATTCCGGCAGTTCATCAAGACTTGTCGAACGCAGCAGCTGTCCAAACCTTGGCAGTCGTTCCTTATCTGGAAGGAGATTTCCATTCTCGTCTTTGGCATCTGTCATACTTCTGAATTTGTACAGTGTAAATACTTCGTTGTGATACCCCGGTCTTTCCTGTTTAAAGATCACAGGACTTCCTAATTTGATCCTTACAAGCAGTGCTGTAACAAGCAGGATCGGACTGGATAAAATAATACAGCACAGTGACAATATAATGTCAAAAAATCGTTTGATATACTTTTGATACATCTTTTATTTACTCCCATTTTCATTTTATCGGTCTAATACGGACTTTATGATCTTTATGATCCTTTCCATATCTTCCTTTGTGTTCTTTATATCGCTTGGAAGACATAATCCGCGGTCAAAAATATCTTCTGATACTGGTTTCTCATCATTCTCATAATGGGAATAAAATTCACAGCCTTCAAACACTGGCTGTTTGTGTAATGGTTTCCAGATTGGACGGCTTTCGATGTTCTCTGCCTCCAATGCTTCAATGATATCTAATGGTTTTACACCGCATGATTCATCAAGCGTCATACAGGATAACCAGAAGTTTGGCTCACTGCATGTTTCATATGGATTCATATGAACATGTTTATAGTCTTTCAATGCTTCTTTATATGTCTCATAAATTGCTTTCTTCTTTGCAATATGTTCATCTAAATGAATAAGCTGCCCTCTTCCAACTCCTGCTGTAATATTGGACATTCTGTAGTTATATCCTATCTCTTTATGTTCATAATGTCTGACTGGCTCTTTCGCCTGTGTTGCCAGAAATGTTGCATGTTTAATGTATTCTTCATTCTCTGATGCGATCATTCCTCCGCCGGATGTCGTGATGATCTTATTTCCGTTAAATGAAAATGCTGCAATAACCCCAAATTTTCCCGTCTGGATGCCTTTGTATGTTGCTCCTAAGCTTTCTGCAGCATCTTCTACTAATGGAACGTTATACTCCTTACAGACTGCCAGAATTTCATCTACTTTCGCAGGTGTTCCATAAAGATGTGCTACAATAACTGCCTTTGTCTCTGGATGGTCTTCTAACGCTCTTCTTAGTGCCTGTGGTGACATGTTCCATGTCTCTGGTTCTGAATCGACAAATACGATCTTTCCCTTTTCGTATGCCACCGGATTGACAGTTGCAGCAAAAGTCAGCGAAGGACATATCACAGTATCTCCTTCCCCGACTTTTAGTAATTTCATTGCCAGATGCAGTGCTGCTGTTCCTGCACTTAATGCACTGCAATGGGCAATTCCTGTATATTGTTCCATCTCACGTTCGAAACCATTTACATTTGGGCCAAGTGGTGCGATCCAATTGGTGTCAAACGCTTCCTGCACAAATTTTTGTTCTTCCCCATGCATCGTTGGTGATGCCATATAAATACGTTCTTTCATGCTGTCTCATCCCCCTGTCATTTTGTCTGCTGATATGTATATTCTGGAACTAGTTTTTTTACAACTTCCCGAATCCTTGGATCTTCTGAAAATGCTGCATGATCTAATTCAGCGATCAGTTTGCCAAACTGCTCTGGCGGCATCATCTTTGGATTTCCAATAAAGATTCGTTTGTTCTCTGTCTCTTTTTTATTCTCTTCGTCGATCAGAAGTTCTTCATATAGTTTCTCTCCTGGTCTTAAGCCAGTAAACTGAATTTCAATATCTTCCCCTGGAATCAGTCCTGATAAACGGATCATATTCTCTGCAAGATCTAAAATCCTAACTGGTTCTCCCATATCAAGAATAAAGATCTCTCCTCCTTTAGCGTAAGCTCCTGCTTCCAGTACCAGACTTACTGCCTCCGGAATCGTCATAAAATATCTGATGATCTCTGGATGTGTCACGGTTACCGGACCTCCATTAGCGATCTGTTTCTTAAATAATGGTACAACGCTTCCATTGCTTCCCAATACATTTCCAAAGCGCACCGCCACATACTCTGTGTCATACTGTGTGTTCATGTACTGGATCACCATCTCGCACACTCGCTTGGATGCTCCCATGATATTGGTTGGTCTGACTGCTTTGTCTGTGGAAATCAATACCATTCTTTTTACACCGCTTAATCCTGCTTCTTGGGCGACATTAAATGTTCCAAAGACATTATTCTTAATCGCATCATGCGGGCTGTCTTCCATCAATGGCACATGCTTATGTGCTGCCGCATGAAATACAATATCTGGTTTGTAATCCTGAAAAATATTATGCATTCTCAAATGATTCTGGACAGATAAGATCAACACTTTCAAGTCTAATTCCGGATGTTTTCTCTTTAATTCCATCTGAATCTCATATGCATTATTCTCGTAGTTGTCAATGATCACTAGTTTCTTCGGCTTGTATCTTGCTACCTGCCTGCAGATCTCACTTCCGATCGATCCGCCCCCTCCGGTTACAAACACAATCTGGTCTTTGACATAATTCATAATGGATGGAAGGTTCGCTTTCACTGGTTCTCTTCCAAGTAAATCCTCAATCTCAACTTCTCTTAAAGATGATACCGTTACTTCACTGTTGATCAACTGATAAAGTCCTGGAAGAATACTTAAATGACATCCTGTCTGTTTGCATATCTCCAGAATCTCCTTGCGGTCTTTTGCGGATAATGTAGGAATTGCCAGAATAATCTCTTCTATATCGTATTTGATCGCATTTCGAATAATCGTATGACGGTTTCCAACCACGGGAACACCTGATAAATATGTATGTTTCTTTGCCGGATTATCATCTATGATACATTTGATAGACTTGTTGACATATGCACTTTTCTTGATCTCATTTAAAATGATGTTTCCTGCTTCTCCAGCTCCAATTAACATCACGGATACTTTTTTCTTATTAGTATCTTTGATCCTGAGCGGTTCTTTTCCCTGGATCAGACGCACTAACAATCGAATAAAGAATGTGCCAAGCATCAGATATACAAGATACAGGAAAAAGTAGCTTCTTGGTATCTCCCAGCGTAACATTGAAATACCAATCAGCTGAAATACAGATGATATAAATACTGATTTGATCACATTTACAAAATCTGATATCCCTGCATATTTCCATTGAGTAGAATATAATTTGTATGCCATGAAAATCAAGATACTGCAGAAAAGATTTAATGGCATATATTGAAATACAGATTTCAAAAATACCAATGCTACTTTGGATGGATAGAATTCAAATCTGGTCAGTAATGCCAGATAAGCTGCTGCTATCATCATCAATATATCCAAAGCCCCTAAAATCATATTCCATTTTTTTCTCTTTATTGTCTGTCTGATGTCTCCCATATTTTGTGTTTCCTCTTTCCCCAAATTTATTTTGTCCCTTTAAAGTGTCCTTTTATTCATTATATCATTCCTTATAAACTTTTCCTATATCTACTTCCGTCACTTTCCGGCTTTTTAGGTTAATTTAATTCATGTTTTTTCTCATTTTCAAACATTTTCCTGAACGCAAAGAAAAAAAGAACAGGAAAACTTTCATTCTCCTGTCCATTTTATTCTATTCATTCAGATTCTATACATTAATCTCTGCTGTTAATCCAAGTACTTCTTTATTCTCTTCAAGAATTGGATTGATCACTTCAGCTACAAACTCTTCTGTCTGCTGTGGTGCGCGTCCAACGAAGTTCTCTGGTTTCATGATTGCCTGTAACTGTTCCATGTTCATTCCAAATGCTGGATCTGCTGCGATTCTCTCTAACAGATCGTTTGGTTTTCCTTCTTCTTTGACAACTTTTCCTGCTGCCATAGAATGTACACGGATCCTCTCGTGAAGTTCCTGACGGTCTCCACCAGCTTTTACTGCATCCATCATGATGTTCTCTGTTGCCATAAATGGAAGTTCGCTTCTTAAACGGCTTTCAATAACTTTAGGATATACAACAAGTCCATCGACTACATTTAAGTAAAGGTCTAAGATACCATCGATTGCTAAGAATCCTTCTGGTACGGATAATCGTTTGTTTGCTGAATCATCTAAAGTTCTTTCAAACCACTGTGTAGATGCCACTAATGCAGGGTTCATTGCATCTGACATTACATAGTTTGCTAAGGAAGCAATTCTTTCACTTCTCATTGGGTTTCTCTTATATGCCATTGCAGATGATCCGATCTGGTTCTTCTCGAATGGTTCTTCGACTTCTTTTAAGTGCTGTAAAAGTCTGATGTCATTTGAGAATTTATGAGCAGACTGTGCGATCTGGCTTAATACGTTGATCACGCGGGAGTCAACTTTTCTTGAATATGTCTGTCCAGATACTGGCTGGCATTTGTCAAATCCCATCTTCTCGGCGATCATTCCATCGATCTTCTTGATCGTTTCGTGATCTCCTTCAAATAACTCTAAGAAACTTGCCTGTGTTCCTGTTGTTCCTTTAGAACCTAACAGTCTCATATTGGCAATTACGTGGTCAAGATCTTCTAAATCATACACAAGATCCATCAGCCAGAGTGTTGCTCTCTTACCTACTGTTGTAGGCTGTGCTGGCTGGAAATGTGTAAATCCAAGTGTTGGAAGATCTTTGTATTTCATTGCGAATTTGGATAATTCGTTGATTACATTTAATAATTTTACTCTGACAAGTTTTAATGCTTCTGTCATGATGATGATATCTGTGTTATCTCCAACATAGCAGGAAGTTGCTCCTAAATGGATGATTCCTTTTGCTTTTGGACATTGTACTCCGTATGCGTATACGTGGGACATTACGTCATGGCGGACTAATTTTTCACGTTCTTTGGCTACATCGTAGTTGATATCTTCTGCATGTGCTTTTAACTCATCAATCTGTTCCTGTGTAATATCTAGTCCTAATTCTTTCTCAGTCTCAGCAAGTGCGATCCATAATTTTCTCCATGTCTTAAACTTCTTATCTGGAGAAAAGATGTACTGCATCTCTTTGCTTGCATAACGTTCTGATAATGGGCTCTGGTAACGGTCGTTCATAAAAATCTCCTTATTCTTATCTTTCAAAATTTCCACGAATATCTCTTGTTGGCGGTTCCATTGGATATTCTCCTGTGAAACATCCTTTACAGATTGGCAGTCCTTGTACCATCTCTGAAAGTCTTTCTTCTCTTAAATATCCTAAACTGTCTGCTCCGATAACTTCACAGATCTCGTTGATGGAACGGTTATATGCGATCAGCTGTTCTCTCTCTGGAATATCTGTTCCAAAGTAACATGGCCATAAGAATGGTGGTGAACTGATTCTTACATGGACTTCAGTTGCTCCTGCTTCGCGAAGCATGGATACAATACGGTCACTTGTCGTTCCACGGACAATGGAATCATCGATCATAATGACTCTCTTTCCTTTGACAGCTTCTTTTAATACATTCAACTTAATCTGTACACTTGATTCACGGCTGCTTTGTCCCGGTTTGATGAAGGTTCTTCCTACATAACTGTTCTTAACAAACGCTGTACCATATGGAATTCCTGATTCCAGAGAATATCCAAGTGCTGCTGCGTTTCCTGATTCCGGTACTCCGACAACCAAATCTGCTTCTACTGGTGAATCCTGTGCAAGATATCTTCCTGCCTGAATTCTTGAGTGATATACTCCGATTCCATCAATCTCGCTGTCTGGTCTTGCGAAATATATGTACTCAAAGATACATCTTGCTGTCTTCTCCTGTGGCAAACACATGCTGCAGTCAGACTGAATTCCATCTTTTGTGATCGTTACGATCTCTCCTGGGTTGACATCACGGATAAATTCTGCTCCGATCGTATCTAATGCACAGCTTTCAGATGCTAATACAAATGCATTATCTCTCTTACCAATACAAAGCGGCTTAAATCCGTATGGATCTCTTGCTCCAATCAGCTTTCTTGGTGACATAACGATCAGTGAATAGGCTCCCTTGATCTTCTGCATTGCTTTCGCAACTGCTTTCTCAATGGATGGTGTATTCACACGTTCTCTTGCGATGTGATATGCGATAACTTCGGAATCGATCGTTGTCTGGAAAATCGCTCCCGTCTGTTCTAACTCTTCACGAAGTTCTAACGCATTGATCAGATTACCATTATGTGCAAGTCCTAAAGTACCTTTTACATAATTTAATACCAGCGGCTGGGCATTCTCAGGAACACTTTCTCCTGCTGTTGAATACCTTACATGTCCTACACCGATATCACCCTTTAATGCCTGAAGGGAATCTGGTGTAAACACTTCATTACATAATCCCATACCTTTTTGAGATGTGACATTACGTTTTGGACCATTCGTATCAGATACTGCAATTCCACAGCTTTCCTGTCCTCGGTGCTGGAGGGCAAACAATCCATAGTAGATTGTTGATGCTACATCATTGCCATCGAAATCATAGATACCGAAAACTCCACATTCTTCTCCCAACTTATCAAAGTTCTCTCTGCTCATCGTGATCTTTTGACCTTTCTGTTATACAATCTTTAGTTTCCTTTGTAAAATACACATTTTTGATAGTAACATATTCATTTTAAATCTGCAAGAGTCTTACTCTTACTCGTTATCCTTTAATAAGGTAGTATCTGGAGGAATCTCGCCTCTCTTGATCTTTGCGTAGATGATCCTTCTTACAGATTTATCAATTCTTGACTCCTTGATCTGTCCGTTTTTTATTGCTTTCTCGATTGCCTGATATGCTTCCTTATAATTATCCGGCATCACAATCAAGTCAACTCCTGCCTGAATGGCTTTGACTGCTGCTTCTCCTGAACTGTAGTTATCTGTGATCGCTTTCATGTTCATTGCATCTGTCATAATGATTCCATTGTATTCAAGCTCGTCTCTTAAAATGTCACTGACCACCCTGCTGCTTAAACTGGAAGGTTCTTTCTCGTCTGTCACGTTGCTGAGCATCAGATGTGATACCATCACCGCATCCACATCTGCCTTGATCCCAGCTTTAAATGGCTTAAAATCTGCGTCTCTTAATGTCTCGATCGTCTGATGTGTCTCTGTACTTCCACGGTGAGTATCTCCTCCGCATCCACCGCTTCCCGGAAAATGCTTGATGGTTGCGGAAATCTGCTGTTTCTGCATGTTCTTAACTAAGCTTGCTACAATTGATGATACTTTCTTTGAGTCCGTTCCAAAACTTCTGTCGCCAATCTCTGTGTTATTCTTATTGGTGAGCACGTCTGCTACTGGTGCAAGGTTCATGTTAAATCCCAGCTCTTTTAATTCTTTTCCCTGTGTCTGTCCCATCTTTGCAATCTGCTTGTCCGTGTAAGTCTTGCCGACTTCCTGTGCAGATGGATACACGGTCATCTTCATGTTCGGATTGGATGCAACTCTTGAGACTGTTCCGCATTCTTCATCAACTGCCATAAATAATGGCACATAAGATGTATCCTGAAGATCTTTTATCATTGTCTTTGTCTGCTCTCGGGTTTCAATATTCTTGGCAAACATCACGATCCCGCCTGCCGGGTATTTCTTTAATGTCTTCTTCATGCCGTCTGTTATCTTTGTCTGGTTCTTGCTTTCTGCTTCGTCCAGCTGATATATCGATACCATGAATAATTGTCCGATCTTATTCTTTAAAGACATCTCTTTCGTAATATCTTTCGCCATACCCTGCAGTGTTGCCTCATCAAGATCCTCCGTCTTTACTTTCTTTGTCGTACTCTTCTTTTTGCCACATCCTGCTGCCATAACAAGCACAAGGATGAGCAGGAGACTTATCCACCGTTTCTTCATCATCTTCATGTCCTTTCTCGTACATGTTTTTCTTAATATTATATCAGATGCCGTTTCATCTTGCAATTTTCCAGCTGTCTTGAAAGGCAAAAAAAGCCCTTCCGGTTCCTAAGAACCGGAAGGGCTTTTAAAAGCAGATGTCTCCAAATACGCAACCGATCCAAAAGTCACCATGTATCATAAAAACTTCACGAGGAAAGGATTATAAAACCATTCTTGAAAATGGTCTGTTTGCATATTATTGACACATTAGTTAGTATATACTTTTATATTAATCTTTTCTACCCTTTCACGTGGTTTTTTTTCAGAACGTTGCTTTTTTAGCAAAAAACATACGAAAACTATTTATTTTCTTTAAAATATTGTTTAAATTGTATAGTTACAGTGAACTGATCGCCTTCAATTTTGATTTCAAATTTACCTCCGCAGTTCTTTGTAAAACTATCTGCAATGGACAGTCCCAATCCGTTACCTTCACTTGTTCTTGATTTTTCTGCTCTCGCAAAGCGTTCCATGATCTCTTCTTCGGTAAAATTCATCTCATACGATGCTGTATTCGTAACTTTTAAAATGATATTTCCTGCTTCTTCGGTGATATAAATGAAGATTCTTGTGCCTTTGAGTGAATATTTCAATGCATTTTCAATGACATTCTGCACAACTCTGTACATGCGGTTTCCATCACCCATAAATTTTGTGCAGGCTGCATTGCACTGATATCTGATTCCAAATCCTGATTCCTCTATCTGATCAGCCATATCCCCCAATGTTTGTTCCACCAGACGTTTCATATCCATTTCTTCCATATCAACCTTGACATCTCCACTCGTTGATTTTGCAAGCTCAAACAAATCTGAAATGATATCTTTTAAACGTTCTGTCTTCTTCACAAGGATCGTTACATAATCTTTTGCTTCATCGGATAATGTATCGTCCCTGCTTAAGAGATCAACGTAGCCAATGATCGATGTCAAAGGAGTCTTTAAATCATGAGAAACATTGGTGATCAGGTCGATCTTCATTCTCTCGCCTTTCATCTGCGTTTCTAATGCTTTTTCCATTCCCTGTCCTATATGGGTCAGTTTCTGGCTATATTCGTAATAATCCGAATCTTCGTTGATATCCGTTGTTGCTGTCAATTCTCCATTTGAGATACGTTCGATCTGATCGACTAATTTTCCTAAATCTCTTTGTTCTTCTGCATATTTGTTTGAATATTTCTTGAAAAATTTGAATAATAAAATACATGTAATTGCTATTAAAGTAACAAGAAAGTCGCTCAATTGAGCTCCTGTGAACAATATGATAACACAGACCGCAACTCCTCCAATCATAATATATCTCAAAACGCGGTATTGCCTGATCCTGTCTCTTGCATGTTTTTGTGCAAAAGACATTGCTTCTTCTTCCAGTTCTCGTCTTTGCTTTTCATGACGATACCATTTTCTAAAATATCCCAGACAAAATGTAGAATCCAAGAAATTTCTTTCTTTTAATCTCCATATCGTTGTCTGTACGCATACTGCGAACGCCATGATAAAAAATGGTACGGACAGATAACTTAGCATCATGATCATCTCTAATGTCGATGAACTCATTGTACCTTGTGCGTATTCGATCGTATATTGCCAGTCTCCAATGCATAATGCAATCGCAAGTCCGATCAGGATCAATCCTGCTGCCAATATAATTTCCCACCAGATTTTATCCAGTGCATTGAAAAATTTGGTTCGTTTCTTCTGAAGTGCGAATAGCACACACAATAAGATTGTTCCGATCACTTCAACCACTGATACAATAACAATGGCCTTCAATCCTGCAGCCAGCTGTTTTGTTGCCTTCTTCTGAAACTGATCAATCTCTGTTAAAGCTTTCTTTGTCAGCGAAATCTCAATTTCTGCTGTTTCCAGACGCTGCTTCTTTTTATTATTGATCAAAAGGTTGGACGGAAATACAAATTCCATCGTATAGCTGTCTCCGGCAAATGCATAATATTCTTCTGGATTTGCATTAAAATCATCGGTTGGGTCCCATCCTTTAAAGCTTCCATCTTTATTTAATTCTGTTTCGGATCGTTCTATATGAAAATGTTCAATCCTTCCCCCTGTATAATCTGCATTTTTCGCCCCATAATACGATGTTGTTGTTATCATCTTTTTGTCATATGGTTTGACTTTCATTGTTACTTTTACTCTGAATTCGTTTTTAATCTTTGTAAGCAGAGCCTCTGACACATGGTTTCGCTGATCAGAATAAGTTTTTGCACCTTGTTCCTCTGCCCATTTGTCAAATAAAGATGTCTGTGTCTTTTTGATATAATCAATCTGATCCAGCTCATCCACTGTAAAACTGTTATTTCCCGTCAGTGCCATGTTATGAATCGTACTGATCCCATACATTCCTGACAAAGTCATAACAATGATCACAAGTGTAACCAGTATCGTATTAGTCCATTTTTTCGATCTTGTATCCAATTCCCCACACCACCTTTAAATATCTTGGATTTTTTGCATCTATTTCTATTTTCTCGCGGATACGGCGGATATGAACCATGACTGTATTTTCTGTTGCGTAGGCTTCTTCGTTCCATACACGTTCATAGATTTCATCTGCTGAAAATACCCTGCCAAGATTCTTCATGAGAAGGCTTACGATCTTATATTCGGTTGCTGTCAGCTTCACAGCTTCCCCGTCAACTAACATTCTTTTTCCTTTCATATCAAGGATCAGTCCGCCATTTATAATTTGTTCCTTATTGCTTTTTGGGGCATTCATCCCACCAAACTGCATGTATCGGCGCAGTTGTGATTTGACTCTTGCCACCAGTTCATCCGGGCGGAATGGTTTGCTGACATAATCATCGGCTCCCATGGATAATCCAAGAATCTTATCACTTTCTTCTGTCTTTGCTGACAAAATGATAATTGGAATGTTCTTGCTTTCACGGATCTTCATAGTTGCTGAAAGTCCGTCCATCTTTGGCATCATGACGTCTATGATCAAAAGCTGGACTTCCTGTTCCATTAAAACATCCATTGCTTCCAGTCCGTTATATGCAGTGATAATTTCATAGTCTTCCATTTCCAGACGTTTCTTGATCGCCCCTACGATCTCTTTGTCGTCATCGACGACCAGAATCTTTGGCTGGTTCATAGTTTTTCCTCCTCGTATCTTTGATGGTTTTATCTTAACAATTAATTCTTTAATTTCACTTAATGTAATTCTTACAAAATTCTTAACTTTCTTTATTTATTATATTGGATTGCATAAATAAAGTAAACGTTCCACCAATACCTGCCGCTCTGAGGGCTAAATTATACCATAGCACCTCCCGAATAATTATCAATATACTGCCTTGTGACCGTAGGAGCTCGTTGGCACTTAATGAGCAGTGACTGATAAGTCGCTGTCGAATTTAGTGTCCACTACGTGCGAGTCGAGCGAAAGCGCGTCACAGGGTAGTATATTGATAATTATTCTCACTTACAGTTATTGTCCACTAACCATTCATATGGTATCATATTTTCCAGCAGTTAGAATCTTCTAACTATTATACGCGCTATTATTTTATTACAAGAAAACGGAGGAAAACTATATGCGTAAAAGATTAATTGGTAAAGCTTTTGCAGTTGCCATGACTGGTGCTATGGCTTTCACAGCTACTCCTGTGACTGCTAACATCTTTAATGTGGCTCATATTGTTAAAGCTGATCAGGCTGATGAATGGACTTATTGTTATGTTGGTCTTACTTGGGCTGAGTATTGGGCACATGAAGATGTTTATAATGCGGGTGATGCTTCTAGCTCAGATGTTTTAGATTCTAAAAAAGAATCAGATAAAGGTGGATATGATGTTGTTACTCGAGCAACAGCAAAACATGGATTACATCGTGGAAGCTATCAGTGCATGGCTACCATCTTTACTACAGATGCAGATGGTAAAACTGGTCCTGAGTATAAAGTTTCCCACTGGTCTGATGATGGTAAAACAATCTACTTAACAGACGGTTCATCTGTCAGCTGGAATAAAGGAAATATTACTGATAACGGAAATACTTATACAATGTCTCATTATGAAGTTTCTGGTATTAAGTATGTTCCTGTAGCTGTTAAAACTTCTCAGTTAAATGATTTAAAAGCCAAATATCAGGTTGTTGAAAATGGTGGTACTTTAACTGGTGGTTACAGCGAAGTGAATTTATCTGCTTATACTGCAACTGCAAATGTAACAGCAAATACAAATGGTTTAAAAACAGCTACAGAAAACTCTGATGGAACTTTCTCTTTCAGCGCTCGCAAAACTGGTTCTGAATCTGGTTTAAAAGATGCTGCCATCAAGAAAGTGGATTCTGATAAGATTACTGTTGAGGTCAAACCTGGTGCAGGTTCTTATGGCGAGTTTTTACGTGTCGATCTTAATGGTGATGCTTATGGAGATCTTGGTTCAAATATGCAGGCTGTTACATGGACATACTATGGATATGATGATACATATTCTAAACCATTAGCTACTTATGGTACTAAATTTGCTGCTGACAACTGGATGCACAAATCTATGGGAATCCAGCTTGGTTTAACAGAATCTATTCGTTGTCAGTTACCTGAAGATTATGATGGAACTGGTTACTGGAAACTTACTATTTCTGCTCTTGGATATGAGGACTTCTCATTCAATGTTCAGGCTACTGGTGACAATATCGCAAATGCTAAAGAAGCAACAGATACTGAAAAAGCTGATCTTCAGAAACTGATCGATCAGGCAAATGCTATGAAAGCTGACAAAGATTCTTACTGTGATGGACAGGACAAAGCTTGGACAGATCTTGACACAGAACTTGGTGAAGCTGTTGATGCTTTAAAAGATGAAGTTATCTATTCTGGTTCTGTGAAAGAGTGTACATCTCATTTAACAGCTGCCATGAAAGCTGTCACTAAGAAAGATTACAAAACAATTACTACACCAGCTTCAACATCTAAAGATGGTTCTATCGTAGTAAAATGCTCTAACTGTGGTGATGTTAAGAGTACAACAACAATTGCCAAGATTAAATCTATCGCATTAAACAAAACATCTTTCACAGAAAATGGAAAAGTTCAGAAAGCTACTGTTGTAGCAAAAGATTCTGCCAACAAAACAATCGCAGCAAGCAATTACACAGTATCTTACTCTAACTCCAACAGTAAAAAACCTGGAACTTACACAGCAACTGTTAAATTTAATGGTAAAAACTACACAGGTACAAAGAAATTAACTTACAAGATCAATGCGAAAGCACCTGCTAAGACAACTGTTAAATTAAGCAAAGCGAAAAAGACATCCTTAAAAGCTTCTTGGAGCAAAGTCGCTAACGCTACTTCTTACGAAGTACAGTATGGTACATCTAAGAGCTTTAAAGGTGCAAAAACTGTAAAAGTTTCTTCTAAATCTTCTTCTAAAGTTTTAACAAAACTTAAAAAGAATAAGAAGTATTATGTAAGAGTCAGAGCCGTAAGAACTGTAAAAGTTGATAATAAGAATACAACTTTACGTGCTTCTTGGTCATCTGCAAAGAACTTAAAGACTAAGAAAAAATAATTTCTTATCTCATACAATTACATCTCAATCTTAAAATAAAAGAAGGTGGAACTTATCATTTGGTTTCACCTTCTTTTTCACATTATCTACTTTGTAATTACATCCATCAGTTTTTCAACTGTTCTAACTTCAATATCAGGTCTGATATCTCCTTCTGGCATCGGACGTTTTCTATGATTAAACCAGATCACATGCCATCCTGCATTCTTGGCTCCTACGACATCTACCTCGAAGGTATCTCCTACAAACCATGTCTCTTCAGGATTAAGATTCATCTTCTCCTGTACGATCTGAAATGCTTTGACATTCGGTTTTGTAAAACCGATCACATCAGAAATGAACATCTTATCTTCGTCAAACCATTTGGAAAGCTGTAAATTCTCTAATTTCTTTCCTTGATGAAGTGCTGTTCCATTCGTAAGCACTCCCATCGTCTTCCCCTGCTTCTTACATTCACTTAGAAGTGTTTTAATACCTTCTGGTACATGAATATGTTTTTGATGATAACGGTATCGTTCTTCAAATTGTTTTGCCTCTTCTTTGCTCACCTCAATTCCTGAGTCTTTATAGGTCTTCTGAATCCGGTATGCAAACTCCTCATCATGGCTGATCTTTCCTTCTCTTGCCATATAAAACGCCTCATCGCTGTAGGTTCTGGAGCGTTTAAAAAGTTCCTCGCAATCTTCCTTTGTCTTATCTGCAAAAAACTCTTTATGTGCCTTCTCAAAGGCCTCCATCAGGTCATATAGTGTATCGTCCACATCAAATATTATATTCTTCATCTTATATCAGTCCTAACTTCTCTAATGCTGTTGTGATTCCTTCTTCTTTCACTGTTCCTGTGATCATAGATGCTACCTTTTCAACGGCTTCGCTGTGACGTCCCATAGCAATTCCTGTTCCAACGGCTTCCATCATCTCTACATCATTGTCTGCATCTCCAAAAGCATAAGTATCTTTCTTATCGATTCCTAATTTATCGATCAATTCAACAATTGCATCACCTTTTGTAACTCCTTTTAATGTGATATCAATAAAATTCTCTCGAACATGTTTTGCAACAGTAAAGACATCTTTAAATTCTTCTTCAAAATCTATCTTTACTTGTGGATCTTTATAATTCATAACTAATTTACTTACATGATTGTCTTTCTGGCGGAATTTCCATGGTGCATACCAGCGCTGTGGAAGATGAAACAGTTCACAGTGATGCATAAAAAATTCTGCATCCTGATGCAGATAATAACTGATATCCCTTGTATCAAAATGAATGATCGTATCTCTTGGAAAATATTCATTGACTACTTTAAATAACAGTTCGTCTGGAATACAGATATCACGGATCACTTCCCCTTCAACTTCTGTATGTGATCCATTACATGTGATCGCTCCCATGAATTTATCCACGTCCATCTCTAGAAATCTGTGGGTTCTTCCAGAACATAACATTGTCAGATAACCATTTTCCTTTAATTTATTCAAGGATTCTACTGTCTTTGGTGTTGCTGTTGCAATATTATCGACTTCATCAACTGTTGTTCCATCGTAATCAAAAAATACGACACCTTTGTATTTGTTCATAACTCTCTCCATCCTGTTGTTTTGTTTCTACATACATTTATACATGGTTATATTGTACGTTTTAATGGAATGAATTTCAATGTTTTATCATACAAAAAATCAGAACCTGTTGTTCCAGATTCTGATTTTTGTATACACTATTATTTGGGTATGATACGTTTGCTTAAACAAATCGTTCTTATTTACAGATTATCTAAAATCTCTGTTAAGATCTTATTCACGATTCCAGGGTTTGCTTTTCCCTGTGTTGCTTTCATTGTCTGTCCAACTAAGAATCCAATAGCTTTCTTCTTACCAGCTTTGTAGTCTTCGACAGATTTTGGATTGTTCGCAACGATCTCTTCGATCGTTGCTTTTAAAGCTCCCTCATCGTTCATGGATTTTAATCCGTGTTCTTCAACGTATGCTGCAGGATCGATATTTTCTTTGAAGACTTTCTCGAAGACTTCTTTTCCTACGCTTCGGTTGATCTCATTCTTCTTGATCATCTCGATCAGTTTTGCAAGATGTTCTGGTTTGAATGATACATCGTCAATGTCCATCTCTGATTCATTTACAAGACGGATCGTTTCTCCCATTAACCAGTTAGATACTTCTTTAGGTTCTGATCCAAGCGCGATCGTTGCTTCGAAGATATCTGCAAGGTGTTTTGATCCTGTGATGATGTCAATATCATAGTCTGGAAGGTCATATTCTTCTTTATAACGGACTTTCTTCTCATCTCTGAACTCTGGCTGAGCTGCTCTTACTTTGTCCATCCATTCGTCGCTGATCTCGATCGGTACTAAGTCTGGATCTGGGAAGTAACGGTAATCCTGAGCATCTTCTTTAGAACGCATTGCGTAAGATGCTCCCTTTGTATCATCCCATCTTCTTGTTTCCTGTACGACTTTCTCACCTGCTTCGATCAGGTCGATCTGACGTTCCATCTCTCCTTCAATGGCTCTCTTGATCGCTTTGAAAGAGTTCAAGTTCTTCATCTCTGTACGTGTTCCGAATTCTTCGGCTCCAACTTCGCGAACAGATAAGTTTACGTCAGCTCTCATGGAACCTTCCTGTAATTTACAGTCAGATGCTCCTAAGTACTGGATGATCAGACGTAATTTCTCAAGGTATGCGATCACTTCGTCTGCGGAACGCATATCTGGTTCGGATACGATCTCGATCAGTGGCACTCCGGAACGGTTAAAGTCTACTAAAGAATCTCCTGTCCATGGATCATGCACTAATTTACCTGCATCTTCTTCCATATGGATCTCGTGGATTCTGATATCTTTCTTCTCCCCTTCTACGTCGATCTCTACTTTACCATTTCGGCAGATTGGTAAATACAACTGAGAAATCTGGTAGTTCTGTGGGTTATCTGGATAAAAATAGTTCTTACGGTCAAATTTGCAGTTCTGTGTGATATCACAATTTGTTGCAAGTCCAACCGCCATGGCATATTCTACGACCTGTTTATTTAATACTGGTAATGATCCAGGCATACCTGTACATACAGGGCATGTGTGTGTGTTTGGTGCTCCTCCGAATGCTGTGCTGCATCCACAGAAGATCTTTGTCTTTGTTGCTAATTCTACATGGACTTCAAGTCCGATGACTGTTTCGTAATTCTTGCTCATCTATTTAGCCCCTCCTTTAGCGATTGCTGGAGCTTCATATGCTCTTGTCTGCTCAAATGTGTATGCTGCCTGAATGATCTTCTTCTCATTGAAGCAGTCTCCGATCAGCTGAAGTCCGATTGGCATTCCATTCTTATCCTTACCACATGGAAGTGAGATTCCTGGAAGTCCTGCAAGGTTGACAGAGATTGTGTAGATATCTCCTAAATACATCTTGATCGGATCGCTTAAGCTGTCTCCTAATTTTGGAGCTGTTGTTGGTGCAACTGGTCCTAAGATCACATCGTATTTCTCGAATGCTTTGTCAAATTCTTTCTTGATCAGTGCTTTTGTTCTTAATGCTTTTAAGTAGTATGCATCGTAATATCCGGAACTTAATACGAATGATCCTAACATAATACGGCGTTTTACTTCGGCTCCGAATCCTTCTGAACGTGTCTTCTTATACATGTTGTGAAGTCCTTCGTAGTCTTTCGCTCTGTATCCGTATTTTACACCATCGAAACGGGATAAGTTTGAACTTGCTTCTGCTGCTGCAATAACATAGTATGCAGGGATTGCATATTCAACTAATCCAAGATCGAATTCTTCTACGATGGCTCCTTTTTCTTCTAATGTCTTTGCTGCTGCTAAAACAGCTTCTTTGACTTCCTCGTCAAGACCTTCTCCAAAGTAATCTTTTGGAATACCGATCTTCATTCCTTTGACATCATCTTTTAATGCAGATGTGAAGTCATAAGATTCTAATTTGACAGATGTGGAATCTTTCTCATCGTGGGATGCGATCGCTTCTAATAATGTTGCACAGTCTGTCACGTCTTTTGCTAATGGTCCGATCTGGTCTAAGGATGATCCATAAGCGATCAGTCCGTAACGGGATACTGTTCCATAGGTTGGTTTGATCCCTGTAACACCACAGTAAGATGCTGGCTGTCTGATAGATCCACCTGTATCAGATCCTAACGCCATGAAACATTCGTTAGCTGCAACAGCTGCTGCTGAACCACCTGATGATCCACCTGGTACTTTCTCTAAATCCCATGGGTTCTTTGTCACACCATATGCAGAAGTCTCTGTTGTACTTCCCATGGCGAACTCATCCATGTTTGTCTTTCCTAAAAATACAACTCCTTCTTTGATCAGGTTCTCAACTGCCTGTGCGGAGTATGTTGGTACAAAGTTCTCTAAGATCTTGGAACTGCATGTTGTTGTATATCCTTTTGTACAGATATTATCCTTAATTGCCATTGGAACTCCTGCTAATGGTCCTGTGTAAGTCCCATCATCGATTCCTTTTTGTACTTCTTCGGCTCTCTTTAATGCACTTTCTTCATCGTAAGAGACATATCCGTGTACATCACTTTCGACTGCCTTAATCTGTTCAAATGCTGCCTTTGTTGCTTCTACAACTGTGATCTCTTTGTCTTTGATCTTCTTGCCTAATTCTACGGCAGTTAATTCTAAAATGCTCATCTTCTGCCTCCTATATGATTGTCTTTGGCACGACAAAGGCATTGTCCTGCGCTTCTGGTGCGTTCTTTAATGTGTCTTCGCTTCCGTCTCCATTCGTTACCACATCTTCTCTGAATACATTCTTCACTGGGAATACATGAGACATTGGTTCTACACTGCTTGTATCTAGTTCGTTTAATTTATCTACATAGTCGAGCATGCTTTCCATATCTTTCTTGGCCTGTTCTTTTTCTTCGCCAGATAATTCAAGCTTTGCTAAAATTCCGACATATTCAATCGTTGCATCATCAATATGATTTGCCATAAGTCTTCCTCCTGTTAAATTGCCTATAGAGTTAATGTTACCATAATTTTTATCTTTTTAAAATATAAAAATGAACAAAAGTCTGCCGTTTTTTCTTAAAAATGACAGACTTTTGCTTACTTTTTTTAAAAATTTAATCCATTCAGGATCTGATTTATAAAATCTTCTATGTGAGTGAATGCCTCTGGTACAAGATCTGCTAAAAATGACAACAGATAAAGAATAAAGACGATCACCGCCCACTTTCCTTTTTTTGATTTCTTCTTTTCTTTTTTATTTTGATAGGTTGTTGCTTTCCTCTGTGTCTTCATTGGCTGCGTCTTTGTATTCTTGACATTTTTAAAATCTGGATGCCGTTTTTCATCATGGATATATTTCGGCTGAGAAGTCTTTTTGTCAGTCGTTAATATATCCCAATGACCATCTTTTAATATTCTTGACCGACCTAAGCGATTAAAATCATAACCACACATTGGGCAGACACCATTTCTTAACTTTTCTTCACAGATTGGACATTTCTCGTATTTCATAGACCCTGCTTTCTTACTGATTCGTTTTTATCTTATGAAAATGGTATCATATAATCTTAGTGTTTTCAAGAATTGCTCGACTTTATCTATTATATATCAGCAAAAAAATATGGCAGATTTCTCCACCATATCTTTTCTAAATTAGATTAATTTCCACATTTTCCGGAAATGCACGAAGGGTCATTGTGTCTTTTCCATCATTGAGATAAATTTCAATAAATGTATTATCATAATATATCTCAATGTTTTTGAGTTCTTCTGACATTGAAACTTTTCTTTGAACTCCATATTCTGTACTAAACTGATGCTTAAGCGTACTTCGGTCTGCAACTATATGTCCTGCGGCCCAGTCAATCTTAATACTTAAATGATCTTCTTGATCTCCGATCTGAATTTCTGAAATCTGTTTATCTGTCAGATTGATATACCATGTATCTTCTTCTGGTTTCATTCTTTTACTGTATATATCAAGATGTGCATATTCATTCTTAATATTTTCTGGAACTTTCTGACATAACTTTCCTTCTTTGATCGTTAGGATCCTTGGCATTGTCAGACTATGGATCCACATATCTTCTTTTGCATATGGAAGTTCCTGTACCCCACACCCAAGCCACGCAAACATCATTGGTTGTCTGTCTTTTCCATAGAATACTTGTGGTGCATAAAAATCAAATCCTTTGTCGATCTCATCAAATGATTCTACGTGAAATGTTTTATCTTCAAGATTTAGCTCTCCGATAAAATATACACTGGAAAACTCATTGTGAAAATGTTCTCCCACTGGTGTACGTCCCATTAATGATAAACATAAAACATCTTTTCCATCTATTTCAATGTAAGATGGACATTCATACATATAACCAAGCTCCAGATCAATTCCTGTCAGTTCAATATTTCCCTGATATGCCCAGTTTTCAAGATCTGTACTCTTATACAGGATCAGTCTTGCCTGCCCATCGATGCTTCCACCACCTAAAAGCATCCAGTACGCTCCTTCTTTTTCAAATACAAACGGGTCTCTGATCTCTCCGATCAGTCCTTCTGGCTGTTCATCGATGATCGGATTGTTTGGAGATTTAAGAATTGTACCATCGCTGTTCATAACTGCCATCGCCTGTTTTGGAATTTTCCCCTGTTCTGTCTTGTAGTTTGCTGTGTAATAAAGATAAAGCTTACCATCTGCTTCTATGGAATTTCCTGAATAACATCCATTTTTCTCATATTCCTGATCTGGAATGAGTATCTGATCAGACCATTCCCATTTTACGAGATCTTCTGAGGTCACATGTGCCCAATGTTTCATTCCGTGTTCTGGTCCAAATGGAAACCACTGATAAAATACATGGTATTTTCCTCCAAAGTAAGCCAGACCATTTGGATCGTTCACTAATCCACATGGGGGATGAATATGATAGGATGGATGCCGTGGAGTATCTTTACAATACTCCACAAGCTCCTTTAAATATGTTTCATGACTTTTTTGAATCGGTGTATATTTATCTACATCTAAAAATTTCATATTATTCCCCGATCACGTCTTTTCCTGCTTTGACATTGATTCCTGTCTTAAATACTACAGGTGTCTGGTTACCTTCCTCTGTTTTGACAAATACAACGACTGGATTTAATCCTTTTGCTTCAATCTTTGCTCTGTCAAATTTGAGAATTGGCTGACCTTCCTTCACGTGTTGTCCTTTCTTTACAAGGTATTCAAATCCTTCCCCATTCATGGATACTGTTTCGATTCCTACATGAATCAGAAATACACTATTGTTTGTTGTTCGGACACCGATGGCATGTTTTGAGCCTTCCATCACTGTACAGATTTCACCTTCTGCCGGCGCTAATACTGTTTCACTTGTTGGGATGATCCCTACTCCATCTCCTAATACTTTTTCAGAGAAGATTCCATCTTTTACATCTTCAATCGCAATTACTTTTCCATCAACAACTGCTTTGACTGGTACTTTCGCTGTCTCATCAATTGTTAATGCAGATTCAGCTTCTTCCTCTTCTTCACCATGTGGAATACCTTTTGTTTTATTATAAATGACGATCAGCACGATTGGTACGATAAATGCGATCAGGTTTCCAATGATATAGAATACCAATTTATTAGGTACTACGATCAGAAGTCCTAATACTCCTGTTAGACCCTGTCCAATGGCTCTTACTCCTGCAAGTTTCATGAATGCTCCACCACATCCAGCTCCTAGGCAGGCGCATACAAATGGGATCACGGAATATTTTAAGTTTGCAGCAAAGATAGCTGGTTCTGAGATTCCTACTAATGTTGGAATGAAACTTGACATTGCGATATCTCTGTCTTTAGAGTGTTTCTTTGCTAACAAGTACATTCCGATTGCTCCACCACCCTGTGCGATGATCGATACAGACCAGATTCCCTGAATGTAGTTAAATCCTGTAGTTGCAATCAAGTTTGCTTCAATTCCCTGAATTGCCTGATGTGTTCCTGTAACTACTAATGGTTGTAATAACGCTGCAAAGATAAATGCTCCCAAAGCTCCAAAACTGTTATATAAAATATCAATGATCGCTGCTAATCCGTTACCAATCATATTTCCAACTGGTCCGAATACTGTAAATAATGCTACGTTTGCAAAGAAAATAGTAATTGTTGGTACAAATACAAATGATACCACAGCTGGTACATATTTCTGTGCGATCTTTTCTACTTTAGACATAAACCATGCTGTTAAGATTGCTGGGAATACTCCTCCTTGGAATGCAACCTTTGCAATTGCTAATGGTCCGAAATGCCAGTAGCTTGCTGCAGATGGGTCTAATACGAATGTATTACGATTTACAAGATCTGGATGTACCATAACGATTCCGACTAAGATACCAAGGATCGGATTCCCACCGAATCGTTTGACGGCACTATACATTACAAGGATTGGCAGATAATTAAATGTTGTTGCCATGATTGCTAAGAATTCTGCAATATCTGCAACAAGTTTGCTCTGATCTGCTAGAGATCCTTCTAATCCAAATAATCCATTCGCTGTCAATAATGCTTTGACACCAGTCAGGATCGCTGCTGCAACGAATGCTGGAATGATCGGAATAAAAATATCAGAGAATACTTTGAATCCCTGCTGTAATTTTCCCATCTTGCTCATTCCTTCTGCCTTGGCATCAGACTGAGACATTTCTTTAACACCTGTTAATTCAATAAATGCATCATAAACATTATTAACTGTTCCTGTTCCGAAAATGATCATTAGCTGCCCACTGTTAAATAAGACACCTTTAACACCTTCGATATTCTCTAATGCTTTGCGGTCATATTTTGTTTCATCATTTAAGATCAGTCGAAGTCTTGTCACACAGTGTGTTGCACCTTTGATGTTACTGATTCCACCAACGTGATCTACCACATCTTGTGATATTTTTTTGTAATCCATCTATATTTTCTCCTTTATTTTTCTCTTTTTATTTATTTACTTTTGTTGCAATTTTTGTATTTTTTGCTTCTAGTGTACCATCTGTCACTGTCAGTGCCAATCCATTTCCTGGATGATCACATAATCTTGCATTCAATGCCGTTCCATTGATATATAATGTTGAAATATCCTGGTCTATGATCAGGCAGATTTCATATTCTTTGCCTGCTTCTAATTTGATCGGACGCTCAAGTCCAATGTTAAAGCACTGATACCATGGATAATTTGGGCATTTGTTAAAGACCACTTTATTTTCTTCCACAAAGAATCTGTATTCATATGAAACTTCTGTTTCTTCATTTTTGTAAAATCTGATAGAAAATTCTTTCGTTCCTTCTTCAAATTTTACAGTTGTTTTTAACGCTGCGATGCTTCCTGTATCTTCACAAAGAAGTGCTTCTTCTTTTGTGTCAATCGTTTTCATACAAGGGTTAAATAAATCTTTCCAACCATCGAATGCTTCCATCATCTGATCTACTGGTTTTACCCCAAGTGTTCCATCTTCTTTCTGGAATACTTCGTGTGGCACGAAAGTTCCTCCCCATAAGTATGCGTTCTTGTCATCGTTATCGATTCTTGTTGGCACCCATCCAAAAAGTACTCTTCGTTCTCCATCAAATGCTGTACGTCCTGCATAGTATGCTCTGCCGTCAAATGCATCATCAAATGGTGCTTCCCAAGGTCCGTACAGGTTCTTGCTTCTTCTGTAATGGATTTTATTACCCTCACTGTATTCTGAGAATACAAGATACCACCAGTCTCCCATCTTAAAGATCTCTGGCATCTCAAACATTGTGTAAATTCCTGGTGCCCAGAAATCTCCTTTAAATTCCCATTTCTTTAAATCTTTTGATGTGAAATGTACGAGACGTCCTGTCTGTTTTCTCTTATCTTCGCCCTTTCTTGCTCCAAGGATCAACAGATATTCTTCTCTTTCCTCATCCCATAGAACAAATGGATCTCTCCAGTTTCTCTTATCATATCCTTCCTGTGGAGGAATCTCTAATGCTTCTTTCGATTTCTCCCATGTGATCCCATCTTTGCTTGTGGCATGAAGCAGTGTCTGTGATGTCTTTCCTGCCTTTAGGAATTCTCTATTATATCCTGTATAAAATGCATGAAATCCTGCCTCTGTTTCAAAAACACTTCCTGCATAGATGAACTGATCTGCTTCATCATCCGTTCCACGCTTTAAGCTTTCTCCATAGTCTTTGTAATCTACAAAATCTTTTGTTGTTGCTAATGCCCAACCGAATGGTTCTCCAAAAGGTCCTGGATTTCTTGTATCTCTCTGATGATATACATAAAACTGACCTTCTTTTCCATAAGGCATAACATCTCCTACCCAGATACCTTCGGGCTGATAATATAGCTGATACATAATTTATCCTTTCTTTGATTTACCTTGTTGCTTTCTATGGCTTTATTATATGTCAATCGTTTTCATATGTCAATCGTTACCACATTTATTTTTGCACAAAATATTAATGTGATTTTTGGTAGTTTTGCATAAAACTTATTTTATTTTGTACGTTCTGGCATATTTTTAGGCATAAAAAAAGAAGAGTGGCATTTTCTCTTCCTTTTTTATTCTCTCTTATGTTGTCTGTCCCTCCAGTAATTTTACTGGAAGATCCATACAGCTTTCTGCTGGTTTTCCCTCGATCAGATCGATCAGTTTATCCACCGCTGCCTTTGCGATCTGTTTAATTGGCTGTTGGATCGTTGTCAGTTCTGGAACAAATCCTAAAATCTGTTTTGTTCCATCTACTCCGATGATCTTTAGATCTTTCGGAATATTGATTCCTTTTTGCCTTACGATATGAAGTGCGATCACTGCAAGCGAATCATCTCCTGCAAAAATACCGTCAATCTCAGGGTGTGCATTTAACATATCATAAATAAGTTTTTGCTTCTCCACATTCTCCATGATAAATGGTACTTCTAAAATTATCTGAGGAAGCCCTGCTTTCTCCATCTCTTGAATATAGGCCTGACTTCGATTGTTACCTGGCATCTTTAATTTACTGTTTCCTCGAATACATAAAATATGCTGACATCCTTTGTCGATCAAATGTCTGGTTGCCATCTGTCCTGCCGCATAGTTATCACATGAAACGACTGGAATATGTTCTCCAAGATAACGGTCAATTCCTACGACTGGCATCTTTAACTTGGAATATGCTTCTACGACTGCGTTATGCGTTCCAACGATCATTCCATCTACCTGATTGCGTCTTAGCATATCAATATAGGCTTTCTCTGTATCCATCTGGTTTTTGCTGTTACACAGAAGCATCTTATAATTTTTCTGTGATAGATAATATTCTATCTGTTCTACAACTTCTCCATGAAATGGTGATGTTACAGTAGGAACGATAACCCCGACAAAATACGTTCTGTTATTTAACAACGCTCTGGCAATCTCATTTGGATAATAATTGATCTCTTCCATTGCATCATATACTTTTTTTCTTGTTTCTTCGCTGATGTATCCTCGGTTATTTAATACCCTGGATACTGTTGTGGGAGAAACTCCCGCTACTTTTGCCACATCTTTTATTCCAGGTTTCATTCCATACCTTCCATTTCTAACTTATTCTTAAAGTATCCCATCTTCTCGAAGCAGTTTCCCTACTTCTACATATTCTTCTCTGCTTCCCTCAAGATATTTGATTTCATCTTCTGTCAATGTACGTTTCACTCTCGCAGGACTTCCCATAACCAGGGAATTATCTGGAATCACTGTATTCTGTGTCACAAGACTTCCTGCTCCGATCAGGCAGTGATTGCCGATCTTGGCTCCATTCATAACAACCGATCCCATACCGATCATGGAATTATCTCCGATCTGGCATCCATGGATCACACTGTTATGACCAATTGTAACACCATCACCTATCTTTACACTATTCCCTTCATCTACATGGATCGTACAGTTTTCCTGCACATTACTCTGGTTCCCGATCACGATGGTTTCTTCTCCTTCACAGCGCATCGCTGTAAAAAATAATACGGTAGATTCTTCTCCAATTGTAATATTGCCGACCAAAACTGTTTCTTTTGCTATCTTTGCTGTATCAGCGATCTTTCCCTGTCTGTAGTTCATCGTTTATCTCCCTACATTCTTCTTATTGCTTTTCTGTGAATAATTCATACGGCCTTCTTTCCAGCCTTTCTTGTCTGTCTTATCCCAGTCTAAGTTATCTCCAAAGATATATCTTGTCATCCATAATAAGCTGACTGTTGGTACGACTACCCAGAATACTCTGTATTCTAATTCCATCAGTAAAGGTAAAAGAACAACTCCAGCTGCATGGATCAGCAAGATCACTGACCATACAATGATCATCCAGTAACCAATGTTAAATGCAGATGGCATATCTCTTCCCATTTCTTTTCCAAAATAGAAACGTTCCAGTGATAAAATTGCTGCTGATAACACAGTCATGATAACGCAGATCTTATAAAAAACTGCTCCATCCATATACTGTCCAAGAAACATTCCGATCAGTGATGCAATAAACATCAGGATCAGGACTGCCCACAATATCTTCTCCAGCTTTCTTGTTACTTTATTCGTTGTTACATTTTCTTTCTTCATCTTGTATAACCTCAATCTCTGCTTTCTATCAGAAGCAGTTTACCTTCTCGATAAGAGATGATTCCTTCTTCTGCTTCCAGTTCATTACTGATTCCCCATGATTCATGGAATACCAGTGTATCATCATTCAGTGGGTATTTAAACCCTTCCAATGTGACACCTTTTGCCTCGTACAGAGGGATCAGTGATACATATTTTCCAAACTGGTCTTTCTTTGACACTGTACTTTTATGATCAAGAACCCTTATACGATTATTCGCATCGATCAGCTCTGCTTTTACACCCTTGCTGTGTGCATAAAACAACTGGCCGATATTGCCTAAGACATGATCCAGCCTTGTTCCTGTTCCTCCCACTAACAGAATCTCGTCTGCACCTGTCTCGATGGCTTTCTGCATTGCAAGTCCTGTATCGGTATCGTCTTTCTCGCATGGTACGATGATCTTCTCATCTGTGGAAAACTCCTCCATCACATCCTTGCTGCAGCTATCAAAATCACCCAGAATAATGTCTGGTTTGATATCTAATTTTTTAGCGTAAAGCAGTCCTTTGTCTGCGGTTATCACTTTATCTGGATTCCATTGTTTGATATAGTCTGCCGCAAACTTTTCTTCTACCGCCCCGCCTGTTAAAATCAATACGCGCATTACCATTTTCTCTTTTCTTTTAGTTCTGTATAAATATTTACATAGTTATCATATCGGATCTTTGAAATCTTTCCTTCTTCCAGAGCTCTCTTGACTCCACAATCCGGCTCGTGTGTATGACTGCATCCCTGGAATCTGCATTCATCTTCATAGTCCGCAAATTCCTGAAAATAATCCTTGATCTCATCTTCTTCAAACATATGGATAAATAAAGAACTAAATCCTGGCGTATCTAACACAAATGTATCTTTCTCGATACGGATCAATTCAGAATGTCTTGTTGTATGACGTCCTCTTTTGATCTTCTCACTGACTGCTCCTGTCTCCATCTGTGCTTCTGGCTGAAGCAGATTCATCAATGATGACTTTCCAACACCTGATGGTCCTGCAAGCACTGTCGTCTTCCCATGGATCAGTTCTCTGATCTCGTCAATTCCTTCTTCTTCTTTGACACTGATGAATTTGACGATATGACCACAGTTTTCGTATACTTTCTCCAATAATGTCAGATCCTTTTCTTTGGCAAGATCTACTTTATTGAAGCAGACGATCACAGGTACTTCCTGTTTCTCCATCATCATCAGGAAACGATCCAGCAGATTATAATTCGGCTTTGGGTTCTTCGCTGCAAATATGATCAGTGCCTGATCGACATTGGCAACTGCCGGACGAATCAGTTCATTGCTGCGTTCATAAATCTTTGTAATGTTTCCTTCCTGATCTTCTTCGTCGAGAATATCAATATCAACATTATCTCCGACTAAAGGTTTCATCTTCTTATTCCTGAAGATACCTTTTGCTTTACATTCATATAATTTGTCTTCTGTCTGCACGTAATAAAATCCTGCAATTCCTTTTATGATCTTTCCCTGCATGAATTATCTCCTGCTATTGTTCTTCATCTGCTGTTGAATCCTGATCTGCTGTTGTTGCAGTCTGGCGAGGCCCAAGGCTCACATAGATTCCGACTGCTGTTCCTTCTTTGACTTTGCTTCCTGAACTTACTGTCTGTCTGATAACAAGTCCTTTTTCAACACTGTCACTGTATTCTTTTAGTACACTTCCAAGCACAAGATTGGAATTTTTCAGTTCACTTCTAGCCTCTGATTCTGTGAAATAGCGGAGATTTGGAACTCTTACCATAGTCTCTGGCTTCTCACCTTTACTTACAGTAATAACAACTGTTGAATTCTTTGCAACCTGATTTCCGCTTCCTGGTGACTGGGAAATAACTTTTCCTTTTGCCACATCTGTGCTGTATTTTGTCTTAACTGATACTTTCAGTCCTGCTGCTTCCAATGTACTTTTTGCTGATGATTCTTTCTCACCTACAACTCCCGGCACAGAAACTTTATCTTCTGTTCTGGCACCTTTACTCACAACTAATGTCAGTGTTTTGCCTGCTTCTAATTCTGTATCACTTTCCGGATCCTGACTGATAACAAGATCTTTTGCATATTCATCTGAATATTCTTCTTCTACTTTGATCTTAAATTTACCGTCAATCTTCTCTCTTGCTGCACTTAATGACATTCCAATATAATTATCTACTGTATATTTTTCAGATTCTGTATCATCTGATTGTGCAGTTGTTCCAATGCTTGCTGTCGTTGTTGTCTTACCTGACTTAAAGACTCCTGAACTTTTCACTACAAATACAATAATTGAGATCAGTATGATTGCTCCGACAACTGCCGCAAGCACAATGACTAATTTCTCAATCTTGGAATTCATTCCGGATTCTTCCTCGTCATCTTCGTCAAGATACGCATTCTCTTCTTCAGCTTTCAATGATTCTTCCTGCTGGATCTTTGAGTCATTCTTTGGCGTATTGATTCTCTGTGTCAGCTCATTCTGATCGATCATGATCGTTGGCGAATCATCGATTGCCGGCACAACGCCTACATAATCGCCGGATGTGTCTTCAAATACAAGTCGTAGATCAGTGATCAGTTCATCGGCTGTCTGATAACGCTCTTCCGGCTTTTTCATTGTACATTTTAAAATGATCTTCTCTAAACTGTCTGGAATTCCATCCCTGATCTGGCTTGGAGGTGTGATCTCATTCTGCAGATGCATCAATGCGATCGTTACTCCGTTTTCATGATCAAATGGAACGTGTCCTGTCACCATCTCATACATCGTGATACCAAGAGAATATATATCACTCTTCTCATCACAAAAACGTCCTTTTGCCTGTTCTGGAGAGATATAATGTACGGATCCCATAGCAGTTGCTGTGGAAGTCACTGTATTGCTGCTCGTAGCTTTTGCAATTCCAAAATCTGTAACTTTAATGATTCCTGTATCAGACACAAGAATATTCTGTGGTTTGATATCTCTGTGAATGATATGGTTTTTATGTGCGTGTGAGACCGCTGAAGCAATCTGTGTTGAAATCTCTACGGTCTCCTTTGGAGTTAAATATCCTTTTTTTCTGATATATTCTTTTAATGTGATTCCTTCTGCAAGTTCCATAACAATATAGTTAATGCCATCTTCAATTCCTACATCGTAGATATTCACGATATTCGGATGGGATAATCTTGCTACGGCCTGTGCTTCTGTCTCAAATTTTCTTAAAAATTTCTCATCTTCTACATATTCACTTTTCAATACCTTCACTGCAACGTTCCGGTTTAATTTATGGTCTTTCGCCATATAAACGTCTGCCATTCCACCGCTTCCAACGCGCTTAAGCACCTCATAACGGCCTGACAACATCGTACCAAGTTCTAACATCTATCCTTCACCTCATCTCTTTAAATCTACGATCACCAGAGAAATATTATCTTTCCCTCCGTACTCATTGGCACGGGCGATCATCTGGTTTGTCTTATTGGCAATCTGATCGTGATCTAAAAGAAGCTCTTTTAATTCATCATCTGATATCATGTTGGAAAGTCCATCACTGCAAAGCAGCAGATATCCTTCCTGTGCTTCGAATTCAAAAAAATCCGGTGTCGCTGCCTGTGAGCCAAGCGCTCTCGTAATCACATTCTTCTTCGGATGAAGCCTTCCCTGTTCCCTGTCTAACATTCCCGCATTGATCAATTCCTCTACATAAGAATGATCTACCGTGATCTGTTTTAATTCCTTATTTCCATAATATAATCTGCTATCACCAATATTCATAACAGTAACTTTATGATCAGAAACTGTTGCAGCAACAAATGTTGTACCCATTCCTGCGTATTCTTCATTCTCGTTGCTTTTTACAATCATTTCCTGATTCACTGTAGCAATACAAGCTTTCATAAGCTCAATTGGGTCTGTCTGATCTGATTCTTCGATCAGTTCCACAAATCTTTCCACTGCAAAAGAAGAGGCATGCCCTCCTGCGCGGTGTCCTCCCATACCATCTGCCACAATATAAAGATTTTTTAAGTTTCCTACAGGCTGGTCATGAAAGAAGATCTTATCCTGATTCTCTGTCCTTACCTTGCCTATATGTGAAGCTCCTACGGATCGCATATCGTTCTCCTTTACAATCTTGACTGCAGTTTTTTCCTTCTAAGCTGTCCACAGGCGGCATTGATATCTGCGCCCATTTCTCTTCTTATGGTAACATTTACACGATTTTTTTCAAGTATCTTTTTAAATTCCATAACTGACTGAGGCATGGACTGCTTGAAATCACGCTCTTTGATTGGGTTAACCGGGATCAGATTCACATGGCATGGAAAGCCCTTTAATCTTGATGCCAGTTCGAGTGCATGTGCCGGCTGGTCATTTACTCCTGCTACCAGACTATACTCAAATGTCATTCTTCGGTTTGTCTCTTTAAAATAATAATGACACGCATCTAACAGCTCATCGATCGAATACTTCATTGCGATCGGCATAAGACCTCTTCTCATCTCATCATTTGGAGAATGAAGTGAGATCGCCAGCGTGATCTGTAAATGTTTTTCGGCTAATTCTCTGATCTTTGGCACAATTCCACATGTTGAGATCGTGATATTTCTCTGGCTGATATTCAATCCATTTTCTGATGTGATCAGCTCTAAAAATCTCAATACATTATCATAATTATCCATCGGTTCGCCAGTTCCCATCATAACAACATTTGAAACTCTTTCCCCTGTATCTCTCTGGATATAATAAATCTGGGAAAGCATCTCAGACGGGGTTAAGTTTCTGTCTAAACCTCCAAGCGTTGATGCACAGAATTTACATCCCATTCTGCATCCAGCCTGTGATGAAATACAGACAGAATTTCCATGTTTGTATTTCATCAGTACACTTTCAATGATATTCCCATCATATAATTCAAACAGATATTTTCTGGTACCATCGATCTTTGATATAAAACAGTCTACTGGTTTTACTCCGTAAATATCCTGTGTCTGTTCTATTTTTTCTTTTAATTTCTTTGGTATATTGTTCATCTCATCAAGAGATAATGCAAGGTGCTTATGAAACCATTCATATACCTGTTTTGCACGGAATTTCTTTTCTCCGATTGATTCCATATATTCCTGCATCTCAATGAGAGTCATTGATTTTAAATCCATAAAATTATTTTCTCCTTAATTTGCCGATGAAAAATCCATCGCATGGATGTATTCCCGGAAGCAGCTGGATATAACCATCCTTCGCAGTGTCAATCTTTAGATTATGTGGCAATTCTTCTGTGATATCCACAGCTTCATAATCAAAATGATCCTTTATCCACTGGAAATTCTTTTCATTCTCTTCTGGATTGATCGTACATGTGCTGTAGATCAGTGTTCCGCCATGTTTCACATACTGTACTGCATTTGTAAGGATCTCTCTCTGAAGTTTTACCAGATCCTTCATTCCTTCTTCTGAAATATGGTATTTGATATCATTTTTCTTGCCCATGATCCCAAGACCAGAGCAAGGTACATCTGCGATCACAACATCTGCTGCCTCTATATGTTCTTCATCCAAAACTGTCGCATCAAATACTTCTGATACCATATTGGTGAATCCCATACGCTCAATGTTATCTTCGATCAGATCTGTCTTATATTCGGTCAGATCTCTTGATAATATCTGCCCGCTGTCTTTCATCTGATCTGCTGTATATAAGGATTTTCCTCCCGGTGCGCTGCACAGATCCATCACAAACTGACCTTCTTCTGCCCCGGCAAGCTTTGCACAAAGCATGGAACTTTCATCCTGCACATAGCATTTTCCTTCACGAAATGCTTTCAGGCGGTATAAGAAATCGTAATCTGAGATCTTCACTGCATTTTCAATCAATTTACCGTCTTCCACTGTGACATTCTCTGCCTCCAATTCCTTACGGACCGCATCTTTTCCGCCTTTGCTCTCAAGACAGCATAGTGTTGTCTTTCTATCTTCCAGATAGGAAGCAATGATCTTTTCCACTGTCTCATCATCATATGTTTTCTTAAAGAAATTTATGATCCATTCTGGGATTGAATATGTCACAGATAAATATGTCACAAGATCCTTGTCTTTCTTTGGATAACTGATCGTTTCTTTCTTTCTTGAAATGTTACGCAAAACACCGTTTACGAATCCTGATAATCTTGAAAATCCGCGTTTCTTTGCCAATTTTACTGCTTCATTGCAGGCTGCAGAATCCGGCACCTGATCCATGTAAAGAATCTGGTAGACTCCCATACGAAGTAATGCCCGAATCAGTGGTTTGCATTTTCTGATCTTAGTCTTTGAAAACTGATCGATCACATAATCAATCGTAATCTGGCGTTCTAATGTTCCTTCAACCAGTCTCGTAAAAAACGCTCTGTCTCTTTTCTCTGAAAACTGATATTTTTCTAAGACATTGCTGATCGCTATATGAGATAATTCTTCCTTTTTATCAACTTTGATAAGCACATCCAATGCACTTTCTCTTGGATTCTCCATTGATCTATTCTCCTAATTTTGTACCTGCTTCTACCTGATATCCAAGTAAAAATGCCTGTACCTGCATGCGTTTCTTTCCTGCCAGCTGAATCTCATGAAGTGCGAGATCATGACTTCCTGTTGCCACGATGATCTCTTTCTTTGTCACTTCCACGATCGTTCCTGGTTCTTCTTTGCTTTCTCTGTCTAACACATCTGCTTCCCAGACTTTCATTGTCTTTCCGTCTAATGATGTATAAGCACTTGGCCATGGATTCATTCCACGTACCAGACATTCGATCTCTTTTGCATCTTTTGTAAAATCAATCTGTCCCATGTCTTTGCTTAACATCTTGGCATAACAGCTTTCTTCGTCATTTTGTTTTTCTCTTACTGCACTGCCATCTTCTAATTTCTTTAATGTCTCTAATAATAAGTCTGCCCCTAATACCATGAGTTTATCATGCAGTGATCCCGCTGTTTCCTTCTCGTCTAAAACAACTTCTGCTTTGTCGATCATATCTCCAGTATCAAGTCCCTTTTCCATGTACATGGTTGTGATTCCTGTTTTCTCTTCTCCATCAAGAACCGCCCACTGAATTGGTGCAGCACCTCTGTATTTTGGAAGAAGTGATCCATGTACATTGATACATCCGTATTTTGGAATATTTAAGATACTCTCTGGTAAAATCTGTCCATAAGCAACAACTACGATCACATCTGGATCGATCTTCTTTAATTCTTCGATGAATTCCTCATCTCTTGCTCTCTGTGGCTGATAAACCGGAATATCGTATTCGACTGCTTTTTCTTTCACTGGAGGAAACTGCATCTTCTTTCCGCGTCCTCTTTGTTTGTCCGGCTGTGTCACAACTGCAAGCACTTCATGATGGTCGATCAGTGCCTGCAGGGTTGGTACTGCGAACTCCGGAGTTCCCATAAATACTGCTCTCATCTATTCTACCTCTTCCATTGTGATGTCTCTTGCTGGTTCTTCTGCTACATCTGGGTATAAAATTCCATCTAAGTGGTCTGTCTCATGGCAGATCGCTCTTGCAAATAAGCCAAATCCTTCGACTGTGATCGGATTCATATCTTCATCAAATGCTTCACAGATCACATGATCTGGACGTTTTACAACTGCTACTTTTCCTGGAAGACTTAAGCATCCTTCTTCTCCAACCTGTTCTCCTTCTTTTAATGTGATCACAGGGTTTACAAGTGTTACACATTCACCTTCTTCTCCTGTGTCGATCACTACGATTCTCTTTAAGATTCCAACCTGAGGTGCTGCAAGTCCAACTCCCATTGCTTCATACATTGTGTCGTACATATCCTCTACTAATGTATGCATTCTTGGTGTCATTTCCTTTACTTCTTTACATTTCTTTCTTAAAACATCGTCTCCTAATACTCGAATCTGTCGAATTGCCATAACTTTCTCCTTTTCTTTTCTGTCTGTTAACAACTATATATCTTAATACCTGTCTCCTGGTTAATAACTATTCATTGGATTAAAGTCAAAATTGACTAGTAACCTCTTTCTGATATTATTCAGGTCGATCCACTGTTCCAGACGGTTCTTTGCCTTTACCAGTATATCATAATCCTGATTCTTAATATAAATGACCTTGCGGTATTGGTCGTTGATCTTGCCAAATCCAGCCTCACTCGGTCCAATTACCATAAGATCCATATGTTTTGCGACTTCAGCCATCGCATCCATCACTTTATCAAGCCACGCTTTGTCTTCTCCTGATGCAAATACGACTAACATCTGCCAGACTGGGGGATATTTCATCATCGTACGATATGCGATCTCCTCCTGATAAAATGCATGATAATCCTGTCTGGCGGCTGTCTGGATGCTGTAATGTTCTGGTGAATATGTCTGAATCACCACTTCTCCCGGTTTACTGCCTCTTCCTGCTCTTCCTGCTGCCTGCGTAAGAAGCTGGAAGGTTCTCTCCCCCGCTCTGTAATCATTCGCATGCAGTGACAGATCTGCTGCCAGCACTCCGACTAATGTTACATTTGCAAAATCATGACCTTTCACGATCATCTGTGTCCCGACTAAGATATCTGCCTCTCCATCTGAAAATGCTGATAATATCTTTTCGTGACTGTTTTTTCTCTTGGTCGTATCCATATCCATTCGAAGGACTCTCGCCTGTGGAAATTCTTTAAATAGCGCGGCTTCCACCTTCTGTGTTCCAAGTCCAAATGTCCCGATATACGGACTGCCACATTCCGGACATACTTTGAGCATCGGCTGTTCATACCCACAATAATGGCATCGAAGTCTTCCATCCCTGTGATATGTCATCGAAATATCGCAATGCGGGCATTCCATGACATGTCCACAGCTTCTGCACGAAACAAATCCTGCATAACCTCTGCGGTTTAAAAACAACATGATCTGCTCGCCCTTATCCAGACGGTCCTGTATAAGATCTCGTAATCTTCTGCTGAACATGCTGCGGTTTCCAGCCTTTAATTCTTCTCTTAGATCTTCTATATAAACCTGTGGAAGAACTGCTTCTTTTGCACGCTTTGTAAGTTCCCATAAACGATAGGTTCCATCTTGAGCATGCTTATAGCTGTCCACCGATGGTGTCGCAGAGCCAAGGATCACGGATGCGCCTTCCATCTCTGCCTTCTTGATCGCCACTTCTCTTGCATGGTATTTCGGTGTCTGTTCACTTTTGTAGCTTCCTTCATGTTCTTCATCGATTACGATCAGACCAAGATTCGGAAATGGTACAAACAAGGCTGATCTTGGACCGATGATCACATCGATATCTCCTCGTTTTGCACGCAGCCACTGGTCGTATTTCTCTCCCTTTGATAATCTTGAATTCAGAATCGATACACGGTCGCCGAAACGTTTTGTGAATCTTGTCACTGTCTGGTATGTCAGTGCGATCTCCGGGATCAGAACGATTGCTTGTTTTCCCTGCCTGATCACTTCTTCGATTGCCGTAAGATAGACTTCTGTCTTTCCACTTCCCGTAATTCCATGAAGGAGATACGTCTTGTATTCTTCCCTCAGAAAATCTTGTCTGAACTCATCAATCAATTCCTGCTGCTGCTCATTTAATACATTTGCCCTCGTCTGCTCTGTCTGAAACTGTCCCGGACTGCGGTAATAATATTCTGTCACCACATGAAGAATTCCTTCTTTCTCCATGCTGTCTACTGTACTTTTGGAAATCTTTAAATCCTTGGATGCCGTCTCCCACGAAATCTTTGGATTGTCTAATATTGCAGCTAAAAGTCTTGCTTTCGCCACATAATGTTTGCTGAAATATTCATCTAGCATCGCTGGACCATGTACTGCATCTATGCTTAATTCAATGTACTTTCTTGCTTTTCTTGCAACTTTCTCCTGTACTGGAAGAACCGTTTTTAATGCCTGAATCATGGTTGATCCATAATTCTCCCTGATCCACGCTGCAAGTTCTATCATCTTTGCTTCCACTCCGACATGATCTGTCTCAATTCTTATGATTTCCTTGACTTTACTTTCATCATAATCCACAGTTCTTGAAAGATTTACCACATATCCAGTCTGTTCCTTATTAGAACGTCCAAATGGGACAACGACCTGCTGCCCCACCCGAATGTCCTGAATCAAGGAAAAAGGCACTTTGTAGGCAAATACCTTATCCAGTGCCTCATGAGAAATATTAATGATAATATCCGCATATAACTTTTCCATAGACTATTTGATAACGTGACCTTTCTCTCTTAAAACTTTCACCACTTTATCTACTTTCTCTCTGCAGATTTCATGGCTTCTTGCTTCAACCATAACTCGTACTAAAGGTTCTGTTCCACTCTCACGTACAAGGATTCTTCCTTCATCTCCAAGTTCTGCTTCCACTTCTTTGACTGCTTTCTGCACATCTTCATCTGCCTGTGCTGTTGCTTTGTCTGCCACACGGACATTCTCAAGAATCTGTGGGAAGATCTGTACTGGTTCTGCAAGCTGGGCAAGACTCTGTTTCTGTTCGATCATTGCTTCCATGATCTTTAAGGATGTTAAGATACCATCTCCTGTTGTAGCGAACTTGCTGAAGATGATATGTCCAGACTGTTCTCCACCTAATGCGTGACCGTTCTTGACCATATTTTCATTGACATATTTGTCACCAACGGCTGTCTTCTCGTATGAAATTCCAGCTGCATCAAATGCTTTGTAAAGTCCTAAGTTTGACATTACTGTTGTTACAACTGTGTTATTGTTTAATTCTCCATGTTTCTTCATGTACTGTCCACAAACATAAAGAATCAGGTCTCCGTCTACGACCTGTCCATTCTCATCAACAGCGATACAACGGTCAGCATCTCCGTCATATGCAAATCCCACATCTAAATGGTTTTCTTTTACATATCCCTGCAGAATCTCGATATGTGTAGAACCGCAGTTTGTATTGATATTTGTTCCGTCTGGTTCGTTGTTGATCACATGTGTCTCTGCTCCTAATGCTTTAAATACATTCTCTGCAATCGCAAAAGAGCTTCCGTTGGAGCAGTCTAATCCGACTTTCACACCTTTAAATGATCTTGTTGCTGTTGAGATCAGATATCCAATATAATGATTTCTTCCTGCTGCATAGTCTTTTGCACGTCCAATCTCTTTCTTTGTTGCAAATGGAAGTTCTTCAATCTCTCCATCGATGTATGCCTCGATCTTTTCCTCGACTTCTGCTTCCATCTTATGTCCTTTGGCATTGATCAGTTTGATTCCATTATCATAGTATGGATTGTGGCTTGCTGAGATCATGATACCACAGTCAAACTGCTCTGTTCTTACTACATAGGCAACACTTGGTGTTGTTGTTACATAAAGCATATAAGCATCAGCACCAGATGCTGTAAGTCCAGCGACTAATGCATTCTCGAACATATAGCTGCTTCGTCTTGTATCTTTACCGATCACGATCTTTGCTCTGCTGCTTGTCTTCTGGTTGAAATACCATCCGATGTAACGTCCTACTTTATATGCATGTTCTACAGTTAAATTTATATTTGCTTCTCCACGGAACCCGTCTGTTCCAAAATATTTTCCCATCTTACAAACTCCTTAAATAATTCTTGATTATTTTTTTGCTAATCTATAGTATAACATGATTTTTAATTGCTATCAAATATAGAATCTCTGAACTTTTTCTTAAATAATACAAAAGAGAACTCAGATCATCTCTGCCTAAGTTCTCTTCTAAAATCTTTATTCATCCATTTCTTTTTGAAGTCCCGGAAGTTCTTCTCTTGTTGCAATTCCTGAAGCAATTGCTGTTTCACGATTCGTCTTATAAAGTTCTGCCCATGTTGCTGACTGATATGGATTTACATATAAAATTCCAACAATTCCTAACGTAATCACAGATAAAATATTCCATCCAATAAATGACAGATCTAAGACAAATGCATCTCCCTTCTGTCCATCCATCATCTGTTTGCTGATCTCAAAAGCTCTTTCTCTTGAAATCTCTGGATTCTCAGCCAGAATATATGGAATCATCTTGTACTCATAACCTTTCACAATTCCTGGAATGATCAGACATAACGTCCACAAAAAAGTGTATAGGTCTCTGAAAAAGATCGTACTTACATTCTTTAGATATGCCCCATTCTTAAACCCATCTAAGATCAGTCCCAATCTTGCTTTATGTTCACTATTTTCTTCAAAAAAGCGACAGCTGCCCACTTCAAACAAATTGCCTACAAATATAGAATATATAACGCTTGCTGTAATAATTCCTATTGCAGCCCCTATGATCCACATAATTGGTATGAAATCAAATATTGAATGTATCGAATCAATATTTTCTG
Source organism: Eubacteriaceae bacterium (assembly GCA_902362875.1). Taxonomy (GTDB): domain Bacteria; phylum Bacillota; class Clostridia; order Lachnospirales; family Lachnospiraceae; genus Anaerostipes. Next base: position 4,326 of record CABIYF010000014.1, on the reverse strand, counting down.
CTCCTGTTCTGGCACTGTTTCCTGAGGAATTTAAAAAATCTCCTGTCAAAATTCCTACGATCAATGTCACAGCTACTGTAATCCAGTAATTCCTATGTAACGCTGTCTTTCCTCGTTCCTTTAATTCACTTCTTGTCCACATGGTTATCACTACCCCTTTCACCATATTACTTTGATTATAAAACTAATTTCATCATAGCATAAAAATAACACACCTGCTACAAAAACAGATGTGTTATCTTAATTTTATTTATTAAAAGGATTTATTATTTTACAAATTCTTTTACTTTGGCAGCGATACTGTCACCATCTAATCCGAATTCTTTGATCAGTTCTACTGCTGGTCCTGAATGTCCAAAGACATCGTTCACACCAATCTTTAATACAGGTGTTGGAAGCTGTTCTGCTAATACGTCACATACAGCACTTCCTAATCCACCAATTACTGAATGTTCTTCAACTGTAACAACTTTTCCTGTTGCTTTTGCTGCTTCTAATACAAGCTCTGTATCTAATGGTTTTACAGTCGCCATGTTGATAACCTGAGCGTTGATTCCGTCTGCTGCTAATTTCTCAGCTGCGTCTAAAGATTCAGCTACACATAATCCGTTAGCGATGATTGTTACGTCTGTTCCTTCTCTTAAAACATTACCTTTACCGATCTCGAATTTATAATCTTCATCGTTGATCACAGGTACTGCCAGACGACCGAATCTCATATAGACTGGTCCTTCCATAGCTGCTGCAGCTTTCACTGCTGCTTTTGCTTCTACGTCATCAGATGGAACGATAACTGTCATTCCTGGAATTGTACGCATTAAAGCGATATCTTCACAGCACTGATGTGTAGCACCGTCTTCTCCTACGGAAATACCACCATGAGTAGCTCCGATCTTAACGTTTAAGTGTGGATATCCAACAGAGTTTCTTACCTGTTCGAATGCACGTCCAGCTGCAAACATAGCAAAGCTGCTTGCAAATGGAACCATTCCTGCTGCTGCAAGTCCAGCAGCGATACCGATCATGTTAGATTCTGCGATACCACAGTCAATATGTCTTTCTGGAAAAGCTTTTTTAAACATTCCTGTTTTAGTTGCAGCGGCTAAGTCAGCATCTAAAACTACAACATTAGGGTTTTCCTGTCCTAATTCAACTAAAGCATTACCATAGCTTTCTCTTGTCGCAATCTTCTTTACTTCTGCCATCTTACTCGCCCACCTTTTCTAATTCTTCCAGTGCCTGTTTACATTGTTCATCATTTGGTGCAGAACCATGCCATGATACCTGGTTCTCCATGAAGGATACACCTTTACCTTTGACTGTCTTCATAATGATCGCTGTTGGTTTTCCTTTGCATTCTTTTGCCTGTTTGAATGCATCTGCAATCTGATCAAAGTCGTGACCATCAATTTCAACCACATTAAAGTTAAATGCTTCGAATTTAGCTCCGATTGGATATGGAGAGTTTACTTCATCAATTGGTCCATCGATCTGTAATCCGTTGTTATCAACAATAACTACTAAATTGTCAAGTTTTCTTGATCCTGCAAACATTGCAGCTTCCCATACCTGACCTTCCTGAATCTCACCATCTCCAAGAAGTGTATATGTACGGTAATCTTTATTCTGAAGTCTTGCAGCAAGTGCCATACCAACTGCAGCAGAGATTCCCTGTCCTAAAGATCCGCTGGACATATCTACTCCAGGAATCTTCTTCATGTCTGGATGTCCCTGTAAGTAAGATCCAACATGTCTTAATGTTAACAGGTCTTCTTTAGGGAAGAATCCTCTTTCTGCTAATGTTGAGTAATATCCAGGAGCTACATGTCCTTTAGATAATACGAAACGATCTCTGTTCTCATCTTTTGGATTCTTAGGATCAACGTTTAACTCAACAAAATACAGATATGTAAATAAGTCGGCTGCTGATAAAGATCCGCCCGGATGTCCGGATTTGGCAGCATGTGTTGACTTGATGATGCCTTTGCGAACCTCATTTGCTGTTTTCTTTAATTCTGCGGTTGTCATTGTATCTACCACCCTTTCTTATTCTCCGAATACTGCTTTGTAATCTGCCTGGAATTTTTCGATTCCCTGATCTGTTAATGGGTGTTTCATCATCTGTTCGAATACATTGTAAGGTACTGTAGCAATGTCAGCTCCCATCTTAGCACATTCCATAACATGAATTGGGTTACGAACACTTGCACAGATGATCTGTGTATCGATATCTCCTGCTGCATCAAAGATTTCTCTGATATCTGCGATTAAATCTAATCCGTTCTGAGAAATATCATCTAATCTTCCTAAGAATGGAGATACATATGTTGCTCCAGCTCTTGCAGCTAATAATGCCTGGTTTGGATTGAAGATTAATGTAAGGTTTGTTTTGATTCCTTCAGAAGATAAAACTTTAGTAGCTTTTAATCCTTCGATTGTTGTAGGAATTTTTACAACCATGTTTGGATGAATCTTAGCGATTTCTCTTCCTTCTTTGATCATTCCTTCTGCATCAGTTGTTGTAGCTTTTACTTCTCCACTGATAGCTCCATCTACGATAGAAGTGATTTCTCTGATTACGTCATCAAACTGTCTTCCTGATTTTGCGATTAATGATGGGTTTGTTGTTACTCCACAGATAACTCCCATGTCATTTGCTTTACGAATCTGATCTACATCTGCTGTGTCCACGAAAAATCTCATAACTTACTTCCTCCTAAAAACATTGTTTGTTGTTTTGTTCGTTGTTTTGTTTCTGGCTTTATTTAAGCATGGATAAAACAGGTTGTCAAATCGTAAAATACGGCATATTAAGGCAATCTTCGTCGAATTTATTAATATTTTTCAACTTTATTAATAGTACATTGTTTTTTTGATTTTTTCAAGACGATTTCTTTAATTTCTTTTAATTTAAAAAAGCTTGATTTTCCTTGTTTTTTTGCAAAAAAATATGCTATGATTAATATGAATTTAATTAATATTTTTATTTTTATTACTAATATTTCCGTTTTTATTAGTACCTATTAATTAATTAAAATAATTTTGATTAAGGAGAATTTTATGGGTTTAAAGAAAAAAGTAACGACCAAGGACATTGCAGATCATGTCGGTCTTTCCCAGTCTGCAGTCTCCATGATCTTAAATAATAAGAGCAATGTCTCATTTTCAGAGAGTACAAAGAAGAAAGTTTTTAACGCTGCGAAAGAGCTTGGATATCAGAAAAAGAAAAAAGTACTTGAAACAAAAAGCAAACCGCTTTCTAAAGTCATTTTGATCATCTGTCCATTTTTATCTAATCATTATTATACAACTTTAGTGCATTCTATTACAGAACGCGCTCATGATTACGGATACCTGACCTTTGTCGCACCGACACTTCGTAATCCAAGTACTGAGCAATATTATCTGGATCTTATGAAAAACGATCTTGATGCTGCTGGAATTGTCTATCTGTATCCAACATCTTTTCTTCCAGAAGTAAACGAAATGTCAAAGCAGATTCCGATCGTTAATATCGGAGACAAAAATGATGAGATTTCTTTTGACTCCATTCATGTCAGCAGTTCAAAACCGGCACGACTGGTTGCAGAACATCTGATCTCACTTGGTCATAAGAAAATCACTTACATATCAACGCCGATCAGCGATATCGAACGTTCCCGATCAAAACGTTATGATGCCCTCGCCTCCACTTTCCGTGAACATGGTCTTGGAGATGACAGTGTACAGATCCGCTCACTCTCATCAGGTGAATACAATCTTCTGTCCCCAAATCTTTTGGAATATTCCTCCGGATATAATCTGACAAAGCAAATTCTTGAGGAAGGAACTGATTGTACTGCTTTTGTCGGATACAACGATATGGTGGCTTTTGGAATCTTAGATGCTCTATACGAAATGAAGTACAAAGTTCCAAATGATTTCTCCGTCTGCGGCTTTGACAATATCCCAATGGCTGGAATGAATCGTATCTCCCTTACAACTGTCGAACATTCCATCGAAGCAAAAGGACGCGAAGCCGTTGATATCATTGTGCGTATCCGTGATTCCAAAACCAAAAACCAGCCACGCAGCTTTGTTACGAAGTTGGAATTTGAACCATTTATTGTGAAACGGAAAAGTACTGGGAAGGCGAAATTTTAATTTGAAAGTTGGCCAACTGAAGTCTTTCAGTATATGAGAAAAAATAAATAATAGTCTGAAAAAGCAGCATTAGAATTTTGCCACGTTTTTTACCGATTCGCAGCTGGCTTGGTGCAATGTTTGAGCCTCAAAGAGTAACGATTTGAGTACCTTTGAAGGCGAGTTTTGCAAGGAAAGCCAGCG
>CABIYF010000013.1 GCA_902362875.1 Eubacteriaceae bacterium | reverse complement strand
CTCATATACACGGACGGCTATTCAAATCACTACGGGTATGTATGGGGAACGGTGTTGGCTGTCAATTTTGATATTTGCAAACGGGCGATTTAAGGAATTAGTAAACTACTGTTTTAAATTTCTCAAACATCTCGACAAATCGGTGTCTATGAATTGCATTCATCTTCCGTTAACAAATACAAAAATTATCAACCAATACCGTTCTCCATACATATCCCTCTCGAATTCCCACCATATTGTGGGTTCAGCACTATAACCTTCAGGTATATGATAAAAAATAAATAATGGTCTGAATGGAAAGCAAACTGGGATAAGTACAGTACAAACTATGAAAATGTATCTTTAACACCAGGTGCAACAGAATCTCAGCTTAATTTTGCATACTGCAGCAAAACAGAAGAAACACCAAAAGTGAAGATCGCAACAAAAGCAGATATGTCTGATGCAAAAGAAGTAGAAGGAGTACAGACACAGGCAGTAGCGATCGAAGGTGTACAGTACTATTCAAACAAAGCATCCGTAAGTGATTTAAAGGAAAATACAACTTACTACTATCAGGTATTCCAGGATGGAAAATATCAGGATGCTCAAAAATATTCTACAAAATCATTTAAAAACTATTCTTTCTTATATGTAGGAGATCCACAGATCGGAGCTTCTTCCAGGCAGGTAAGTACCGAAGGAGATAAGATGAAGGATAACAACTACGCAGCAAGAAATGATGGATATAACTGGAATAATGTATTAAATAATGCATTACAATAATCCAAATGCATTTGATACAAGCGGATATAAAAATAAAACACAGTATACAGAAGGAAAGACAGCAGCGGGAACTGACTACTATTACACATACGGAAAAACAGTATCATGGAAGAAAATTGTGATTCTCGCAATCGCAGTGTGCTTATTTGCAGGAATCATATTCAAATGCAATCAGTTTCAGAAAACACCTCTGGCATCTTATAAAGGACAAAAATACGAAAAAGCAGTTGTGACAAAGATCATCAAAGACAATCTTGCAGAAGACGGAAGTCGTTATGGAACACAGAAAGTTTTAGTGAAAATGACAACTGGAACTTACAAAGGGAAAGAAAAAGAGGCAATCAATCCAAGCGGAACTTTATTTGGAGCAGACTGTAAAGTAGGAACCAGAATTATAGTCATTGTAAATAAAAGTGGATCAAATGCAGGATTTACTGTATACAGTCAGGATCGTACCATGGCGATTTATGGATTCGCTTTAATATTTGCAGCAGTTGTATGTGCGATCGGAGGAAAGAAAGGTGTTTATGCAATCTTAAGCCTCGTATTTGCATTTGCATGTATTATCGGTATCATGTTCCCAATGATGTATCAGGGAATCTCACCGATTTTGTTGACGATTCTTGTTGCGGTGTTGACAACTATCGTGACATTAGGACTTCTCGGTGGATATTCCACAAAAACAGCCGCCGCTATTTTAGGGACAGCCGCAGGTGTTGTAATCGCAGCGATAGCTGCAATTGTTTTTGGAAAAGCCGCAGGAATCATTATCTCAGCATTAGGTGCTGTTATGGATGTTGGTATGTCAATTGCTTCTACAATCCAGGAGATTTATGAAACAGATAAAACACTGTCAATGAAACGGCTTTTTATATCAGGAATTAATGTCGGAAGAGATATGATGGGAACGATGACAAATACACTGATCTTTGCTTATGTGGGCGGTGCCATGTCAACATTAGTTATCAACTATGCATATGATCTAAGTTACCGTCAGTTAGCCAATTCCTATGTGATCGGAATTGAGATCATGCAGGGATTGTCAGGAAGTATTGGAGTTGTTTTAACTGTGCCGATCACAGCAGTGATAGCATCTTTTTTTGGTTAGTAGAAAAGAAAAATAAAATTTAGTTGTAAGAAAAAGAGGCAATAAATGTACAAAAGATTTTGTAAAAAACTAGAATTTTTGCACAAATTCCCGAATCTGTTTATTTTGCTTGACGTATGTTGGATACAGTATCTATAATATATCAGAAAAAGTTATGATTTTTGAGGATATAATAAAGGAAGGTTATAAATATATGGTAAAAAATATTATGGGTGGTGTTGTGGCAATTGCTCTTGCGTTTGGAGCAAGCACTAATATTACAACAACACATGCCAATTTACAGCATAAATCAGAAAAGCTGATTCAGGCATCGGATTCGACTACATTATCAGAACGTCATGCTAAAGTGGAATTTACACAGAAAAAAGATATTAAAAAGATTGCATCATCTTATAATCTGAAAAAAACAGATGATATCAAGAAAATAATATATATTCCAATCAATGATTATTCTGTAAATGATATAGATGGACAAAAGGATATTGTATCTGTGGAAACAAGGCTTGCTAGTTACTCTATTAAGAAACAAGGCTTTCATGATCAGGCAGTTTATAAGGAATCTTTCAAAACAATAGATAAAGAAATGACTCTGAGTAAAAAAGTCTTTTGTTCCAGCAATTTTTCGAATAAAAAATCAATTGCTGGAGGAGATTCTGCATTGGATTCTTGTTTAAAATCAGCTTATGGAATTTCGGCAACAAAAGGGTTTAAGGTAAATGATGCTTTAGAAATTACTGATAATGATAGTGCAAATATCAGCCTTTATGTATTGGAACGCAGCTATGATTATCAGCTGTGGGAATCTGATCTGTCACAGGATGTTCCGTCTGACAGTTATTTGGGAGCGGGAACTGTTACACGACCACTTGGTTTGGTTATTATGATCACTTCTTAATAAAACCAGTAAAGAACAGGGAATAAAACCAGTTAAAATTATTATAAATTATGTGAAATAAAAAACGAAGATATACATGGTATACAAGACGTCGAAAGATGTCTTGTATATTTTTTGTGTAAAAACGAGAAAATGAATAGATTAATGATCAAATATTGAAGAAAAATAGGAGTATGATAATATAAAAGTGCTAAACAAAGAAAAATAATCTTAAATAAAGAAAAAAGAAAGGGAAAGATATGGAAAACGCAGATAATGTACCGAATAGGATATTCTCAAACAAAGATTTGGCCAAATTGATCATACCATTGATCATTGAACAAATGTTAACAGTAACTGTAGGACTTGCGGATTCGATTATGACATCAAGTGTTGGAGAAGAAGCTGTTTCAGGAGTTTCTTTGGTTGACAGTGTTATGGTGTTGATGATCAATCTGTTTTCTGCATTAGCAACTGGTGGAGCAGTTGTGGCAGGACAGTTTTTGGGTCAGAGGAAAAATGTAATGGCGTGTAAAACGGCAGATCAGCTGATATTATTTATTATTTCATTATCTGTGGTAATTATGGGAGGAATTTATGCGTACAGAAATTTTATCCTGAATGTTGTTTTTGGAAATATAGAACCAGGAGTTATGCATAATGCGGAAATATATTTACTGATCGTTACAGCATCAATTCCATTTATTGCGGTATATAATGGATGTGCAGCACTATTTCGTATTATGGGAAATTCAAAGATTTCTATGAATATGTCAATACTTATGAATGGAATTAATATCGTAGGAAATGCTATATTGATCTATGGATTTGGATTCGGCGTTGAAGGAGCAGCAATTCCTACACTAGTATCAAGAATTGTGGCAGCGATTGCAATGCTTGTACTGATTGGAAAACAGAATCAGGTTGTGCATTTGAGTAAACATAAGCATTTTCGATTTAAAGGATATTTGATACAGAAGATCTTACATATAGGAATACCAAATGGGATTGAGAATAGTATGTTTCAGTTAGGAAGAATTATGGTATTAAGTATTGTGGCTGGGTTTGGAACGTCTTCAATCACAGCCAATGCAATCGGAAATGTAGTAGCATCGTTTGAGCTGATTCCAGGAATTGGAGTTGGATTTGCAGTACTAACGGTTGTATCAAGATGTATTGGGGCTGGAGATAACGAAGCAGCAAGATATTATACAAAGAAATTGTTGAAGGTAGCTTATGCATCGCTGATTGCATTAAATATTATTGTAGTAATGATACTACCACTGATTATCCAAGTTTATCATTTAACGCCAGAAACAGCAGCGATTACAAGAAAGATTCTTTTGTATCATACATTATGCTGTGTGACAATCTGGCCGCCAGCATTTACGATACCTAATACATTGAGAGCTGCAAATGATGTGAAATACTGTATGGTTGTAGCGACAGCAACCATGTGGATATTTAGAATTTTTTGTAGTGTTGTTCTTGGAAAATGGTTTGGACTTGGAGTGTTTGGTGTTTGGGTAGCTATGACACTGGACTGGGTATTTAGAGGAATTTTGTTTGTAAAACGATATGTACAAGGGCAGTGGGAACGAAGAGCTTTAATATAAGTAGAATTTAATAAGGCAAAAAGAAGTCATCTAAGAAAAGTTATTGAGGATGGCTTCTTTTTTATTTAATATTATGAAATGCACGGAAGTTGGAACAAACATAAAAAATCTTTGGAATAAAGAAAATATTTTGGAATACGAAGAAAACAAGGGCGAAACAGAGAAAAACCATTGCATATTTGATAGAAAATTCACAAAATATAAAGAAAATCAATAAAAAAGAACAAAATTATAGATATGATTTTAAATCAAAGAATATAAAATACTGTATACAAAAACAACTTTTTGGTAATATCACACAAAAAACAACACGAAATCTTGAAAAAACAAAAAGAAATCTGTGAAATAAAACTAAAATCTTTGAAATCAACAAAAAATGATTGACTAAAACATAACAGTGTATTAAAATAAAGACATCAAATAAAGAAAGCGCTTTTTGATACAGCAAATCAAAGAAAACATAATGGTTATATAAGAGATTATTTAATCGAAATTTTGGAGGTAAAATTTATGAAGGCGATTGTAAGATATGGACAGGCATTTGGTGGTTACACAATGAGAGATGTTCCAGAACCTACTTGTGGACCAGAAGACATTATCTTAGAGATCAAAGCAGCAGCTATCTGTGGAGCAGATATGAAACACTGGAGAGTTGATAACGGATCTGATGAATTTAACTCAATCCGTGGACATGAGTTTGCAGGAGAAATCGTACAGGTCGGAGAAAAAGTAAAAGATTGGAAAGTTGGACAGAGAGTTGTTTCTGACAACAGTGCTCATGTATGTGGTGTCTGCCCAGCTTGTGAAATGGGAGATTTCCTTTGCTGTGAAGAAAAAGTTAACCTTGGATTAGATAATAATACATGGGGTGGAGGATTTTCTAAATACTGCAAGATTCCTGGAGAAATCTTAAGAATCCACAAACATGCAATCTGGGAGATTCCAGAAGGTGTTAAATATGAAGAAGCAGCAGTACTTGATCCTATCTGTAATGCATACAAAGCAGTAGCACAGCAGTCTCAATTAATCCCAGGACAGGACGTCGTAGTATTCGGTACTGGACCACTTGGATTATTCTCAGTACAGATCGCAAAATTAATGGGAGCTGTAAACATTGTTATGGTAGGTCTTGATGAAGACGTAGATACTCGTTTCCCAGTTGCTTTAGAAGTTGGTGCTACACATGTAGTTAACGGATCTAAAGAAGATGTTGTAAAACGTTGTACAGAAATTTGCGGAAGAGATAACTTAGGATTAGTTATCGAGTGTTCTGGAGCTAATATCGCATTAAAACAGGCAATTGAAATGACAAGACCAAACGCTGAAATCGTTCGTGTAGGTATGGGATTCAAACCATTAGAATTCTCTATCAATGATATTACTTCTTGGAATAAGAGCCTGATCGGACATATGGCTTATGACTCTACATCTTGGAGAAATGCAATCAGATTACTGGAATCTGGACAGATCAAAGTTCAGCCACTGATCACACATAGATTAGGATTATCTGAATATGAAAAAGGATTCGATGCTATGGCATCTAAAGAAGCTATCAAAGTAATCTTCCATTATGATTTTGAAGACTAATCATTATTATATTTAAAGACTAATAAGCAGTCGGCTAAGGAGCAGAGTATGGAACGAAAATTAATGATCGCACCATCTATGGGTTGCTGTGATCTCTTTGATATGGAACGTCAGGTTCGTATCATTGATGAAAAATCAGACTTTTTACATATGGATATCAAAGATGGTGTATATGTACCGAGCTTTGGAATTGGACCAGAATTTTTAGCAGCATTAAAGGATAAAGTTAGTACACCAATGGATGCACATTTAATGATCAAGCATCCACAACAGTACCTTGAAACATTTGCACAGGCAGGGGCGGCCTATATTACGCCCCATACAGACTGCATTGAAGGAGATGCATTTGTAACGATTAACAAGATCAAAGAGCTTGGATGTAAAGCAGGAATTGCGTTAAATCCATCCGTACCTTTAGAGACAATAGAGTATTATTTACCATTGCTTGATAAGGTAACGATCATGATCGTAGATGCAGGTATTTCCGGACAGAAAGTTATTGAACAAACATACGACAAGATTCGTAAACTAGTTAAGATACGTGAAGAAAAAGGACTTGATTTCTTAATTGAAGCCGATGGATCTATGAACAGAGATGTCTACCGCCCATTATATGAAGCAGGAGCAGATATGGTAGTTTTAGGACCTCCAGCACTGTGGAATAAGGCAGATGACTTCGAAGAAGCATGGGCTATTATGGAAAATGAGCTAGAAACTGAGCTTAACTAAACAAAGAGAGGAAAAACAAATGTCAAATAAAAACGCAAATATCGGAGCAAGACTCGACCGTCTGCCAAACTCTGGCTGGCACGTAAAAATGTGGTTAGTATCCGCATTCGCACTGTTAGTTTGCTGGTCAAACGGTATCGGTGGAGCAGTACAGAACGTATTATTAAATGAATTACACTGGTTAGAACCAGGATCAACATTATTGGCTATGTGGGGAACAACTTACACAGCAGGTCAGTTATTCGGAGCATTAGTTGGTGGTCCTATCGGTGATAAGATCGGTCGTAAAAAATCTATCTTATTATATGAAGTGATCCACATTATCGCTATGATCGGTGGAGCAGCAGCACCTAACGTAACAGTATTATATGTATTCCGTTTAATCCAGGGATTTGGATTAGGAGCATTATTAGTCGTATTATTCGCAGCATTTACTGAGTATGTACCTGGTAAGAATCGTGGAGTATGGTCTTCCAGAAACTCATTCATCGGTAACTTTGCTCATCCAATCTGTAATGGTATCGCATTAGTGATCGTTTCTACAGGAGTCAGCATGAACATGAACTGGAGAATCCAGTATATCATTCCTTCTGTATTATCTATCATTGCAAGTATCATTATTTACAACAAATACCCAGAATCACCACGTTGGTTAGAATCACAGGGTAGAGTTGAAGAAGCAGATGCTATCATGACAGCAATCGAAAAAGAAATTGAAGCATCTACAGGTAAACCATTACCAGAAGTTGAAGTAACAGAAGCTAAAGCAGTGAAAAACTTACCATACTCTGCATTATTTAAAGGTAAATTATTAAAGAGAACAATCTGTGGTTCTTTAGTACTGATCGGTATGAACACAATTCAGTATACACTGATGAACTGGATGCCATCATTATTAAGTTCTTTAGGATATGATACATCACAGTCTCAGTTTATGACAATGTTTGGTCTGTTCGGTGCACCATTTGGAATCTTCCTTGCATCTTTATACATGGATAAAGTGCCTAGAAAGATCACAGGTGTAGCATTACTGATCGCCATGGCTGTTATGGGTATCATAACATCTAGACAGACAACAATGACAGCACTGATCGCATCAACATTCGTATTAAATACATTCATTTACATGTATGTATGTTATGCATCCGCAGTATATGTACCAGAAATGTGGCCAACATCTGCAAAATTATCAGGATCTGGATTCTGTAACGCAATGGGTCGTGTAAGTAATATCTTCTTCCCATTCTTAGTTACATCTGTAGCAGCAGGATCTATGGGATCTAATGGTGTATTCGTACTGATCTCTGCAGTAGCAGCAATCATTGCCGTATCCATCATCATCTTCGGTGTAGAGACAAGAGGAGAATCTGTCGAAGACATCGGAAATCTGGAGTAATAAAATTTTAGAAGTCCTAAAAATAATTTAACATAAAACACAACAATTAGGGAGTGGTACTCGTTCTTATAACGGGCGGGTACCCAAAATCAAAAAGGAGCATTTGCTATGAAAAATTCAGAAGCAATCTTAGTAACACCAAAACAATTTGAGATTCAGGAATGTGCAGTTCCAGAACCAAAAGATCATGAAATCTTAATGAAAGTTGAATACGTTGGAATGTGTGGATCTGATATTCACGGATTCGAATTCGGACCATTCATCCCACCGAAAGATCCAAATCAGAAAATCGGACTTGGACATGAAGTAGCCGGTGAAGTTATAAAAGTCGGAGCAAAAGTAACAAAATTCAAACCAGGAGATAAAGTACTGATCGAACCTGGTGTACCAGATGATTCTTGTGAATACTGCCGTACAGGACGTTACAATATCTGTCCTGACGTAGACTTCATGGCAACACAGCCTAACTACAAAGGTGCTCTATGTGAGTACATGACACATCCAGAAGAATGGACATACCATGTACCAGAAGGAATGTCTACAATGGAGGCAGCATTAGTTGAACCAGCAGCAGTTGGTATGCATGCAGCAATCCTTGGAGAAGCAAGATTAGGAAAAAGCATCGTAATCCTTGGAGCAGGAACAATCGGTCTTATGGTACTTCAGGCTTGTAAGAGTCTTGGTGCTACAGATATCACAGTTGTAGACGTTATGGACAAACGATTAGATCTCGCAAAAGAACTTGGAGCATCCAGAACAATCAATGGTGCAAAAGAAGATACAGTAGCGCTTCTTCGTTCAGAAGAATTATTCGGAGATCATGGTGTTGAACTTGTATTTGAATGTGCAGGTTCTACATTTACAGCAAATCAGGCAGTACAGATCGTTGCTCGTGGTGGAAAGATCATGATGGTAGGAACACAGTCTAAACCAGTTCCGATCGACTTCTTAAAGATCAACCGTGAAGTAACAATCCAGACATCATTCCGTTACTGCAATAACTATCCACAGACAATCGAAGCTATTGCAAGCGGTAAGTTTAATGTAAAAGATATGGTAACACATGTATATGATTACAAAGATGTACAGCAGGCATTTATGGATGCAATCGATCCAGAAAAGAAAACTGACATGGTAAAAGGTGTTATCAAAGTCGCTGAATAAATAACAAGTTTTAGAACAAGAAAAGGAGAAATGAAAATGATCGCAGATATCAGATTTTGGGAACAGAAAGCTAGTGAAGGACATTATGCTATCCCTCACTTTAACGTATGGAACGCAGAAATGTTAATGGGAGTTATTGATGCAGCTGAAGAACTTCGTGCACCAATCATCATCTCTTTCGGTACAGGATTTACAGGAAATACTTCTTTTGAAGATTTCTGCTACATGATGGAATCTATGGCTAAAAAAGCTACAGTACCAGTTATCTTACATTGGGATCATGGACGCAACTGGACAATCTTAAAGAATGCTGTAGATCACTGCATGAACTCTGTAATGCGTGATGCATCTGCATTACCATATGAAGAAAATGTTGCAGAGATTAAGAGATGTGTAGATTACTTCCATGCATACAACATTCCAGTAGAAGCTGAATTAGGACATGTAGGAAATGAAACAGTATACGAAGAAGCATTAGCTGAGTATGCTTACACAGATCCTTCTCAGGCAAAAGATTTCGTAGAAAGAACAGGATGCGATTCTTTAGCAGTAGCAGTAGGAAATGTACATGGTGTTTACTCTGCAGAACCAAAAATCAGATTCGATATCATCGAAGCTGTTAATAAAGAAGTTAGTGTACCACTTGTACTTCATGGAGCTTCTGGTATCGGTGATGAAGATATCAAAAAAGCTATCCAGTGTGGAATCGCTAAGATCAATATCCATACAGAACTTTGCCAGGCTGCTATGGAAGCAATCAATGAACACAAAGATGAACCTTTCTTAGCTGTAGAACGTGCAGTTCGCCAGGCAGTAAAAGAACGTGCTATGTACAAGATCAAATTATTTGGTGATGACGGAAGGGCTGATGAATAAAGTGGAGAAAAAATTAGACGTATTGTGTCTGGGAGCAGCGGTAGTAGATATTCCGCTGCGCCCGGTATCAAGAGAAATTTTTGATATAGAATCATATCCAGTTGATCAGATTGCAATGGCTGTTGGTGGAGACGCTATGAATGAATCAACAATTATCAGTCGTCTTGGATTTAAGACAGGACTGATGGCAGCAATTGGAGATGATGCAGCAGGAGCATTTATCATACGTTCTTGTGATGAAGATAATATTGACACAGAGGGTGTGACAATTGACCCAAATCTGGATACATCCATTAATATTGGACTTGTAACAGAAGATGGAGAAAGAACATTCATCACGAACCGTAATGGAAGTCTTTGGAAAGAAAATATTGAACATGTCAACTTTGAAAAGATCAAAGAAGCAAAAATCTTATCTCTGGCAAGTATTTTCAACTGTCCTTTACTTGACGGAAAAACATTAGAGGTTATTTTCAAATTTGCAAAGGAACAGGGAATGACGATCACAGCTGACATGATCATGCCTCGACTGGGAGAAACATTAGATGATATTGCTGGAGCATTAAAATATGTAGATTATTTCTTCCCGAACTACGATGAAGCATGCCTGATGACAGGTGAGAAAGATGAAGCAAAAGTTGCAGATAAGCTCTTTGCTTACGGAATCAAAAATGTAGTTATGAAGATTGGTACTCGTGGATGTTATATCCGTAATAAAGATGGTGTTATGATCGTGCCAGCATGTAAAGGAATTACAGCCGTTGATACGATTGGTGCAGGAGATAACTTTGCATCCGGATTTATCGCAGCATTACTTCAGGGTAAAGATATCAAAGAATGCGGTGAATATGCAAACTGTACAGCAGCGATTGCAGTACAGCATCCTGGAGCAACATCTGGAGTACAGAATCGTCAGATGGTAGAAGATATGCTTAAGAAGTATAAAGAAGATTATAAATAATTTTTATAATATTTGGTTAATTGATTGTTAGATTTGAAAGGAAAATTTAAAATGAAAACAATGAAATTAGGAAAAACAGGAATGGACATTTCAAGAATCGGTCTTGGAACATGGTCAATCGGTGGTGGATCTGCCTGGGGTGGAGATCACGATCTTCAGACAGTCGTAGATACGATCAGAGAAGCTCCAAAAGCTGGTGTTAACTTAATCGATACAGCTCCTGGATACAACTTTGGTAACAGTGAAAAAATCTTAGGAAAAGCCTTAGAAGGAATGAATCGTGAAGATGTTAAGATCATTACAAAATGTGGTGTAACATGGGATCAGGAAATGAAAGGTGATCTGTTCAACAAAGTTAATGGAATCCAGTTATACAAAAACTTAAACAGTGAATCTGTAAAAAAAGAGATTGAAGCTTCTTTAGAACGTCTTGGAACAGACTATGTTGATGTTTATATGACACATTGGCAAGCTACACCAGGAACAGAATATTTCGTTCCTATCCAGAAAACAATGGACGTTTTAAATGACTTAAAAGCACAGGGTAAGATTAAAGCAATTGGTGCTGCTAATGTAGATATCAATCATATTAAAGAATATATCAAATATGGTGATCTTGATATCATCCAGTGTAAATATTCCATCTTAGATCGTGGAATCGAAGATGAAATTATCCCATGTGCCCGTGAAAACGGAATCACAATCCAGTGCTATTCTCCACTTGAAATGGGACTATTATCTGGAACATTCCCAAGAGATTACAAGCCAGTTGGAGCTCAGATTCCTAAGAAATGGTTCCAGCCAGAAAACATGCAGAACGCAATGGATATGATGGATTCATGGAAACCATTATGTGAAAAATATGACTGCACAATTGCTAACTTAGCACTTGGATGGATTCTTGCACAAGGAGATTTCTTAAACTTATTAAGTGGATCAACAACAGTAGATCAGATCAGAGAAAATGTGAAATCTGCAGAGTTAGAATTAGATCCTGAAGATGTAGCATTTATGCGTGAATCAGCAGAAGCAATTGATAAATAAAAATTAGAAAGAGTCCCTTGTGAAGCCACAATATCAATGATAAAATAAAGAAAAAGTCAACAATATATAAAAAATAAACGGCTCAGGAAAAAATACATTATGAAATTTACAAGGGGGAGGGTTGTCCCGTGAAAAACCGCTTAGAACATATAAGAGAACAAGTTAAGAATGAAAAGAAAGTCACAGTATCCGAACTAAGTAAGATTTACCAGGTTACGGAAGAGACGATTCGAAGAGATCTTGAGAAACTGGAGAAGGAAGGTTTTTTAACAAGGACTTTTGGAGGTGCTGTATTAAATAGTGCCAGCCAAAAAGAACATATTCATTTTTATAAAAGAACATCCATTAACCAGAAGGAAAAGATAAAAATTGCAAAACTTTTTAAGGATATATTAGATCAGAAGAGAACGATAGCAGCAGATGCCAGTACAACTGTTATGGAGGCCATTCGTTTACTGAAGGCAAACCGTAATATTACCGTATTGAGTTCATCAACGGAGATTTTCCGAGAGATGACTGGATCAGAGATTCATATTCTTTCTACAGGTGGTGTTTTTAATGAGGACTCCCTCTCTTTGCAAGGGAACTTAGCAAAAGAAAATATTAGAAGGTATCATGTGGATCTTGCTCTGCTTAGCTGCAAAGGACTTGCCATGGACAAAGGTATCATGGATTCCAGTGAGCGGGAAGCAGAAGTTAAGACAGAGATGGTAAAACAGGCACTAGAAGTAGCTCTTCTTGCAGATCATACAAAATTTGAGAGAACGGCATTTGTACAATTTTTGGACTGGGATAAGGTGACCTATCTGGTAACCGACGAGAAACCGTCAGATCAGTGGGTTGAATTTTGTAGAGAAAAAGGAATCACGTTGATTTATTAAGAAGACATGATAGTCTGTGTGACTACCGTTTCAATCGCACCACATGGTAAAACGGAGGTGCACAATGAACGCAAAACGGAAAGAAAGCATGTCTATCATGAAGAAGATTATGATCGCAATGGCGACAGGAATTCTCTTAGGAGTTGTCTGTTTGTGGTTACGCGAATCGCTGACTGCAGGTGGCAATGAGGGAACATGGACGATGATCAACCGTATCTTCTTCCAGGACATTACTCAGGAAAAGGGATTTTATTCTCTTGGACTGTTTTATATCATACAGCAGTTATTTATGAGAGGTCTGCAGCTGGCAATCGTGCCACTTGTTTTATCATCCTTAAGCCTTGCACTATGCAGCATGGCAGATCCTAAAAGACTTGGTAAGATTGCAGGAAAAACTATCGGAACATTCGTAGGATTTTATGTATGTGGTGCAACATTGGCTGGGTGCTTTGCATACTTTATCAAATCTATGGGATGGTTTTCCGTGAATCTTCCATCAACAACAACTTCTAATGTTGCAACATTGGAATCATATAATCCACTGACAACAGTGATCAATGCGGTTCCATCAAACATTGTAGAAGTACTTGGCTCAAACAACAGCATTCTGGCAGTTGTTGTAGTTGCCGTAATCCTTGGACTTACAATGAATGCTCTTGGAGATAAAGCAGCAACGATTAAGAATCTGATGCAGAATCTTAATGATATCGTACAGGTGTACATGGACTTTTTGATCAATAAGATCAGTCCAATTGCTATTTTCTGTATGTTAGCCAGAACATTTGCAACTTATGGAACAGAATATATCAGACCAACATTGACATTTATGCTTGCGACAATATTTATTAGTCTTGCTTTGGTCGTAACGATTTATCCGATCGGTATCTTCCTCTTAACCGGCTTAAATCCATTTAAGTTTGCAAAGAAGATTTTTAAAGTAGGAATGTTTGCAGCAGCGACTCAGTCATCAGCAGCAACACTTCCACTTAACAGAAAAACATGCATCGAAGAACTCGGATGCAGCAGAGAAATCAGTAGTTTCGTTCTTCCAATGGGAATGACTATTAATATGAACGGAACAACAGCGATGCATATGGTTGCGATTACATTTATCGCGACAGCAGCTGGAATTGATATTACACCAACTCAGCTGATCACAGCAGCATTCCTGTCCATTTGTGTGGCAATGGGAACGCCTGCGATTCCGGTAGCTGGAACAACACTGATCTTTGTTATCATGTCTGGACTTGGATTAAGTTCTGATCTTTGTATGGTAGCATACGCATTAGTGCTTGCAATCAGTTATTTACCGGGTATGGCTGTAATTACATTGAACGTTGTTGGTGATGCGGCAACGACAGTAATTGTCAGTCATAAAGAAAATGAATTAGACAAAGATGTCTATAATAGTTAAAACACTCCATATAATTAATAGAAAAATATAAAATCCATATAATTTATAAAACTCCATATAATATGTAACAGAAAAGCTGTAGATCATAGCGATCTACAGCTTTTCTTTATAGTGGATAATTTTGTGTTATAAAAATTATTATGAATTACAAAATGAATCATAAATATAATTTATGGATTTTATAAAAAACATCTATAAATGTATTGACACCACATCAAAATTCATGTATCGTAAAAGCATCAAAACAAGGAGAACAAAGATGACAACAAGTAAGATGAACAATTGCACATTCTATTACTTTAGCTTTCAGGGTTATTATTTTTATCCTGACTATTTTTGTTGCAATGAATCATCGCCAAAGCTTATGTCACTTTAAACAGACAAAGTAAAATATTTAAGGCATGCATTCTTGCAACAGAGTGCATGCCTTTTCTTTTTCTAAAGGTACCGTAGAAAAAAAGCTGCACACTTTGTATGGAACACACATATCGCATAGCCGGGAAAGGACAAAGAACATGATTATTATTTTAAAGAAACAGGCAGAAGAAGCACAGATCAACGCATTAAAGAAAGAGATGACAGATCAGGGATTAGGAATCCACGAATCCGAAGGTGTGAACACAAGGATCATCGGTTTAGTTGGAGATACTTCCGTTGTAGATATGCGTCATATCATGGCGAACAGCATCGTTGAAAATGTACAGCGTATTCAGGAACCATACAAGAAAGCAAACAGAAAATTCCATCCAAATGATACAGTTGTCGACGTAAGTGGAGTGAAGATCGGCGGCGGTAATTTTCAGGTGATCGCAGGACCATGTTCCATAGAGACAAAAGAACAGATCACAGAAGTAGCGAATGATGTGAAAAATTCAGGTGCAGGACTTTTAAGAGGAGGTGCTTTCAAACCAAGAACTTCCCCATACTCTTTCCAGGGACTTCACGGTGATGGATTAAAATTATTATTAGAGGCAAAGAAAGCAACGGGACTTCCAGTCGTTACAGAGATCATGGATGCAAGCCATCTTCCATTATTTGAAGATGTTGACCTCATTCAGGTCGGTGCAAGAAATATGCAGAACTTCGAATTATTAAAAGAATTAGGAAAGATCGATAAACCAATTCTTTTAAAACGAGGACTTGCAGCAACGATCGAAGAGTGGTTAATGAGTGCCGAATACATTATGGCAGGTGGAAATGAAAATGTAATCCTGTGCGAGAGAGGAATCAGAACATACGAGACAGCAACAAGAAATACATTAGATCTGTCTGCAATTCCTGTGATCAAGAAGAAATCACATCTTCCAGTTATGGTTGATCCATCTCATGCGACAGGAATCCGAGAGATGGTGGAGCCACTGTCATTAGCAGCAATCGCAGCAGGAGCAGACGGCCTTATGGTAGAAGTTCATAATGATCCAGCGAAAGCACTTTGTGATGGACCACAGTCATTGACACCAGAGCAGTTTGACAGCATGATGAATAAAGTAAATAAAACAAGACAGTTTTTCGAGACATTATAATTTGAGATGATATAACGAGATATAATGATCGGCAAAACAAAGGAAAAAATCTTGCTGATAAATACAAATTGGGATATACTATAATTAAATAAAGAAAAAGACAACCCGGGAATCAAACGATTTCCGGGTGTTTGTCAGTGGAATAAATACATACATTTTAGAAAGCAGAAGGAGAATATCTTATGAAAGTAATCGTTGGACTGGGGAATCCAGGAAAGAAATATGACAACACAAGACACAATATTGGATTTGAAGCCCTTGATTATATTGCAGACAAAGAAGGCATAAGTATAAATACAGGGAAACATAAAGCACTGATCGGTACAGGATATATGGGAGGAGAGAAAGTTCTTCTCGTAAAACCACAGACATTTATGAATCTAAGTGGAGAAAGTCTCCGCCCGATCATGGATTTTTATAAACTCGAGCCAGAAGATTTTATTATCATCCATGATGACATTGATCTGGATGTCGGAAGACTGCGCATCCGAAGAAAAGGAAGTGCTGGTGGACATAATGGTTTAAAAAGCATTATCAATCATTTAGGAAGCATGGATTTCCCAAGAGTGAAGATCGGTGTTGGGGAGAAACCAAAAGGATACGATCTGGCAGATTACGTGTTAGGACATTTTACAAAGCAGGAACAGGCAATCTTTGCAGAACGTTTTGATGAAGTGTACGATGCAGTACAGCTGATCGTTATGGGCGACATCACAGAAGCGATGAACCGCCACAATAAGAAAAAGCAGGGATAGAAAGTGTTAGAACATATATTAAAAAATGATCCGGTATACAGACAATTAATAGAAGGAATTGAAGATTACCGTGGTCCGGTTCTTGTATCAGGATGTACGGACACAGCAAAATGGCATCTTACAAGTCTGATCGGAAATAAAAAGAAAAAACAATTTAAGATCATCATTGTGCCAGATGAGAACAAGGCAAGACAGTGGGTGGAAGCAAGCCGTTTCTTTGGAGAAAAGGCACAGTATATTCCAGCAAAAGACCCACTGTTTTATACAGCCGATGTTCATGGAAATGCGATCGCAAGAGATCGTATGCTGGCGATCAAACAGATTTTAGATGATAAATGTGGAACCTTTGTCATGACGATCGATGCTGTGATGGATCAGGTTGTGCCATTAAATGATATCAAAAATCATAAAATGACATTTAAGACAGGACAAACATTAGAAGAAGCAGCGATCGCAGAAGAATTTGTTGCCAGAGGCTACGAAAAAGCACCATTTGTTGAGGCTCCGGGCGAGTTTGCAGTTCGTGGCGGTATCATTGATATTTTCCCATATACACAGGAAAGCCCATATCGTATCGAACTTTGGGGAGATGAGATTGATTCTATCCGAAGTTTTGATAAAGAAAGCCAGAGATCGATCGAGGAGGTAGAGACACTGACGATCTATCCTGCATCCGAGATCATTTTGAATCAGCCAAGAATCATGCATGGTCTTTGCCAGATGGAAGAGGACTATGAAAAGTTAGTCCAGAAATTCAAAAAAGAGAAGAAAACAGACCAGCAGGCCCGCTTAAGAAAAGAAATGGACCGAGTTCGTGAGGAATTAAAAGAACTTCATATGCTGATCGGTGTAGAAGGATATCTTCCATACTTTTATGAAAATACAGAATGCATTTTAGATTATTTCCCAAAAGAAAGTGTCATTTATTTTGACGAGCCAAAACATATCAGAGAAAGAGCAGATGCATTTTATCTTGAATTCTCAGAGAGTATGAAAAGCCGTTTAGAAGGCGGATACCTGCTTCCAAAACAGGCACATACCGTGACAGATTATGAAAGTATTTTGTATCAGATCGAGAAACATCCGATGATCTGTTATTCTGTCATATCCGCAGAAGTCAGAGATTTTGCAGTATCCAAAACATTATTTATGGAGACGAAATCCATTCAGTCTTATAACAACAGTTTTGAACAGCTTGTCAAAGACCTTACAAAATATCAGAAAAAGGATTACAGGATCGTTGTTGCATCTCCATCTGTCACAAGGGCAAAACGTTTAAGTGATGATCTAAGGCAGAATGGACTGGTTGTCACTTACGATAAAGATTTTACCCATGAAGTAGAAGCAGGACAGATCGTTGTGACGGCAGGAAAACTTTTGACAGGAATCGAGTATCCGGCAGTCAAATGGGTATTGATTTCTGAAGGTGACATTTTTAAAGGAAGAAAAGAAAAACAGCGAAGAAAAAAAGAAAAGAAAAAGCTGGGGCAGAAGATTCACAGTTTTGCAGATATCAACATCGGGGATTATGTTGTTCATGAAAAACACGGAGTTGGTATTTATCGTGGAATCGAAAAGATCACGACAGATGGTGTGGAAAAAGATTATATCAGCATTGAATATCAGGGCGGAGATAACTTATTTATCTTAGCTTCCGCACTGGACCAGATTGCCAAATATGCAAGTGCAAACGCCAAAAAGCCGAAGCTGCACAAGCTGGGCGGAAACGAATGGAAGAAGACAAAAAGCCGTGTCAGAGGCCAGGTAAAAGATATCGCACAGGAACTTGTGCAGTTATATGCCGTAAGACAGGCAAAAGAAGGTTATATCTATGATAAAGACTCCGTATGGCAGAAAGAATTCGAAGAATTATTCCCATATGATGAGACACAGGATCAGTTAAATGCGATTGATGATACGAAACGTGATATGGAAAGCAAGAAGATCATGGATCGTCTGATCTGCGGGGATGTCGGATATGGAAAGACAGAAGTAGCGATACGAGCGGCATTTAAGGCGGTGGATAATGGAAAACAGGTGGCTTACCTTGTACCGACAACCATTCTTGCACAACAGCATTACAATACATTTGCCCAGAGATTTCATAATTACCCGATCACAGTCCGCATGATGTCAAGATTCTGTACGCCAAAAGAGCAGAGGGAAACGATCGAAGGTCTCAAAAACGGAACCGTGGATGTTGTAATTGGAACGCATCGTTTATTGTCAAAAGATATGCAGTATAAGAATCTTGGTCTGCTTGTCATTGATGAGGAACAGCGTTTCGGAGTTACACACAAAGAGAAGATCAAGACGATGAAGAAAGACGTCGATGTCCTTTCTCTGTCCGCGACTCCGATTCCAAGAACCTTGCATATGAGTCTGATCGGAATCCGTGACATGAGTGTGTTAGAAGAGCCGCCACATGATCGAAGGGCGATTCAGACTTATGTTATGGAATATAACGAAGAACTGGTAAAAGAAGCCGTCTACCGTGAAATGACGCGTGGCGGACAGGTATACTATGTGTATAACCGTGTAAATAATATCGCAGAAGTTACGGCCGAATTGCAAAAACTACTGCCAGATGCCAAAGTAGCATTTGCCCATGGACAGATGAAAGAAAGAGAACTGGAAGAGATCATGATGGGATTTATGAATCATGAGATTGACGTTCTTGTATCAACAACGATCATTGAGACTGGTCTTGATATTCCAAATGTAAATACGATGATCATTCATGATGCAAATCAGCTCGGATTGTCACAGCTGTATCAGCTTCGAGGACGTGTCGGAAGATCTAACAGAAATGCATTTGCATTTTTGATGTATAAGAAGAACACGTTGTTAAAAGAGACAGCAGAAAAGCGTCTGCAGGCAATTCGTGAATTTACGGATTTAGGCTCTGGATATAAGATTGCCATGAGAGATCTGGAGATTCGTGGAGCTGGAAACCTTCTCGGACAGGCACAGTCTGGTCATATGGAAGCAGTCGGATACGATCTTTATTGTAAGATGTTAAATGAGGCAGTGCTGAAATTAAAAGGAGAGCTTGGAGAAGAGGAAGAATTTGATACAACGCTTGACCTTGATATCAATGCATTCATTCCGGTAGCATATGTATACAACGAATATCAGAAACTGGAATTATACAAACGTATTTCTTCGATCGAGTCAAAAGATGAGATGGAAGATATGACAGATGAATTGATCGACCGTTTTGGAGAAATGCCAAAAGCAGTCCACAATCTTTTATATGTCGCCTACTTAAAAGCACTGGCACATCATGCTTATATGACGGATGTGAAACAAAAAGGAGAAAAAATCTCATTTGAAATGAAGCCGGATGCAGCAGTAGACATAGAAAAAATACCGGAAGTATTGGAGGAATACAAACGTGAACTATCCTTCCAGGCAGGGAAGAATCCAACATTTGTATTAGACCTTTCAAAAACAAAGAAAGTAAAACAGTTAGAAAAGATTGAACATTGTGTGAACTCGCTCAATTCGTTGATAATCCGATAGTTTTGTGCTATAATATCGCAAGATATAAACTGAATATAATTCAAATATGAAGGAGAAAATGAAATGAAGAAATTAGCAAAGAAGTTGCTATGCTTAACTGCAGTTCTTGCGTTAACTCTTTCTTTATTTACAGGATGTAAGAGTAAGAACGAGAAGACATTATTTGAATATGCAGGACAAGAAGTAACATTCCAGGAAGCTCACGTATATGCAAGAATCATGCAGTATCAGGCAGAAGCACAGTATGGAGCATACTTTGGAGACAGCATGTGGTCTATGCAGGTTGGAACAGACAGCAAAGGTAAGAAGATCACAATGCAGCAGTCAGTCAAAGACAGCGTTATCAGCCAGTTAAAACAGATTAAAGTTTTAGCAGCGCACGCAGATGACTATAATGTCAAATTAACAAAATCAGAGAAGAAACAGATCAAAGAAAGCGTAGATGCCTTCGCAAAAGACGAAACAGGTAAGAAAGTCATGAAGAAGACAGAAGCTGACAAAGATACGATCCAGAAACTTTACGAAGAAAGCACAATTGCAAGTAAAGTGATGCAGGCGATCATCAAGAAAGCGAACGTAACAGTATCTGATGATGAAGCTAAGACAGTCAAAGTTTACAAACTTGTCTTCACAACAAAGACAACAGACAGCAAGACTGGAAAAGAAAAAGATATGACAGCCGCTGAGAAGAAAGATCAGTTAAAGAAAGCAAAATCTGCACTAAAGATGATCAAAAAAGGCCAGAGTGTAAGCTCTGTAGCTAAGAAATTCAGCGTAAACTCTGACAATGAAGAATCCTACACAAAAGGAAAATCTGAATTAGGAGATAAATTTGAGGCAGCAGCAGCGAAACTTAAGAAGAATCAGGTAAGCGGAGTTGTAGAACTCGATGATGCATACGTGATCATCAAGATGTTAAATCCAAACGATACATCAGCTGCAGCAACAAACAAATCCACACTTCTGCAGGAAAAACAGCAGGCAGCATACGAGAAAGTATACAAGAAGTGGACAAAATCAGCTGACAAAGACTGGGATGACACAAAATCCGTAGATCAGGATCTGTGGAAAGAAGTTAAATTCAAATACAAAGCTACAACAGCATCTACAACCGCAACTTCTGAATCAACTACAACTGCAACAACATCAAGCAAGACTACAAAGAGCAAATAATTTGCAGGATCGTCAGAAGATAAGCTGAAAGGTTTATAAGAACGAATATAGAAAGACTGGGAAAACATCAGGAGAAATCCTCTGGATTCCCAGCCTTTTTTATTTATAAGAGGATTCTGTAAATCAGGGTTCTTTCATGTTTAAATAAAGTATATTGTATGCATAAATTTGACAAAAACTGGGCAAAATGTTATAATATTAAAATCATTATACAGAATTTCCAGAATATTCTGTATATGGAAGAGGTGAATTTATGACACAATTAGATCTTAACAGAGTACGCCAGTCAATTAAGAACCAGATTGGCAGCAAAATCAAGATTAGTGCAAACAGAGGACGACATAAATTTGTGACAGCAGAAGGCGTGATCAAACAGACATATCCAAATATCTTTTTGGTAGAACTGGAGAATACAGAAGGCAGTGACCAGAATAAAACAGTAAGCTTCAGCTATCAAGATGTGATCACCAGAGATGTCCGCATGATGCTTTTAGAAAACTAACAGATGATGCATAGAATCCTCCTTGTCTGAATATATTTGTATATACAGACAGGGAGGAATTTTTTTATGGATTTTGAGAAAAAAGAATTTTATGGGATTGTGGCGAAGGCAAAGAAACAGATGCAGATCACGATCGATCAGGATTGTAATGTTGCAGATACAAAACCAGATGTTGAAAAGATGATTCAGACAAGAGGTATGGTAAAGATACAGGAAACAGAAATGATGATCGACCGTGTCAGGATGAAAGGAGAATTTTTATTTCAGGGACTTTACGGAACAAACGATACGGCGACTTTTTTGGAGTCCTTGGAGTATTCACTTCCATTTGAAGAGTATGTACATATTGACGGGGTACTTCCTTCAGACTATGTCAAAGTACAATACACGATCGATGATATTAATACGGTGCTGATCAATTCAAGAAAGATCAGCATACGGGTATTATTAACATTTACATTTCAGGTCACGGAAGAAATGAGGGAAGAAGGAATTATAGCGATCCATGACGAAAATGTATCTGTTTTGAAGAAAGATATTCAGGTTACGGATCTGATAGTAAATAAAAAAGATCTGGCAAGATTAAAAGAAGAACTCATACTCCCTGCAAACAAGGCAAATATATATCAGGTACTGTGGACACAGGTGGATATCGAAAACCTTCAGGCAAAGATCGCAGAGCATATGATCGAGATTCAGGGTTCCATGCATGTATTTATCTTATATCTTGGGGAAGATGCGCAAATGCCGGTCCAGTATGCCCGATGGGAGATTCCTGTAGACACACAGTTAGAGTGTTACGAGTGTATGCCGGGGATGATCGGTAAAATAGGGATGTCACTGGGAGGGCAGCAGCTGGAAGTAAGACCGGATGAAGATGGTGAGGAACGGGTTATTTCTTTGGAAGTAACGATTGATTGTGATATTAAAATTTATGAAGACCATAAGATCACTTATGTAGATGATGGATGCAGTATGGAAAAGACACTGATCCCAGAATATCATATGTTTGATTTTGAAACATTGATCGGAAAGAATCAGGCAGTAATGAAATCAGGAAAACGTTTCCGTATGGAGCAGGAACCGGGAAAACTTTTACAGGTATTGTCCGTCAAAGGAAGTGTAACAGTGGATGATATGGAAATCACTGAGCAGGGAATGTCCGTGGAGGGTGTGTGGATGGCAGACGTTTTATACCTCTCAACGGAAGATACAACACCAGTCATGAGCAGTTCCTATATGGAGCCATTTACATTTTTTGTAGAGACGAAAAATCTTAGTGGAAATGAGGATTATCAGCTGGATGTCAGGGTTGACCAGATGAGTGCAGTTCCAACAGAAGGCGGAGAAATAGAGATCCGAACGGCCATTTTGTTTGATTTTATCTCTTTCCATAAGACGAGACAGAGAATTATGACGGATATCAAAGAAGAAGCACTGGATTATGAAAAAATCCGAAAGATTCCGGGGATTGTTGGGTATGTTGTAAAAGAAGGAGATACCTTATGGTCTATAGCAAAGACCTATTTTACGACGGTAGAAAGCATACGGGAACAAAATGAGGAAGTCGGTGAGATAAAACCCGGAGATAAACTTTTGATCGTAAAAGAAATAGGAATATTTCAGTAAATAAGGATTGCATTTTTTTAAGAACAATATTATAATATTCTGTATACAAGATGTGAGATAGAAAGTATTTCACATGAGATAAAGGAGTGCATATGGATAATAGTATTGTTCTAAAATCATATGGGAAAATCAACCTTGGTCTGGATGTTTTAAGAAGGCGTGAAGATGGATATCATGAAGTACGCATGATCATGCAGACGGTTGGACTTTATGACTTGCTGACGATGAAGAAGATCAAAGATGACAAGATCAAGATGACTTGTAATCTCGCATTTCTTCCAACAGATGAGAGAAATCTTGTATACAAAGCAGTGAAACTCATAAAGGATAAATATCATATCAAAGACGGTGTAGAGATCGAATTAAGCAAGAGAATTCCAGTAGCCGCAGGCATGGCTGGCGGAAGCTCAAACTGTGCTGCAGCATTAAAGGGCATGAATGAATTGTTTGATCTGGGACTGTCAATTGACGAATTATGTGAGATAGGAGTCACACTTGGAGCAGACGTTCCTTATTGTATCTGGGGAGGAACGGCACTTTCTGAAGGAATCGGAGAGAAACTTTCAAGAGTTGATGCAATGCCAGAGTGTTATATACTGATAGCGAAACCAGGAATCAGTGTATCAACAGCATTTGTATACCAGAATCTGGATCTTCCAGGATTATCGAAACACCCAGATATTGACGGCATGTTAGAATGTTTAAAGAAGAAAGATTTAAGAGGAATCTGCGATCGTCTGGACAATGTCCTTGAGACAGTGACGGTCAAAGAATACCCGATCATTGAGAAAGTAAAGAAACACCTGATGGATCAGGGAGCAATGGGAGCTTTGATGAGTGGAAGCGGTCCAACGATTTTTGCGATCTTTGAGGATAAGAAAACAGCAGATCATGCGCTGGAATCATTAAGGGGCATAAAAGACATTAAACAGGCATATGTAGTCAGACCGATACAATAATGTATTTTCACAGTAAGAAAGCAGAATAGAAGATACATTGGAAAAAGCAGGAGGAGAAGAAACTATGAGTGATAAATTAAAGGTAAATATGAATGAATATCTTCCACTGAGAGACGTGGTATTTAATACATTAAGACAGGCGATCATCACAGGTGAGTTCGCACCAGGAGAACGTTTGATGGAAATCGCACTGGCGAATAGATTAGGAGTCAGCAGAACACCAGTCCGTGAAGCAATCCGTAAGCTGGAACTGGAAGGTCTTGTAGTTATGATTCCAAGAAAAGGTGCAGAAGTTGCAAGAATCACAGAAAAAGATTTAAGAGATGTACTGGAAGTACGTTGTTCTCTGGAAGAACTTGCAGCAGAACTTGCAGCAGAACGAATGGACGATGAAGGTAAAGCAAAATTAGATGCAGCATTACAGGAATTTGAAGCAGCGATCGAATCAGAAGACAACGCAGCAATCGCAGACAGCGATATGGAATTCCATGACATCATTTTTGATGCAACAGGAAACCCACGTCTGATCCAGATCATAGGAAACTTAAGAGAACAGTTCTACCGTTACCGTCTGGAATATGTAAAAGACACAGATTATCATATCGTATTATTAAATGAGCATAAAGAACTTGTCAATGCGATCAAATCTGGAAAGAAAGAAGAAGCACGCCAGATCATGAAGAAACATATTACAAATCAGGAAATGACAGTGATCCGAAATATCAAAGAAGAATATTAGATTCTGGTTTGAAGGGTAGTCGTTAATGTGTATATGAGAAAAACGAAATAATAACATAGAAGATCCAGACCAGAAATTTTGCTCGCCGTTTTGAACGGTCGCTGATACGCGAACTTTCCTTCGATAACTCGCGTTCAAAGGTACTAAAACTGGTAGTTTTTGACGCTCAAACAATCGACCAAGTTCGCTGCAAACCGTTCAAAACGACGGCAAAATTTCAATGGTTCTGGATCTTCTATGTTATTATTTCGTTTTTCTCATATACACGGACGGCTATTCAAACCACTACGAGTGTGTATGGAGAACGTTATTGGTCGTCAATTTAGATACTTGCAGACGGAAGATTTGAGGATTTGAGAAATTAGGAAGTCACTATAGGAGGTTTCTTAAGACCTGCAGACATTAAGGGGATAAACACTGGTTACAATAAATTACATATAATAATACAAAGAATAGAAAAGGAAAAACATATGAATATAAGAACTGCAACAATTAAGGATTTAGAGGCAGTAACAGCTGTAGAAGCGGAATGCTTTCCACAAGCAGAAGCAGCGACGAAAGAGGAATTGGCAGAACGATTAAAATACTATGCGGATCACTTCTGGCTGATGTTTGATGGGGATAAATTAATTGCTTTTGTAGATGGATTTGTAACGGATGAAAAAGATCTGACAGATGAGATGTATGCAAAAGCAGACCTACACAACCCAAATGGTGCGTGGCAAATGATCTTCGGGGTGAATACGATACCTTCTTACAGAAGACACGGCTATGCAGGAGAACTGATCAAATGTGCAATCGAAGATGCGAAAGCACAGGGAAGAAAAGGGTTGGTACTTACCTGTAAGGATCATCTGGTGCATTATTATGCGAAATTTGGATTTGTGAATGAAGGCGTGTCTGGGTCTGAACATGGCGGGGTTGTTTGGAATCAGATGCGGTTAGAATTTTGATTTTGTGGGTAAATTGGCCAACTGAAGTCTTTCTGTATATGATAAAAAATAAATAATGCTGCTTTTCCAGACCATTATTTATTTTTTCTCATATACAATCCCCACGACTCCTATTCAAATTAGTACTGTCGGTACTGGCACTATGCCTTTTATTCACGCACAAGATCTATGCCTCGGAAAGCCAGCCGTCAAGTAAGAACTACACTTATCTATCAGACATTTCATACGACAAAGACAAATCATTTGTGGCAAGCGGCCACAGCATTCATATCGATGAAAATGATTCCAATCAAATGCTTACATTAAAAGTGAATGGAAAAAGCCAATCCTATATCAAAGGACTCTGCGCATGGGCGACTTCAGAGATTGTTTATGATCTAAAAGATTATGACTATGACTATTTTACAGCGGATCTTGGGGTTGATATCAGCGAACAGAGTAATTATTTTAACACAGGAGTAAGATTTTATATTTACACATCCGATGATGGGGAAAGTTGGACGGAGAAATATAAGTCTGATACACTTTATGGATGGAGTGAAGCAGATGCGGTTAAGATCGATATTAAAAATGCAAAATATTTAAAATTAACAGCAGATGATAACAGTGCGAACTGGTGGGCTGCATGGTATGATGAAGCTGTCTATGCGAATGCAAAACGGATTAAAGAAGACTATAAAGAAGACACTTCAGATATAGCAGTGATCAAAACTGTTGATACTTACGATAAAGAACTAAAACAACAAGCTATGGAACAAAGTACAGTGATCTTTACCGCAAGATGATATTATCTCTATCCCTAACAGCGTCAGGAAAGAATTATTTCTTTTTTGACGGGACACAGGTATCTGATCCAGTGACAAGATATCAGATTTACAAAGATCTTCATATGCACAAAGGACAAGATCAGGAACTGATTCAGAATCAGGTTTTTGAATCGCTGACTGTGGAGGACTTTCCAAGACAGGAAGCTGTATCTGGGGAACCTACAAAGGACTTCCAACAGGTCTGTATGTGAATGATCTGGAAAATCAGTTAATCGGAAATCCAACAGGATTGGAATGGAAATACACAGAAGAAGATACATGGGCATCTTACACAGAAGAACAGCCGGATTTAAGCGGAGACAAAACACTGATCGTAAGAGCAGCAGCAACAGGAATTTATCAGGCAGATACCAAGACAACGACCTATCAGTTTACAAAAGATGGCACAGATGCTGTACAGAAATATATTTCAATCAAACATTTGTCCATTGAAAAAGCATCTTCAGAACAAAGTAATAAAGGCGATTACGCCCAAAATGCGATTGATGGCAATATTAATACTTTATGGCATACTGTCTACGATGGATCTGACCAGGAAAAATCGATTACGATAAAATTAGATGAACCAGTTTATTTATCAGCATTTGAATACGTGCCAAGACAGATCGGAGTAAATGGACGAACAAGAGATGGAATCCTGTATGTAAGCAGCAACGGCGAAGATTGGACAGAAGCCGCCAGTGTTACAGAATGGGCAAACAATACACAATGGAAGAAGATTACGTTACAGGAATCTGTGAAAATCCAATATGTAAAATTCGTAACAACGAAAAACTGGGGAAATGGAAATTATGCCTCTGCAGCCATGATCAATCTGTACGAAGACGAAACAACAAAAGTAACTACGACAGCAAGTAAGAAAACTACAGAACGCAAAACAACATACACAAACAAACCAACGCAAATAACAATAAAAGCACCAGGAAGAGCAACGATCAAAACCATTAAAAAAGGTAAAAGAAAAGCCCAGTTGAAATGGAAAAAAGTCAGCAAGGCAAAAGGTTACATGATTCAGTACTCTACCTCCAAGAAGTTTAAACGCAGTCAGACAAAGAAAAAATATACAACAAAAACGAGTCTGACAGTGAAGAAGCTGAAATCCAAGAAGACTTATTACTTTAGAATTAAGGCTTATACGAAAGGTGCTGCGAATAAGAAGGTTTATTCAAAGAACTGGAGTAAAGTGAAGAAATGTAAAATTTGATTTTGTATTGTTTACGCCGATAGGTTGTTGACGCTGAAGGCTAAGCGGTTTATGAATCAAAGTTATTCCAGACGGAGGGGTGTATGTTTTACGATGTTGGCTGTCAATATAAAAATTAAGAACCGATACCGTTAAAAATACACATATTGTAGTGGTTTGAATAGTCTTCAGGTGGATGGGACAGAAAGAAGATCGCACGAAATATTTATCATAAGCAGGTGCAAACATGAGCCTTTTTAAGTGCTTTTTTAACAAATTCGCAGTGCCCTGTGGTGGAATGTCTGAACGTAGGTGCGGGCATTTTGGCTCGCGCCAAGTGAGTTTTCCAAGGAACAGGCACGGATCAGCGATTTGTTAAAAAAGCTCTTAAAAATGCGGGGTTGCACCTGCTTATGATAAATATTTCGTGCGATCTTCTTTCTGTCCCATCCACAATAAACCAACAACACCCGATATCTACTTTTTTTACACCCCAATTTATGCTATGATAAACTTTAAGTGTATTTTGCAGTCACAAAACATACAAAATAAAGATGGAGGGAAGTTCATGTTTGATATTCAGGAAGAATTGAAGAAACTTCCGGCGAAGCCCGGGGTTTATTTGATGCATAACAGCAAGGATGAGATCATCTATGTTGGAAAAGCGATCAAGTTATGCAATCGTGTGCGCCAGTACTTTCAGGACAGCAGGAAGCTGTCTGTGAAGATTCAACATATGGTGAAGAATGTTGCCTATTTTGAATATATTATTACAGATTCTGAACTGGAAGCGTTGGTGCTCGAGAATAACCTGATCAAAGAACATCATCCAAAGTATAATACCAAATTAAAAGATGACAAAGGATATCCCTACATCAAAGTGACAATCAATGAAGAATTTCCAAGAATCATGCTGGCTAGAAAGATGAAGGCGGATGGGGGAAAATATTTTGGACCTTATACGAGTGCGGGAGCCGTGAATGATACGATTGAATTGTTACGAAAGATTTTTAAGATCAGAACGTGTAACCGCAGGCTTCCAAAGGATGTTGGAAAAGACAGGCCGTGTCTTTATTATCAGATCAAGCAGTGTAATGCACCATGTCAGGGATATATATCCAAGGAAGATTATGCAAAGCAGATTGAGGAAACATTAAAATTTCTAAATGGAAATTACAAACAGGTTGCAAAGATGCTTCAGGGGAAAATGCAAAAGGCGTCTGATGAACTGGAATTTGAACAGGCGATGGAATATCGGGATCTTCTCAAGAGTATTGAGCGGATCATGGACCGCCAGAAGATCAATACTTATGCTTTTGAAGACAGAGATATTATCGCAATGGCAGAGGATGACAAAGACGTTGTTGTATCGATTTTCTTTATCCGCAAAGGAAAACTTCTTGGAAGAGAACATTTTCATATGGAAGCGGATGAGGAAAGTTCAAAAGAAGAGGTTTTAGGTGCTTTTGTAAAACAGTTTTATGCAGGGACACCATATCTTCCGGGAGAGATTTTTCTGGAACATGATATTGCAGAAAAAGAGATCATCGAAGAATGGTTGTCAAAGAAACGTGGAGCCAAAGTGCATTTTAAGATACCAGTGCGTGGACAAAAACACAAGATGGTGGAGATGGCGAAAGAAAATGCCCAGAATGTACTAAGGATGGATCGTGAGAAGATCAAACGAGAAGAAAAAAGAACGATCGGGGCGGTTCATGAAATTGAAGAACTGCTTGGAATGGAAGGATTAAACCGAATGGAAGCATTCGATATTTCCAACATCAGCGGTTTTCAGACAGTGGCATCCATGGTTGTCTTTGAAAGAGGAAAAGCAAGAAGAAGAGATTACCGTAAGTTTCGGTTAAGAACCATTGAAGGTCCGGATGACTATGCAAGTATGCAGGAAGTCCTTACAAGAAGATTTCTTCATGGAAAGAAAGAACTGGAGGAATTAAAAGAACAAGGCAAAGATGCAGAACTTGGAAGTTTTACAAGGTTTCCAGATATTCTGATGATGGATGGAGGAAAAGGACAGGTCAATGTTGCACTCAGGGTATTAGATGAATTAGGTCTTGATATTCCAGTATGCGGAATGGTCAAAGACGATAATCACAGGACAAGAGGGCTGTATTATAATAATGAGGAAATCATGTTCCCGGCAAACAGCGAGGCATTTTTACTTGTGACAAGGATACAGGACGAAGCCCATCGTTTTGCAATTGAATATCACAGATCCCTGCGTGCGAAAGGACAGGTTCACTCTGTTCTCGATGATATCAAAGGAGTCGGGCCTAAGAGACGAAAAGAGCTGATGAAATATTTTAAAGATATCAGTCAGATCAAGACAGCAGAGGTTTCAGAACTTTTAAATGTTCCAGGAATGAATGAAAGCACAGCGAAAGCCATTTATGAGTTTTTTCACGTTTCCAAGTAAATAAGAAATATGTTAAAATAAAAAAAGAGACAGGCAATCAAAGGTGCAGAAAGTGAGAAGAATTATGGATAAAGAGCATAGAGTATCAGTATATGATATGATAAAGGAATTAAATTTAAAAGAAGTTACACCGGAGATCAATTCAAGAGAAGTTTATATTGAGCAGGCAGAGATCAACAGACCAGCATTACAGCTGGCAGGATTTTTTGAGAATTTTGCAAAGAATCGTGTGCAGATCATTGGAAAAGCAGAACATTTATTCATTGAAGAAGTAGAGAAAGATGTGGAAAATGCAGAAACTATCTATAATAGATTTATCGGTGCGGGAATCCCTGCAATCGTATTTTGCAGAAATCTGCATCCGAGTGAAATGCTGTTAAGCATTGCGAAAAAGTACAGTGTACCTGTACTTATTTCACAGGATTCAACATCTGAATTCATGGCAGAAGTGATCCGCTGGCTGGGTGTTGTACTGGCACCAAGTATTACGATCCATGGTGTTTTGGTTGATGTATTTGGAGAAGGTATCCTGATCACAGGTGAGAGTGGAATTGGTAAGAGTGAAGCTGCTCTGGAATTGATACGAAGAGGTCATCGTCTGGTATCTGATGATGTGGTAGAGATCAAGAGAGTCAGCAAAAAGACTTTGATCGGAACATCACCGGAAGTTACAAGGTTCTTTATTGAACTGCGAGGAATCGGCATTATTGACGTTAAGAATCTGTATGGTGTTGAGAGCGTGAAGATGGAGCAGGAGATCGATCTGGTCATCCAGTTAGAAGACTGGAATAAAGATACAGATTATGATCGTCTGGGACTGGAAGAGAAGTATATTGAATACCTTGGAAATAAAGTTGCAGCACATACACTTCCAATTCGTCCAGGACGAAATCTGGCGATCATTGTAGAGGCAGCAGCGATCAACCATAGACAGAAGAAGATGGGATATAATGCAGCAGAAGAACTTTATAAACGTGTTACAGGACAGATGGAGGAGTAATTGCATGAAATATCTTTATGGAATTGATATTGGCGGAACAACAGTAAAGATGGGACTGTTTGCAGAAGATGGAACATTAAAAGAAAAATGGGAGATCAAGACAAGAACGGAGGAGAATGGAAAGAACATTCTTCCAGATATTGCGGCAGCAGTGAATGATCATATGAAAGCAAATGATCTTGCATGTGAAGATGTGATCGGACTTGGTGTCGGAGTGCCGGGAGCAGTCCTTGAATTTGCAAAGGTAAATGAATGTGTAAACCTTGGATGGGGAAGCGTTGATGTGGCAGGAGAACTGTCAAAACTTACAGGATGCCCTGTCAAAGCGACAAATGATGCGAATGCAGCAGCATTAGGTGAGATCTGGATGGGTGCAGCAGCAGAATATAACAGTGCAGTTATGATCACACTAGGAACCGGAGTCGGCGGTGGAATCATCATTGACGGAAAGATTGTCGATGGAAGCCGTGGATATGGTGGAGAGATTGGGCATATGACTGTGGATCCATTTGATGACAGAGTATGTAATTGTGGAAAAACAGGATGTTTAGAGCTTTATGCTTCAGCCACAGGAATTGTGTATGAGACAAAGAAAGCACTCAAAAAATACGAGAAATCAACGACGCTGAAAGACATTACTGAAGTGACATCAAAAGATATTTTTGATGCAGCCAAAGCAGGTGATGAATTTGCAGCGAAACAGGTAGACAATCTTGGTAAGAAATTAGCACTTGCAACAGGAAATATCGCATTGATGGTAGATCCAGAAGTGTTTGTAATCGGAGGAGGAGTATCCAAAGCCGGACAGATTCTTTTAGATGCAGTCAATGCACACTATAAGACATATACATTTGGAAAAGCACAGGAAACAAAATTCGTGCTGGCAACACTTGGAAATGATGCGGGAATCTATGGTGCAGCCAGTCTGATGCTTTCATAAGGGCAGAAGAAAGAATCTTGTCACATCAGGATTCTTTCTTGAATTTTACAGTGCAATCCTATAAATTCAAGAATAAAACAATAAGTACAGATAGAATGGAGAAATTATGGAAGCAAAGATCGAACAGTTAAAACAGATCATACCAGAGAAATACATTTTAGAAAACGAACCGATGAAGAAACATACAACATTCCGCATCGGAGGACCTGCAGATATATTTGCAGCACCAGAGAGTATCGAAGAGATTGAAGCAGTCTGTCGTTTTGCAAAAGAACAGGATATTCCACTATTTGTTTTAGGAAATGGAAGCAATCTTTTAGTTGCAGATGGTGGAATGGAAGGAATTGTTCTTCAGATTTATAAAAACTACAGTGGAATTGAAGTGAATGGCAATGAACTTATCGTGAAAGCAGGAACTTTATTAAGTTCTACATCCAAAACAGCACTTGCAGAGGAACTGACAGGGTTTGAGTTTGCAGGCGGAATTCCAGGAACATTTGGCGGTGCAGTTGTAATGAATGCAGGAGCATACGGCGGTGAGATGGTACAGGTATTAAAGGAAGTCAAAGTTCTCACAAAAGACGGAGAGATCAAAACTCTGAAAGCAGAAGAATTAGAGCTTGGATACCGCACAAGCAATATTCTTAAGAATGAATATGTTGTCTTAGAAGGTGTGATCGAACTGCAGAAAGGCAGCAAAGAAGAGATCAAAGCAAAGATGGACGAATATGCCTTGGCAAGAAAAACAAAACAGCCATTGGAATATCCAAGCGCAGGAAGTACATTTAAACGCCCAGAAGGATATTTTGCAGGAAAACTGATCCAGGATGCAGGATTAAAGGGATATCAGGTGGGAGATGCACAGGTATCAGAGAAACACAGTGGATTTGTGATCAACCGTGGAAATGCAACAGCAGCAGATGTTATGCAGTTGATCAGTGACGTAGCAGATAAAGTAAAAGAACAGTTTGGAGTTACGATGGAACCTGAAGTAAAACGAGTTGGAAGGTTCTAGAAGAGAAGATTCTAAGAAGGAGCAGCGAAGATGAGATTTGTAATTGTAACAGGAATGTCGGGAGCAGGAAAAAGCAGTGCATTAAAGATGTTAGAAGATGTTGGTTATTTTTGTGTGGATAATCTTCCAGTGGCATTGCTTGATAAATTTGCAGAAATGTTATTAGATAAGACTGCTAAGATAGAAAATGTTGCACTTGGCATTGACATCCGCAATGGAGAAGGAATTGGTGAATTAGAGCAGAAATTAAAAGAGATTGAGGAAACAGGCATTCAGTACGAGATTCTCTATCTGAATGCAAGCAACCGTATTTTATTAAAGCGATATAAAGAGACAAGAAGAAATCATCCATTATCAAGAGATGGAAGAGTCGAAGATGGAATTGCAAAAGAGCGGGAGATCATGAAATTTCTGCAGGAGAAGGCTGATTATGTGATTGATACAAGTCAGCTTCTTACAAGAGAATTAAAAGAAGAGATCAATGATATTTTTGTTGAAGGCGAGGAAGGGCAACGCTTCCAGATCGCAGTTGTTTCTTTTGGATTCAAATACGGAATTCCTGCGGATGTGGATCTGGTATTTGATGTAAGATTTCTTCCGAATCCATATTATGATCTGAATCTTCGTCCACTCACTGGAAATGACAAAGCAATTCAGGATTTTGTGATGGAACATCAGGAATCTGTAGAATTCCTTGAGAAATTAGACGATATGATGGAATTTCTGATTCCAAATTATATCAAAGAAGGCAAGTATAATCTTGTCATCGGAATTGGATGTACAGGTGGAAAACACCGTTCCGTAACGATCACAAATAAACTGGCAGAAAAATTAAAACACCTGCCATATTCTGTTAAAGTAGAGCATAGAGATATTATGAGGTAGCAAATGTCATTTTCAAGTAACATAAAAGAAGAATTATCAAGAAATGAAACGAGTGCCAGACACTGCAGGATCGCAGAAATTGCAGGATTTCTGCGGTTTGGAGGGAATATCAGTCTGGATCCGGACAATTATAAGATACAGATTCAGACAGAGACAGTATCCGCTGCAAAACGTTTTTATACACTTTTAAAAGATGTGTTTGATATTCATGCAAAGATTGATGTCGGGCGCAATGAATTTCTAAAAAGAAGTCGAAATTATACGATAAGTGTTGACAAGCATAATGATTGTGTTTTAATATTGAAAGCAGTGAAACTTTTAGACCCACGAGAATTTGGGTTGGTTTTACAAAACACATGTTGTAAGCGGGCATATATTCGAGGAGCTTTTCAAGCAGCCGGTTCCATGAGTGATCCTGAGAAGAATTATCACTTTGAAGTCGTCTCTACAGATGAGCAGACCGCAGAACAGTTAAAAGAAGTCTTGAATTTTTTTGATTTAGATGCTAAAATTGTTTTGCGAAAGAAATACTATGTGGTATACATGAAAGAAGGATCAAAGATCGTAGATGTGTTGAATATTATGGAAGCACACGTCGCCCTGATGGAACTTGAGAATGTTAGAATCCTGAAAGATATGCGTAACAAAGTAAACCGTCGAGTTAATTGTGAGACAGCGAACATTAACAAGACAGTTTCAGCCGCAGTCAAACAGGTGGAAGATATTGAATATATTGATAAGCACAAAGGCCTCCGATTTTTAGATCAAGGGTTGCAGGATATTGCAAGATTACGTCTGGAACACCCGGAAGCTACACTGAAAGAACTTGGAGATATGCTAGAACCGCCAGTCGGCAAATCAGGTGTGAATCATCGATTGAAGAAGATTGGCCGAATCGCGGAAGAGATGAGATTGGGAGGACAGGAATGATTTCAAAGAACGTCAAAGTGGAAGTAGCCTTAAGAGAAGAAGATAGACCAATAGCTTTTCTTGTACAGATGGCAAGCCAGTTTGAGAGCAAGATTTTATTCGAGACAGGGAATAAGCAAGTCAATGTAAAAAGTATGATGGGAATGATGAGTCTGGGATTAGACTTAGATCGTTTAGAAGACTTAACAGTCG
This sequence comes from Eubacteriaceae bacterium, assembly GCA_902362875.1. Lineage (GTDB taxonomy): Bacteria > Bacillota > Clostridia > Lachnospirales > Lachnospiraceae > Anaerostipes. The sequence continues at coordinate 54,805 of CABIYF010000013.1, read as the reverse complement.
TAGCTGACGGAGCAGATGAGGAAGAAGCAGTCAGCAAAATTGAAGGTTATCTTACAAAAGGAGCATAGATCCAATATATCTGTGCTTTTATATACGCCGAAATAGCTCAGTTGGTAGAGCACTTCACTCGTAATGAAGGGGTCGCCGGTTCAAGTCCGGTTTTCGGCTTTTTTGGATGCAGGCAGCAAGAAAATGTCTGCATTTTTGTTTGTATCAATTTCTAATAAAAAAGAACTGCCCTAATTTGGCAGTTCTTTTTATTTTATAAGTATCAATACAGTAAATAGTATCAACTTATCAAAGAAATATTAAATTTCAAATAAATCACTATAAGCTTTCAGCGCTCCATCAGTATCATGTGCAAGCACACGTTTCGCAAGCACTTTACCAAGCTGTACACCTTCCTGGTCGAAGCTGTTTACATTCCATACGAATCCCTGGAACATGATCTTATTCTCGAAATGTGCTAAGAGAGATCCAAGAGATTCAGGAGTTAACTGATCTCCGATGATAATGCTTGATGGACGTCCACCTTCGAAGTTCTTGTTCTTGTTTTCATCTTCTTTACCACAAGCAAATGCGACGATCTGAGCTGCAACGTTTGCACATAATTTCTTCTGGCTTGTGCTTCCTTCGATTACAACATCTGTACCGATCTGGCTGTCTTTGAATCCAACGAACTGTAAAGGAACGATGTCAGTTCCCTGATGTAATAACTGATAGAAAGAATGCTGTCCGTTTGTACCAGGTTCTCCAAAGATGATAGGTCCTGTTACATAGTTTACAGGTTCACCAAAACGGTTTACGGATTTACCATTAGATTCCATATCACACTGCTGTAAATGTGCAGGGAAACGGCTTAATGCCTGAGAGTATGGTAATACAGCTGTTTCAGGATATCCCTGTACGTTTCTTTCATAAACACCGATCAGGGCATCTAATAAGTCAGGGTTTGATTTGATATCTTTGTTTGTAGCAAGTTTGTCTTCTTCAGCCATACCATCAAGGATTCTTGCAAAGATTTCTGGTCCAAATGCAAGAGAAAGGATTACTCCACCTACGGCAGAAACAGAAGAGTAACGTCCACCGATAAAGTCATCCATGAAGAATGCTTCAAGATAATCATCACTCTTAGCTAAAGGAGAAGTTTCACTTGTTGCAGTTAACATATGTTTAGAAGGATTTAATCCAGCTTTTACTAAAGCATCTTTAACGAAAGCTTCATTTGTTAATGTCTCTAAAGTTGTTCCTGATTTAGATACAACGATAAATAAAGAACGGGAAACATCGATAGAATTTAAAACAGCGGCTGCATCATCAGGGTCTACGTTACTGATGAATTTAGCTTCCATCTTATCAAATCCGTTTGTCTTAGCCCAGTTCTCAAGAGCGATATATAAAGCACGAGGTCCTAAATCACTACCACCGATACCGATCTGTACAACTGTAGTGAATTTTTCACCAGCTTCGTTTGTGATCTCACCAGCATGTACTTTGTTTGCAAAGTCAGCTGCTTTTTTCTGCTGTTCAACATAGAAATCACGTTTGTTGACACCGTCAACGATAACGTCTTTTCCAAGCTGTCTGCGGGCTAAATGATGAAGGACAAGTCTCTGTTCTCCTGTGTTGATGATCGCTCCATTGTATAATTCTTCGAATTTGTCAACTAACTGATGTTCATCAGCTAATTCAGCTAATACATCAAGGACTTCATCATCTACCTGTTTTGCAGCGTAGTTAAAGCTTAAACCAGAAGCCATAGGTGCAGAATATTCAGCGACACGTTTCGCACCGTTTTCACCTGTCATAGCTTCTTTGATGTCTACATGATCTTTAAGATCTTTGAGTTTAGCATAAGATGTTAAAGTATCAAGATTGTTCCATGTTACCATAAATAAATCCTCCTTAAGTCCATATAAATATAATTGGTAATATAAGGAAGTGCAGATACAAATGGGTATCTGCACGCACTAATATCATAAAGTAATTATACAGAAAAAAAGATGTAAAAGCAATGGAATTTCCAAGGATATTTAGGAGGACTTGCTGTAGTTTCAGATTATCGCCTATGCGGTCTCAAATGCTCTGCATTTAAGTTTGCCTTGGAGTAATGAATTCGAAATATTGTAACAGAAATGTATACAAAAAATCCAGTTCCAAAATAAAAGAAGCTATGATACAATAAAATACTGTGATGTCAAAAATATACGATATAAAACATCAGGCAAATACATAAATTAAGGCATCTCAAAATTATATTATAGAAGAGAGGGAAATAGTTTGGAAAATAGAGAGAAATTTTCATCAAGAATCGGATTTCTCCTGATCTCAGCCGGATGTGCGATCGGGCTTGGAAACGTGTGGAGATTCCCATTTATTACAGGACAGTACGGTGGGGCTGCATTTGTACTGATCTATTTGTTTTTCCTGATCATTTTAGGATTACCGATCATGGTCATGGAATATGCAGTCGGAAGAGCGAGCCAGAGAAGCATTGCAACGTCATTTCAGGAATTAGAACCAGCCGGAAGTAAATGGCACTGGTACAGCTATTTTGGTATGGCGGGTAACTATTTACTGATGATGTTTTACACAACTGTAGCCGGATGGATGATCAGTTACTTTTTTAAGATGTTAAAAGGTGATTTTGTAAACAAAACCCCACAGCAGGTAGAAAATATCTTTGGAAATATGTTAGCTGATCCTAAAGTGCTGATCTTTTGGATGTTAGTTGTTATTGCATTAGGATTCTTAGTATGTTCTCTGGGACTTCAAAATGGAGTAGAGAAGATCACAACAGCTATGATGTCATGCTTATTTGTAGTTATTCTGATTCTGATCGTAAGAAGTGTAACACTAGAAGGAGCCTCAGCAGGACTTAAATTTTATTTGATCCCAGATTTTGCAGCAGTCAAGAAACAAGGTGTTATGACGGTAGTATCAGCAGCCATGGGTCAGGCATTCTTCACACTAAGTTTAGGAATCGGGGCAATCGCAATCTTCGGAAGCTACATTGATAAAAGCCACAGACTGACAGGAGAAGCGATCAGCGTAGCCATTCTTGATACATTAGTTGCATTAATGGCTGGATTAGTCATCTTCCCAGCTTGCTTCGCATTCGGAGTAAACCCAGGAAGCGGACCAAACCTTGTATTTATTACGTTGCCAAATGTATTCAACGAAATGCCAGGAAGCAGAATCTGGGGAGCCATGTTCTTCTTATTTATGAGCTTTGCTGCACTATCAACGATCATAGCAGTATTCCAGAATATCTTGTCTTTCGCACAAGATCTATGGGGATGGAGTCTTAAGGAATCTATCGTATTTAATGCAGTAGTGATCACGTTATTATCATTGCCATGTGCATTAGGATTCAACGTATGGAGTTTCATCCAGCCATTAGGAGTTGGAACAACGATTCAGGATTTAGAAGACTTTATTGTAAGTAATAATATTTTGCCGCTTGGATCATTAGTTTATCTGTTATTCTGTGTATCCAGATATGGATGGGGATGGGATAACTTTATGAAAGAGGCCAATGAAGGAAAGGGAATTAAGTTTCCGAAGTGGCCGAAGGTTTATATTACTTATATTCTGCCTTTGATTGTTTTGTTTATTTTCGTACAGGGGTATATTGAAAAGTTTTTTTAAATTGTAATTTGAATAAGTCGTGAAGATTGTATATGAGAAAAACGAAATAATAACATAGAGGATCCAGACCAGAAATTTTGCTCGCCGTTTTGAACGGTCGCTGATACGCGAACTTTCCTTCGGTAACTCGCGTTCAAAGGTACTGAAACCGGTAGTTTTTGACGCTCAAACAACCGACCAAGTTCGCTGCGAACCGTTCAAAACGCCGGCAAAATTTCAATGGTTCTGGATCCTCTATGTTATTATTTCGTTTTTCTCATATACACGGACGGCTATTCAAATCACTACGGGTGTGTATGGAGAACGGTATTGGCTGTCAATTCTGGTATTTGCAGACGGAAGATTTGAAAATTTGAGAAATTAGAAAACTGCTGTTTTTAAATTTTTCCAAACATCTTGTTAAATCGGTGCTTATGTATCTCTTTAAACTTCCGTTCACGAACACAAAAACCATCAGCCAATACCGTTCCCCATACACACCCCTCTCGAATTTCCACCATATTGTGGGTTCAGCACTATAACCTTCAGGTATATGATAAAAAATAAATAATGCTGCTTTTCCAGACCATTATTTATTTTTTTCATATACAGAAAGACTTCAGTTGGCCACCCTCACAAAATCAAAATCTACCCTATAATATTCTTAACCACATCCTTATCACTCAAATAAACCATATGTGATCCCTTCAACTGCACATAATAATTCTTCTCATCAGAATCCTTTTTACCAATATAAAGTACAACATTCTTCGTCTTTTTAGTATCCGTATCCTTATAAGTAATATCTACAGTGATACGAGGATCTTTATCTAACCCATATTTTGAAAGATTACTCTGGCTTGCATAATAATTCTGACAGTCTCCGAATGTAAAGACTCCTAATCCGCCAGCAATACCATCAAGATTTTTCTTCTTGCTTGTGTAAGTCTTAGTTTTGCCATTCTGAGTGATCAAAACTTTCTTTAAGTTTCCTGTACTTAGCGTAGGGAAAGTATCAGTCGTGATCAGATCATCTAAAGAGTAAGATAAACTAGAAGTAACATCAGAAGATACCGTATAGATTTTTGATTTATCTCCATAAGTAATATAGTAGTTTTCACCTGTTGCGTTTCCAATGTAATAGGTAACGAATTTTCCGGTTTTATCTTTGACGCTGACGGTGTATGTTGGTGTATCAAGTCCGTAATCTTTTAGAGCATCTGCATTTTTAAGTTCTCTGACGGCTTCGACTTTCTGGAAGGTAGAAGCGAGGCTTTCGAGAGAGGATTGTGTGATTGGGTATTTTTTGTTTTTGCTGTAATACCATTTGCTTCCATTTTTGACAAAGGAAAGAGTTTCTCCGTTGTTATTATAAGAAATGGAAGTTAAACTCTTTAAATTTGTGATCAGTGTCTGATCGGAATCTTCCTTGGAAGATTTATTTTTCTGGTAGAAACTGATTCCCGTATACAGGACAAAAAGTCCTGCAAATACGAGAAGTAAAATTTGTAATGTTTTTTTCTGTTTCATGAAAACCTCCTAGCGGCGTCTGCGTTTAAACCATACGACGAATCCACCAACGATCAGTGCCAGTGGGATCACGAAGACAACAAGGATGCTGAATGGTCCTGGGTGGGCGATCGTGTTGTAGGTTACTTCAAGGCTCTTTGGAGAGATTGAAACATTGTCGGCATTATCTAAACTTGCAGTCACAGAGTTTGTAAATAAAGTAAGGTTCTCTAAGGATGAGAAAGAACTTGTGACCTGTGAATCAATCAGCATATTGCTTCCGTAAACAGTCAGACGGCTTTCTTTTGTTACTTTCTTTCCTTTGCTGTTTTTCACTTTGACAGATTCTGTTGCTGTGGCACCAAGGACGTAAGTTCCTTGAGACTGTTTCTTTTCTGTAACAGCATATCCGTTGCTTGAAGTTGTTAAGAAAGCTTCAGTAGAGATAGAATCTCTGGCTGGATCTGTCTGCGTCATACCCTTAGAGTTGATCATCATAACAGAATTTGAAGAAATACCAGATGCCATATCACCGCTTACAGAAACATTTGGTACAAGATAATAATAATTTCCCTGATAAGAACGTTCCGTATCTGCGATATATCCATTTTCAACAGTTAAACCATAATCTTTTAATAATCCATAAAGGTTTTTCATACTCTTATCTGTCTGGGTCAATAATGTAATGACTTTTCCACCTTTTTTCAGATAAGAAGATAATAATTTGACTTCATCTTTTGTAAAATCACTTGTAGGTCCGTCAATGATCAGAACATCGCAGTCATCTGGAATGGATGTTGCAGTCATTAAAAGAAGATCACTTGTGGAAATTCTTGATTTCGTAAGAAGGCTTGTGACTTCAGAAGACAGAGAAGATTCTCCATGTCCGGAAGTATAATAAGCTTTGTATTCTTTTGTGCTTGTAACATAATTTAATGCACTTGTAAGCTGTCCGTCTCCATCAAACTGGGAAGCTGATGATGAGGAACTGCTGTAATAATAAGAAGAACTGTCAGAAACTAAAATATCATCAAAAGAAACCGTGATCTTACGGTTTGTTTTCTTGCATGATACAACGATATTATTTTCTTCTGTTCCGTATTTTGTCAGTGCAGAAGGATGAAGTACCGGATCGATCCATTCTACGTGAATCTTCTTTGATAAAGAAGCGTATTTATTGATAAAAGTTTTGATACGTTTATCCGTACTGTCTTTTTGCGCTAATACATAAAAAGTGACGTCATCATCTACATTTTTGATGATCTTTTCACTCTTAGATGAAATTTCATAAATGTTTGTGCTGCTGATATCGATCTGTCTCATATTTTCCGGGACAAGATTTACGATCATATTAAAAACGATAACGATCGCGATCACGATGGATGTCATAGCGAGGGTATAAGATCCACGTTTCGAATCATTACTTTGAAATAATTTTTTGATTTTATCCACGATAACTTCCTCCTAACTCCAGCGTCTTTTCTCAAATGTCTGTACGGTCAAAAATACCAGAAGGACGATCAGTGACAGATAAGTCAGAAGTCCTCCGATATCAAAAATATAATTCTGCGAAAAATTATAGAAGATATCCGTTAATACAAGATGTCCTAAAAGGTTGGAAAACAGACTTTCAAGCAATGTCTTTTTCACAAAATAAACGATAATACCAGCAATGACACCAACACCGGTAACAACACCAGCGATCATCTGGTTTTTTGTAATATGGTAGATCAGAAGGCCGATCAGGATAAATACAATGATCCAGATCGCAAGATTGCTGATGGCACTTGTAGGAAGGTATTGAAGCAGATTGTCTAACAGATAGAAGAAAAACAATGCTGCACAAGTACTGATCGCTGCAATGACCGGACTCTCAGTTAAAGAAGACAGGAACATTCCGATGGCGATAAATACACATCCAAGCAGGAAAAATGCAAGGATTGATGAATAATCCACTAATAAATGTGCATTTCCCTGAAGTTTGATGATCAGTGGGAACATGCAGTAAATAACACATGGGATTGCAAATACAGTTACCATTGCAAGATATTTTCCTAATACGATCTCAATAAGTGAAACAGGAGAAGTTAACAACAACTGGTCTGTTTTATTCTTGCGGTCTTCTGCAAATGATTTCATCGATAAAACAGGGACAGAGATCAGTAACATGAAAATAACACCTGCAAGGGAGTAGGCGAAAAACGGATAACCACTGTAAAGGTTATAAACCATAAAATACACACCACCGATGATCGTTAAGAACGCAGCAAATACGCATCCGATCATGGAGTTAAAATAGGAACGGACTTCCCTTTTATAGATAGCAAGCATTATTTTTCACCTCCATTTTTTCTCTTGAATAATTTTTTCGATGTTTTTTTAAATGATTTTTTTGAAGATTTTTCTTCTGGATTATCTTCTGTCAGCTCAAGGAAAATATCCTCAAGAGTTGCTTTATTTACAAATATCTGAGTGACAGGCATTTTCTTCTGCGCAAATGCAAGAGAGAGATCCGCACATAATTCCTGCGTATCTTTATTTGTGTTAATCTGGATATGACAGCTGCTTTCATTAACGTCGATCCAGCTAATATCATCAATGCCAGAGAAACCAGAAAGAATCTGACTTACAGAATCTTTATCAGCCTGAATAGTAAGTTCGACAGTTTCTTTTCCTTGAGTCAATTCTTCTAATTCTTCAGGACTACCCTCAGCAATCAGTTTTCCCTTGGAAATGATCAGAATATCGTCACAGATTTCCTGCACTTCCGAAAGAATATGAGAGCTTAGGATCACGGTATGATCTTTTGCAAGAGTACGGATCAGTTCACGGATTTCGATGATCTGTTTTGGATCAAGTCCAACCGTTGGCTCGTCTAAAATAATAATATCTGGGAAATCAAGGATTGCAGCTGCAAGACCGGTTCTCTGTCTGTAACCTTTGGAAAGATTACGGATCAGACGGTCTTTCATATGGTCAAGTTTGATAAGATCCATAACTTTTGTAACCTGTTCATCTCGTTTTGTTTTTGAAATTTTCTTTAATTCCGCAGCAAAATGAAGATATTCAGAAACAGTCATATCAAGATATAATGGTGGGATTTCCGGAAGATATCCAATGCATTTTTTCACTTTTTCAGGTTCTTCAAGAATGTTATGTCCATTGATGATCACCTCTCCGCTTGTAGCGCCGATATATCCAGTCATAATATTCATAGTCGTGGATTTACCAGCTCCATTTGGTCCAAGAAAGCCGTAAATCCGTCCTTTTTCAATTGTAAATGACAAGTCATCCACAGCGAGATGCGTGCCATATTTTTTGGTCAGATGTTTTACTTCTATCAAAATGTTGTCCTCCTTTTGCAATAGCTGAACCTTATTTTATTGGAAAAAACCAATCAAACTGTGATAAAAGTCTGAATAGTTTGTGTTTAAAATATGGAGATTTTGTGAAAAACGCAATCGGTATAGAGTATACAGAATAATATGAAAATGTTTCGTAAAAGATGCACGGAATGGTAATGATAGACTTGCATAATTATGTATAGTTTCGTATAATATAGAAGTAATTTTACAAGAGAACTTGACAGAAGACATTAGAAGAATGTATACTTTGAGAATCAAACTAATTAGAGTGTGAAGGAGAATAATTATGTTAGAGAAGATGAAAGAGATCATTGCGGATCAGTTAAGCGTAAGCGAAGATGAAGTTACTTTAGAAGCATCTTTCAAAGATGACCTTGATGCTGATTCATTAGATTTGTTTGAATTAGTTATGGCATTAGAAGAAGAATATGATGTTGAGATCCCATCTGATGATCTTGCAGAATTAAATACAGTTGGTGATGTTATCAACTACTTAAAAGACAAAGGTGTAGAAGACTAAAGAAATTGTGAGATTGGCTTATAACGTTATTGTTATAAGTCAATTTTTTGAAGAAAATATTTTGAATATCAAACTAATTATATGAAATTTAGATCAACGAGGTAAAGATAATGGGTAAAATCGTATTTATGTTTCCGGGACAGGGAGCGCAATATGTTGGAATGGGAAAGGATTTTTATGATTCTTTTGCATGCAGCAAAGAGATTTTCGACAAAGCGGATGAAGTTCTGGATATTGATGTAAAGAAACTTTGCTTTGAAGAAAATGAAGATATCAATATTACAGAGTACACACAGGCAGCGATGGTAACTGCAAGTGTTGCAATCTTAAAGAAGATCGAAGAAATGGGATTAAAGCCTGACCTGACAGCCGGATTAAGTCTTGGAGAATACTGTGCATTGGTGGCGTCTGATGTGATGAGCTTTGAAGATGCTGTGAAAGTGGTAAGACAGAGAGGAATCCTGATGCAAGACACAGTTCCAGCAGGAGAAGGAGCAATGTCAGCAGTTCTTGGAATGAAGAAAGAAGCGATTGAAGCAGTTTTACCTGACGTTGAAGGAATCGTGACGATCGCAAATTATAACTGCCCTGGACAGATCGTTATTTCTGGAGAATCAGAGGCAGTAGCGAAAGCTGGAGATGCATTAAAAGAAGCTGGGGCTAAGAGAGTACTTCCACTGAAAGTCAGCGGACCTTTCCATTCTCCAATGTTAAAACCAGCTGGAGAGAAATTATTAGATGTATTAGCTGATGTCGAAGTAAATGATCCAAAGGTACCATATGTATCCAATACAACAGCAGAATTTATCACAAACAAAGATGAAGTCAAAGAACTGCTTGGAAGACAGGTTTATTCTTCTGTATGCTGGGAACAATCTATTGAGAAGATGATCGCCGATGGTGCAGATACATTTGTGGAGATCGGACCAGGAAAGACATTATGTGGATTTATGCGTAAGATCGACCGTAGTGTCAAAGCGATCAACATTGCGAAAGTAGAAGATTTAGAGAAATTAAAGGAGATCATGTAATCATGTTAAGTGGAAAAGTTGCAATCGTAACAGGTGCAAGCCGCGGAATTGGAAGAGAAACAGCTTTAACTCTTGCAGGATATGGAGCAACTGTGATTGTAAATTATTGCGGTTCCAAAGATAAAGCAGAAGCGGTAGTAGAAGAGATCAAAGCAGCAGGCGGTAATGCAAAAGCATATCAGGGAGATGTCTCTGATTTTGATGTTGCGAAAGAGATGATCACTTCTGTAAAGAAAGAATTTGGGTCAATTGATATTCTGGTAAATAATGCCGGAATCACAAAAGACAACCTGATCATGAGAATGAGTGAAGAAGAATTTGATAAAGTCATCGAAGTAAATCTAAAAGGTGCATTTAACTGTATGAAACATGTTTCAAGAATCATGTTAAAGCAGAAATCTGGACATATCATCAATATGTCTTCTGTATCCGGGGTCATGGGAAATGCAGGACAGGTCAATTACTGTGCATCTAAGGCTGGAATCATTGGTATGACAAAATCTCTTGCAAGAGAATTAGGTTCCAGAGGAATCACGGTCAATGCGATCGCACCTGGATTTATCGAAACAGAGATGACAGACGTACTGCCAGAAGATGTCAAAGAGAATTTATTAGCAAGTATTCCGTTAAAGAGAATGGGACAGACAAAAGATATTGCAGAAACAGTTGCTTTCTTAGCATCTGACAAGGCAGCATATATTACAGGCCAGACGATCAGTGTTGATGGCGGAATGGGAATGTAAAGGAGTTTTTATATGAAGAACATGAAACGTGTCGTTGTAACTGGTATGGGTGCGATTACACCGATCGGAAACAGCGTGGAAGAATTTTGGAGTGGTGTTAAGGAGCAGAAGATCGGATTTGCACCGATTACATATTTTGACGCGACAGAATATAAAGCACATCTGGCAGCTGAAGTCAAAGGCTTCAATGCAAAAGACTATATGGCACCAAAAGCAGCAAGACGTATGGAACTGTTTTCACAGTATGCAGTTGCTGCAACAAAAGAAGCGATCGAAGATGCAGGACTTGATCTTGAGAAAGAAGATACAACAAGAATCGGTGTATCTGTGGGATCAGGAGTTGGAAGTCTTCAGATGATCGAAACAACAACAAGAACATTAGATAAAAAAGGACCAAACAGAGTAAAACCTCTGGCAGTTCCAATGATGATCTCTAACATGGCAGCAGGAAATGTATCTATTGCATTCGGGCTTCGTGGAAAGAGTATCAACGTTGTGACAGCATGTGCAACAGGAACACAGTCAATTGGTGAAGCATACAGATCTATTCAGGTTGGAGAAGCTGATGTGATGGTAGCTGGTGGAACAGAAGCAGCGGTATCAGAAGTAGCAGTCAGTGGATTTGCTGCATTAACAGCATTAAGCGCATCTGATGATCCAGAGAGAGCATCTATTCCATTTGATAAAGAAAGAGATGGATTTGTCATCGGTGAAGGTGCAGGAATCGTTGTATTAGAGAGCCTTGAACATGCACAGGCAAGAGGAGCAAATATTCTGGCAGAGGTTGTTGGATATGGAGCAACAAGTGATGCATATCATATCACATCTCCATGTGAAGATGGAGAAGGTGCAGCAAGAGCCATGGTATTTGCAATGGACGAAGCGGAAATCACACCAGATAAAATTGACTATATCAATGCACATGGAACAAGTACGCATGCAAATGACTTATTTGAGACAAAAGCGATCAAGAAAGCATTAGGAGAACACGCATATGATGTGAAGATCAGTTCTACAAAATCTATGATCGGTCATGGACTTGGAGCAGCTGGTGCGATCGAATTTATCACATGTGTTAAATCAATCGAAGAAGATTACATCCATCCAACTGTAGGATTAAAAGTTCCTGATGAAGAATGTGATCTTGATTATACATTAGAACCAGTAACAGACCGCAAGGTAAATTACGTTATGAGTAACTCTCTTGGATTCGGAGGACATAACGCAACACTTCTTGTGAAGAAATTTGAAGATTAATTTAGAAGGAGACTGACATGGAAGTCAAAGAGATGAAAGAATTGATCGCTGCAGTATCTGCTGCAAATGTCGATGAATTTGAATATAATAATGAAGAATTTTCAATCAGAATCGCTAAGAAAAAAGCTAAGATCGCAACGGTAGATGCATCTGTTGCCGGAGTACCAGTACAGAGCGCAGCGATCATGCCGGAACAGAGTGAGGAACAGCCGGAAGAGCTTCTTTACGGAGATGAGATCAAAGCACCGCTTGTTGGTACATTTTATGCAGCACCATCCGAAGGAGCTGATCCATATGTATCCGTTGGTGACAAAGTCAAAAAAGGACAGGTGATCGGAATCGTAGAAGCAATGAAACTGATGAATGAAGTAGAAAGCGAATACGATGGAACTGTTGCAGCTATTTTAGTTGAGAATGGTAAGATGGTTGAATATGGACAGCCATTAATGGTTATCCAGTAAGAAAGGCAGAACGTTTATTATGGTAATGGATATTAAAGATATTATGAATACAATCCCTCACAGAAGCCCATTTTTATTAGTGGACCGCATCGAGGAGATGGAAGAAGGAAAACGTATCGTTGGTAAAAAATGCGTAACATATAATGAACCATTTTTTGCAGGACATTTTCCACAGGAACCAGTGATGCCTGGAGTACTGATCATTGAAGCACTGGCACAGACTGGAGCTGTATGTGCACTTTCCGCAGATGAATATAAAGGAAAGATCGCATTCTTAGGTGGAGTCAACAAAGCAAAATTCAGAGGAAAAGTTGTTCCTGGAGATGTGCTGACATTAGAAGTTGAGATGATCAAAGTCAAAGGACCAGTCGGTGTTGCACAGGGAACAGCAACTGTAGATGGCAAGAAAGTAGCCTCTGCAGAGATTACATTTATGATTGGATAGAGAGGATTTCTTAAATGTTTAAGAAGATTTTAATTGCAAACAGAGGAGAGATCGCAGTGCGTATCATTCGTGCGTGCCGTGAGATGGATATTATGTCCGTGGCAATCTGTTCTGAAGCAGATAAAGATGCACTCCATGCCCAGCTGGCAGACCAGACGATCTGTATCGGACCAGCACCTGCCAAAGACAGTTATCTTGACATGGAACGTGTACTTGGGGCTGCAATGGCAGTCGGAGCGGATGCGATTCACCCTGGATTTGGATTTTTGTCAGAGAACAGCAAATTTGTAAGAATGTGTGAGAAATGCAATATCACATTTATCGGACCATCTGCAGAGATCATCGACCGCATGGGAAATAAATCCGCAGCCAGAAAGACAATGATGGATGCCGGAGTACCAGTAGTTCCTGGTACAAAAGATGCGGTATACGAAGCAGAAGAAGGACAGAAGATCGCAGATGATATGGGATACCCAGTCATGATCAAAGCCTCCGCAGGTGGCGGTGGAAAGGGAATGCGTGTCTGTTATGATTCTGAAGACTTCGTACATACATTTGAGACAGCGAAGTTAGAGGCAGAGAATGCATTTGGTGATGGAACGATGTATATTGAAAAATATATCGAAGATCCACGCCATATCGAATTCCAGATTCTTGCAGACAAATATGGAAATACGATCCATCTTGGAGAAAGAGATTGTTCCATCCAGAGAAGACACCAGAAACTGATCGAAGAATCACCATCTCCAGCCATCAGTGATGAACAGCGTAAGAAGATGGGTGAGATCGCAGTCAAAGCAGCGAAAGCCGCAGAGTATTACAGTGCAGGAACGATCGAATTCTTACGTGATAAACACGGAGATTTCTATTTTATCGAGATGAACACAAGAATTCAGGTGGAACATCCGGTGACTGAATGGGTCACAGGAATCGATCTGATCCGTGAGCAGATTCGTATCGCAGCAGGAGAACATCTGACTTATACACAGGAAGATGTCCATGTTCATGGACATGCGATCGAAGTGAGAATCAATGCGGAAGACACAGAACATGATTTCCGTCCAAGTCCTGGAACGGTAACCAATGTACATTTCCCAGGAGGAAAAGGAGTCAGAATTGATTCTGCATTATTCGCAGGATACCAGATTCCGCCATACTATGATTCCATGATCGCAAAACTGATCGTATATGACAAGAACCGTGAGCTGGCACTAAGGAAACTGCGCAACGCATTAGGTGAACTTGTGTTAGAAGGTGTGAAGACAAACATTGATTATCAGTATGAGATCATCAATGATGAAGATTTTATCGAAGGAAATGTCGATACAGGATTTATTGAACGTTTTCAGGAGAAACATCAGACTGAAAATGAAGCTGAATAAAAGGCTGAGCGGAACAAAGAAAGTTAAGCTGAATAAAGAAAGTTAAGGTGAGTATCATGTCATTAAAAGATATGTTTAAAAAAAGGACATTATCACCTCAGGAATTAAAACAGGCAGAGCGTGTACGAAAAGCAAAGGACACGCTCCTTGAATTTCAGGCACCGGAAGGATTATTCCAGAAGTGTAACTGCTGTGGAAAGCCTGTATACAATGAGGATCTGATCGAAAATGATTATGTATGTCCAGTTTGTGGTAATTACTTTAGAATTCGTCCAAAGACAAGAATTGCCATGGTTTTAGATAAAGATACTTTTGAGGAATGGGATGCAAAGATGGATACAAGCGATCCACTGAATTTCCCAGGATATAAGAATAAACTGGAACGCCAGCGTTCTGTGACGAATCTTGATGAAGCAGTCGTCACAGGAAAAGGAAAGATTCTTGGAAAAGATGTTGTGATCGCAGTTATGGGAGCAGATTTTATGATGGGCAGTATGGGAGAAGTTGTCGGTGAGAAGATCACAAGAGCTGTTGAACGTGCAACCGAGATGAGATTACCGATCATCATTTTCACATGTTCCGGAGGAGCCAGAATGCAGGAAGGAATCGTATCCTTAATGCAGATGGCAAAAACATCTGCAGCATTAAAACGCCACGACGAAGCAGGGTTATTATATATCACGGTATTAACAGACCCAACAACTGGTGGTGTGACTGCAAGTTTCGCAATGCTTGGAGATGTCATTTTGGCAGAACCAGGGGCATTGATCGGATTTGCAGGACCGAGAGTTATTGAACAGACGATCGGACAGAAGTTACCAGAAGGATTCCAGAGAGCAGAATTTTTGTTAGAACATGGATTTGTAGATAAGATCGTAGAGCGCAAGAAATTAAGAAAAGTACTCGTAACGATCATAAGGAGTTGTGAATATGAGCAGTAATTTTACACCATGGGAAAGAGTGCAGATCTCAAGATCTGCAGAACGCCCAACAAGTCTTGATTATATTTCTACGATTTTTGAACGATATATGTCCTTACACGGAGACCGTTATTTTGGAGATGACAAAGCAATCGTTGGAGGATTAGCCTCTATCGGAGGAAGACCTGTCACAGTCATCGGACAGCAAAAAGGACGCTCAACCAAAGAAAATATCAAACGAAATTTTGGAATGCCATCACCAGAAGGATACAGAAAATCCCTAAGACTGATGAAACAGGCAGAGAAATTCCATCGTCCGATCATTCTCTTTGTAGACACACCGGGAGCATTCTGCGGATTAGAAGCAGAAGAAGGCGGTGTCGGAGAAGCAATCGCAAGAAACTTATTCGAGATGTCAAATATCAAAGTACCAATTCTTTCTATCATGATCGGAGAAGGAGGAAGCGGCGGCGCTCTGGCTCTGGCTATTGGCAATGAAGTATGGAGTTTAGAGAATTCTACATATTCCATCCTGTCACCAGAAGGATTCGCAGCAATTCTTTGGAAAGACGGAAACAGAGCTTCCGAAGCTGCCAAGGTTATGAAGATCACAGCAAGTGATTTAAAAGAATTAGGAATTATCGAGCAGGTAATTGAGGAACCACAACCAGCCAGTATTGATAATATTTTAGATATTTCTGAGCAGATGAAAGAGATGATTCTTGGATTTATTGAGAAATATGATAAGATGAGTCCGGAAGAACTGGTGGAACAGAGATATCAGAGATTTAGGAAATTTTAATTTGCAGTTTGAAAGGTAGTTGTTGGGACTGTATATGAGAAAAACAAAATAATAGTATAAAAGATCCAGACCAGGAAATTTATGCACGCCGTTTTGAACGGTCGCTGATTCGCTAGTTTTCCTTGCGCAACTCGCTTCGCTCAAACAGCGCACCAAACTAGCTGCGAACCGTTCAAAACGACGGCAAAATTTCAATGGTTCTGGATCTTTTATACTATTATTTTGTTTTTCTCATATACACGGACGGCTATTCAAACCACAAATCAGAATTTCTACAGTTCTTTTTCCCTTCATCCTATGCTATAATAAAAAAGACTAATTGAACAAATACCATAATGCGACATTGACATTTGGCAAACTTAGGGGGCGAAAGACCATGAAGATTAAAGGAGTCAGACTCTACGGAGTCAAAGATATACGTCTGGAAGAATTTGAAATCCCTGAAATCACGGAAGACGAAGTGCTATTGAAGATTGAATGCAATGGGATTGCAATGTCAACGCTGAAAGAGATTACTTTGGCACAGCGGCATTTACGAGTGCCAAAGAATATTAAGAAGAAACCAGTACTGATCGGACACGAATTTTCAGGAATGATTGTGAAAGTCGGAGAACGATGGAAGGAAGAATATCAGGAAGGAAAGAAATTTGTGATCGTGCCTGAGATTCCGCTTCAGATAGAATCACCAGGATATTCTTATCCATATTTTGGAGGTGCAGCAACGTATTGTATCGTGCCGGGAGATGTCATTGAAAAGGGATGTCTTATCCAATGTGAGAAAGGGGCTTACTATGAACTGGCACAGGCACAGGCTTTATATAGTGTAGTGAGCAGTTTTCATTCTAATTATCACAGCAAACAAGGATCGCATGATCATATATCAGGAATCAAAGAAGGCGGGAATACGATCATTCTTGGAGGAGCAGGTCCCATGGGCTTGATGGCGATCCGATATGTGTTAGAGATGGAGAAGAAGCCAAAGCGTTTAGTTATCACAGATACCAACCAGGAACGTTTAGAGAAAGTTAGAAGGATCATTCCAGTCGAGGAAGGAAGGAGACATGGAATAGAACTTTACTATATTAATCCATCTATGGTGACAGATTCGGTACCAGTATTACTTGCCATGACAAATGAAAAAGGATATGATGATGTTTTTGTTTATGCACCACCGAAATGTGTAGCAGAAATCGGGAATCGTATTATGGCAATGGATGGCTGTATGAATATTTAT
This sequence comes from Eubacteriaceae bacterium, assembly GCA_902362875.1. Lineage (GTDB taxonomy): Bacteria > Bacillota > Clostridia > Lachnospirales > Lachnospiraceae > Anaerostipes. Next base: position 37,506 of record CABIYF010000013.1, on the reverse strand, counting down.
GCGGCTACTGCTGATAAGAATTACCGGGCGGGAATGAATATCTATGGAAGTCATTATCTAAAGACAAAACTGATTGGATCATCAGGGGGATTACGATCAGATATGATAGAAGCTTTAGAGTTGATCGAAAACAAAAAGATCAATCCAGCGATTGGTATTACTCATATAGGTGGAATTAATGCTATTGTTGATACAACGCTATATTTAAAAAAGATGCAGGGATCTAAGAAGATTATTTATCCACAGATTGAGCTGCCACTTACAGCAATTGAAGACTTTAGAAAATTAGGAGAGACAAATTCATTGTTTGCCAAGCTTGCAGATTCATGTAGTGCTCATAGTGGATTATGGAATGAAGAAGCAGAGAGTATTTTATTAAAACACTTTGAGCTGTGAGAAATCAGTATTGAAGCTACGACGGAGAAAGTAAAAGCAAGATAGTGAACTATCCCTCCACTAAACAATGTCATTAAGATAAGAAAATATCACTATATTAGAACGGATATGCCCTTTAAGCATATCTGTTCTTTTTATGCGAAAAAATGAAAAAACACTTGACAAATCAGTCAAAAAATGCGGCGAAGCCCCTTAATTATATTACATTTTAGGAGCTTATCGCTTATGCAATTTTCGGAAGAAGTAAAAGCTACATTATGGAAATTAATTGATGAAATGTCTTTGAATGTATCAGAATTCACGGTGCATCCAGAAAAAGATTTTACCAGAAAGAAAAAGTGGGATTTTCCAACGCTGATGAAATTTATTATTTCTATGGAAAGTCGCTCAGATTCGAAAATGATAATATCTAAATATTCCTGTCGGGATTCCTCCGGCAGATTTTCTTTTTTCAGCAATTTGGCAAAACCGTGAATGGATGCAATTGGTGTTTTAAACTCATGAGAAATATTGCTTACAAAATCATCTCTCAGTGTTTCAATATTACTCATCTCTTCAATCATTGTGTTCAAGCTTACCATGATCTGATTATATTCTTCCAGACCGCCCAATTTGAATCGAACAGAAAAATTACCCGAAGCAACCTCCTTCGTTGTTCTGATAAAACGCCGTAATGGGCGAAGCGAAATGGCACCAGCAACCGTGGCTATGAGCACTCCGAAAATCAAACTAATTAAAAACAGATACGCAAACATTACAAGAAAAGGATTTGCAGATGGAATAGATAAAATTCCATTGTGGAAAAGCAGAAACACACATCTTACCCCGATGAGCTGACTAATCAGCAATATGAAAAACACAAATATTACAACGCAGCTGAGCACAGTTATCTTTCTGCCTGCTGTTTTTTATTATCACCCGTCATGCAACACCGCCTTATACCCTAATCCTCGTACAGTGACAATTTCAAATTCTGTCCAGTCGTAAAAGCGTTCCCGCAATCGCCCAACATGAACGCTAACTGTATGTTCATCGGACTGCGAATCCATACCCCATATCTCGTCCATCAACTGCATACGGGTGAATATCCTCCCAGGATAGCTTAACAGTTTATAGAGCAGGTAGAACTCCTTCTGAGGAAGCGTAATGTTCTCATTATTTTTTGAAACTTCCCAATTTTTTTATTCTTTGACTTTGAACATGGCGGATACTTTTCCAGTCTTGACTGCCGACTCAAACTGTGCAAAATCCGAAGCATTGATGGAAGAAGAAAGGACGCGTACCAACACTTCGTTTTCTTTTGGAACAGTTTTTTGCAATTCAAAAAGATAATAGTCAAACAGATTTGATAGCCTTAATATACAAACTTTTTATCATATACTCGAAATCTACAGTTGGTCAACAAACAAATTTGGCTATTTTTCTTTACCTATATTCCTAAGTATATTCTCAACAGTCCAAGTATCAGCAAGTGTACAGGATAAAATAAATAATTGATCAGCTTATTCTGTTTTCCACGTTCTCCGTTATATGTAAGTGCCAATCCAAATCCAAGAAGTGCCCATGGTTCTTTGTACATGGATAAGAAATTAAATGGAATTGAAATAAGTTCCCTTCCATGAAAAATATAATAAAAATATCCAATTAAAATTGCATGACAATCATAGTCAAGGCTGAGAAAGGCAGCGATCAGGCACATGAGCGCCAGGATCACAAATGACAAGAGAAACCATAATACCTTAGGAAACTTCTTCATTTTCTTTTTTAACACGTCGATCATCCAAATTGTAACAAGCATAAGTGCTAATGTAAACATAATGTTATTCCAGTTTGGTTCAAAAAATTGCTTTGTTGTAAACAGATCAAAAGGAACTTCTGAGATTACCCCGAATACTAATAAATTTGCAAGGTATTTAGTCCTGCTTCTTGTTTTAAAAAAACCTTCTACAAGTAAAAATGCAAAGATTGGAAATGCAATTCTCCCGAGAATGTCAAATATGTCACTAACTGCATTCAATCGGCCACCATTTAAATTTGGATAGATCAATGCCTTATTTGTGTGATCAATTAGCATTGATAAAAATGCAATATATTTTAATTGTGCTCCTGATAATACTTTAATTTTATTTTTTATGGCTCCTACCTCCGCTTCTATATATTGACAATGATTACTATTGTCAAATGAATGATAATATATGAAATTAAAAAAGTCAATAACAGTTTATATTATACATATTGGAATTGCAAAACGAGTTCTTTCTATATATAATAAGGAAAGAACTCGTTTTCATTTATGCAAAAAAACATAAAAAACAAGATTATCTTGTGTCTAAAACGGTAATACTCATACAGAAAACACTACATTTTGTATTTTATCAAAAACATGCAAAAAAAATCGAAAAACCCCTTGCATTTATTCGAAACATCATATATAATATCAAATGTTGTGACCTTGATAGCGTTGAAGCGTGAGGTTGCTGTAGAGGCAAAAGCCTTTGCAGGTTTTCCGTGGAGCGAATGTCAAGTTGTTAAAACTGGCGACAAGTCACTGTACGAATATACAATCTATTGAACACCGGTGTAGTCCGGAATAGAGACGCAGTGTGTAGATTTCACGATACACACGGAGGAGTGTACAGTCACCACTTGTCGTGCTACAAAAACATTTATAGTACGAAAAGGAGGCGGCTTTTTTTATGGCAGCAAGTCAGGTAATGAGAATTACATTAAAAGCATACGATCATCAGTTAATCGATGCAAGCGCAAAAAGCATTATTGAAACAGTTAAAAAGACAGGATCTAAGGTGAGTGGACCAGTTCCAATGCCAACTAAGAAAGAGATTATCACAATTCTTAGAGCGACTCACAAATATAAATATTCCAGAGAGCAGTTCGAACAGAGAACTCATAAGAGACTGATTGATATCATCACACCATCTCAGAAAACAGTTGATGCATTATCTAAATTAGAAGTGCCAGCTGGTGTGTACATCGATATCAAGATGAAAAACAAATAGGTAATCCCTACAGGGTTATGAGTAAATGAGGTATCCCCTTTAGCTTGTAGCGTCTAGGATGATTACAACGTTAAGCGTTATAATCCGCTGTAGATTAAATAGGAGGAACAATCAAAATGAAAAAAGCGATTTTAACAACAAAAGTTGGAATGACTCAGATTTTCAACGAAGATGGAGTTTTAACTCCAGTTACTGTATTACAGGCAGGACCTTGTGTTGTTACTCAGGTAAAAACAGAAGAGAATGACGGATACAGCGCAGTTCAGGTTGGTTTTGTTGACAAGAAAGAAAAAGGAATCAACAAACCACAGAAAGGACACTTCGATAAAGCAGGAGTTGCACCAAAAAGATTCGTAAGAGAATTCAGATTTGAGAATGCTGAAGAATACACAGTAGGTCAGGAAATCAAAGCTGACATCTTCGCAGCAGGAGACAAAATCGATGCAACTGCTACATCAAAAGGTAAAGGATATGCTGGTGGTATCAAACGTCACGGTTTGAAATCAGGTCCATCTGCCCATGGTTCTAAATATCATCGTCATGCAGGTTCTAACGGTATGGCTTCTGATCCTAGCAAAGTATTCAAAGGAAAGAAAATGCCAGGACAAATGGGAGCAGAGAGAGTTACTATTCAGAACCTTGAAATCGTAAAAGTTGACGCTGATCAGAACATTATTTTAGTAAAAGGTGCTGTACCAGGACCTAAAAAATCTTTAGTAATGTTAAAAGAATCAGTAAAGGCGTAGGTCTTTAAAAGAAAGGAGGACTATATAAGATGGCAACAGTATCTGTATTAAATATGGAAGGCAAAGAAGTTGAAAAATTAGAATTAAATGACAGCATCTTTGGCGTTGAAATAAATGAACATTTAGTACATCTGGCAGTAGTAAGCCAGTTAGCAAATAACCGTCAGGGAACACAGAAAGCTAAAACACGTTCTGAAGTTCGCGGTGGTGGAAGAAAACCTTGGAGACAGAAAGGAACAGGTCATGCAAGACAGGGATCTATCCGAGCTCCACAGTGGAAAGGCGGAGGAGTTGTATTTGCTCCAACACCAAGAGAATACACAAAGAAATTAAACAAAAAAGAAAGACGTATTGCTTTAAAATCTGCATTAACATCTAGAGTACAGGCAGACAAATTCGTAGTAATCGACGAATTCAAATTCGACGAGATCAAAACTAAGAACGTAAAAGCAATGCTTGACAGCGTTGGTGCTAAGAAAGCATTAGTGGTTATGGGATCTAAAAACGATAACTTAGTATTATCTGCAAGAAACCTTCCAGGAGTTAAAACTGCTTTGACAAGCACAATCAATGTATATGACATTTTAAAATATGACACTGTAGTTGTTTCTAAGGAAGCAGTTGCAAATATCGAGGAGGTATATGCATAATGGCAGATATTAAATATTATGACGTTATCTTAAAGCCAGTTGTAACAGAAAAAAGTATGAACGCAATGGCTGAAAAGAAATATACTTTTTTAGTTCATCCATCTGCTACTAAGAATCAGATCAAAGAAGCAGTGGAAAAAATGTTCGAAGGAACAAAAGTAGCAAAAGTCAACACAATGAACAATGATGGAAAAACAAAGAGACGTGGAATGACTTTTGGAAAAACTGCAAAGACAAAGAAAGCTATCGTACAGCTTACTGAAGAAAGTGCAGATATCGAAATCTTCGAAGGACTATAGGCATTGACCACTTAGTTCGACTAAGATAAAGACTTGAAACTATACGCAACAAAAGCGTGATATTAAATCAGATTTGAAAGGAGACTGACATGGGAATTAAATCATATAACCCATATACACCTTCTAGAAGACATATGACTGGACTTGATTTTGATGTTATTACAAAATCTACACCAGAAAAATCTCTGGTAGTTTCTTTAAAGAAGAACGCTGGTCGTAACAATCAGGGTAAAATTACTGTAAGACACCGCGGAGGTGGATCTAGAAGAAAATACAGACTTATTGACTTTAAGAGAAATGATAAAGATGGTATTCCAGCAACAGTTGCTGCAATCGAATACGATCCAAACAGAACAGCTAACATCGCTCTGTTAGTTTATGCAGACGGTGAAAAAAGATATATTATCGCTCCAAACAAATTAGCAGTTGGAACAACTGTTATGAATGGACCAGAAGCTGAAATTAAAGTAGGAAACTGCCTTCCATTGGCAAACATTCCGGTAGGTACAGAAATCCATAACATCGAGATGCATCCTGGAAAAGGTGGACAGTTAGTTCGTTCCGCAGGAAACTCAGCACAGTTAATGGCAAAAGAAGGAAAATATGCAACACTTCGTTTACCATCTGGTGAGATGAGAATGGTGCCTGTAGTATGCCGCGCTACTATTGGTCAGGTTGGAAACATCGAACATGATCTTGTGAACATTGGTAAAGCTGGACGTAAACGTAACATGGGAATCCGTCCTACAGTCCGTGGTTCTGTTATGAACCCTAATGACCATCCACACGGTGGTGGTGAAGGTAAGACTGGAATCGGTAGACCAGGACCATGCACACCATGGGGTAAACCAGCACTTGGATTGAAGACACGTAAGAAAAACAAACAATCTAACAAGATGATCGTAAGAAGAAGAGATGGTAAAACTGTTAAATAGTACAAGGAGGTAACTTATGGCTCGTTCACTTAAAAAAGGACCATTTGCAGATAAGAGTTTACTGAACAAAGTAGACGCTATGAACGAAGCAGGAGACAAGAGTGTTATCAAAACATGGTCTCGTCGTTCTACAATCTTCCCATCATTCGTAGGACACACAATCGCTGTTCATGATGGAAGAAAACATGTACCGGTATACGTTACAGAAGATATGGTTGGACACAAACTTGGAGAGTTTGTAGCAACAAGAACTTTCCGTGGACATAAGAAAACGGAAAAGAAAACCGGAATGAAATAATTAATTTTGGAAGGAGGTTCCATATAAATGGCAAAGAAATATAGCAGATCTCAGTACAAAAAAGAGAGAAATGCAAATAAAGATACTAGACCAAAAGCTACATTAAGAAACGCTAGAGTTTCTACAACAAAAGCAGCTTTTGTATTAGATGCGATCAGAGGAAAAGACGTAGAAACAGCACTTGGAATTTTACTTTACAATCCAAGATATGCTTCAACATTAATTGAAAAATTATTAAAATCTGCAATCGCTAATGCAGAAAACAATAACGGAATGGACCCAGAAAACCTTTACATTGCAGAATGTTATGCAAATAAAGGACCTACAATGAAGAGAATTAAACCTAGAGCACAGGGTAGAGCTTACAGAATCGAACATAGAATGAGCCACATCACATTAGTGCTTGATGAAAGATAGATAGAAGGAGGCAAACATGGGACAGAAAGTTAATCCTCATGGTCTGAGAGTCGGAATTATTAAAGATTGGGATTCTAGATGGTATGCAGAAGATGCTTTTGCAGATAACCTTGTAGAAGACGACAAAATCAGAAAATATGTAAAGAAAAGATTATACAATGCTGGAATTTCTAAGATCGAAATCGAAAGAGCTTCCGACAGAGTAAAATTAATCGTATATACAGCAAAACCTGGAGTAGTAATCGGTAAAGGTGGATCTTCCATCGAAGAACTGAAAAAAGATCTTCAGAAAATGACAGACAAGAAATTACTTATCGATGTTAAGGAAGTAAAAAGACCAGACAAAGATGCTCAGTTAGTTGCAGAGAATATTGCACAGCAGCTTGAAAATCGTATTTCTTTCAGACGTGCAATGAAATCTTGCATGCAGCGTACAATGAGAGCTGGAGCTCTTGGAATCAAAACATCTGTATCCGGACGTTTAGGTGGAGCAGATATGGCACGTACAGAGTTCTACAGCGAGGGAACAATTCCTCTACAGACACTTCGTGCTAACATTGATTACGGATTTGCTGAAGCAGATACAACATATGGTAAAGTCGGAGTTAAAACATGGATTTACCATGGTGAAGTACTTCCATCAAAAAAGGAAGGGGGAAATAAATAATGTTAATGCCAAAAAGAGTAAAACGTCGTAAACAGTTCCGTGGAAGCATGCGCGGAAAAGCATTACGCGGTAATAAGATCACTTACGGTGAGTACGGTATTGTAGCTACAGAGCCAGCATGGATTACAGCTAACCAGATCGAAGCAGCCCGTGTCGCTATGACTCGTTACATCAAACGTGGTGGTAAAGTTTGGATCAAAATTTTCCCTGACAAACCAGTAACAGCTCAGCCAGCTGAAACTCGAATGGGTAAAGGTAAAGGTAACTTAGAATATTGGGTAGCAGTTGTAAAACCAGGACGTGTAATGTTCGAAATTTCTGGTGTAAGCGAAGAAATTGCAAAAGAAGCATTACGTCTTGCAGTACACAAATTACCAATTAAGTGTAAGATTGTTTCTCGTGAAGCTTTAGAAGGCGGTGACAACAGTGAAAACTAAAGATTTTGTAAAAGAATTAAATAATAAGTCAGTAGACGAATTAAATAATGAGCTAGTAGCTGCGAAAAAGGAATTATTCAACTTAAGATTCCAGAATGCAACAAACCAACTTGAGAATACAAGCAGAATTAAAGAAGTTAGAAGAAATATTGCACGTATTCAGGGTGCAATTACAGCAAAAGCAAACGCTTAGTAATCATTTCGAAAGGAGGAATTTGTTGTGAAAAGAAATTTAAGAAAAACCCGTGTAGGGAAAGTCGTTAGTGATAAAATGGATAAAACAATCGTAGTTGCAATCGAAGACAACGTAAAACATCCTTTATATAAAAAGATCGTTAAAAGAACTTACAAATTAAAAGCTCATGACGAAAATAACGAATGTAACATTGGAGATAGAGTAAAGGTTATGGAGACAAGACCTCTTTCAAAAGATAAGAGATGGAGACTTGTTGAAATTATCGAAAAAGCAAAATAATTTTGCTTGGTTGGAAAGGAGAATAAAGGCATGATTCAGCAGGAGTCAAGACTTAGAGTAGCCGACAACACAGGAGCAAAAGAAATCCTTTGCATTCGTGTGTTAGGAGGATCTACAAGAAGATATGCTAACATCGGTGATGTTATTGTTGCTACAGTCAAAGATGCAACACCAGGCGGCGTTGTAAAAAAAGGTGACGTAGTCAGAGCAGTTGTTGTTCGTACAAAGAAAGGTGCCCGTCGTAAAGATGGTTCTTATATCAAATTTGACGAAAATGCTGCTGTAATTATTAAAGATGATATGAACCCAAGAGGAACTCGTATCTTCGGACCAGTGGCAAGAGAGCTTAGAGACAAGAAATTCATGAAGATTGTTTCATTAGCACCAGAAGTATTATAAGGAGGAAACACTGTGTCAGCAATTAAAATTAAAAAAGGCGATTTAGTTAAAGTTATCGCTGGTAAAGATAAAGACAAAGAAGGAAAAGTAATTGCTGTTGATCATAAAAAAGGTACTGTAACAGTTGAAGGTGCCAACATGATCACAAAGCATACTAAACCTAGTCCTGCAAACCAGCAGGGTGGTATCGTAAGCCAGGAAGGCCCAATGGATGTTTCCAATGTAATGTTAGTGCACAATGGAAAAACAACAAAAATTGGATACAAAGTAGTTGACGGTAAAAAAGTTCGTGTTGCACGTGCAACAGGCGAAGTCATTGACTAATTAAGAGAGGAGGTTTACGCAAGTGAGTAGATTACATGAACAGTATAGCAATCAGATCAAAGATGCTATGATGAAGAAATTCGAATACAGCAATATTATGCAGGTACCAAAACTCGAGAAGATCGTAATCAACATGGGTGTTGGTGAAGCAAAAGAAAATAAAAAAGTTTTAGAATCTGCAGTAGCTGATCTTGAAAAGATCGCTGGACAGAAAGCAGTCGTAACAAGAGCAAAGAAATCTGTTGCGAACTTCAAATTAAGAGAAGGTATGCCTATCGGATGCAAAGTTACATTACGTGGTGAAAGAATGTATGAATTCGCTGATCGTTTAATTAACTTAGCATTACCTCGAGTACGTGACTTCAGAGGAGTTAACCAGAACTCTTTCGATGGAAGAGGTAACTATGCATTAGGTATTAAAGAACAGTTAATTTTCCCAGAAATCGAATACGATAAAGTAGACAAAGTAAGAGGTATGGACATCATCTTCGTTACTACAGCGAACACTGATGAAGAAGCTCGTGAATTATTAACTTTATTTGGTATGCCGTTTAAGAAATAGTTAGGAGGGTTCCCATGGCTAAGAAGTCAATGGTTGCAAAACAGAAAAGAAAAGCAAAATTCTCTACAAGAGAATATAGCCGTTGCAGAATCTGCGGACGTCCACATGCATATTTAAGAAAATATGGTATCTGCAGAGTTTGCTTCCGTGAATTAGCATATAAAGGACAGATTCCAGGTGTCAAAAAGGCAAGCTGGTAAGATTAAGGAAGGAGGAACACGAAAATGACAATGAGCGATCCTATTGCAGATATGCTTACAAGAATCCGTAACGCAAATACTGCGAAACATGATACAGTAGAAATTCCTGCTTCTAAGATGAAGACAGCGATTGCAGAAATCTTATTAAAAGAAGGTTTCATCAAAGCATATGACATCAAAGAAGAAGGTTCTTTCAGCACAATCGTAATCACATTAAAATACGGTGCTGACAAAAACGAAAAAATCATTACAGGACTTAAGAGAATCTCTAAACCAGGACTTAGAGTATACGCAGGAGCTGAAGAGCTTCCTAAAGTATTAGGAGGACTTGGTATTGCGATCATCTCTACAAACAAAGGACTGTTAACAGATAAAGAAGCAAGAAAACAGAACGTGGGTGGAGAAGTATTAGCATTTGTTTGGTAGGCATTGAGCACTTAATGAGAGCAAGTTGAAAGCGCAGCTCGAATTTAGTGCGAAAGCCCATCCCGAACCTTAGCGAATCCGAGCCAAAGGCGAAAGATGAGCTTAGTTGAGTGGATGTTACCTTATTATTAAACAATTCCAATATTCACAAATTCTGAAAACAGAAGGGACACCAACCCTGTCCCTTCCGACAATTTAAGGAGGTAACCTATGTCTCGTATAGGTAGATTACCAATCGATATCCCTGCAGGAGTAGAGGTAAAGATTGAAGAAGGAAACAAAGTGACTGTAAAAGGTCCTAAAGGAACATTAGTAAAATGTTTACCAGTAGAAATGACAATCAAACAGGAAGATAATCAGGTTGTCGTAACAAGACCAAATGACTTAAAGAAAATGAAATCTTTACATGGTCTTACAAGATCTCTGATCGCAAACATGATCACAGGTGTATCTGAAGGATACGAAAAGAAGCTTGAAATCAACGGTGTTGGTTACAGAGCACAGAAAAAAGGAAAAGAAATCACTTTCAACCTTGGTTTCTCTCATCCGGTAGTTATGACTGATCCAGAAGGAATCGAAACAGAGATGGACGGACAGAACATTATTATCGTTAAAGGTATCGACAAAGAAAAAGTTGGACAGTACGCAGCTGAAATCAGAGAACTTAGAAAACCAGAACCTTACAAAGGTAAAGGTATTAAGTATGCTGATGAAGTTATCAGACGTAAAGTTGGAAAAACTGGGGCTAAATAAAGGAGTGATATAGGATGATTAGAAAAGAATCAAGAAGCAAGATTCGTGCGAAAAAACACTACAAGCTTCGTAATCGAATCAATGGAACAAGCGAAAGACCTCGCTTAAGTGTATTTAGAAGTAATGATCATATGTACGCTCAGATTATTGACGACACTGTTGGAAATACATTAGTATCTGCTTCAACAACTCAGAAAGACGTAAAGGCAGAACTGGAAAAAACAAATGATGTTGCCGCAGCTAGCTACTTAGGTAAAGTAATCGCTGAAAGAGCTTTAGCAAAAGGTATCACAGAAGTTGTCTTTGACAGAGGCGGATTTATTTATCATGGTAAAATTGAAGCATTAGCAGATGCAGCTCGTGAAGCTGGTCTGAAATTCTAATAGGAGGAAGTCAAATGAAGCATACACTTATTGACCCTAGTCAGTTAGAGCTGGAAGAAAGAGTTGTATCCATCAAACGTGTTACTAAAGTAGTAAAAGGTGGACGTAACATGAGATTTGCAGCACTGGTTGTAGTAGGGGATAAAAATGGTCATGTTGGTGCTGGATTAGGAAAAGCAGCTGAAATTCCAGAAGCTATCCGCAAAGGAAAAGAAGCAGCTATGAAGAGCCTTGTTGAAGTACCAATCGATGAAAAAGGAACAACACCACACGACTTTACAGGAAACTTCGGTGGAGCATCTGTATTATTAAAAACATCTCCAGAAGGTACTGGTATCATCGCTGGTGGACCTTCCCGTATCGTTCTGGAACTTGCAGGATATACAAACATCCGTTCAAAATCTTTAGGTTCTAACAACAAACAGAACGTTGTATTAGCAACAATCGAAGGATTAAAGAACTTAAAAACTCCAGAGCAGGTAGCAAAACTACGTGGAAAATCAGTAGAAGAGCTCTTAGGATAGGAGGAATTTTGAAATGGCAGATAAATTAAAAATTACATTAGTAAAATCTACAATTGGTGCAATTCCAAAGCACAAAAAAACTGTTGAAGCATTAGGTCTTAAAAAACTTCACAAAACAGTTGAGCTGCCTGATAACGCAGCAACACGCGGAATGATTCACCAGGTGAAACATTTAGTAAAAGTAGAAGAAATCTAATAATATTCGGCAAGGAGGTGTAACGGAATGGAATTATCAAACTTACGCCCTGCAGAAGGATCTAAGCACAGCGACGCTTTCAGAAGAGGTCGTGGACATGGCTCAGGAAATGGAAAAACTGCAGGTAAAGGACATAAAGGACAGAAAGCTCGTTCAGGTGGTGGAGTAAGACCTGGATTCGAAGGTGGACAGATGCCTTTATACAGACGTATTCCTAAGAGAGGTTTCAAATGCAGAAACTCTAAGGAAATCGTTGGTATCAACCTTTCAGCTTTAGAAAGATTTGAAGACGGAGCAGAAGTATCTGTAGAAGCTTTAATCGAAGCAGGAATCGTTAAAAATCCTAGAGATGGAGTTAAAATCTTAGGAAACGGTGAATTAACAAAGAAATTAAATGTAAAAGCAAATGCGTTTAGTGCTAGTGCTAAAGAGAAAATCGAAGCACTTGGAGGAAAAGCTGAGGTGATCTAGTATGTCAAACGCTGTTGTCAGCGCTTTTAAAAACAAGCAATTAAGAAAGAAGCTATTATTTACGACACTAATTCTTATTGTTGTACGTTTTGGATCACAACTGCCAATTCCGGAGATAGATAGTGCACAGATCAGTGCCTACTTAAAGAGTACATTAGGTGATTCGTTCAACCTTTTGAACTCTTTTACCGGAGGCTCCTTCATGCAGATGTCAGTATTTGCATTAAGTGTAACTCCGTACATCACATCTTCCATCATCATGCAGCTGATGACAATTGTTATTCCAGCGCTTGAAGAGATGCAGAAAGATGGAGAAGACGGAAGAAAAAGAATGGCAAAGATTACAAGATATGTAACGGTTGTACTCGCAGTGATTGAGGGTGCTGGTCTTGCAATCGGATTTGCCAATCAAGGTGCATTAGGTACCGATTATACAACGTTTACCATTGTTACAATGATCATTGCTTTAACCGCAGGTGCAGTTCTGGTTATGTGGCTTGGAGAACGTATCACAGAGAGCGGAATCGGAAATGGTATTTCCATTATCCTGCTCGTAAACATTGTATCCGGAATGCCGGGAGACTTTACTTCTCTTTATAATCAGTTTATGAAGGGAAAACAGATCGGACCAGCTCTGATCGCAGGATGTGTGATCGTAGGAGTTGTTCTGGCAGTTGTCGTATTCGTTATCGTTTTATCTGATGCGGAAAGACATATCCCAGTACAGTATTCTAAGAAGATGCAGGGAAGAAAACTGGTTGGTGGACAGCAGAGCAAGATTCCGCTGAAAGTCAATACAGCAGGTGTAATTCCAATTATCTTTGCATCATCCATTCTGCAGTTCCCAATCATGCTGCAGAATGTCTTAAAATATGAGAATAACGGATTCATTGGAAAAGCATTAACAAGTTTAAACTCATCTACCTGGTTTGATGCATCCCATCCAAAGAGATCGATCGGTTTACTGATCTATATCGTTTTAGTAGTACTGTTTGCTTATTTCTATACATCGATTACTTTTAATCCATTAGAGATTTCAAACAATATGAAGAAACAGGGTGGATTTATCCCAGGAATCCGACCGGGAAAACCTACAGTAGATTATTTGAATAAAATATTAAAATATATTATATTTATAGGTGCTGCAGGACTGACAATCGTGGCAGTCGTTCCATTCTTCTTTAACGGAGTATTTGGAGCAAGCGTTTCATTCGGAGGAACATCCATCATCATCGTTGTTGGAGTTATCCTTGAAACGATCAAACAGATCCAGTCACAGTTGTTAGTACAGAATTATTCTGGTTTTTTAAGTGAGTAACTATAAGAAAAGCTGTAGTTGTTACTACAGCTTTTTGTGCTTTTATTACATGTTTTTTTATAAGCACAAAATATAAAAACGATTGTATGGTAACAAGGTGAAATGAAAGAGAGACAAAAAGGAGGATTTGTCATGAAAATTATTATGTTAGGAGCTCCAGGTGCTGGAAAAGGTACTCAGGCGAAACAGATTGCTCAGGCGTACAATATTCCACACATCTCAACAGGTGATATTTTCAGAGCAAACATTAAAGAAGGAACAGAACTTGGAAAGAAAGCACAGGAATACATGGACAAAGGTCTGTTAGTACCAGATGAACTTGTATGTGATCTTGTTGTTGACCGTATCCACAAAGATGACTGTGAAAAAGGTTATATTTTAGATGGATTCCCAAGAACAATCCCTCAGGCAAATGCATTAGATGAAGCACTTGCAAAAGACGGAGAAAAGATTGAATTTGCAATCGACATCGAAGTTCCAGATGAAAACATCATCAACAGAATGTCTGGAAGAAGATCCTGCAAAGACTGTGGAGCAATCTTCCATGTTCAGTATAATCCTCCAAAGAAAGAAAACTGCTGTGACGCATGCGGTGGAGAATTAATTCTTCGCGATGACGACAAAGCAGAAACTGTAAAAAAACGTCTGGATGTTTATCATGAACAGACAGCTCCACTGATCGCACATTATAAAGAAGCAGGAAGCTTACACGAGATCGATGGAACACAGGATATCAAAGTTGTTTTTGAAGAAATCAAATCTATTTTAGGATAAGAGGCAGACCATGGCAGTTACGATCAAATCAAAAAAAGAAATCGAACTTATGCGGGAAGCCGGGAAGATGTTAGAAGAGGTTCATAACAAGTTAGCTGATTTCGTAAAACCAGGGATTTCTACATTAGAGATTGACCAGTTTGGAGAGAAAGCGATCAGAGATCTTGGATGTGTACCAAACTTCTTAAACTATAATGGATATCCGGCATCCATCTGTGTATCTGTCAATGACGAAGTCGTACATGGTATTCCAAGAAAAGACCGGATTTTACAGGATGGAGATATTGTAAGTCTGGATGCAGGGCTGATCCATGAAGGATATCATTCCGATGCAGCAAGAACACATGCGGTTGGAAATGTTTCCGAAGAAGCAAAGAGACTCATTGAAGTCACAAAACAAAGTTTCTTCGAAGGAATCAAACTTGCAGTTCCGGGGAATCATTTGTTTGACATATCTGAAGCAATTCAGAAATATGTAGAAAGTAATGGATATTCCGTAGTCAGAGATTTAGTGGGACATGGAATTGGAACACATCTTCATGAAGACCCACAGATTCCGAACTTCAAACAAAGAAGAAAAGGAATGAAATTAAGACCAGGAATGACACTTGCCATTGAACCAATGGTAAATGAAGGTAGTTATGATGTTGTCTGGCTGGACGATGACTGGACAGTTGTTACAGAAGATGGAAGTCTGGCTGCACATTATGAAAACACGATCGTCATCACAGAAGATGGTTGTGAAATATTGACTTTGTCTGAATAGGAGGAATAAAATGGCAAAATCAGAAGCAATTGAAGTTGAAGGAGTAGTGTTAGAGAAGTTACCAAACGCTATGTTCAAAGTAGAAATCGAAGGTGGACACGTAATCTTAGCTCACATCAGTGGAAAGCTTAGAATGAACTACATCAAGATTTTACCAGGTGACAAAGTAACACTGGCATTATCACCATATGATTTATCAAAAGGAAGAATTATCTGGAGAGACAAATAAAATTTTAAAAAGGTCTTGAAAAATTCTGAATATGATGATATAATCATACCCGAACGTTTTTTGAAAGGAGATATTCAAGTGAAGGTTAGAGCATCTGTAAAACCAATTTGCGAAAAATGCAAGGTTATCAAGAGAAAAGGATCTGTCAGAGTAATCTGTGAGAATCCAAAACACAAACAGAGACAGGGATAATTACGACGTTCGATAAGAATATCGCAATGACCCTTGGTTTGTTGTGTATTCACCTATTTACTGCAAGAACAGTTTAGAGGTGTATTTTGTGATGTGTAGAGATACACTCGCATAATTTAGGCGGCTGCAGTGTGAGTACAGGTACGCTCATACTGATTATTTATAGATAGAAAGATAATTTGAGGAAGAGACATATATATCATTTCACCGTACTGCGGATATATGGATTGCCCTTAATAGACAAGTAATTATTTATTTTGGAGGAAAGAAAAACATGGCTCGTATTTCAGGTGTTGATTTACCAAGAGAAAAGCGTGTAGAGATTGGTCTTACTTATATTTATGGAATCGGTCTTTCAAGCGCAAAACGTATTTTGGCAGAGGCAAATGTTGATCCTGATACTCGTGTACGCGACTTAACTGACGAAGAAGTTAAAAGACTGAGCGCAGTTATCAACGAAACACAGGTTGTAGAAGGTGATTTAAGAAGAGAAATCGCTCTTAACATTAAGAGATTAAAAGAAATTGGATGCTACAGAGGAAAACGTCATAGACAGGGACTTCCTTGCCGTGGACAGAAAACAAAGACTAACGCAAGAACACGTAAAGGTCCTAAGAAAACAGTAGCTAACAAGAAAAAATAATAAACACTAGATTTGTAGTGTTATGACACACCCGGCTGTATGGACAGTCAGGAATAGCATAAGATTTGCAGTATCGGCAATCTTTTTGGAATTGAAATGAAGAAAGAAAGGTATACGTAATTATGGCTAAAGTTACAAAGAAAAGTGCAAAAAAACGTGTAAAGAAGAATGTACAGCACGGACAGGCACATATTCAGTCATCTTTTAATAATACAATCGTTACATTAACAGATGCACAGGGAAATGCTCTTTCTTGGGCAAGTGCAGGTGGATTAGGATTCAGAGGATCTAAAAAATCTACACCATATGCAGCTCAGATGGCAGCTGAAACTGCAACAAAAGCAGCATTAGTGCATGGATTAAAATCAGTAGATGTAATGGTTAAAGGTCCAGGATCAGGAAGAGAAGCAGCAATCCGTGCTTTATCAGCAGCAGGATTAGAAGTTACAAGCATCAGCGATGTAACACCTGTTCCACATAATGGATGTCGCCCACCAAAACGTAGAAGAGTCTAATTTAGGAGGATAATTAAAGATGGCAGTAGATAGAACTCCAGTCTTAAAGAGATGCAGATCCTTAGGTTTAGATCCTGTCTTTTTAGGAATTGATAAAAAATCAAACAGAAGTTTAAATAGAGCAAACAGAAAGAAAAGTGAATACGGACTTCAGCTTTGCGAAAAACAGAAAGCTAAATTCATCTATGGTGTATTAGAAAAACCTTTCCGTAACTACTATGCAAAAGCAGAAAGAATGAAAGGTCAGACTGGTACAAACCTGATGACATTATTAGAGCTTCGTTTAGATAACGTATTATTCCGTTTAGGATACGGAAGAACAAGAAAAGAATGCAGACAGATCGTTGACCATAAACATGTATTAGTTAATGGAAAACAGGTTAACATTCCTTCTTACCAGGTTAAAGCTGGGGACGTTATCGAAATCAAAGAAAAACACAGAACATCTCCAAGATACAAAGAGATCTTAGAAGTAACAGAAGGAAGAATGATCCCTTCATGGTTAGAAGCAGATCATGACAACTTTACAGGAACTGTAAAAGAACTTCCATCTAGAGATGAAATCGACGTACCAGTTAACGAAACATTAATCGTCGAGTTATATTCTAAATAATAACCCTCAAGTTAAACCTAAGCCAAAAGGAGGGCACGTATGTTTGAATTTGAAAAACCAAATATTGAGATTAATGAGATTTCAGAAGATAACCGTTTTGGACGCTTTGTTGTGGAACCTTTGGAAAGAGGTTATGGTACAACTTTAGGAAATTCCTTAAGACGTATCATGCTTTCTTCTCTGCCAGGTGCAGCAGTAAGTTCAGTAAAGATCAAAGGTGTTCTGCATGAATTCAGTTCCATCCCGGGAGTTAAGGAAGATGTACCTGAGATCATCATGAATATCAAATCTCTGGCAATTAAAAACAACAGCTCATCCGCTGAAACAAAGCAGGCTTATATCGAGTTTTCAGGAAAGGGTGTAGTAACTGCCGGAGATATTAAAGCGGACAGTGATATCGAAATCTTAAATCCAGAGCTTGTGATCGCAACATTAAGTGATGATAGCAGCAAACTGGATATGGAGCTTACAATCACAAACGGACGCGGATATGTAGGCGCAGACAAAGCAGACAAAGAAGGAAAAGCAATCGATGAGATCGCTGTTGATGCAATTTACACACCAGTAGAACGTGTAAACTTAAAAGTTGAGAATACTCGTGTAGGTCAGATCACAGATTATGACAAATTAACATTAGATGTATTCACAAACGGAACATTAACACCAGATGAGTCTGTAAGTTTAGCAGCGAAAGTATTATGCGAGCACTTAAACTTATTCGTAGATCTTTCTGAGAATGCCAAGACAGCAGAAGTCATGGTAGAAAAAGAAGATGACGAGAAAGAAAAAGTTCTTGAAATGAGCATTGACGAATTAGAATTATCTGTTCGTTCTTACAACTGCTTAAAGAGAGCTGGCATCAATACAGTAGAAGAATTAACAAATAAGACTTCTGAAGATATGATGAAAGTTCGTAACTTAGGACGTAAATCATTAGAAGAAGTTTTAGCTAAATTAAGTGAATTAGGATTATCCCTAAGTTCAGGAGAAGAATAGAAACCAAGACCCGCCTAGGCTGAAGGAATAAGTAAGCAAGGCGAAAAAACACAGGAGGTCATTATAATGGCAAAATATAGAAAATTAGGAAGATCAGCTTCCCAGAGAAAAGCACTGATCCGTGCAGAAGTAACAAATCTGTTACATCATGGAAAAATCATTACAACTGAAGCAAAAGCAAAAGAAATCCGTAAGGTAGCTGAAAAACTTATCGCTTTAGCTGTAAGAGAAAAAGACAACTTTGAAACAGTTACAGTTGACGCTAAAGTTGCTAAAAAAGATGAAAACGGAAAACGCGTGAAAGAAGTTGTAGATGGTAAGAAAGTTACTGTTTATGAAACAGTTCAGAAAGAAATCAAAAAAGATTTACCATCCCGCTTACATGCAAGAAGACAGATGTTAAAGGTATTATATCCTGTAACAGAAGTTCCTACAGAAGCAGCTGGTAAGAAAGCTAATACAAAGAAAGTTGATTTAACAGCTAAGTTATTCGACGAGTATGCACCAAAATATGCTGAACGTAACGGTGGTTACACAAGAATCGTTAAGATTGCTCAGCGTAAAGGTGATGCAGCATTAAAAGTAGTACTTGAATTAGTTTAATCAACAGTTCAATACTGACTATATTATTTAAATTCCAAATCGACAACAACAACAAAGAGGTCTTATCTCGGAACAACCGGGATAAGACTTTTCTTTATTTTATAGGAAAATCCTAGGGAATCTCTTATGAAATCTTGCTTCCGCTTCCAAGGTATACTATACTAACATTATTATGGCTTGAAATAAGTTTAAGAAAATAAAAGCCAAAAATCAGATTGGAGGATATTTATGTCCATACTAAAAATCAAAGACTTAGTTCACAAATATGTGACTTACGGAGATACAGAAGAAGACAAACAAGAGATCGCAGCGATCGATCATATTGATATCAATGTCGAACAAGGAGAATTCGTAGCAATCCTTGGAAAGAATGGTTCAGGAAAATCATCTCTTGCAAAGCATATTAATGGACTGCTGATGCCGACAGAAGGAGCAGTCTATATCAAAGGGATGGATACAAAAGATGAGAGTACACTCTTAAATGTCAGACAGAGTGCAGGAATCGTTTTCCAGAATCCAGATAATCAGATCGTTGGAACAACGGTAGAAGAAGATACAGCTTTTGGTCCAGAGAACCTTGGAGTCAAACCACAAGACATCTGGACAAGGATCACAGCGGCTCTGACAGGCGTAGGAATGATCGCATACAAGGAAGCTAGTCCAAATCATCTCTCAGGAGGACAAAAGCAAAGAGTAGCGATCGCAGGGATCATGGCAATGGAACCAGAATGCATCGTATTAGACGAACCAACAGCCATGTTAGACCCAGAAGGCCGCAGACATGTTTTATCACTTGTCAAAGCATTGAACAAAGAAAAGAATATTACGATCCTTATGGTAACACATCATATGGAAGAAGTAATCTTAGCAGATCGTATTATCGTCATGGATCAGGGGAAAGTTGTTATGGATGGCAAACCAAAAGAGATCTTCTCAAGGGTCGACGAGATGAAAGCATTAGGTCTGGAAGTTCCATACGCAACAGAACTGGCATGGGAACTGAAAAAAGAAGGTGTCAACCTATCTGATACGATAACAACAAAGGAAGAGCTGGTGGAAGAATTATGTCAATTCGTTTAGAACATGTAAGTTATGCATACGAAGATAATTCCAGTAAGAAGAATTATGCATTAAAAGATGTAAACTTAGAAATAAAAAAAGAAGAATTTATCGCAGTGATCGGTCACACAGGTTCTGGAAAATCAACATTGATCCAGCATCTGAATGGCTTGATCAAACCAACATCAGGAAAGATTTATTTTGATGATGAAGATATTTATGCAGACGGCTATCCATTGCGGGAACTTCGAGGAAAAGTCGGAATCTGTTTCCAGTATCCAGAACATCAGTTGTTTGAGACAACGATCTTAGATGATGTATGTTTCGGACCAATGAATTTTGGAAAGACAAAAGAAGAAGCGGCAGAGATTGCAGTCAAATGCTTAAAAGATGTCGGTTTACCAGAGAAATTATATCAGAAATCCCCATTTGAATTATCTGGGGGTCAGAAACGAAGAGTAGCGATCGCAGGAATCCTTGCTATGGACCCAGAATATTTCATCTTAGATGAACCAACTGCAGGATTAGATCCAGTTGGAAAAGACCAGATTTTAAATCTCTTAAAGAAATTACATGAAGAGAAAAAAATCACGATCATTCTGGTATCACACAGCATGGAAGATGTTGCAGATTATGCACAGCGTGTGATCGTCATGAATGGCGGTCAGGTCATGTATGAAGGAGATAAAAAAGAAGTATTCTCTCATAAGAAAGAATTAGAAGCGGCAGGACTCGCTGTACCATTTTATCGTCAGGTATGCGAAGAACTTGCAGACAGAGGTTTCCCGATCAAGAGAGATTTACTGACATTAGAAGAAACAAAAGATGCAATCTTAGAAGGATTAAAAGGACTGAGAGGAAAATAAAATGCTCAAAGATATTACAATTGGACAATATTATAAAGAAGACTCTCTGATCCACAGATTAGATCCGAGAGTGAAACTATTTGCAGTCTTAATTTACGTCATTACATTATTTATGCATAAATCACCTGCAACTTATGTGATGTCACTGTTATTTTTGATCATAATGATTAAGATTTCAAAAGTACCTGTAAAATATATTTTAAGAGGGCTAAAAGCAATCGCAGTGATCTTGTTATTTTCTGTAATGATCAATATGTTGTTTATTCCAGGAAAACCAGTGATCCAGTTCTGGATCATATCAATTTCCGCAGAAGGGATCAGAACAACCATTTATTTAGGAAGTCGTCTGATCATGCTTGTATTAGGAACATCCTTACTGACATTTACAACAACACCAAATGAACTGACAGACGGACTAGACAAATCACTGGGGTTTCTTAATAAAGTCGGAGTACCAGTACATGAGATTGCAATGATGATGTCAATTGCACTGAGATTTATTCCAATCTTAACAGAAGAATTAGAAAAGATCATGAAAGCCCAGACAGCCAGAGGAATCGATTTTGAATCTGGAGGTCTCTTAAAACGAGTAAAAAGCATGGTACCGATCATCGTACCATTATTTGTAGCAGCAATTCGAAGAGCAAATGATCTTGCAATGGCAATGGAATCCCGCTGTTACCATGGTGGTGTTGGAAGAAGCAAATTAAAACCATTAAAGTACGAAAAAAGAGATAAAATGGCATATATTTTCTTATTTGTATTTTTAGCAGCCATGATCTATTTATCATTTTTCAGTCCATGGAGGTAAGATACGATGAAACGAGTAAAATTAGTCGTAGCCTATGATGGGACAAATTACTGTGGATGGCAGGTACAGCCGAACGAGATCACAGTCGAAGGTGTCTTAAATAAGCATATATCAGAACTTACAGGAGAAGACATCAAAGTGATCGGAGCCAGCAGAACCGATTCAGGAGTCCACGCATTAGGAAATGTGGCTGTATTTGATACAGAAAGCCGCATTCCGGGAGAAAAGATGGCAAAAGCATTAAATGCAAGACTTCCAGAAGATATCATTGTTCAGGACTCTAAAGAAGTGCCATTAGATTACCATCCAAGATTTCAGGATACAAGAAAGACATACGAATATACCTTTTACAATGCAAGATATGATAACCCAGTCACGAGCAGACATCATCATTTTGTATATGTACCGCTTGATGTGGAGAAAATGAAAGAAGCAGCTTCTTATTTCTTAGGAGAACACTGTTTTATCAGTATGTGCAGCAGCAAAGCACAGGTTACATCCTATGTAAGAGAGATTTATGAATGTGATGTTACACAGAATGGCAGATACATCACGATGAGAGTCACAGGAAGCGGTTTTCTCTATAATATGGTGCGTTTAATGGCAGGAACGCTTTTAGAGGTTGGAAGAGGGAAACAAAAACCAGAATGGGTCAAAGAGATTCTGGCATCCAAGGAAAGAGTCACACCAGGACCAAAACTTCCAGCAAAAGGATTGACATTAATTCAGATAGAATATCCGGAGGACCGAATCAATGCAGAATAGCTGGATCATATTTCAGAAATTATTAGTGCTGTTTGGGTTTATGTTTATTGGATATCTAAGCTACAAAAAACAATGGATCACAGACCGTACGGAATCACAGTTATCAGGTCTGGTACTTAACATATTCAATCCAGCCCTGATCATTTCAGGCGTTGTTGGTTCCTCTGAAAATGGAAACTGGACAATGGTACTTACCAACCTGTTGCTTGCAGTTATCTTATTTGCAATATTGATTCTTATCAGTCCCCTGTTTGTGCGGATTTTAAGGATTCCAAAGAATCAAAGAAACATTTATTCTGTCATGCTGATCTTTTCAAATCTGGGATTTATGGGAATTCCGATCATAGAAGAGTTATATGGAAAAGGTGCGATCTTTTATGTCGTATTATATTCTTTTGTCTATAGTATTATTTTCTATTCGTATGGAATTTATCTGTTTGAGAAAGAGAAAGCATTGCAGACAGGGGAAAAGGCAAAGATCAAGTTTGAATGGAAAAAGATGATCAATCCGGGAATCGCAGCAAGTCTGATCGCAATGATAGTTTTTCTGTTTAAGATCAAAGTACCGGCACCAGCGGTAAGTTTCGTGGATTACCTTGGAAATTCCTGTATTCCATTATCGATGATCCTGACAGGAGTATCCGTAGCGAAACTTCCACTGATCGAAGTATTCAAAGATAAAAAACTGTATTTCTTCACATTTTTAAAAATGCTGGTCATTCCGATCATTGCAGCAGTTTTGATCAGAAACTTTCATATTGATCCGATACTTTCAGGGATCATGGTACTGATGTTTGGAATGCCGAATGGCAGCATGGCAGTGATGATGTCGATTGATTACGGTTTAGACAGTTCGATCTGCAGCAGGGGAATTGTCTTGACAACATTATTATCAATTATAACATTACCGATTGTGGCATATCTCATATAATGTACGTCTAAAAATGATTTGTCCACATGAATATAAGAAAAAATAAGTTTTATCAACACAATTTCAACATTAACGGGGACAATATACCCATATATTGTGGAAAGAATGATAAAATACAGACCATCTTGTGGATAACATCAAAAATTTATCAAAAACAACGAGAAAAAATCTTGACACACCCGGCTGCGTATTATATAATAAGAAACTGTGACATGCGAGAGAATACTACCCCAATGCCCCGGTGGGAGTATTTAATATAGACACATATGATTGATAGAAATTTTAAGGAGGAACACCATGAAAAGTTTTATGGCCAGCCCATCAACAATTGAAAGAGAATGGTATGTAGTTGATGCTACAGGACATACATTAGGACGTTTAGCATCTGAGATCGCAACAATCTTAAGAGGAAAAAACAAACCAACTTATACACCACATATCGACACAGGAGATAACGTGATTGTTATCAACGCTGAGAAGATCAAAGTAACTGGTAAGAAATTAGACCAGAAGATCTACTATCATCATTCAGACTATGTTGGTGGAATGAAAGAACAGACATTAAAAGAAAAATTAGCTAAAAAACCTGAAGACGTAATCTATCTTGCAGTTAAAGGAATGCTTCCAAAAGGACCTTTAGGAAGACAGATGATTAAGAAACTTCACGTATATGCAGGTGCAGAGCACAATCATGCAGCTCAGCAGCCAAAAGCATTAGAGATCAAGTATTAATTTTTGAAGGAGGAAGAAGCAGTGGCTACAGCAAAATATTACGGAACTGGTAGAAGAAAACACAGTGTTGCCAGAGTATATTTAGTACCTGGAACAGGAAAAATCACAATCAACAAAAGAGATATCGATGAATATCTTGGATTAGAAACTTTAAAAGTAGTTGTACGTCAGCCATTAGTTGCAACAGATACAGTTGACAAATATGATGTATTAGTAAACGTTCAGGGTGGTGGATTTACAGGACAGGCTGGAGCAATCCGTCATGGTATTTCCAGAGCTTTATTACAGGTTGATGGAGAATTCCGTTCAACATTAAAGAAAGCTGGATTCTTAACAAGAGACCCAAGAATGAAAGAAAGAAAGAAACCAGGTCTTCGCAAAGCACGTCGTGCACCACAGTTCTCTAAACGTTAATCATACGTTACGGAATTTATACAGAATATACAAAGCCTTTCAATGGAGAAATCTATTGGAAGGCTTTTTCTTTTATATACGATTTAGGTTTCATGATCATACACAATGAAAATGAGGTGATATCTATGAAATACGAGGAATTATTTCAGTTAAAAGATTTTCAGAAAGGAAAACTGCTTACAGGAGATAATATTCTGTTAAGAGAAATTACTGGCGCGCATGTAATTGAGATGGCAGATGGAGTCAATTGGGCTAGAAGAGGAGAATTAGTTTTTACAAGTGGTGTTGGATTTCATGACATTGATCATGAGATGAAAATTTTGATTCAGACAGTTGCAAAGAATTATGCTGCTGGAATTATCATTGAGATTGGTCCATATATCAAAGAGATATCGCAAGAATGGATTGATCATGCACAGAAACTAAATATTCCATTGATGACTCTGCCATATGATATTCCAGTTACCAATATCATTTCTGAAATCTATCGAAATGTATACAACACACAGGAATACCAGAAATCTATTGAAAAATTTATGACAGAATGTTTATATGAGTTTTCCGAGGAAATATATGAAAGAGCCAAAAGATTTGGATTTGATGAAAAGAAAAAACATATTGCCTTATTTTTATCACCAGATAGAGATAAAGGAGATTTGGAGCATTTGATGCAGGCATGCAGACAAAGTATGAATACACAAAAATTAGTTTTAACGTTGGTTGAGGCAGATGGAGTGGCTGCAATATATGATCTGGAAGAAACTAAGATACCTGTACATGAGGTGATCAGCAAACTGAGAAGTAATGTGGAATCCTTTTATCAAATTTATCATAAAGAAGATACGATTAGTGCTGGTGCGGGTGATATTTTTCAGGCGATCAGGGATCTGAAAGACAGTGTGGTAGAAGCAAAGCAGGCCTTAAACATGCTTCATATGTGTAAACGGACAGCACAATCCAGAATGTATGAAGAAATGGGAATTTATCAATTATTATTTTCTATAAAAAATGATAATATAATGGATCGGATCATAGAAGAACAGATCGGAAGTCTACAGACATATGATCGAGCAAATGATACACAACTTATGAAAACATTAGATATATATTTACAGGAGGATTGTAATATCGCAAGGACAACGGAACGATTATATGTACATAGAAATACAGTAAAATACAGAATAAAAAGAATACAAGAACTATTGGGACGAGATCTTCATGATATAAATGTTAAGTTTAACTTACAATTAGCATTTAAGATTCGTAAATTTTTGGGGCAGGAAAGCTAAATGAAAAGGATGATTCAAAGTAGAATCATCCTTTTTTATGTGGAGAAATTGTCCACAGTGGACAAAGTAAGTGGAAAATCTTTAGAGGAGATGGACATTTTTAGATATAGAAGAATATGCTATCATCTAAATTGTTAAAAGAAATAACAGAAACGACCAACAAGGAGGCGGACAATATGAGTCATGAGTTTGTAATGCCAGGAAAAGTTATCACAGGAAAAGGTGCATTACAGGATGCAAAAAAAGAATTTCAAACAGCCGGGAAAAAGGCTCTGATCGTATCTGGCAAGGTCATGGAACGCGTAGGAAATGTAAAAAAGATCACAGAGATCTTAGATGAACTTCACATACAATATGCCATATATACAGAAATTACGGGAGAACCAACCGATGTAATGATCAAAGGAGGAGCAAAGGTCTATAAAGAAGAAGGATGTGATTTTCTGATCGGTATCGGAGGCGGAAGTCCCTTAGATTCCATGAAAGCAATCGCATTGCTGGCAGCGGAACAGGACAAAACAATTGCAGATTTTATGGGAAAAGAGATCACAACACCACTTCCCAAAATGATCGCGATTCCGACAACTGCGGGAACTGGTTCAGAAGCAACATGGTTTACCGTTATTACAGACACGAAAACAGAGATTAAGATGCTGTTAAAAGGTCCGGTTTTGATGCCGGATACAGCCATCGTGGATTATACATTTACAATGACAAGTCCAAGATCAGTAACAGCGGCTCCTGGGCTTGATGCATTGACACATGCAGTGGAAGGTTATACTTCAAAGAAAGCACAGCCGTTAACAGATATATTTGCAATCTCAGCGATTAAACGTATTTTTAAGTATCTGCCGATTGCATACAAAGATGGGAACAACGAAGAAGCCAGAGAACAGATGGCATTGGCAGCTTTAGAGGCAGGAGTGGTCATCACGAATTCATCGGTAACGATCGTACATGGAATGAGCCGTCCAATCGGAGCATTATTTCACGTACCACATGGAATGTCCAATGCGATGCTATTAAGTAAATGTCTTGCATTTGCAAAAGACGGGGCAGTCGAACGTTTTGCATTACTAGGCAGAGAAATAGGCGTTGCAAACGAGACAGATTCTGATGAAGTGGCAGCAGATTTATTTATCAAGGCACTGGGAGATATCTGCAGGGAATGTGAAATACCAACCTTAGATGAATACGGAATTGACAAAGAACAGTTCATGAAAGTGACAGAAAAGATGGCAGCAGATGCATATGCAAGCGGCAGCCCTTCAAATACAAGAAAAGAAGTAACAAAACAAGATATGATCAACATCTATCAACAGCTATGGGAAGACTAACAGGAGGATGAGACTATGAGAGAAATGAGCAAAGAAGAGATCAAAACATTAGACAGAGAACATGTGCTTCATTCATGGAGTGTACAGGGAGCTTTAGATCCAACGGTTGTTACCAAAGCAGAAGGAATCTATTTCTATGATATCGATGGTAACAAATATTACGACATGAGTTCCCAGCTGGTAAACTTAAATATCGGTTTTGGAAACGAAAAAGTAGCCGATGCGATCGCTGAACAGGCACATAAACTGCCATTTATCGGCCCTGGATATGCAGTCGATGTAAAATCAGAACTGGCATCCCGAATCATTGAACTGGCACCGGATAACATGAGTAAAGTATTTTTCACACTGGGCGGAGCTGATGCCAATGAAAATGCATTAAAGATGGCAAGATTATACACAGGAAGAAACAAAGTATTCAGCCGTTATCGTTCCTATCACGGGTCAACGATGGGAGCCGGAAACCTAACAGGAGAACCAAGAAGATTTAACTGTGAAAGCAATGGTGTATCCGGATATGTCAAATTTTTTGATCCATATATCTACCGTGAACCAATCGAATTTAAGAGCGAAGCAGAGGCAACAAAATATTATCTGGCTAAATTAAGAGAACAGATCATCTACGAAGATCCATACTCCATTGCAGCGATCGAATGTGAAACAATCACAGGATCTAATGGATGTATCATCCCGCCAGACGGATATCTGCAGGGAATCCGTGATATCTGTGATGAATTTGGAATCATGATGATCTGTGATGAAGTTATGATGGGATGGGGAAGAACCGGAGAGACATTTGCTTTTGAAAACTGGGATGTAAAACCGGATCTTGTAAGCTTTGCCAAAGGTATCACATGCGGATATGTTCCATTAGGAGGAGTTATCGTAGATAAAAAGATCGCAGATTATTTTGACGATCACAAGTTAATGTGCGGTCTGACATACTCTGGACATCCACTCGCCTGCGCAGCAGGGCTTGCAACCTTAGATGTTTACAAAGAAGAAAAATTAGTCGAAAGATCAAAAGCTATGGGCAAGATCTTAGGACAGATCGAAGAAGAATTAAAGAGAAAACATCCATGTGTTGGAGATGTTAGATATAAAGGATTATTCTCAGCGATCGAATTAGTCAAAGATAAAGAAACAAAAGAACCATTGGTAGAATATAACAAGGATCCAGAAAATATTATGGGTGGAATCATTGGGAAATTAAAGAAAAAAGGATTCTCAACTTACAGCCATGAAAACAATATCATCATAGCTCCCCCACTGATCATTACGGAAACAGAACTTCGAGATGCAATGGCAATTATGGATGAAGTCTTAACGGATGTGGATGCAATGATCTAAAATAAAAGATCAATCTAAAAGATTATCTTCCTTCTGATATCTCCAATATATCTTATGAAGCAGAGATAACAAATGTATCCAATGAAATTGTGACAGAAGCACAGAAAACAGCTGCAAGCTACAGTTATAATGTAAGTAAAAATAGGAATATTGGTGATCAGGCAGAGATTAATTTTACGATTCACAGCGATAATTATGATGATATTACGTTTAAAGTTCATATAATATTAACTGATAGAATCTCAGTAATTCCAAAAGAAGGAGCCGAGCCAGCAGTTGAAGGAAGTAATGAACTACATTATGGACAGACAATCTCTGATTTAAAATTAAATACATCCAAAGCCAAATTTGTAACACCAGACGGCACAGAAGTGTCAGGAACATTAAAATTTAAAACTCCAGATGATATGCCGGAAGTTGGAACAAAAACAGTGGAATATACATTTACACCAGAAGATGAACAATACAAATCATACACAGGAAGCATAGCGATCAATGTGATCAAACAGACACCGAAATTAGAAGGTGTGGGATTGGATGGAAGTATCTATGATTCACAAAAGACATTAAAAGATATTGCCATTGATACAGGAGTTGCTTCCGTAACGATCAAGGGTAAATATCAGCCAATTTATGGAACATGGAAGATTGTTAATGAAGATCAGCCGGTGCCATTAGGAAAATATAAAGTGGCGGTCCAATTTACACCAAATGACACAGTGCATTATACAACCCAGACGGCGGAAGCAGATGGAAGAACCAGAATTGTATTGGATGTAGATAAAACGAACGCAATGACAGGAGATACCATTTCAATTTCAGTAAGACCAAGCGGCGAAAATCTTCAATATCAATTTTATGCAATTGATAGTAATGGCAAGAAAGAGATCATTAGAGGCTATACATACGATGCATATGCTAAATGGCAGCCATCCAATGCGGGAACTTATGCCATTTATGTAACAGCAAAAGATACAGCAGGAAATACCGCAGAAGATAGTTGGGAAAGAATTAAGATTACGAAAAAAGAAGAGGAAAAACCGCCAGTAAAAGATCCAGAACCAACAACCAGCAATAGCAAGCCAACAACGAGTAATAGTAAACCGACAACAGCTCAGAAACCAAGTACATATACAGGAGTTAAGGTTAATCAGACGGCAACGATCAATGGAATTACCTATAAAGTCACAAAAGTAGTAAATGCTAAAAATGCACAGGTGACGATTAAGAGCCTGAATAAAAAGAAATAATCAACCAGGGTGTATATGATAATTATTATCATATACACCCATTGATTTTTTCAGACAAATCTTGTATGATAAATATCAGTTAGACAACACTAACTAAAACGTGAATGAATCATGTGGACTCCTCGATTGAGATCAACACCTGCAACAAAACGATCTCAAACTGGAAGCTTACCCTTCTTCCAGCGAGGAGTACTGCTATGTAAAGGGAAAGGAGTTACATTCGAAATGAATTATTTAGAAATTGAAAAAGTTGTCGGAAGAGAAATCTTAGATTCCAGAGGAAACCCAACTGTTGAGGCTGAGATCACATTAGTAGACGGAACAGTCGCAAGAGGAACAGCTCCAAGTGGTGCATCTACAGGAGAATTCGAAGCTCTGGAGTTAAGAGACGGAGATAAAGAAAGATATTTAGGAAAAGGTGTTACAAAAGCCGTAGAAAATATCAATACAAAGATCAGTGAAGCAATCATCGGATTAGATGCTTCTGATACATATGCAGTAGACAAAGCAATGATCGATGCAGATGGAACAGCTGACAAATCAAACTTCGGAGCAAATGCAATCTTAGCTGTATCGATCGCAGCAGCAAGAGCAGCAGCTACATCTCTTGAAGTACCTTTATACAGATTCTTAGGTGGAGTATCAGGAAACAGACTTCCAGTACCAATGATGAACATCGTAAATGGTGGATGTCATGCATTATCATCAGGACTTGATGTACAGGAATTCATGATCATGCCAGTTGGAGCTCCATCATTCAAAGAATGTTTAAGATGGTGTGCAGAAGTATTCCATGCATTAGCAGGAATCTTAAAAGAAAGAGGACTTGCTACATCTGTAGGTGATGAAGGTGGATTTGCACCAGCATTAAAATCTGATGAAGAAGCAATCGAAACAATCTTAGAAGCAGTGAAAAAAGCAGGATACGAGCCAGGAAAAGACTTCAGAATCGCTATGGACGCTGCATCTTCAGAATGGAAGAGTGAAAAAGGTAAAGGATATTATAAACTTCCTAAAGCAGGAACAGAGTATACAGCAGAAGAACTGATCGAGCACTGGGCTGCATTATGTGAGAAATACCCAATCATCTCTATCGAAGATGGATTAGATGAAGAAGACTGGGAAGGATGGAAGAAACTGACAGAAAGACTTGGAGATAAAGTACAGTTAGTCGGAGACGACTTATTTGTAACAAACACAGAAAGACTTTCCAAAGGAATCGAAATGGGAGCAGGAAACTCTATCCTGATCAAATTAAACCAGATCGGATCTATCTCTGAGACATTAGAAGCGATCAAGATGGCACACAAAGCTGGATACACAGCTGTAACATCTCATCGTTCCGGAGAAACAGCAGATACAACGATTGCTGACTTAGCCGTTGCATTAAACACATGCCAGATCAAGACAGGAGCACCATCAAGATCTGAACGTGTTGCAAAATACAATCAGTTATTAAGAATCGAAGAGGCATTAGGAGACAGCGCAGTATATCCTGGAATTAAAGCTTTCAATGTAAAATAAACAAAACAATAAATAAGAACACACAATAATAAAATGTAAATAATAGCCCTTTAAAGTCTCTGGAATTTTCCAGGGACTTTTTCTTTGATTTCTAAGAAAATGTAAAAAGAGTGTGGTATAATAAAAAACACTGATTTAAGAATTTAGATAGAAGTAAAAGTAGGAAATTTGAATGGATAGTATTAAAATAGAACAGACAGGAATCAAACAACAAGTGATTGATGAGATTAGAGAATTGGCAAAAAAATATAATGTAGAACAAGTCCTTTTATTTGGTTCACGTTCAAGGGGAGATTACAAAAGGACAAGTGATATAGATCTGGCGGTAAAAGGAGGTAACATAGATCGTTTTGCATTAGATGTAGAAGAAGAAACAACGACATTATTAGAATATGATATCGTAGATTTAGATGAGCCTATGCAGCCAGAACTGCTAGAATCCATACAAAAGGAGGGAAAGATCATTTATGAAAAAATATGAAAATTTTTGCCAGGCATTAACGAATATGAAAGACATTTATAACTACGAAGAACCTTATGATAACGTAGTGTTAACAGGTTTGGTAGGATTATATGAAATCACATTTGAACAGTCATGGAAGATGATGAAAGAAATCTTACAAAATCATGGATACGAGGAAGGTGCAACAGGTTCACCGAAGATTATTCTAAAAACAGCATATAAAGCAGGAATGATCAAAGATGAAGATTTATGGTTAAAAGCGTTAAGAGAAAGAAATAATGTGACACATTCTTATAATCAGAATATCGCATTATCAATTATTTTACAGGCAAAAGAAAAATTTTATGATATGTTTTGCCAGTTGAAAAAGGAAATAGATGAAAATTGGATATAATAAAACAAATCCGGCAGATGTAAAAATTGCAGTGCCGGATTCTTTTATTTGTTATATTTTGAAATATGTATTACGGATATCCCTATCCCCAAACTTCCTCAGCAATCTCCTTAATAAGAGCCATCTTCTTCCACTGATCATCATCAGTTAAGATATTCCCTTCCTCTGTAGAAGAAAATCCACATTGAGGACTTAAGCAAAGCTGATCAAGAGCAACATACTGAGTAGCTTCTTTAATACGAGATTTGATCTCTTCTTTATCTTCTAACTGAGGGTCTTTAGAAGTTACGAGACCTAAAACAACTTTCTGATCTTTGATGAAACGTAAAGGTTTGAAATCACCAGAACGGTCACTATCATACTCTAAGAAGAAACCATCAATGTTGCAACCACCAAATAAAGTTTCAGCAACTGGTTCATAACCACCAGAAGAGAACCAAGTAGAACGGAAGTTACCACGGCAGATATGCATTGTAATTGTCATATCCTCAGGTTTTGCTTCTAAAGCTTCATTGATCATCTTCACATAATTTTTCGCAATCTGGTCAAGATCAAGCCCACGACTAGCATAATCATCACGTTTGCTCTGATCACAGAATTCACCCCAAGATGTATCATCAAACTGAAGATAACGGCATCCACGCTCGTAGAATGCTTTGATCGCTTTCTGGTAAGCAAGAGCGATCTCATGATACAGATCATCTTCGTTTTTATAGCGATCGATCGCTTTGTAAGTTTCACTACCACGAACACAGCAAATCAGATGAAGCATTGCAGGAGAAGGAATTGTCATCTTGCAGTCAACATCCCCAGCAATTTCTTTCAAGTAAGAAAAATGATCTAAGAATTCACTGTTTTCATCAAAATCAATTTTGTCAACGATCTCAAGTGTCGCAGCCTTTGGCTGATGTCCTTTAAATGAAACAGACCAGTGCTCAGCTTTAATTTCTTCAACACCGATCAAGGAAGCAAGGAAATCAAGATGCCAGTAACGACGTCTTAACTCTCCATCTGTAACAGCTTTTAATCCGACAGCTTTTTCCTTTTCAACAAGCTCTTTGATCGCTTTATCTTCAACTTCACGTAATTCATCTGCAGATAAAGTTCCTTCTGCATATTCAGCACGTGCATCTTTTAAATAATCTGGTCTTAAAAAACTACCAACAATATCATATCTGTATGGTCTCATAAATCTATCCTTTCCATTTATATAAATTTAATAATTTTCTATCAATTAAACTATACAATAACAGATATAAAAAGGATTGTGAAATACATAAAAATAGCAGTTTGCCATAACTTTAAACTATAATGAGAATAATTTTCAGAT
Source organism: Eubacteriaceae bacterium (assembly GCA_902362875.1). Taxonomy (GTDB): domain Bacteria; phylum Bacillota; class Clostridia; order Lachnospirales; family Lachnospiraceae; genus Anaerostipes. The sequence continues at coordinate 3,767 of CABIYF010000013.1, read as the reverse complement.
AATTGTGTCTTTCTTTTAACAATAATTGTATGCAATATACGGACAAGGCTAGTGTTAAAAAAATGTTAATTGTACAATTTTAAAAAAATTGCATATTTTTTGTACTTTTCTTTAAGCATTGTAGAGAAAATTTATTTTTTTTGTTATAATGCACATAGATAAAAAAATAACAATATCTAGGGTGTTTTAGTTAAGTGTTTTATAAGGAAGGGTAAACTATTATGTATGATGTAACAAGCATTCAGAATCTGAAAAAAGATGTACTGTATTTAGTAGCAAAGGCGTCATTTGAGGGAACATTAGAGGAAGAACGTGATCTGATCCCAGAGAAGATGATCGAAGGACCAGAACCAACATTCCGTTGCTGCATCTACAAAGAAAGAGAAATCGTAAGACAGAGAATTCGTTTAGCAGAGGGAAAAGCTCCAGGAGCAGAAGACGATGGAAATATCGTGCAGGTAATCAAATCTGCATGTGCAGACTGTCCAATCTCAAGCTATGTTGTAACAAACAACTGTCAGAACTGTCTTGGAAAAGACTGTATCAAAGCATGTCGTTTTGGAGCGATCGAACCAGGACATACAAGATCAAGAATCGATTCTCAGAAATGTAAAGAATGTGGTATGTGTGCGAAAGCCTGTCCATACAATGCGATCGCTCATGTATCAAGACCATGTAAAGACAGCTGTCCAGTAGACGCAATTTCTTATGATGAATACGGAGTATCAGTGATCGATGAAGAAAAATGTATCCGTTGCGGACAGTGTGCAGCAAAATGTCCATTCGGAGCGATCGGAACAAAAACATGGATCACAAATGTAATCGCAGATCTTAAAGCAGACAAGAATGTATATGTAATCCTTGCACCAGCAACAGAAGGACAGTTTGGAAAAGATATCACAATGGAAAGCTGGAGACAGGCAGTAAAGAAAGCAGGATTTGCTGATCTGATCGAAGCAGGTCTTGGTGGAGATATGACAACATGCAGTGAAGCAGAAGAATGGTTAGAAGCTTACAGAAACGGTGAGAAGAGAACAACTTCATGCTGCCCAGGATTCGTAAATATGATCCGCAAACATTATCCAGATCTTGCAGATCTTATTTCTACAACTGTATCTCCAATGTGTGCAGTATCAAGAATGATCAAAGCAAAAGATCCAGAAGCTGTCACAGTATTCGTTGGACCATGTGTAGCTAAGAAATCAGAAGTAGCAGATCAGAAGATTGAAGGAAATGCTGATTACGCATTAAACTACAACGAGATCTTAGCAATTCTGAAAGCAAAAGACGTAGAATTAGAGCCAGCAGAGAATACATATCAGGATTCCACAATCTTTGGTAAATTCTATGGAAACTCTGGTGGAGTAACAGATTCTGTATTAGAATACATGAAAGAGACAGAACAGAACGAAGATATCAAAGTATGCAAAGCCAATGGTGCAGCTGAATGTAAGAAAGCCTTAATGTTCTTACAGAGAGGAAGATTACCAGAAGACTTCATCGAAGGTATGGCATGCGAAGGCGGATGCGTTGGTGGACCAAGCCGTAACGAAGAGATCATCAAGGCACGTAAAGTCAGAGAAAATCTGATCAAATCCGCAGACGATCGTAAGATCACAGACAACTTAAAACGCTATGATATGGATAGCTTCTCAATGCATAGATAATTCAAGTTGCATGAAGCATCCAAAGAGATGATAAAAAATCCCCCGAGCAAGATTGAGGTTTTGCTTGGGGATTTTTATATTGATTTTCTAGAAAAATTAAATTGTATTAAAAATAGTAACTGTTACTACTGGATATTTCCACCAAACTATGTTATAGTAAGAACAGTTGAAAAAGCATAAGTAATTTAATTTTGGAGGTAAGACAATGAAAGATATTAAAGTGACAGATTCAGTAAAATATATCGGTGTGGACGATCACGATATCGATTTATTTGAAAGCCAGTATGTAGTACCAAACGGTGTCTCTTATAACTCATATGTGATCTTAGACGAGAAAGTAGCCGTTATGGATACCGTAGATGCACGCAAGACAGATGAATGGCTTGCAAACTTAGAAGAAGCATTAGACGGAAGAACAGTAGATTACATTGTAGTATCTCATATGGAACCAGACCATGCAGCAAGCTTACAAGTATTAGCAGAAAAATACCCAGAAGCACAGGTTGTTGGTAATGCAAAGACATTTAATATGATCCCTCAGTTCTTCACATTCGATTTAGAAGGACGCAAAGTGGTAGTAAAAGAAGGAGATACATTATCTCTTGGATCTCATACATTACAGTTCGTTATGGCACCAATGGTTCATTGGCCAGAAGTTATGGTAGCTTATGAAACATCAGAGAAGATCTTATTCTCAGCAGATGGATTCGGTAAATTCGGAGCCTTAGATGCAGACGAAGACTGGGCATGCGAAGCAAGACGTTATTACTTTAACATCTGTGGTAAATATGGAGTACAGGTACAGAATCTGTTAAAGAAAGCAGCAGGATTAGATATTGAGATCATCTGCCCATTACACGGACCAATCTTAAAAGAAAACCTTGGATATTATATCGGATTATATGACACATGGAGCAAATATGAACCAGAGAACGAAGGAATCCTGATCGCATACGCATCTATCCATGGAAATACAGCAGCTGCAGCAAAGAAATTAGCAGAAATCTTGGAAGCAAAAGGTGCTCCAAAAGTCGTAGTAGCAGACCTTTCCAGAGATGATATGGCAGAAGTGATCGAAGATGCATTCCGCTATGACAGACTGGTACTGGCAGCAGCAACATACGATGCAGGAATCTTCCCATGCATGGAAGACTTTTTACATCACTTAAAAGCTAAAAACTATCAGAAACGTAAAGTCGCATTCATGGAAAATGGATCTTGGGCACCAATGGCTGCGAAGATTATGAAAGGTATTGTAGAAGGATTTAAGAATATTGAGATTGTTGATCCTGTTGTTACGATCAAGTCTACTATGAATGATGAGAATGTTAAGACTATGGAGGAATTGGCTGATAACTTACTGTAAATTGTAATTTGAAGGTAGTCGTTCAAATGTATATGAGAAAAACGAAATAATAATATAAAGGATCCAGACCAGAAATTTATGCTCGCCGTTTTGAATGGTCGCTGATTCGCAAATTTTCCTTGCAAAACTCGCTTCGCTCAAACATTGCACCAAATTTGCTGCGAACCGTTCAAAACGACGGCAAAATTTCAATGGTTCTGGATCCTTTATATTATTATTTCGTTTTTCTCATATACACGGACGGCTATTCAAATCACTACAAGTGTGTATGTTGTACGGTATTGGCTAAGAATTTTTGATTTCGTAAACGGAAGGTTTGTGAGTTTTTGAGCCTTCCAAACTTCAGTTTATAAACGATTTTAAACAGCTCGACAAATCGGTGTCTATGAATTCCATTCATCTTCTGTTAGCGAATACAAAAATCATCAGCCAATACCGTTCCCCATACACACCCCTCTCGAATTTCCACCATATTGTGGGTTCAGCACTATAGCCTTCAGGTATATGATAAAAAATAAATAATGGTCTGGAAAAGCAGCATTAGAATTTTGCCGTGTTTTTGATAAGTTCGCAGCTCAATTGGGCGAATGTTTGAGCCTCAAAGACTACTGGTTTGAATATCTTTCAAGGCGAGTTTTCGCAGGAAATTGAGCGGATAAGCGACTTGTCAAAAACACGTGCAAAATTCTCTAGCTGCTTTTCCAGACCATTATTTATTTTTTATCATATACAGA
>CABIYF010000012.1 GCA_902362875.1 Eubacteriaceae bacterium | reverse complement strand
AACACCTGCCAACAGAATGTAAAAAATAAGATCACTGGATAAAAATCCAGTGATCAAAAATTTATCGGTAACACTGATTTACCGTTTACATATATAATGAATTATGCAATATTGGGTAACGAAAAAAATTTTACAGTTTTTAAATATGGAAATCGTATTATTATAATGGTCTCATAAATTAAGACACTTTTTCGGACAGATCTTAATGAATCTGATATACTTAAATCAATACATAAGAAAGGATTCAGTGTCATGTCCAGAAAAAGAAGAAATTTTAGTGCAAAATTTAAATCAGACCTTGTGATCGAGCTACTCAAAGGAGAAAAAGATCTCAATACCTTAGCAACAGAAAACAATATTCAACCAAATAATGCGAGTGCATATTATGAACCATCTTATGTAATTGCCAGAGCATATCAAAATGGAGGATTTTAAATCGATACGAACATATAAATTAAATTGATGCGTTAATCTAAATTAAACAAAAAATGAACAACAAACTGATTAAAAAGGAAAATAGAAATGGAAATAGGAGTAACACAAACAATTCAAAAACGTTTAAAAAATCAAGACATACATCAGCCATATGAGCAAACAACGGAACTTGCATTTTGCTGGGATACGCATTTAGTTAAATTAGGAAGAAGAAATGTCTTGTTAATTGCAAATGTCAGTAATCGTTTTATGATCGCTATGATGGACATTGAACCAAGAAATTGGAAGTATTATACGTTGTATATAGATGAAGTCATTTCTAATGCAATGAAGCAAATTGGATATCAGGAAAAGGAAATCAAGAAATACTTCGAGTTAGCAGGAAACATTCAAATCACAAAATCACATGGTCGAAAAACACTCGGTGCAATTAATTATATAACACAGATTATGAATTGTTATGAATGGAATATAGATAGATATCAGAAATATTCATATGAATTAAATGATTGTGTTAATAATAATCTATGCATCCCCGAGGGATTTCACGAATATGGAATGCCGATTGAGATGTTTCATATGGACATGGAGCGGTTGGGCATCAAAAAGGCAAATAGAATTCATAATGTAATAAGTTTTGAAGATAGAAAACGTACTTATCAGGAAAATAAAGAAGAGAACGTGGAAATAAAATCACTAAAAGAATCTAAAAAGGTATTAATCCTATCAGCAAGTCCAAGAAGAAAAGGTAATTCTCAGATTTTATGTGATAAATTTAAAGAAGGCGTCAAAAGTGCAGGCCACCAAGTCAAGATGATCCGTCTATCAGACAAAAAAATTAATTTTTGCAAAGCTTGTGATGCATGTATGAAAAACGGAGGATTTTGTGTTCAACGAGATGATATGGGAGATATTTTAAAAGCATATCAACAGGCGGATATATTAGTTTTGGCAACACCTGTTTATTTTTATGGAATTTCAGCTCAGATGAAAACATTCATTGATCGTACATATCCAATCTGGCAGAACTTAGGACATAAAGATGTTTATTATATTATTTCAGCAGGATTAGAAGAAGATATCATAAAAAGATCTTTAGGTGATCTGGATGGATTTGTTGAGCATTTGGATGATTCAAAAGTAAAAGGAAGAATATATGCTACAAATGTTATGGATGCAGGGCTTGTGAAAGAAGAAAAGGATTTATTAGAACGTGCTTATGAAATGGGTAAATCAATATAATATACAAGAAGAAATTAAGGCCTCTGAGACCTTACGAAATCACAAACAAATTAAACAAGGATTAGAAGCTTATGAGGCATATATAGATCGGATATCATTACCAACAAAGCCCGTAAAGTTAACGAATGAGGAAATAGAATAATTAAAAAAAGATGGACGTATATAAATATACAAATTTAAGCTTATATAGTCCATGGGAAATAATGAAGTGGGAAAATATTTAAAACTAATATTTGAAGAAATTCCGAGGATTCCAATGAACAACAAAACCATAAATTACTACAACAAACACGCAAAATCATTCATACAAACAACAAAATCTGCAGATTTCACAAACATACAAAATAAGTTCCTATCATACCTTCCACCAGAAGCGTCCATCTTAGACTTCGGCTGTGGTTCTGGCCGTGATACAAAATATTTTCTAAAGCAAAATTATAAAGTAACGGCAATAGACGGTTCAGAAGCAATTTGCAAAGAAGCTTCAAAATATATAGGAATCAAAGTGAAACAAATGCTGTTTGAACAATTTGATGATCAAGATAGCTATGATGGAATCTGGGCATGTGCATCAATCCTGCATTTGACTAAGAAAGATTTGTTGAGTGTATTTCATAAGATGAATAAAGCATTAAAAGAAAATGGAGTCATCTATACATCGTTTAAATATGGCAAATTTGAAGGCGAAAGAAATGGCCGCTATTTCACAGATTTCACAGAAGATACATTCAATGAATTTATTTTACAAATTCCCCAATTACAGATCAAAGAAACATGGATAACAGGAGATGTCAGAGAAGGACGGGGTGACGAACGATGGTTGAATATTCTGATTTACAAGGACAAAATATCTTAGAAATTGAACCAAAATATCATAACAAATTAAATATTGAAGGTTTTTCTAAGATGATGAAAGATCCATCCTTTTGCTATAAATTTTACTGGTTAGAAGCCATCGTACAGTTAATCTCTGAAGGAAAAACAGAAACAACATTTGATGAAATTATAGATGAGATGATTGCGAATGCATGGTATTCTGTAAGAGAATTTCATATTCATTTAAGTGGAATGCCAATGGATGGACAGATTAAAGATGGGCTGGAAAGAGCAATTTTGCAGTTGACCGAACTTAGTGATCTGCCAGCAAATGCTTCAAAAGTACAAATCAAAAATGCGATTCAGAAATATAACAAAGAATTAAAGGAAGTAAAAGAACAGTTAACTCATATGGTTCCATACAGAGCATTAGCTGGATTTTTTACATTAAGTGACGAAAAAATAAATTGGAATAGTACAAAATGGCTGGTTGCATATATTCAGAAATTCAATAAAACGGTAGTATCCCTTCCATATTTATTAGGAACAAGTAGTAAGTTAAAGAAAGAAGTATACTTTCAACAAGGTTGGATCAGGATGATTCAAGATCATACAGTCAATATTTGGGGATGGATTCAATACGAAAAAGTAAAATGGCTACAGAATAATAATCCGGAAGTGCCGGGATTAGTATATAAATTAACACCGATGGACGAAAAGACACGCAAGCTTAAAAATGTAAGAAATCTATGGCAGGGTATCATGGAAATTCAAGAGATCAGAGATGTTTTTACTGGACAACCTGTGAAGAAGAAAAAATATGATATTGATCATTTTATTCCATGGTCATTTGTTATGAATGATGAACTCTGGAATTTGATGCCAATGGATTCATCTTTAAATTCATCAAAGAGTAATGGTTTACCGAAATGGAATCCATTTTTTAAGAGTTTTGCAGGCAATCAATATTTGATGTATCGGATGATTTATGAAAATGCTGAAATTTATGATAGATTTAAACGTTGTTATAAAGATAATCTCCATTCTATTTGGGCTGGGCAGGAATTATATCGAAAGGGAAATTCGAAAGAAACTTTTTATAATATATTAGAGAAGAATATGATGCCTGTGTATGATTCTGCACGTCGGCAGGGGTATGAGATATGGATTAAATAAATAAAAAGACCCCGCGATTCAAGCAACTGCAGGCAGATACCATCACGGAGACTCTATACGACGGATACAGGCTAAGTAGCAACTGTAAACAGATACTAATATATAAGCACTATAAACCTGTATTTATTATAGTAGGAGAAATAATTTTGTCAATAGTATGCATATAAAAAGTAAAGAAGCAATATGTTCATTATGCAAAAAATTAGGACGTGAGAAATGTTAATACTTGAATTGTTAGAGATTACAGAAACAATGGTAAAATATAAATATTACTGCTATTTGAAAGAATAGGAGAAGTGTTGGTAACTTGCTTGTCATTGATATTCAGAGATTTTAACATTAATGAAATATCCGGCTGGACTATAATTCTTTTGATTGCATTTGTATTGATGGTTTTATATGAAATGTATTGGATCAGATATTTCAAAAGTGCTAAAACAATGAAGGATATGTACAGTAGCTTACTAGGAGTTCCAGTTGCAGGAGCAACATTACCAGTATGTGCATTTTGTTTGTTAAGTATATATGGCAGAAGTCCATTTTTATTTGTTGCAACGATTATATGGGAATGGAGGATTTTAAAAGTTGTTATATTTAACATATAATTAGACGAAAGATAATAAATCATGTATAATCATAAATATGCATCTATAGTTACAAAATATGAAATAAAATGTGAGAAAAATGGATATAATATCACAATTATGTGACTATAGGACACTTTTAATACAAAAATCTAGAGCAAAATAGTAAATGAGGTGACGAAAATGCCATTAACAAACATAGAGGCGGATAATTTTACAGCATTTGAAGATATAAAGATTCCATTTAATAAAGGATTAAATGTACTAGTAGGTGAGAATGGTATGGGAAAAACTCATATTATGAAATTAGCATACGCAGCATGTCAGGCTTCTAAACATGATGTATCATTTTCACAGAAAACGACTATGCTTTTTCGACCAGACCAGTCAAGTATTGGACGATTAGTAAATAGAAAGAAAAATGGAAAAAATACAGCAAAAGTATCCGTAGGATCAGACACAGCAAAGATTGGAATGACATTTTCAACGAAAACAAAAAAATGGGATGCGGAGATTACAACAGAGGAAAAATGGGAAAAGCAAATGTCTGATCTCACAAGTGTGTTTATTCCAGCAAAAGAGATTTTATCTAATGCATGGAATTTAGATGCAGCAGTGAAGATGGGAAATGTAGAATTTGATGATACCTATTTAGATATTATTGCAGCTGCCAAAATTGATATTTCCAGAGGTGTAGATTCAGCTGCAAGAAAGAAATATTTAAAGATTTTACAACAGATTAGCAGTGGAAAAGTTACGTTACATGAGGATCGTTTTTATTTAAAACCAGGTACACAAGCAAAATTGGAATTTAATTTAGTCGCAGAAGGTTTGCGTAAGATAGCTCTATTATGGCAGCTTATTAAAAACGGAACATTAGAGAAAGGCTCTGTGTTATTTTGGGATGAACCAGAGGCTAATATTAATCCGAAATATATTCCGGTGTTGGCAGAATTATTAATTATGTTGGAAAAAGAGGGTGTACAGATTTTTGTTTCAACGCATGATTATTTTTTATCTAAATACATTGAAATAAAACGGAAATCAGACAGTAATGTTCAGTATATTTCGTTGTATAAAGATGAAATGAATAAAGTGCAATGTGAGATTGCAAAAGAATTTGAATTACTGGAACATAATACGATTATGGATACCTTTCGTCAACTGTATAGAGAAGAAATTGGGGTGGTATTACAGTGAAAGTGATAACAGAATCGGAAATGAAATTTGGAGAATTTGATGAATCTAACTTGTTTCATATTGAAAATTCTAAAATTTACAGGGATCTTGGTGATGGAATTAAGACAGTAGAGTTTATTTTAAAATATAATGAGGACAGTATTATATTTTTGGAGGCAAAGAAAAGTTGTCCTAATGCGGAGAAACGGCATGAAACAGAGGAAAAAGAACGTAAGTTTGAAGTTTATTTTTCTTCACTTGTAGAAAAATTTATGGCATCTTTACATATTTATTTAGCTTCTATTTTAGGTAGATATCAGGATATTTCAGAGGTTGGAGATAGATTACAATCTGTGGATAGAATGAAAAATATAAAATTAAAGTTTATATTGGTAATTAAGGATGCGGAAGATGTTGCCTGGTTAGCAGGACCAGCGGCAGAATTAAAAGCCAGGTTATTACAGATTAGAAAAATTTGGAATGTTGAAGTGATGGTATTGAATGAAGAATTAGCAGAAAAACTTAGTTTAACATGTTAGTTAAAGGATACACTAATTAGAATTAACCGAAAATTATAAATAAAATATACATTTCAATTACCAGACTGTATACGACGAAAACAATTAAATAAATTTACAAAGGCCATTGCGATTTAGGATTCTATTGGAATGCAATAGTAACTGATCAGCTGTGGCTTTTTCATTGTTGTAATATTCGTAATGTGATAAAATATTAATATCGTAAATAGTATAATAATTGTGTTGAAAAGAGGACATTGGAGATACAAAAGGGAATGTTTAGGACACAAAAGTGGATATTCAGAATAAAAAAGTGGACATGGAAATGAACATTCTTATGCGGCAAAGCCGCCTGTCCAGTTTAGACTGAGCCATCTGTCCAGGCGGAGTGAGCCACTATAATATCTGCGAGTTTACTCGCGTAATGATTTATCTAATCCGTAAACTTCTCGCATAGAAATATCATGTTCAACATCAATACCTCTGATATTGATCCGATAACTGTCATATGCAATACGATCTAATATAGCATCTGCCAATGGACTGTCTGAACCTCCAAGTTGATCATACCATTCTTCAAATTCATACTGGGAACAAAAAATGGTAGATGATTTTTTACGTCTTCTGTGGAGAAGTTCGAAAATATCCCTTTGTTCTGATTCAGTTGGCTTTAACAAAAGCCATTCATCTAAAATAAGAAGAACCGGATTTGCGTATTTAGCCATGATCTTTTTGTAGTTACCATTGTCACGAGCCATTTCCAGATCGATCAGGAGATCAGGTAACCGAACATACTTAGTATTGAAATATTGTTTACATGCTTCCATACCAAAGGCACATGCCATGTATGTTTTTCCACAACCAGTTGCTCCTGTGATAAAGATATTTCTATGTTCAGATATATATTCACATGTAGCAAGCCGAGTGATCAATTCTTTGTTAAGTTTACGTCCAGATGTATAATCGACATCCATGATACTTGCATCTGGCTGATCAAAGTCCGCTTTTTTGATCAGTCTCTTTAATCGATTACTCTTTCGATTATTGTATTCGATATCTACGAGCATACCAAATCGGTCTTCAAAAGGGACTTCATTAAACTCAGGATCATTCAGCTGATTACGAAATGAATCAGCCATACAGCTAAGGCGCATTTCAATTAATTTATCAATCGTACTTTGATTTGTCATAGTTACTTACCTCCGATAATAATCAGCACCTCTTGTGATGCCATGTGCTTTATGTGTGGACTCTATACGATCAGTTTCGGATCTTAGTTTTTTGGAACTGGTCACAAGAATGTTTTTAATACTCTTATAACTCGGTGACGAAGTATAAGATAAAGCTTTTTTACAAGCAGCTTCTAATAAAGTGTCAGAGTACTTTTCAGCAAGCTTCAGTAATCCCATACAACTTCGGTATGTTTGCTGTTCCACACGTTTGGAGGTTAAGATTGCATTAACTGCATGATATGTATTTATTCCAATCTGTTCAGCCCATTTACGGAAACGATCACCATTCCATTCGAGATATTTTTGATGATCTTCTGGCATATGTGCTGTAACAGTACTGTATTGACCCGGACGTCCTTTTAATCGACGATGAGAAGCAATACGATTATGATTATAAAAGATTTCAATTGTGTTATCTATTATTTTTACATCAACTTTCTTTTTGATGTATTCATAAGGAACTGAATATAGCATTTTATCTACAGATATGTGATAATTAAACTGAACTGTGGCGGTTTTCCAGTCACTTAGTTCAAAACAGGTAGCGGGCAATGGGGATAACAATGGTTTTTCATCTTCAAGAAACAGCTCCAACCGGCTACATTCCTTTTTTTGAAAGAGTTTTTGATTAAAGATCAAGAGTTTTTTCTTGATAGCCCGATTTAATTCCGTAAGTGAAAAGAATTGTTCATTGCGAAGTGCTGCTGTGATCCATGTGGATATATTTCCAACAGTTCCTTCGGCATTCGGTTTATCTTTAGGACTTCTGACCCGTGCAGGAATGATTACTGTTTCATATCCAAAAAGGCTTCCACATAAGTATATTGACTGTATGTCATTACACCGACGAATATATATGCCTTGATGATTTCTCCTGTATCTGGATCGATGATCATTGCAGGATCACCAGCCCAGTCAACTTCAACCTGTTCTGCCGGCTTACGTTTGATATGCATGGTGGCACGATGTTTCTGTTCATCTTGTTGAATATGATAACAGAATTGAGAATACATCAGTGGTTCATCACCATTTGCATGGCAATCCTCAATGTATTCTGTCCAAAGAAGCTTTTTACTGACACCATTACGGAGCAGTTCTTTTCGGATGTAATCATAATCAGGCATCCGGCGGTTTGATTTGTTATGCAGTTTTGGATATAACATTTGCTCTAATACTGCATCCGTCTGATCATCTGATAACGGCCAGGAAAGCTCTAATTCCTTAGCACGTTTTAAAACTTTTGAAACAGTATTTCGAGAACAAGGAACACTTAATGCAATGTTCCGGTTACTAAATCCCAGACTGGAGAGTCTGAGAATCTCACGATATTTGGTCATCGCTAGGACCTCCTTCATAATAGATTTACACCTAATAAAAGTGTATAAAACTATTATAAAAGAACTGGCCCAGTGAATCCGGAATAGTGGCTCACTTTAAAACAGAATAGTGGCTCACCCATATCGGACAGGCGGCTCAATTGGACCAAGATTATTCAACGGAAAAGGAAAATACAAATTCAAGAAATTATAATACAAGTGCATATTACGAGCCATCCTATGTAATTGCCAGAGCATATCAAAATGGAGGATTTTAAGTCAAAATGAATATACAAATATTTGGAACAAAAAAGTGCAATGAAACAAAAAAAGCAGAACGCTTTTTCAAAGAACGAGGAATTAAATATCAGTTTGTTGATATGAAGAAAAAAGGTATGAGCAAAGGTGAATTCAATTCAGTAGCTCAGGCAAATGGCGGGTTAGAGAATATGATTAATTGGGAAGGTAAGGATCAGGATTTACTGGCACTGATCAAATATATTGCCAGTGAAGACAAACTTGAAAAAGTACTGGAAAATCCACAAGTGATCAAAACACCAGTCGTTAGAAATGGGAAACAATCTACGTTAGGATATCAGCCGGATATTTGGAAAAAATGGAAGTGATTATGAACAACACACAAGAAAACAAATGGGAGTAGCTCCAAATAAATAATTATTTATGCCCCAAACAACAAAAATTCTTGACTTAGAGTTAACTCCATAGCGTAGAATAAAACATACAAAAGCAAATGCTAGGAGGTACAAAAGGAATGAACAAACCATATATTATCTGTCACATGATGACATCCGTAGATAGCAGAATTGATTGTGCAATGACATCACAATTAAAAGGTGTGGAAGATTACTACACGACATTGGATGAACTAAATATTCCAACAACAGTCAGTGGAAGAGTGACAGCAGAATTAGAAATGGCAGAACCGGGAGTTTTTGAATCGAAAGATACAACTCCATATAGTCAGGAAGGGTTTTCGAAGAAAACAGAAGCAAAAGGTTATGAAGTAATTGTAGACACCAAAGGAAAACTTCTTTGGCCAGATGCAAAAGATATGGAGAAACCATATCTGATCATTACGAGTGAACAGGTAACAAAAGAATATCTGCAATATTTAGATCGTCAAAATATCTCATGGATTGCATGTGGAAAAGAAAAGATTGATTTAGTGCGTGTAGCAGAAATACTGAAAGTCGAGAAGAAATGCCATCGGTATTCGATGGAAGATCAATGAATCATGAGTTGACCCATCTTAAATTAATGGATGTAAAACGATTTGATAGTGATGCAATCTGGATTCGATATCGTTTATAAGTGCAACACAGACAAAATACAATAAAATATTAAGATAGATTTTTGTATAGAAATATATCAAAAAGCAGATAATACCATCATAAAAATTTCCAAAACAGAAAGGAAGTCATAACATGGTATTGAAAGAAACAGAAAGAACAGCAATTGAAAATCTAAGAACACAGGAAAAAAGTTGTGTAGAAAAGTACCAGAAATACGCACAGCAGGCGATTGATCCGGAACTTAAAAATCTTTTTGAAGAATTACACAAAAAAGAACAGACCCATTACGATTCTCTTACGCAGGTATTAGATGGAACGGTACCACAGAGTGATTGTAATGACAGTGATGGAAGAGACTATGAACCAAGAGCAATCTATACTGCAGCAAGTCAGTCTGAAGATAAGATGCACGATGCCTTCCTTGCAACGGATGCAATCGGAACAGAAAAATTAGTTTCAGGAGAGTATAATACGAATGTATTTATGTTCGGTGATAGTGATCTTAGAAAACTGATGGCGGATATTCAGGTAGAAGAGCAGAATCATGCAGAAATGCTGTATAAGTATAAGATGGCAAATGGAATGCAGTGACTAGTGTAATAAATAATAGTTAAGAAAGGCTCAGGGATTAAAGTTTACTGAGCCTTTTTGATTGTTGTGAATTTTGGAATGTGATAAAATATCATAAGTATAAAAAATAATTTTATAGAAACAAGGAATATATATTTATCCTCTTTCAGCAAGAAGACTCCGACCTCTAAGGTGGGAGATGAATTGCGTCTGTTACTTACTTGATATTGTATTTTAGCCATAGTATAATATATTTAGTCGAATAATGAGGAAAGGCTGAAATATAGTGAAATTAGACAATAATGCACATTCAGTATTTTCGCTTAACTATCATCTTGTGCTTGTAGTTAAGTACCGCAGGCAGATTTTCAATGATGATATTTCCGACAGGGCGAAAGAGATATTTGAGTATATTGCCCCAAACTACAATATCATTCTTGAAGAATGGAATCACGATAAGGATCATGTACAAATACTTTTCAGGGCACACCCCAATACAGAAATAAGTAAGTTCATAAATGCATATAAAAGTGCAAGCAGCAGACTTCTGAAGAAGGAATTTCCGCAGATAAGAAAAAAGCTGTGGAAAGAACATTTCTGGAGCCAGAGTTTTTGTCTGCTTGCCAAGACTTTCGGCTGTGTCAGAATGGTGTATAACCATTGGCTCGATCGAAAGATCAGGCAGTATGAGGAGAACAAGACCAATGTAACATACACTGCCTGTGCAAAAGAAATGGCGGAAATGAAGAAAACGGAAGAATACGCATTTTTGCGAGAAGTCGACAGCATATCCTTACAACAATCGCTTCGGCACCTTGATACAGCATTTCAGAACTTTTTCAAACAACCGAAAACAGGATTTCCAAGATTCAAATCAAAAAAACGGAATAAAAACAGCTATTCCACGGTGTGCATCAATAGTAACATAACGATATCCAATGGATATCTGAAGCTGCCGAAGATTGGACAGGTCCGATTAAAACAGCACAGAGATGTTCCAAAGGAATACCGACTGAGATCAGTGACCGTCAGTCAGACATCAAGTGGGAAATACTATGCAAGTATTCTGTTTGAGTATGAAGACCAGGTACAGGAAAAAGAGATAGAAACTTTTCTGGGGTTGGATTTTTCCATGCACGGATTATATCGTGACAGTAATGGCAACGAGCCTGCATATCCGAGGTATTACAGGAAAGCAGAGAAGAAATTAGCGAGAGAACAACGCAGACTTTCCAAAATGCAGAAAGGTTCGAACAATCGCAGGAAGCAAAGAATGAAGGTGGCAAAACTTCATGAAAAGGTTTGCAATCAGCGAAAAGACTTTCTGCATAAGCAGTCAAGGCAGATAGCCAATGCTTATGATTGTGTATGTGTGGAAGATCTGGATATGAAAGCGATGTCACAGTCACTGAAATTTGGAAAATCTGTTTCAGATAATGGATGGGGAATGTTTACAACCTTTTTGAAGTACAAACTTAAGGAACAGGGGAAAAAGCTTGTAAAAGTAGACAGATTTTTTGCGAGCAGCCAGATCTGTTCAGCTTGTGGTTACAAGAATATGAAAACGAAAGATCTTGCTCTCAGGCAGTGGGATTGTCCTCAGTGTGGAACCCATCATGACAGAGATATCAATGCAGCGATCAATATTAGAAACGAGGGAATGCGACTGGTAATGGCATAACTGTAATTCAACATAATCATATAACCGTGGGACACACGGGGTTAGCCCGCTGATGCTTAGCACACTGGTGCTATCGAACGAGAACCAAACCTGCCGAGGTTAGGGAAGCTCCCACCTCTATAGGTGGGAGAGGATGTCACTATCCATCCGATGAATATCTCACATATCTGATGACGGTAGATGAAATGATGTTTGCAGATGAAATTGATTGCTCGGACTTGTTTGGCGGGAATAGTGAAAGAGAACGAATCATAATTTTTGAGATTGGGTAGATACTATGAATCTAACAGGACAAACTGTGATTCATAAAAAATATGGAAATTCATTGATGTATGTGGAATGTATAAAAAGAAGAAGGAGTTAAAAATAAAATGATAAAAGACATAATGAAAGACCCACTATTTCTAGCACAGAAATCAACAGATGCAACAAAAGCTGACCAGCAGGTAGTAGTGGATCTGTTAGACACACTAAGAGCCAATTTGGATCATTGTGTAGGAATGGCAGCAAACATGATCGGTGTGAAAAAGAATATTATCGTAGTAGCAGTTGGACCATTTCAGTTTGCGATGATCAATCCGAAGATCACAAAGAAATCAGGAGTATTTGAGACAGAAGAAGGGTGCTTATCTTTGGATGGAGTGAGACCTTGTAAGAGATATAAGGAGATAGAAGTAGATTATCTGGATCAGGATTTTAAAGAACAACATGGAAAATATTCTGGATGGACGGCACAGATCATACAGCATGAAATCGATCATTGTAATGGAATTGTGATATAATTATTAATATCTTAAATAGTATAATAATTGCATTAGAAAGAAGAAATATTTATTATGGATTATATTGAAACTACTTCAAATGGAACAATAACACCAAAACAAGGAAAGAATACAAGGATTTCGTATGAACATCAAAAAGAGGCTATGAATGCGCTGACCAAATTAGATGAATCAAAAAAATCTTATAGTGGCCTGATTGTACTGCCAACAGGTGGTGGAAAGACATATACGGCTGCAACATGGTTGTTAAAACATGCACTTGATAATAAGGAAAAGATACTCTGGATAGCACATAGACAGTTTTTGCTGGATCAGGCAGCAGATGCATTTCAAACTTACGCATATGCAGAACAGATGCCACATATTTCATCTTTTACATATAGAATCATATCAGGGTCTCAAAGACATGATCGCACAGTAGATATCAAGGCAGAAGATAAAATTTTGATAGCAAGTAAAGATAGCATTGGACGTAATTTAGGTCGGTTAGATCAATGGTTAGACAATGAAGATCAGATATACTTAGTTATTGACGAGGCACATCATGCCACGGCAAAGACATATCGAAGGATTATAGAATACTTACAAAAAAGAGTTTCTAAAGTAAAAACAATAGGATTAACTGCGACGCCTTATCGAACTGATGAAAGTGAAGAAGGTCTTCTTAAAAAAATCTTTCCAGATGATATCATTTACTCAATTTCTTTAAAAGAATTAATAAACAGGCAGATACTTTCACGTTTAGAAATTGAGGAATATCAGACAGGCAAAGAATTTGGAAAAAATATAGGGAAAAATGCATGGGAAAGCATTGTGCATATGGATACGATTCCAGAAGATGTAGCAAAAAAGATTTCAGAAGATAAAGAACGAAATCATTTGATTGTAGAAACATATAAGAAGAATCAAGAGAAATATGGACAAACCATCATATTTACAGTAAGTATTGCTCATGCTATTGCATTAGCTGCTCTATTTAAAAAAGAAAAAATAAAAGCAGATTACATTGTATCATCATTAAAAAGTCAGGGAACCAATGTTTCAATTAGTCAGAAAGAAAATGAGAAAAAAATAGAAGATTATCGTAGTGGTAAATTGCAGGTTCTTATAAATGTTGAAATCCTTACAGAAGGCGTGGACCTGCCTCAGACAAAAACTGTTTTTTTGGCACGTCCGACTGTATCAAAAACTTTATTAACACAAATGATCGGTCGTGCGTTGCGAGGTGTTAAAGCTGGTGGTACAGATATTGCATATGCAGTCAGTTTTATCGATAATTGGGATATTCCATTTGTTTACCCAGAAACATTATTAGCGGATGAAAATGCGGAATTTACGGAAAATGAAAGCAGCCGTGTAGAACGAGAGGTGCGATGGATATCTATTAGCAAGATTGAGGAGTTTGCAAAAATATTAGATGAAACAGTCGATACTACAGCATTAGAAGCACTTCCATTTGTTCAAAGAATACCAATTGGAATGTATTCGTTCACCTATTTAGATGAAGCTGGAATGGATATTTCATATCAGATTATGGTATATAATACAAATAAATCAGCTTATGAGAATTTATTAAATGATCTGCCACGACTATTTAAAGCTTGTGGAGACGATAATGAATATCTGCCATTAGAGACTTTATTAAAAATGGAAAAAGAATGTTACAATAACTTTTTTAGTGATATTGAATTTCCGGCATATGATGCACAGGATATAAAACATATATTACAATATTATGCATTGAAAGAAGCAATTCCAGTATTATATAGCTTTGAAGATATTGATCATAATAGATTGGATGTATCTAAGATTGCAAGAGAGGTCGTTGATAAAGATATGGGGCCTAGAAATCAGGCAAAATATTTAGATGATATTTGGGATAATAAAGATGATAATATTTTACGCCTGTTTTTTGGAAGAAAGTTATATTTCTTAAAACAAGTACAGTTAGAAGTACAAAAAATACTTTATCCAGAAGAATTTGCACGTGAAAATAATGTTGAGTATGGGGAAAAAGCAATGGAAGATCTTCCGTTAAACGAAATTGCTGAAATTAATTCACAATTAGCGAAAAAATTAAGAGATACAGCCTTTTTAAAAGCAAAAGATAAAAATGGTTTTTATAAATGTGCGATATGTGGTAAGGAAGGAAAAACTCGTAGAGGATTTCAAGTGGATCATATAATTCCGATGAATCAAGGAGGAAAATCAGTTAGTGACAATCTTCAAATTCTTTGTAGTAAATGCAATGGAAAAAAGGGAGATAATTAGATGAAGATATCTAACAGTATTGATTATAATGAAGCTCCATTAGAAATAACAGCCCAGGATTTAGCAATTATTTTTGATGAGTTAGATTTTGGAGTTAAAACGCAGATGAAAATAGCGAATGATATATGGGAATATGATCGATGGATCTTGCAAGAGCAGTATAAGGGAGATGGGAAAAAGAAATCTTTTATACAAGCTGTATTGTATCAAGTAAATTACTTATATCATAAAGAGGAAATAGATGATTCATTGTGGACCATTTCAGATAATGCAAAAGAATTAGGATATGAAGTAGATATTTTTGCGTTGACAGAGGATTTTTATGGCATTTCAAAATATTTCAAAAGAATTTGGATTCAATTGAAATTTGTAAATAAATATGGCTATACAAGAACCAAAATAAGAACTATCCTAAAACAGTACAATTACAAAAGAAGGACTGAAAAATTTTGTGATCATGTGATTCAATGCATGAAATTTTATGGGATACAAGCATATGAAAAAGGATTATTTTGTGATATACGAAAAGCCTCATTAGATATAATGATTACATTAAAATTGATAAAGTAACATTAGTATTTCATAAGATTGGAGATTATAAATAAAATATACATTTAATTTACCAATCTGTATAAGAAAAAATAATATGCTCTTAGATTATGGCAGTGGCAAAGGAAGGATAGACTTTTAATTGTGATATAATTTCTAGAAACAAAACATTAGCGCCAAGCTTTCTTATGGATTTAGTCAGAGAAACATTTTCTAGATTTGTACCATAAAAAGCACGTGTATCAATTTGTTTTAAAGAATCAGGAAACTTTATAGAAGACAGAGAAATACAATCTTCAAAGACAGAGTCTTCATATAGATATATTGCTTAATGCAGCATAAATAAATGCACATTCTCCAATTGTTATCACAGAATTAGGAATTGTATATTTGTCAGATTGCTACAATCTGCAAAACATCCCGTATCCAATGTCGTGATGGAATCAGGAAGAGATACTGATTCTAAAGAAGAACATCCAAAAAAGGCGGAATTACAGAGTGATGGTACAATGCAGCTTCCAGATGTGCATGGTCTGTAGATTTAAATAATACAAAAGTAACAGTATCAGATGCATCAAAGATAGAAGTAACGGTTACAAATTTATCAACAGGAGAAAGTTATAAATGCTCCGAAGCAGAAGCCAGTGCAGCGAGTACATATAGTGCATCAGATATTTATAATTTCGGCCTATTAAAAATAAGTGACAGTGGAGACTATTTATCCATTTATTATTCCGATGGTGATTATGGTAAGAACGCATACTTATCAACATCAGTTAAGTCATTAAATATCAATCATAATTACGAGACAACGGTTGTGAAGCCAACATACACAACAGATGGTTACACTTTACATAGATGCAGTAATTCTTAAAAAAGGAAAAACGATTAAGAAATTAACACTTGCCAAACCAACGATTAAAGGAACAGCAGGGAAAAAACAGATCAAGGTAACACTGAAAAAAGTATCAGGAGCTTCAAAATATGAGATAAAAGCAAAATAAATTCAAACAAAAAGAAGAGAGTCGGCAAAGCTGACTCTCTTCTTTGACTTCTTAATTTAAAAATCTACATACTCTCATGGAATGTACGTCGAATCACTTCTTCCTGTTGCTCACGGGATAATCGGTTAAAGTTTACAGCATATCCAGAAACACGGATCGTAAGTGTTGGATATTTCTCAGGATGTTCCATAGCATCGATCAAGGTTTCCCGATGCATAACATTTACATTCAGATGGTGAGCACCTTGAACAAAGTATCCGTCTAAGATTGTTGTAAGGTTTCGAATCCTCTGTTCCTGATCTTTTCCGAGAGCATCTGGTACAATGGAAAAGGTATTGGATACACCATCCTGACATACGTCTCGATAAGGAATTTTGGCGACAGAGTTTAAGGATGCAAGAGCACCATTTTCGTCACGTCCATGCATTGGATTTGCACCAGGAGCTAAAGGTTCTCCAAGTTTTCTTCCATCAGGTGTAGATCCGGTTTTCTTGCCATACATAACGTTGGATGTGATCGTCAAAGCAGATAATGTATGGGTTGCATTCCTGTAGATCGGATGTTTCTTTAGTTCCTCAGAGAAGAATGTTACAGTGTTAACAGCAAGATCATCCACGCGGTCATCATCGTTTCCATACTTAGGAAAATCACCGATGGTCTCAAAATCAATTGCGACACCATTTTCATTTCGGATTGGTTTTACGGTTGCATATTTGATTGCTGATAAAGAGTCAGCAGCAATAGAAAGACCAGCGATTCCATAAGCTGCGATTCGTTCTAAGTTTGTATCATGAAGTGCAAACTGGCTGGCTTCGTAAGCGTATTTATCATGCATAAAATGAATGATATTTACCGTATCAACATACAATTCAGCCACATAAGTCATAACCTTCTTATAATTTGCCCATACCTTGTCAAAATCAAGAACTTCATCTGTGATCGGTTCGATTCCAGGAACAACTTTGATTCCTTTTTTCTCGTCAATTCCTCCATTGATCGCATAAAGCAGTGATTTTGCAAGATTGCAGCGGGCACCGAATAACTGTGTCTGTTTTCCGACTTTCATTGCAGATACGCAGCAGGCGATCGCATAATCATCACCATAGACTGGACGCATCACGTCATCATTTTCGTATTGGATGGAGTCTGTATCGATGGAAACTTTGGAACAAAAACGTTTAAAGTTATCCGGCAGTTTTTCTGACCACAAAACAGTCAGGTTCGGCTCTGGTGCGGTTCCGATGTTATATAAGGTATGAAGATAGCGGAAAGAGTTTTTTGTAACCAGAGGTTTTCCATTAACGCCGATTCCACTGATAGACTCCGTGATCCATGTAGGATCTCCACCAAATAATTCGTCATACTCAGGAGTTCTTAAATGTCTGGTCAGACGAAGTTTGATGATAAATTGATCGATCAGTTCCTGAGCTTCCGTTTCAGTGATCACGCCATTTTTAAGGTCACGTTCAATATAAATGTCAAGGAACGTAGAAGTACGTCCAAGAGAAGTAGCAGCTCCATTGTTTTCTTTTGTTCCGGCAAGATAACCCATGTAGACTGCCTGCACAGCTTCTTTTGCATTTTTGGCAGGTTTAGAGATGTCAACACCGTAAGAAGCAGCCATTTCTTTAATCTCAGAAAGAGCGCGGATCTGCTCAGAAATTTCTTCACGCAGACGGATGCGTTCTTCTGTCATAGGTCCATCTGCAAGGTCTAAATCTTTTTGTTTTTCTTCTATTAAATAGTCGATTCCATAAAGGGCGACACGACGGTAGTCTCCAATGATACGTCCACGTCCATAAGCATCAGGAAGTCCAGTTAGAAGTCCTGCAGTTCTCGCAAGACGGGTACGTTTTGGATAAGCATCAAAAACTCCTTCGTTGTGTGTCTTTCGATATTCATTAAAATGACGATCAATCTCTTCATTTAGTTGATAACCATACTGTTCCAGAGACTGGTGAGCCATACGTTTGCCGCCATATAGGTTAACAATACGTTTTAGCGGAGCATCTGTCTGAAGACCAACAATCACTTCATTTTCTTTATCAATATATCCAGGTGCGAAGTTTGTGATGCCAGAAATGATGTTCGTCTCAACATCCAAAACACCGCCTTTTTTCAATTCCTCAGAAAGCAGTTCTTCACATTTTTCCCAGACTTTTTTTGTTTTCTCAGATACGCCGGCTAAGAAAGAGTCATCCCCTTCATAGAGCGTGTAGTTTTTCTGTATAAAATTTCTTACATTAATTTCTTTTGTCCAGATGCCGTCGTGAAATCCATTCCATTCGTTTAACATGAATCTTCCTCCATAAAATAAACATGATCAAAATAGGTTTGTTGTAACATCTCTGTTTTCTTTTTATCCATGGCAGGTACGCCTTCTAAGGAATAAGGAATATTCATAACCTTATATTTGTTGGTGCCGAGTAAATGATAGGGAAGCAGTTCGACTTTCTCTACATTCGGGATTTTCTGAATGTAAGCTTTTAACTGAGCCATATGTTCTTCGCTGTCCGTAATTCCAGGAACAACGACATGACGAATCCATATTTTAGTATTATGCTGTTTCAAAGCCTTCAAAAATTCCTTAAAGCGGTCCATAGATTTTCCAGTCATCTTTTTATAATCAGCTTTGTGGATGTGTTTCAGGTCAAGAAGGACAAGATCGGTATCGTTTAAAATCTCATCGTAATCAGAAAGTCCGTAACCTGCGGTGTCAATGCAAGTGTGAATGCCTTCTTCTTTACAGAGTTTTAATGTCTCTTTTAAGAAATCAGGCTGTAATAAAGGCTCCCCGCCAGAAAAGGTTACGCCCCCATCTTCTTTAAAATAAGGCTTAAATCGCCGAATCTTTGCCACAAGTTCTTCTGGTGTATATTTGGTTCCGCCAGATAATTCCAAAGTATCAGGATTATGGCAGAAACGACACCTTAGAGCACATCCTTGTAAAAAGATAACGGTTCGTATCCCTGGTCCATCAACCAGGCCCATCGATTCGATGGAATGGATATGACCAACTGTCATAGATATTCCTCCTTATGGATGATGTGTACTTATGCCAAGTACAAAAAAAGTTAACAGGATAAATATCTGAACGGTAGAGCGTGTAAGAAATAAAAAAACGCCGCACGTCCAGACAGATTGCCCAGACGGTCGGCGTTAAATGATCATACTTCCATGTGGTTGATTCCACGTGCTCCGTCAGTTATATGACCTTATGGCTATAAGATACTATAGGACATGAGATTCGTCAAGCCTAAATTTTCAGAAAATAAATTAAAATAGACGAAAAATAACAAATCATGTATAATCATAAAAAGAATAAATGAAATAATTAGATAAAGCAAAAAGGAGAAAACAAAAAATGTACTATGTACCAGATGGAACAAAAAAATGTGGCTATTATGAATGCAAAAAATGCGGAAACAGATTCTTATCATTACAGACAATGGAGAGAATTCCATGTCCAGACTGTGAAGCAGAAATCGATTATGAGATCGGACCAGATGAAAGTATGGAAGATATTTTAGATACAGCACAGTTGCTTCAAAAAATCGAAGGCGAAGAAGAAGTTGAGAAAATGGATGCGTTATTAAGTCTTGCAATCACTGGTGGAGATTGTAACTGGATTTAAAAGAAACATGGAGAATGAAAACAAATGGCAAAGGATAAAAAGCAAATATTAGGACATGTTCTTGCTTGCGGAACACAGATCATGTGGGGAGCAACTTTTGTTTCGACGAAAGTATTATTAAAGCATTTTTTACCGGTAGAGGTTTTATTTACAAGAGCAGTCTTGGCATTTATTGTGTTACTTATATTTTATCCGCATCATCTGAAACTGAAAGAACATTGGCATGAAATCTTGTTTGCAGGAGCAGGGCTTTTTGGAATTGTATTATATTTCATGTTGGAAAATACAGCACTGACCATGACGTATGCATCGAATGTCGGGATTATTGTGGCATGTGCACCTTTTTTCGTAGCTGTTGTTGTAGGTTTTTTCTTCAAAAGTGAACAGACGGGATGGAAGTTTTACATAGGATTTCTTGTTGCGATCGCAGGGGTAATTGCAATCAGCCTAAATGGTCAAAAGAATTTTGCATTAAATCCTTTAGGAGACGGACTAGCTTTTCTGGCAATGGTTTCCTGGGGATTTTACTCTGCCTTGATACGAAAAATAGGAGAATTAGAGTATCCGACGATCGCAGTAACAAGAAGAATTTATTTTTATGGAATTTTATTTTTGATTCCAGTTTTGATAGAGCAGAAAGCATCCTTTAAACCAGAGATTTTATTACGGCCAGAGATTTTTCTAAATTTCTTGTTCTTAGGATTATGTGCAAGTGCAATGGGATTTCTGCTGTGGAATCTGGCAACGAAATGGATTGGTGCAATTAAGACAAGTATATATATTTATGCATCCCCAGTTATTACAGTGATACTTTCTGTATTGATCTTACATGAAAAAGTAACGATTGTTTCTGTAATCGGTGCGGTATTAATCTTTATTGGACTTGTAATTTCACAGAGAAGTTAGTTTCAGGAAAGTAATAAGAAAGAATCAATAAAGGACTGTCCATTCTAAACAGAATGGAAGCCCTTTCCGATAATCTCGCTCGTATTTGAAATTAAAAGAAATGCTTTTGGATCATGTTCTTTGATAAAGTTTCGAAGTTTTACCGCCTGTGAAGGGCTAAGAACTGTGAGGATAATATATTTATCATCCCCGGTAAAAGCTCCAGTTGCATTTACAATGGTTGCTCCGCGGCCCAAGTCATTTTGGATAAAATCACAGATGCATGTTGCATTGAAAGTGACAGCATGAAAATATTTGGAACGGTTAAAACTTTCAATAAAATTATCGATCAAAGCAGAACGCATGATCAGTCCAAGCAGGGAATAAAGTCCTGTTTTAACATTAAATACAAGGAATCCTGCAAGGGTGAAGATAAGATCGGACACCATCAACCCTTTTCCGATATCAACACTTGTATATTTTTTTAGGATCATGGCAATCACATCTGTACCACCGCTGGAAGCTCCAATGTTAAATAAGATCGCAGAACCAAGAGCCGGCAATAAGATCGCAAAGATCAACTCTAACAAAGGCTCATTGGTAAGCGGGTGACTCATTGGATACACTCTTTCTAAAAATGACAAACTCACAGATAAAAGAATCGTGCTGTAAGCAGTTTTAGCAGCAAAGCTTTTTCCTAAAATGATCCATCCAATCACCAGTAACAAAATATTTGCAACAAAAGAAAAATCACTGGCAGAAAGAGGAAGAAATTTTGCAACTAAAACAGCAATACCGGTAATACCACCAAATGTAAAATTGTTTGCGAATTTAAAAAAGTAAATTCCAACCGCCATGATCAATGTACTGATCGTAAGTAAAGAAAAATTTTTAAGTTTTGATTTCATAATGCTACCCTCTTTGATATCATTTGTTTTATAATGGTTTCTTAATCCAACCATTTATTGTAGCATGCTTTTTTTATTTTTCAAGATGTTATAGCTATTATTCCATTTTGTTATCAAAACAAAAATATAAACGAGATAAGAAAGAGAGTAGACACCATGAATCTAACAGGACAAACGGTGATTCATAAAAAATATGGAATCGGACAGATCACAAAGATCATAGATAATCACGTATATATAAAGTTTCAAGATCATAATGAATTAAAAACATTCATATATCCATCCTGCTTTGAAAATGGATTCTTAAAATTAAAAAATGAAAATATTGTCGTAAAACAACAGCCAAAAAGGATAAAAACAAAAAGAAATCAAACTTCCAAAAGTGTAGATCTCTTCTATGAAAAATACAAAAAAGCATTACAAGAAGAGATTTCTTATCTGCGTAAAAACGGTGGCAAGAAGCAAAAACTTTCGGAAGGAAAATTAATTGAATTCAAAAAGGGAAAATATATCTATTCTTTTGAATCTGACATTGAATTATCGTATCCAGAAGGTACACCCATCATCATTTGGCATCGGCAGGTAACTTCCCAAGGAACGATTGCAGCGTGTGAAGATTACACGGTCATTATTGAAACAGAAGCAAAGCTTGGAAGAGACATCCCAACCATTGATATTTCTCCAAAACCATGGAGATTGTTAAATGCTTTGATAGAACGAATGGAAAATATAAATGATCATCCATCAGACATTGTAAAAAGTCTGGTATGTGATGGAAAAAATGCAATTGATAATTCAGATTCGGAAATCAAAAAAGGACAGAAAACAGCACTTAAGATGTCATTTAACCAGCCAATCACATTGATATGGGGCCCGCCGGGAACGGGAAAGACGCAGACATTAGCAAACATTGCATTAAAGCATATGGAAAAAGGCGAACGTGTTTTAATGTTATCTTACAGCAATGTTTCAGTTGATGGTGCGCTTCTTAGGACTGCAAGGATGGCAAAAGATAAGATGAAACCAGGAATATTTGTACGATATGGATATCCAAAAGAGAAAGCTTTGTTAGAACATGAATATCTGACATCGTATAATCTGGCAATTCATAAACATCAAGATCTTCTTTACAAGCGAGAGCAATTATTGGAGAGAAGAAAATATATTACAAGAACATCTCCAGAATATGTACGAATTGAAGAAGATCTTAAGAATATCAGATTTCGATTAATGGCAGAAGAAAAAGACTGTGTAAAACATGCCAGATTTGTTGCGACGACGGTATCAAAAGCAGTCGTTGATCCAACGATTTATGAATCTAATTTTGACATTGTTATTTTTGATGAAGCAAGTATGGCATATGTTCCACAGATTGTATTTTCTGCAAGTCTTGCAGAAAAACATTTTGTATGTATGGGTGACTTCAGGCAATTACCTCCAATTGTTCAAAGCAGTACAAAGTCTGCATTGAACATCGATATTTTTGAGTATTGCAACATTGTGAAAGCAGTAGAGCATCATAGGAAACATCAATGGTTATGTATGTTAGATGTACAATATCGTATGCATCCTAAGATTGCAGATTTTGTCAGTAAAACGATGTATCATGACTTGTTAAAAACGTCCTCAAAAATAAGAGAGAATGAATTTAACATGGAAGTTACAAAACAAAAGCCATTAATAAATCAGCCAATTGTTCTGGCTGATCTTTCAAGAATGTCAGCTGCCTGCATGAAAACAAGTGATAATTCAAGAATTAATATTCAGAGTGCATTTTTAGCATTTTATATGGCATTACAGATCAATAAAAAATATAAGGTCGGGATCATCACACCATATCATGCACAGTCTCGTTTATTAAATGCAATGATCAAAGACATCATGGGCGTACACCCAGAAATAAATAACATATCATCCGCTACAGTTCATCAGTTTCAGGGATCCGAAAAAGATGTGATCCTATATGATGCAGTGGATAGTGAGCCGATGAAAGCACCGGGAATGCTTCTGACTTCAACACAAAATGATTACGCAAACAGGTTGTTTAATGTAGCATTGACAAGAGCCAGAGGGAAGTTTATCTGTTTGGCAAATGTTGATTATATGAATTATAAGAATTTATCCAAAGACCTTCTGTTTATGAAAATGATAAATGAACAAAAATGTAATTCTTATAAAATTAAAAATAAGAATTTTGGGAATACGGACAAAGAACAGCTTGAAAGTATAAGAAAATTTTACAAAGAAAAAGGTATTTCATTTGAAGGTTCAAATACAGCCTTTGCAATTTATGGATTTATGGAAGAAGATCAGACAATTGGTGAAAATGAATCAAAAGATGATACATTTGCTGTATATGTAAGATCACATAAAAAATGCCCAGATTGCGGAAAGCCGATGCGTTTAGCAAAAAGTAAAAAAGGAAATTTCTTTTTATCTTGTACGGCATACCCAAAATGTAAAACAACAGAATTTGTAGATGTCTGGTTTGTGGAAGAATATTTGAACCGAAATGGTGGAACAGGACAAAAGTGTACAAAGTGTAAGTATTCGCTGATGGCAGAGAGAGGAAGATATGGAGGAGTAGAGGTCCATTGTTGTGGGTATCCGCAGCATGAATATGAGCTGGATGAGATATAAGGAATATGATAAAATTAGTATAACTTAGAAAAACTAACAATGATAAGAGAGGACTAATGAGAAGACAATGAAGACAGAACATCATACATTAACAAAGACGTGGGTTGTGGCAGCATTAGCAAGTTTATGCTGCATTCTATGGGGAAGTGCAATTCCGATGATTAAAACAGGATATCGACTGTTACAAGTAGATGCTGCAGACACCGCAAGTCAGATCGTATTCGCCGGAACAAGATTTGCAATGGCAGGACTTTTGGTTTTAATTTTTGCTTCCATAAGAGAGAAGAAGATTATGATGCCAGATGGGAAGATTCTAAAATATGCCGTACCTGTTTGTCTGGCACAGACTGTAGGACAATATTTTTTCTTCTATATTGGCGTGGCACATACATCTGGGGTTAATGGTGGCATTATTACAGGATTAGGAAACTTTATTGCAATCTTAATGTCATGTCTGATCGTGAGAAATGAAAAATTGACTGGAAGGAAATTAACAGGTTGTATTTTAGGATTTGCGGGAGTTGTCGTGATCAATCTTCTTGGGAATTCCCTGGATTTAGGATTTACATTGATGGGAGAAGGATTCGTTTTAATCTCCCAGCTGGCTTATGCGACATCAACAATATTGATCAATCATTATTCTAAAAAAGTATCTCCGGTAATATTAAGTGGAACTCAGTTTTTCATTGGTGGAATTGTATTATTTCTAATTGGAAAAGCAATGGGAGGACATTTAAATCATATAACAGGAGCTGGAATTACTGTTGTATTATATCTGGCATTTGTATCAGCGGTTGCATATACACTTTGGTCTGTCCTGCTTGCGTATAATGATGTATCAAAGGTAGCGATCTTTGGTTTTGTGAATCCGTTATGCAGCGTGATCTTATCAGCATTAGTGTTGGGTGAAGTCAGGCAGGCATTTAATATCGGAAGTTTAATTGCATTAGCACTTGTATGTGTTGGAATTTATATTGTAAATATGAAAAAAGAATCATAAGATTTTAGAATATGTAAAAGCAAAGTAAAGAAGAGGGGATATGAGAATCTATGACAAAAGACGAGTGGTACCAATACTTATTTGAAAGACTGTCAAATTCCAAGTTTCGAAGCAGTTTTCATCTAAAGCAGAGAGATATCGATTATATAAACGAAAAAGGACTGGAAACAATCAAGAAACATGCGGAAGATTTTATCGCCAAGCGAGAAGCTCCAGCATTTATTCCAAACGATGGAAAGCAAACACCAATGAAAGGACATCCAGTTTTTATTGCACAGCACGCAACAGCTACATGTTGCAGGGAATGTATCCGAAAATGGCATAAGATGAGACCTGGGAAACAATTAAGTAAAGTGCAGCAAGACTATTTGGTAGATGTGATCATGACATGGATTCAGCAGGAATTAGATCAATACTGTAATTCAGAATATTGAGGGTGAAATCACAATAAAAAACAGCACTACACAAGAAAAATCTTCTTGATGTAGTGCTGTTTTTTGATTTATTATCGATTTTCTATTATATTTAGCAAAGATTTATTTATTATTATATTTAGTCTTCTTTTGGTAACGCAATATTTAAAATGATTGCAACAAGTGCAGCAGGTACGATACCAGATCCTCCAAAGATTAACTGAATTCCTTCAGGAAGTCCGGAAAGAACTGTACTGTTTGCACCGATTCCGTATCCAAGTCCAAGTGCTACAGATACGATTGTGATATTTCTCATACCCATTGGTTCTTTTGTGATCAGCTGAATACCACTGATTACGATAGAAGAGAACATCATAACGGCTGCTCCACCTAAAACACTCTGTGGCATGATAGAGATCAGAGCAGCAAGTTTTGGAAATAATCCACACAGGATTAAGAAGATTGCTCCTGTAGCAAGTGCAAAACGGTTTACGATCTTTGTCATCGTAACCAGACCTACGTTCTGGCTGAAGGATGTATTTGGTAAAACACCAAAGAATGCTGCGAGTGTAGATCCGATACCATCACAGACAACACCACCAGAAAGCTCAGAATCTGTAGCTTCACGATCCATACCACCTTCGATAACTCCGGAAATATCTCCGACTGTCTCAACAGCAGTTACGATAAACATGATAAGTACTGGAATGATCGCTCTTGCATCAAAAACGATTTTTACAGGCATAAATTTTGGAACGGCAAACCATCCAGCCTGTGCAACTTTATCCCAGTTTAATACCCAGGCTTTTGTATATTCCACACCATCTGCGTTTACAGCAGTTGTAGGAAGTACAACACCCATGATTCCCGCAATGATATATCCTGCGATAATTCCAATCAATACGGAAGAAGCACTTGTCATACCTTTTGTTCCATGCTTTAATGCGATGATGATCACAAGAACAATAGTTCCAAGTAATAAGTTCTCAATTGATCCGAAATCGTTAGCGGAATTTCCACCACCAAAAGAATTGACACCAACACCGATCAGTGATAATCCAATGGAAAGTACAACGGTACCAGTTACGACAGCTGGGAAAAATCTTCGAAGTGGTTTTAACATAAATCCTAATACGGATTCAAACAATCCACCGATAATAGAAGCTCCCATGATCGCACCGTATCCAAGGATTCCACCGCCCATGACTCCAGCAACACTGCTGCAGACACCGATAAATCCTGAACTGGTTCCCATGATGATTGGAACTTTTCCACCGATTGGTCCAATTGCATACAACTGGATCAGAGTGACAATTCCGGCAATTAACATAGCATTTTGTAAAAGCGCAATCTGAACGTCTGCAAATTCGGTTCCGGAAGCAATACCACAAGCCCCTGTAATGATCAGAACTGGAGTTAAGTTTCCTACGAACATGGCGAATACATGCTGCAGACCAAGGAGAATCGCTTTTTGCAGCGGAAGTTTTCCATAAAAATCGTACTCCGCACCTTTGTTTTTCTCTTGATTCATTTTTCTTTCGTCTCCTTTTTATAATGCATGATGAGCAGTTTTATACTGCTATTTTTACAGCATAATATTATAAAGGATTTGGCAGAAAATGTATAGTTCTTTTTTATGAGCAATCTATAGACCTTGCAGATATTATATATCCGTGATAAAATCTATAGTCAAGACGATATGCTATGAGGAGAAAAATATGAAAAATACACAGTTTTATTATTTTTGCAGAAGATACAAAAATATATTAATACTGGCAGCAGGACTGTCATTTCTTGCGTTTTTAACAATGCTGATCTATCCGTCTTTAAATATTGACGAGGAGATGTCAATTTTCGCAGACAAAATCTATACGCCTTGGATTGTTCAGGGAAGATATGGAATTCAGTTTATCAATAAAATTTTTACGATCAATGGACGTATGGTGCCTATTTTATGGGATATTTTTTCCATTGTATTCTGGTACGCATCAGGAGTTATTATATTTTATACATTTTATGGAGAAAAAGAAAAAATATCAGGATTTGCAATGTTTGCATTCCTTGCATTTTATGCATCAGTACCATTTGTAGAAGGGGAAAGCCTGTCATTTTCCATGATGAGTCCGCAGGAATGTATTGGAATGGTATGTACGGCATTAGCAGTTTTATTTACAAAGTATTATTTAAAAGCGTGTGACAAAGGAAGAAGGAATGATAAGAAGTTCTTGTATTTGGCAGTATTGTTTTTGTTCTTTGGAATGACAACCTATCAGGCATTGGTAACTTTGTATGTTACAGCGTTTGTTGTATATTGCTTACAGAGAGTGCTGAATGGCAAATTAGAGATTCTAAAACCGATCATTTGTGGAGCTGTGATTTCTATCGTTGCATTGATCTTGTATTATATTGTAAATAAATTAGTTGTTTTGATGTCAGGATTATCGATGGATTATGTAGACAGCTATATTGGATGGATGGACGGAGACAGCATATTAAAGACCTTGTTTATGGCAGTTGCGAATGTTGCAAGGGTTGAGTTCGCAATTAAGATTCAGGATGTTTCTATTTACAGCGGCTATGTGATCCGGGCAGCATCTGTTTTATTTATTTTATGGTCTATATATATTTTCGCAAAAACGAAAGAAGAAGGAAGCAGGCCAAGAATTCTTTTCTTGACAGTTATGACGATGTTTGCACCATTTTCATTATATATTGCGATGGGAACTTATAAGACACAGGGAAGAATGCTGCTTGCACTTCCACTGATCGGAGCAGTGGCATTTTATCAGATCGTAACAGCGGTTGGAGAACAAAGAAAATCTTTAAAAATAATTATTGTGTGTTTGATTTGTTATCTACTGTTCCTAAATGTACGCGATCTCAATACAATTAATTATTATAATTATCTGCGCTATGAACATGACAGACAAATAGCAAATCAGATTATGTTTGATATCAAGAGAGCAGGGTATGATTATCATAAGAAATCACTGGTTTTTGTAGGCGCATACAAAATGGACTTTGAAAGCGAAGCCTCATCTTCCACGCTTGGAGCGAAAGGATCTTTCTGGTCATGGGATGATGGAAATATTAAGAGAATGAGAAAATTTTTGAAGACAGAAGGGTATGAAGTGAAGGAAGCTTCCAGAAGAGAAATCAGGCAGGCTGTGAAACATACAAAAGGCATGAAGAAGTGGCCGATGGAAGGAAGTATTCAGGAGACAAAAAACAGCATTATCGTATATTTTTCAGCACCAGGAAAGAAATGGTATCAGGCAAATACGAGATAATAAAGTAAAACCGCAAAATAAGTTTGAATAACCCGAACATATTTGCTATAATAAACCATATCAGTATGCAGAAATACAGGAGGCTTTTACTATGGAGAATAAAAGTAGTTACCAGATAAACGAGCAGGGAGTGTTCGGTGAAGTGAAAATCGCAGATGACGTGATCGCAGTGATCGCAGGAATCGCAGCGACTGAAGTGACAGGTGTTGCCAGAATGTGTGGAAATATCACCAATGAACTGGTAAGCAAACTTGGAGTTAACAATCTATCCAAGGGTGTCAAGGTTGTCGTAGAGAATCATCATGTAAGAGTCAATCTTGCATTAGAACTTGACTATGGAGTAAGTATTCCAGAGATTTCAAAGAAAGTTCAGAATCGCGTGAAGGCTGCAATCGAGAATATGACAGGATTGAAAGTCAGCGAAGTTAATGTACGTGTTGCAGGTGTTGCAGCAGAAGAAGAATAAGAATAACATAAAGGCAAAGTCAGACGGGACTGATCAACAGTTCCGTCTTTGTATCGCAGAAAGGAACCCTAATGAAAAGAAGTGAGGTAAGAGAACATATTTTCAGAATTTTATTTTGTGTAGAATTTTGTGAGAAGGAAGAATTTGAAGATCAGGTGGAATTATATTTCCATGGTCATGAGAATATCAATGAGAAGACTCAGAAAGAGATCACAGCAAAGACAGAGAATCTGATCGAGCATTTAGATGAGATTGATGAAGAAATTTCAGCACATACGAATGCATGGAATTTAGAAAGACTTGGAAAAGCAGAACTGTCAATTTTAAGACTTGCAACATATGAGATCTTATTAGACGAACAGGTGCCAAGAAAGGTAGCGATCAATGAAGCAGTAGAACTTGCAAAGAAATACTGCAATGAAAAAGCAGCTCCATTTATCAATGGTGTATTAAGCAAGATTGGACAGGATATGGATGAAGAATAAAGTTTTTTCTGTAACACAGATTAATACTTATATCAAACGAATGTTCCAAAGTGATTATGCCCTGAGAAGAATCTCGATCAAAGGACAGGTGTCAAACTGTAAGTATCATTCTTCCGGGCATATTTATTTTTCACTGAAAGACGAAGGAAGCCAGATTTCCTGTATTATGTTTGCAAATGCAAGATATGATGGATTGAAATTTCAGCTGGAAGATGGACAGGAAGTGATCGTTGACGGGAATGTCAGTGTGTATGAACGCGGCGGAAGCTATCAGCTTTATGCGCAGGAGATCCGGTTAAATGGAATCGGGGAACTTTATGCAGCTTATGAGATGTTAAAACAGAAGTTGTATGAGGAAGGATTGTTTGATCACGAGAAGAAGAAACCAATCCCTAAGAATCCCAAAAAGATCGGGGTAGTGACAGCCAAAACAGGTGCAGCGATCCATGATATCATAAGTACGGCCAAGAGAAGGAATCCGTACGTTCAGCTTGTCTTATATCCAGCAAAAGTGCAGGGGGAAGGAGCTTCAGATACGATCGTTGCGGGAATCAGAACATTAGATCAATATGGTGTGGATGTCATCATTATCGGAAGAGGTGGTGGGTCCATTGAAGATTTATGGGCATTTAATGAGGAGAATGTCGCAAGAGCGATCTATGAAGCACACACGCCGATTATTTCTGGAACTGGACATGAAGTAGATACAACGATTGCGGATTATGCAGCAGATCTTCGCGCGGCAACACCGACAGCAGCTTGTGAACTTGCAGTTCCTGATATCAGGGAAGTTATGGAAGGAATTTCAAACAGGGAATATACACTTCGTACATTATTGAAGCAGATGATCCGCAGATACCAGATGAAACTGCAGAGATATCAGATCACAATCGCAAATTTTGATCCTAGATTCCAGTTGCAGGAACAGAAGATGCATTTATCTGAATTAGAAGAACAGATACATTCTGTGATGAAGAATAAGATGACAGCGTATCAGCACAAGCTGGAATTATATACCAGAGAACTTCATGGTCTGTCACCAACGGCGAAATTGATCAATGGTTTTGGATATTTAGAAGGTCCGGATGGAGAACCTGTGACAAGTGCGAAGAAAGTGAAAGAAGGAGATCAGATTTCATTAACGATTTCTGATGGAACGATCATCACAAAAGCAGAACAGATTAAGACAATGGATTAGATAAGGAAAGTTAAGAAAGAGGAAGTTTTTATGGCAAAGAAGAAATTTGATATAGATCAGGGATTTGAACAGTTAGATGAGATCCTTGCAAAGCTTTCCGGCGAAGAGATCAAACTTCCAGAGGCAGTAAAGCTGTATACCGAGGGAGTCGGGCTTGTAAAACAGTGCAAAGATTCTTTAGATAAAGTAGAAAAAGAACTGA
Organism: Eubacteriaceae bacterium; assembly: GCA_902362875.1. Classification (GTDB taxonomy): domain Bacteria; phylum Bacillota; class Clostridia; order Lachnospirales; family Lachnospiraceae; genus Anaerostipes. The sequence continues at coordinate 63,571 of CABIYF010000012.1, read as the reverse complement.
TCATATTAGAAGAAAATGGGGAAGAACATGAACTTTAAAGCTGAGATGAATGAAAGGGTAGAGCAGATTGAACAGATTTTAGATCAATATCTGCCACCCAAAGAAGGATTACAAAAAACAGTTTTAACTGCAATGAATACAACAGTAAAGGCAGGAGGAAAACGTCTTCGCCCAATGCTGATCAATGAAACTTATAAGATGTTTGGAGGAGAGGGAGACATTGTGAAGCCATTTATGGCAGCGATCGAGATGATCCACACATATTCTCTGATCCATGATGATCTTCCAGCATTAGATAATGATGATTACAGAAGAGGACAAAAGACATGTCATATTGTTTATGGAGAAGATATGGCAATCCTTGCAGGCGATGCTTTACTTAATTATGCATATGAAGTTGCAACAAAAGCATTTGATCTTGCAGAAACAGATCAGATGATGAATGTAGTGGAAGCGGTTAAGATTCTTGCGAGAAAACCTGGAATTTATGGAATGATCGGTGGACAGGTAGCTGATGTTGAGCTGGAAGGAACACCGCTTAATATGGAACAGATTTTATTTATCCATAAGAATAAGACATCTGCATTGATTGAAGCCTGTATGATGATCGGAGCAGTGTTGGCAGGTGCATCAAAAGAAGATGTAATGGCAATGGAACAGTGTGGAGAATATATCGGACTTGCATTTCAAATTCAGGATGATATTTTGGATCTCACTGGAGATGAAGAAGAAATTGGGAAACCAGTTGGAAGTGATGAGAAGAATCACAAGACAACTTATGTCACATTAAAAGGATTGGAACAGTCTGCAAAAGATGTGGAGGATATTTCAAAGAAAGCAATTGATATTTTAGCAAAATATGACAAAGGAGACTGCTATCTTACAAATCTTACAAGATTTTTGATCCATCGAACACATTAGAACAGAGAGAAAGAGGGAACATTATGTTGGAATATATCAATGATCCAAATGATATCAAAAGGATTCAGCCGGAGGATTACAAACTTCTGGCAAAGGATATCCGCCATTTTTTGCTGAAAAATGTCAGCCGTACAGGGGGACATCTGGCATCCAATCTTGGAATCGTAGAGCTTACGATGGCACTTCATCTTGTTCTCGATTTTCCAAAAGACCAGTTGATCTTTGATGTTGGACATCAGTCATATGTCCACAAGATTTTAACGGGAAGAAAATCTGGATTTCAGAATCTGAGGCAGTTTCATGGAATGAGTGGATTTCCAAAACGCAAAGAAAGTAATTGCGATGCATTTCACAGTGGGCATAGTTCGATGTCATTATCAGCGGCACTTGGTATGGTTGCGGCAAGAGAGATCAATCATACAGAGGAAACGATCGTTGCGGTGATCGGTGATGGAGCTTTATCTGGCGGGATGGCATATGAAGCGTTAAATAATATGGCAAGACTGCGTAAAGAGAAGAAGAATCTGATTGTTATTCTGAATGATAATAAGATGTCGATCGCAGAAAATGTCGGTGGTATGTCGGCATATTTAAATAAAGTCAGAACAAAGAAAGAATATGTGGAATTTAAAGGAAATGTAGAGCAGTCCTTGATGAAGATACCGGGAATTGGAAAAGAACTGACAACGATCATTAAGAAATCAAAAGATTCGATCAAACAGCTGTTTGTGCCTGGAATGTATTTTGAAGATATGGGGATTACATATGTCGGACCGATTGATGGACATAATATTCCTCTGATGGTGGATACATTAAATCGTGCAAAACAATTAGATGAACCTATCATCATTCATGTCGTTACCAAGAAAGGAAAGGGCTACCGCCCGGCAGAGCAGAATCCTGCGAAATTTCATGGAATCAGTCCGTTTTCCTTAAAGACGGGAGAAGTCATTAAGAAATCTGACAATCCATCCAATACGGCAGTATTTTCACAGACACTGATCGAAGAAGCCAAAAAAGATAAAAGGATCGTTGCCGTGACAGCAGCTATGCCGGACGGAACCGGACTTGGCAAGTTTAAGGAACATTTTCCAGATCGATTTTTTGACGTGGGCATTGCAGAACAGCATGCGGTAACATTTTGTGCAGGCATGGCTTCCAGAGGCTTGAAACCAGTATTTGCGGTATATTCTACTTTCTTACAGAGAGGATTTGATCAGGTTCTTCACGATGTTGCGATTGGTAATTATCCGGTAATCTTTGGAATTGACCGCTCAGGACTTGTTGGGGCAGATGGGGAAACACATCAGGGAGTCTTTGATATTCCGTATTTATCTATGATTCCAAATGTTACGGTCATGGCACCGATCAATGGAAGAGAACTTAGAGAGATGTTAAAAGATACCCTGCATCATGCGAAAGGACCAACGGCGATCAAGTATTCCAGAGGAGAAGCTCTGTCTTTGTATGAAGATGTGTTTGAAGAGTTACACTATGGAAAAGGCCAGGTGATCAAAGAAGGAAGTGATGCCGTGATCATCGGTGTCGGCAACATTTTTGATGAGGCAGATCAGGCAGTGAAGATCCTTGAGGAAGAAGGATATAAGATTGGACTTGTGAATCCAAGATATATAAAACCATTTGATAAAGAGCTGATTCTTGATCTGGCAGGAAGATATGATAAGATCATTACGGTTGAAGAAGGCGTTTTAAATGGCGGTTTTGGAATGATGGTCAATGAATTCTTAAGTGAGAATGATTATAAAGGAAACGTCAGATGTTTTGGAATTAAGGATCAGTTTGTAGAACATGGATCTGTGAGTGAATTAAGAAAAATGCTGAAAATTGATGGGGAAAGCATTGCTGACTCTATCAGACAATGGATGAAGGAATAGAAGAATGAAAAAAGAACGTTTAGATGTATTACTGGTAAAGAAAGGTCTTGCATCATCAAGAGAAAAAGCAAAAGCAATTATTATGTCAGGGATTGTTTTTGTCGATGGACAAAGAGAAGATAAAGCAGGATCTACATTTGATGAAAAACAGGAGATCGTCGTAAAGGGCAAAACATTAAAATATGTCAGCCGCGGCGGTCTGAAGCTTGAAAAAGCGATGAATAATTTTGATATCGTACTAAAAGACAAGGTATGTATGGATGTTGGAGCTTCAACGGGTGGATTTACAGACTGCATGCTGCAAAATGGTGCAGTAAAAGTTTATTCCGTAGATGTTGGACATGGACAGTTAGACTGGAAACTGAGAAATGACGAGAGAGTTGTTTGTATGGAACGTACGAATATGCGTTATATGACAGAAGAAGATATTGATGAGAAAGCTTCATTTGTATCCATCGATGTTTCTTTTATCTCTTTGACAAAGATTCTTCCAGCTGTATACCGAATCTTAAATATGGGTGGAGAAGTTGTAGCACTGATCAAACCGCAGTTTGAAGCTGGAAGAGAAAAAGTCGGGAAAAAAGGTGTCGTAAGAGATCCAAAGGTTCATGAGGAAGTAATTGAGAAGATTTGTGATTTCGCATCTTCCAACGGATTTGAACTGCTGCATCTTGATTATTCCCCAATCAAAGGACCAGAGGGAAATATCGAGTATTTATTGCATATGAGAAAAACAGAGACAATGGAGAATGGACATACAATGGCAGATCAGATCACAAAGATTGTAGATGCATCACATAGTGATCTGGCAAAAAATAAGGAATAAGATGAAGAATTTTTTGATTTTAACGAATGAGCAAAAAGATCCGGGGCTGCGTATTTCAAAGCAGATTCAGGATTATATCGAGCAAAATGGCGGAACAAGCCACAGAATGTGTGAGTTTACGAGACATATTCAGAAAGATATAAAATGTATCACGAAAGATACAGAATGTGTGATCGTTCTTGGTGGAGATGGAACGATGCTTCATGCAGCCAGACTGGTTGTGGATCATGATATTCCAATGGTTGGAGTCAATCTTGGAACGCTTGGTTTTTTGACGGAGATCGAGTTATCCAGATTGTATGAAGGCCTGGATGGGCTGTTAAATGATAAATTTCAGGTTGAAGAGAGGATGATGCTGGATGGAAGGGTGATCCATGCAGACGAGGAAACAGATCATCTTCCAGCACTGAATGATGTTGTGATCGCAAGAAGTGGTTTTTCAAGAATCATTTCATTCCGTATTATGGTCAATGGAAAGCTGTTGGACGTTTATGAAGCAGATGGGATCATCATTTCAACACCAACAGGATCTACTGGATATAATTTGTCTGCAGGAGGTCCTGTTGTGAATCCGAAAGCTAACGTAATTCTTGTGACACCAATCTGTCCACATTCTCTGCAGTCAAACAGTCTGGTGTTATCACAGGAAGATGAGATTGACATTTATATTGAGAATGTAAGAGAATCTCAGTTAGAAGAAGCCTATGTTACATTTGATGGGCAGGTTGCAAGAAAACTTCAGCCGGGAGATGTTCTTCAGGTAAGAAGATCAGAGAAGATTGCAAGGATCATTAAGGTGAAAGGAGACAGCTTTTACAGAATCCTTCGAATCAAAGTTGGAGGTCAGAATGAAAAAGAATAGGCAGGAAGCGATCATAGAGTTGATTCAGCAGTATCCGATTGAAACACAGGAAGAATTGTTGTCAAGATTAAATCAGATTGGCTTTAAGACAACACAGGCAACAATTTCAAGAGATATCAGGGAACTTGCACTGATCAAGAAACCAGATGCAGATGGAAAACAGATTTATTGTCTGATCGATCAGGAAGATGAGACTTCAAGAAAATATCAGAGAATTCTTGCAGAAGCGATCGTATCCATGGAACTGGCAGAGAATATGCTTGTTGTAAAAACTGTTTCTGGAATGGCAATGGCATCTGCAGCGGCACTGGATTCGTTAAATATCGTTGGTATGGTTGGTACGATTGCTGGAGATGATACGATCATGTGCGTGATGAAAGATAAGAATATCGGAAGAACAGCGATCGCAGAGATCAATCATATGATCAAAAAGCTTAAAGAATAGACAGAAAGGAAATCTATGCTACAGAATTTACATGTAAAGAATCTTGCGTTGATCGACGAAGTAGAGATTACATTTGATGAACATTTAAACATATTGACAGGAGAGACGGGCGCAGGAAAATCTGTTTTGATAGGTTCTATAGAGAGTGCACTTGGGAAGAAGATCTCCAAAGATATGATTCGCCCGGGTGCAAAAGAAGCAGTCATCGAACTGCTTTTTTGGATTGATGATAAAAAACTGATCAAAGAGATTGAAGCGTTTGATCTTGAAGTAGAAGATGGACAGATCTTTATCAAACGTGTGATCAACGAAAAAAGAAGTATCAATAAGATAAATGATAGTACTGTTACGCTAAATACATTAAGAGAAGTATCAAGAAGATTGTTCGACCTGCATGGACAGCAGGAACATCAGGTGCTTTTGAAAGAGAAGAATCATTTGAGTATGATGGATCATTTTCTGCCGGAAGAAGCAGGAAAATTGAGGGAACAGTGTGAAGAATTGTCAAAGAGATATCATAAAATATCAGAAAAGATCAAAGAGATTTCGATAGATGACCAGCAAAGATTAAGAGAACTGGATTTTTTAAAACATGAAATTTCAGAGATTGAGAATGCAAATCTGGTAATTGGGGAAGATGAAGAATTAGAAGCGGTTTATAAAAAGATTCTTCACAGCAAAGAAATTATCACATCCTGTCAGATGGCAAGCATGATCACAGGATATGATGAAGAAGCATCCATCGGGAATCAGCTGAGTGAGAGTCTTCGCAGAATGCAGGAGATCAGTCATTTAGATTCCAAAATCCAAGGGTTTTATGAGCAGCTATTATCCGTGGAGGATCTGCTGAATGGATTTCATCAGGAATTAACGGATTATATGGAAGATATGGAGTTTGATGAACAGACATATCAGGAAGTAGAGGAACGATTAAATGTAATAAATTCCCTAAAAGATAAATATGGTCCATCGATTGAAGAGGTTTTAAAATACGGAGAAAAGGCTGCCAGACGATATGATGTTTTATGTGATGTGGAACATGAGATAGATACGCTGAAAGATGAACAGCGCCAGATCAAAGAACAATATATGAAAGAGGCACAAAAGCTTTCAAAACAGAGGACGAAAGTCTCAGAAAAACTTGGCCGTGATATTACAAAGGCGTTAGAAGATTTAAACTTTTTAGATGTACGATTTGAAATCGAAATGACAAAGAAAGACAAGATTTCAGCGGATGGAATTGACCAGATTCGTTTTATGATCTCAACAAATCCGGGACTTCCAATGCGTCCGGTTCAGGAAGTTGCATCAGGAGGTGAATTATCAAGAATCATGCTCGCGTTAAAATCGGTTGCAGCACAGGCAGACGGCGTTGATACATTGATCTTTGATGAGATTGACACTGGAATCAGCGGAGAAACAGCGAATCGTGTTGCAAAGAAGATGGCAGTGATCTCAAAAGAACATCAGGTGATTGCAATTACACATCTTCCACAGATCGCAGCCATGGCAGACAGTCATTATTTCATCAGGAAACAGACGGATCAGAAGAATACACAGACAATGATTTATAAATTAAAAAAAGATGAATCATTGAAAGAAATTTCCAGAATGATCAGTGGAGATCAAAGAAGTGAGACATCCATGGAACATGCAAAAGAAATGAAAACTTTGGCAGATCAAACAAAATTATACTGATTATGAAAGCGGTAATTTTCATATAATAAAAAGGATATATCAACAACGATATGTCCTTTTTTAGGAGGAAGAATATGAAAAAATACAGTTACCGCAAGATTCTTATAATACTTTTTATGCTGAATTTAGCTGCGATTGCAGCGTTTTACATTAAATATTGCAAATCACAGCTGCCGAATACGATTCATATCAGGAAAGGTGAAAAAACATCTTTTTGTTATAATATTCCGGCAAGTGCAACGATCAATGATCAGAAGATTAAGTTAAATAAAACATTTGTTTTTCAAAAATGCAACAGCGGCCAATATGAGATGAAGACCAGTCTGTTTGGAGCTATTCCATTAAAGAAGATCAAGGTTAAGGTGGTAGACGGACAGAAAGTGATTCCAAGTGGACAGGTAGCAGGAATCTACGTTGAAACCAATGGTCTTTTAGTTATTGATACAGATAGTTTCACAGGAGAAAATGGATCAGATCATGCACCAAGCAAAAATAAATTATATCGCGGAGATTATATCAAAAAGGTAGATGAAACCAGTATTACATCAAAGAAACAGTTTATAGAGAAGATCAACCAAAGTGAGGGTAATTTCGTCACATTGACAGTCAGCCGAAGATCAAAAACAATGAAGATCAAGATTAAGCCTGAGTTTTCAAAGACGGATCATATGTATAAGATCGGGGCATGGATCAGGGATAATACACAGGGAATCGGTACCATGACGTATGTAAAAAAGGATTCTTTTGGAGGACTTGGACATGGAATTTATGATATGGATACGGGAACACTTTTAAAGATCAAAGGAGGTTTTTTATTAACTCCTCAGATTTATTCCATTAAGAGAGGAAAATCTGGAACTCCAGGAGAAATTGTTGGAAGCATTGAATATAAAGAAGAAAACATCATTGGTTCTATAGAGAAGAATACAGAAAAAGGAATTTACGGAACAGTAACGGATACAGGAAATAAAGCATATGAGATTGGATACAGACAGGATATTAAAAAGGGAAAAGCCTATATTCTTTCAAATCTCACTGGCTCTATGAGACAATATGAGATAAAGATCAACAAGATCGTTTCATCGGATACGGATGTTTTAAAGAGTATGGAGATTGAAGTTACAGATAAACGTCTGTTACATCTTACGAATGGTATCATACAGGGAATGAGTGGAAGTCCGATCATACAAGATGGGAAACTGATTGGTGCGGTAACTCATGTATTTGTGAATGATCCAGCCAAAGGATATGCGATTCTCATGGAAACCATGCTTTATGAAATGGATAAATAGAAGATGCTTTTTGAGTATAAGTTTGTTACAATAGAGAAATAAAAAAGGGAGGATGAGGGATATGAAGATTTTACATTTGGCGGATCTGCATCTTGGAAAAAGAGTGAATGAGATATCTATGATCGAAGATCAGAAATATATTTTAGACCAGATCATCACTTTGATTAAGGAAGAGAATGTCGGAATTGTTTTATTATGCGGTGATATTTACGATAAATCAATTCCAACGATTGAGGCAATTCATCTGCTGGATGATTTCTTAGATGAGCTGAGCAAAATGGGAACGAAAGTGCTTATGATCAGTGGAAATCATGATTCAATTGACCGTTTATCCTTTGGAAAAAGTTTGTTTACACGTTCCAATCTATATATTGCGTCGCAGTTTGAAGATGAGATTGAAAAGGTTACAGTAAAGGAAAATGAAATGACTGTAAATTTCTATATGCTGCCATTTGTAAAACCTGCCTATATCAATCATATATTTCAGCTGCAGACAGAATCTTATGAGGAATGTTTTCGATATTTGATCGAACATACAAAGGTTAATGAAGAAGAAATCAATATTTTATTAGCACATCAGTTTGTAACTGCGAATAAGAAAAATCCAGAATTATCAGATTCTGAGACAAGCAGTCTCGGCGGAATCGACAATATTGATTTTCGCATTTTTGATCCTTTTGATTATGTGGCACTTGGACATATTCATAAACCGCAGGCAATGGGACGTGATATGGTAAGATATGCAGGGTCGATCCTTAAATATTCATTTTCAGAGATTCATATGGATAAGAAAGCAGCAATTCTTACGATTGACGATAAAAAGAAAATATCCCTGTCATTTCATCCGTTAAAACCATTGAGGGATATGAGAGAAATTGAGTGTTCTCTGGAAGAATTATTAAAAAAAGAATGTGAGATTGGCTGTCAGGAAGACTACATGCATGTGATTCTAACAGATGAAGAACAGATTCTGGATGCGATCGGGAAAGTAAGAACAGTTTATCCAAATGTGATGCAGATCAGCTTCAAAAACCGTAGACATATGAAACAGATGGAATCTGTCCAGATGAAAGAAGATCAGATTTCAGATCAAAGTCCGATGGAGTTATTTGAACAGTTTTATAAGATGCAAAATCACATTGATCTGGATGATAAGAGATTACAACTGGCACTGTCAGTTTTTGAGGAGGTGATTCGATGAGACCTTGTACATTGGTATTATCAGCATTTGGGCCGTTTGCCGGGAAAACGGTGATTGATTTTACAAAATTTCGAGATGGCATTTTTTTGATCTCTGGGGAGACAGGTGCGGGGAAAACAACCATTTTTGATGGGATATGTTTTGCTTTGTACGGGGAGCCAAGTGGTTCGTACAGAAAACAGGATATGCTTCGGAGTGATTTCGCAAAAGATGATGTGGAAACGAAAGTCATATTTTCATTTTCTCACAGAGATAAGGAATATAAGATTGAGAGAATTCCTTCATATATGAGAAAAAGCAAGCGTGGAGATGGTATGACACGACAGTTGCCAGAAGCTGTACTGTATCAGGGAGAAGAGATTCTTGAGACGGGAAATTATCAGGTAACGGCTAAAGTAGAAGAAATTCTTGGTATGGACCGGATGCAGTATCAGCAGATTTCCATGATCGCACAGGGTGAATTTTTAAAACTGCTTTATGCGAAAGGAAAAGAAAGAAGTGAGATATTCCGCAAGATTTTTGGTACTGGATATTTATATGAATTTCAGGAAAAGATCAAACGCCGGCATCTTTCCTGCAAATATGAATATACCAATATTCAGGACACCTTGCTGGAACAAGAAGAAAGTATTCATATATCAAAAGATGAGCCGGAATACGAGCCATATAAAGAATATTTAAAACAGCAGCATCAGATTCTTGAATTTCTGGATGTTGTAAAGAAGTATCAAGACCGCAAACAAAAAGAATATAAAGATTTAAAAGAACAAAAAGATAAAGACGAACAAACGTGGAAAGAGCAGCAGATTGTTTATTCACGGATGAAAGATAAAACAGAGGAAGTAAAAAAACTCAAATCGCTGATCAGGGAACTGACAGAGAAAGAAAAAGAAGTCAAAAAACAGCAGCGCATGATCAAGAAAGATTATGATCAGATGCAAAAAGATGCTCCCAAATTACATAAAAAAGAGCTTCGGGCAGCAGAGATTGAAAAACAGACAAAACAGTACAAAGAGTTGGAAAATCTGTTAAAGAAACAGGAATCTTATCAAAATGCAAAACAAAGATATCTTGATCAGAGAGAAGAATTAAAGCGAAAGAAAGATAAGGAATATCAAAGAGAAGAGGGGATTCTTGAGTTTTTAAATCAGGCAGAAGAAATAGAAAAACAATATGATGAGCTGCAAAAGGAAGAATTACACCTTTCTGTTGAGGTAAAGCAGAAAAAAGAGCTTTGTGAAGATAAGAAAAAATATCTTAATGAACTTGAACTTTATGAAAAAGAAATGAAGATCTATGACCAGATCAGATCGGAACGCAGAAAATTAAAGGACCGTTTATCGGACTGGCAGGATCAGTATGACTGTAATCAGGCAGGACTTTTAGCACGAACATTGACAGAAGGAAAACCATGCCCTGTTTGTGGATCGATCACGCATCCAAATGTTGCAAAGTTTAAAGAAAGTGATATTACACAGGAGATGTTGAAAGACTTGCGGGCGGAAGCAGAAGAGATTGACCAGAAGTACAATACTATTTTTTCAGAAGTAAAACAAAAAAAAGGAATCGTGGATACTCAAAGGGAAAATCTGTGTCAAAAAAGTGGAAAAGAACCAGAAAGTTTTGAAGAAATCAATCAATTATACGAAAAAACGCTGAAGGAATATAAAAAGATAAAAAAAGCATTTGAACGCATCGAAAAACAAAAAGCAAAAATTACGGATCAAAGGGAGAAACTTGAGAAATCAAAACAAAAACAGAAATCATATGATGAAAAATCAAATGATCTGTTAGAAAAGATTCACGAAAAAGAAGTCTTATACAAAGAGATGGAAGCAGGGATCTCAGAGATTCATAAAAACTTGTTATATGGATCATATAAGGAGGCAGAAGAAGCCAAAAGGCAGCTTGTCGATGAGATTTCACAAATACATCAACAAGAAGATGAAATCAAAAATAAACGGGAAGAGATTCAAAGGCAGGAAGTTCAGATTACAGCAGCAAGGGAAGAAAAAGAAAAGAATCTTAAAGATCTTGTGATTCAGTTAGATCAGATGAGAGCATCAAAGGAAGAATTAACGGATCTTAAAAAGTTTGAATCCCAGTTAAACAAAGAACAAAGACAAATTCGAAAACAAACAGACATCCTTGAAGAGTTGAATAAACAGATTCTGCTCAATGAACAGACGTTAGGGCTTATGGAAAAGAAACTGGAAGAATACAAAGAAGCAGAGATGAACTATACATTGTTAAAGGATCTTTCAGATACTGCCAACGGAGAACAAAAGGGTAAAACCAAGATTTCTTTTGAAAGGTTTGTACAGTCTGTTTATTTTGATCTTGTTCTTTCAGCTGCAAATCAGCGCTTGTCAGTTATGAGTGAACAAAGATATTATCTGCTTCGAAAAGAAGAAAATGATAACAAAAAGGGATCTTCCGGACTAGAGCTTGAGATTCTTGATGAATGGACTGGAAAGAGAAGGAATATTCGTTCTCTTTCAGGTGGAGAGTCATTTAAGGCGGCATTATCGTTAGCACTCGGGCTAAGTGATGTGATCCAGAACAAGAAAGGCGGGATTTTGGTAGATACGATTTTTATCGATGAAGGATTTGGAACGCTTGATGGAGATTCGTTAAATAAAGCGATGCAGATCATACATTCATTGTCACTTGAAGGAAACAAGTTAGTTGGTATCATATCGCATGTCGAAGAATTAAAAGATCAGATCGATCAGAAGATAGAAGTCTATAAAGATCACGCAGGAAGTAAGGTAAAATAAATGTATCCAAATAAATTCTTATGACAGAAGACCAAAGACATGATATACTAGGTGCAAAAGAAAATAATCTGGCAGGCATTGGAAGCCTGTACGGATTTGAAAATTAGAAAGGAGCTGATAGAAGCAGGAACAGATCAAATTACCTCAACGGTGTCAAATTTAAAGGACATCATTACCGCATATTACGGACAATAAATGTGAATTTAACAGTCTGCACAGCGAAATCTGATAAAGATTTTAAGAAATAAAATTAATTTTGTCGAATTATGTCGAATCCTTTGGAAATCAACCAAAACTTGCGAAGAAATAAGGGTTGTTTGTAAACTTAGAGAAAATATATAATAAAAATGTAGAGAAAAACAGAATGGGAGGACTGGATATGAACAAGATTAATGTGGCTATTGCAGATGATAACCAGAGAACTGTTGAGATGATGACAGAACTGTTAGAACAGGAAAGTGATATCGAAGTAATTGCAAGTGCTGATAATGGAGAAGATGCATTGCGTATCATAAAGGAGCGACAGCCTGATGTCGTGTTGCTTGACATTATCATGCCAAAGCTTGATGGAATTGGAGTATTAGAACATCTGCAGCGTGAAAATCTCAGTAAAAGACCAATCATAATTATGGTTTCCGCAATGGGACAGGAAAATGTCTGTGAAGAAGCTATGGATTTAGGGGCATCCTATTTTATTTTGAAACCTTTCGATTTACGCACGATCATAAAACAGATCAAACAGGCAAGAATAAAGCAAGAGGTGCCTGAAAGACCATTCGTTTCTGTACCAGAGAAGATCCATGGATTAACAGAGAATCAGCTGGAGATTATTATTACTAATATGATTCATGAAATCGGAGTACCAGCACACATCAAAGGTTACCAGTACTTGAGAGATTCCATTATGCTGGCAGTGTGTGATATGGATATTCTAAATTCCATTACGAAGCAGCTGTATCCATCGATCGCAGAGAAATTTGACACAACACCAAGCCGGGTAGAGCGTGCGATCAGGCATGCAATTGAGGTAGCCTGGGGAAGAGGAAAGATGGACACGATTGATGCATTATTTGGATATACGATCCATGCGGGCAAAGGAAAGCCCACAAATTCAGAGTTTATTGCATTGATTGCCGATAAGATACGTCTGGAATACGGAGATGAGATATTATCTCAGGGAAGATAGGCAGTATATAGACATGATCATGATCAGGAGGCTGAAAAAGATGGAAAAGAAGTTAAAGATTTTGATTGTAGATGGAGATGTATCAGAGGCAGAGATTCTCGAATCCAGATTACAGAAAGATTTTGATGTAATGAATCCTGTGTTTGATGGAGTGAGAGCAGTGGAAGAGATTAAAAAACAATTGCCGGATGTTGTACTTGTTGATATCATGCTCCCACAGATTGATGGAATCGGAGTGATCGAAAAATGCCGGGAACAGATGGGGTATGAACAACTGCCGGTGTTCATCATTTTGACATCGATCGGTACCGAGAAACTGATAGAATGTATTAATCATATGGATATTGATTACTGTATGATGCGGCCATTTAAGCAAGAGGTTTTGATTCACCGAATCAAACAGGTTGCAAAGATTAAGGGGTTAGACCAGAAGATCCGCCAGAGAGAACAAGTTCAAAGTGTTGAAGCAAGAAAGCACAGAACGGTTCTTGATTATGAATTTAACATCAAACAGGATGTAACAAAGATTATCAGAGATCTTGGGATTCCTGCACATATCAAGGGATATCAGTATATAAGAGAAGGAATTATTATGGCGATTGAAGATATAAATATGATGAATTATATCACAAAACTTTTATATCCAACGATCGCAAAAAAATATAAAACGACATCAAGCAGCGTGGAAAGAGCGATACGACACGCCATTGAAGTTGCATGGAGTCGTGGAAAAGTGGAATTATTAGAAGAGATGTTTGGCTACACGATCAGTGCGGGAAAAGGGAAACCTACGAATTCAGAATTTATTGCCCTGATTGCAGACAAACTAAGACTAGATTATCATATTAATGCATCCTGAGATGATGTAGAAAGGATGCAGAAGAACAAAAATAGGGAGATTGCTTGGAGGAGAAAATATGGATGATAGATACAATATTTTGATCGCTGACAGTTATCCAGATGAATCCAAACAATTAAAAGAAGAACTGCAGAAACAATATAATGTAATGGCAATCGCAGAAAATGGAGAAGATGCGTTTTCTGGAATTCTAAATTTAAGACCAGATCTTGTGATCATTGATTTAATGCTGCCTGGAGTTGATGGACTAGGTGTCATTGAAAGATGCAGGGAAGTGATGAGCCCTGAAGAAGTACCGGCATTTATTGCCTTAACAATGATTGAGAATCAGGATCTTATGGAATATATCAGACATTTAAAAGTGGATTATTGTATGATGAAGCCATTTCAGGCAGGAATTCTTGCAGAGCGGATCACGCAGATGATAAGAATTCGTTCTGTAAATACAAAGATTCAAGAAGAAATACATAAAGAAAAAGAAGAAGTACCATCCATTAGCAATAAAAATGATATTCGCAGAGAAATCAGCCTGCTGGTAAGGAATTTAGGGATTCCGGCACATATCAAAGGATGCCGGTATATAAAATATGGTATTTTAATGGCCATGGAAGATGCAAACAGCGTGAATTATATCACCAAATCACTCTATCCCGATATTGCAAAGAAATGCAAGACGACGATAGGAAGTGTTGAACGGGCTATCCGCCATGCAATTGATATTGTATGGATCAGGGGAAACAAACAGCTGTTGGGCGAAATTTTTGGAACCTTTGTGATCGAGCAACAGGAAAGACCAACAAACTCTGAATTTATTGCGGCAGTTGCCGACTGGATGAGATTGGAATACCAGATTCGGGTATCATAATATTTGGAGGAAAAAGATGAAGCAGTATATTCCAGCGTATTATAAAAATTTTCAATGCATTGCGCAAAAATGCAAAGATAATTGCTGTATTGGATGGGATATCATGATAGATGAACAATCATATAACCGATACCAAAAAGTCACAACACCTTTTAAAAAATGTTTGGATCAGGGAATCCATCATGGAAAAGAACCCATGTTTTGCATGGATGAACAAGGAAGATGTGCTTTTTTGAACCAGAATAATTTATGCGACATATACATCGAACTTGGAGAAGATGCATTATGTGAGATATGCACACAGCATCCAAGATTTCATAATGAATATGGACATATCAGACAGTCAGGTCTGGGGCTTGCCTGTGAGGAAGCGGCTCGTTTGATCTTAAATGATCCGGATTTTAAAGTGGAAGAAAGTATTGTGGGATCAGAGAGCGAAGACGACGAATGGGCGGATGAGCTGATGAGGATTGAGCTGTATTTATTAGAGATTTTAAAAGATCAGGAATGTCCGATAGAAGAACGGATGGATAAAATTTTTGATCTGACGGCAGCATATCAGGAGAAATTAAATCTTACTGGAGAACTTACAGCCAGCCTTGATCTAAAAACGGTCCAGCCAAAGTATTTTATGCGAAAGATAAACGAGAAAGAGTATCTTTCATACTGGTTTGATTTTTATGGAAATCTCGATTATATGGATGATAAATTTCAGACACTATTACATAAAGCAATAAAAGAATATAAGACATGGACTTCGTACTGCAGAAATGATCAATATATAGAACGCTTATTATGCTATTTTATTTATCGGCATTTTATTAAGTCATATGACGATGATAATCTGACAGATAAAATTAAATTTGCAATTTTAAGTACAGTGATGATAGAAGTTGTTGATCAGTATTGCAAGGAATATGAGATTCCTTTTGAAATTCAGGATATTGCCAGAATGTATTCAAAAGAAATTGAATATTCCGAAGAGAATATGGAAGTTATTTTCGAGGAATTATTATTTGATTGATATACAACAGCGTATGATTTATTATAAAAATATGAAAAATACTCAAAAAGTATGAATAATTTATCATACAGTTATTTACAACGTGAAAGTATATCTTTATAATAGTTTGAAGATAGTAAATAATTAATAGGAAAACCGAAAGAGAAATATTGTATGGAAATTCGAAAGAGGAAGCCGATAGGTAAGAAAAATATTAAATATATCGAGGAGTTATATGCTACATATTCAAGAAGGATGTTTTTTATAGCAAGAAAATATGTTCAGAATTCGGACTTTGCAGAAGATGTTGTGCAAAGTGCATTTGAGAAAGTTCTGGCATATCCTGATGGTATCTTAAAAGTGCCAAGGGATGAAGTGTTTTATTTTCTGTCCACGGTTTTAAGACATGAGGCTTTGGACATCATTAAAGATGAGAAAGATAATGAACATGAATGTCTTGTTTATGATGACGGTATGGAAGGAGATTTTATTGAAGATCCAAGAGATAATTATCTTCAGATGATCGATCTGGATTCATTGAAACAAAATCTGTCAAGAATGGACAGGCGTCATAGAGATACATTATTGTTTCGGTATGTTTATGGTTTAAAATGTAAAGAAATTGCAGACATATTTAAGATATCTGAACGAATGGTAAAGATACGATGCAGTGAAGCAAGAGTTCAGTTAAAGAAGATGATGGAAGAAGACGAATTATAAAAATAAAAGGTTAGCAACGAGTGTGCTAACCTTTTTTTGACTTATTGATTTGTAACGATCTGAGTTAGTTTGCTTCCAACTTCTTCGTAATTATCTGGGAAGAAGATATGGATTGTATTATCTCCACTCTTGATCTTCTGTAGTTTTAAAGTGAATGTTTTGCTGTGCATGTCACTTGAAACAGAAGCAGAATTAAAACAATCAATTACATTTGATACTAATTGTTTCTTCGCATCAGATAATTTCTCGATATGAAGTGGCTTTAATTCATCTAAAGTTGTCTGTTTTGCCTGCTTGAAAATATCAAGGTAATTAATATACTGACTGGAAACTTTCACAGTTGCTTCTTTGTCATCTTTCTTAACAAGAGAAACTTTATATTCTAAAGAAGCAAGCTTGTTGCTGATTGCTTTAAAGATATCTTCTGCCTGTGATTTTGTGATCGCAACTCCTGCATTTTTAAAGCTTTTTTGAATTGTGGATACCATAGATGACTGATAAGTTTTTAAAGTCTCTTTTGATTCTTTAGAATCAATTCCTAAATCAGTCATAGCAGAAGTATCCTGCCTGATGAGCAGATCATAAAAAGCCTCCATTGTATTCGTTGGTTTTGCATTCGCTGTGCTTTGTCCGCATCCGGCAAGTGATAATAGTAACATAATACCAAGCATACCGGACAGGATTTGTTTGAAAATCCTACGTTTCATACTCTTTATCCTTTCTGTTTATTTATATACTAAATATTATAGGGATTTTGCTGTATAAAGTCAATCATTGTCGAAAGTTGTTTCTGCATATAGAAGATTTGCGTTTGCGTAACAAAAAGTTGTGTGTTAAACTAGATAACCGAAAGATTAAAAGGAGTGTTTTGTATTTATGGCAGGTAAAACATATGATGCTAACAGTATTTCAGTTTTAGAAGGACTGGAAGCTGTAAGAAAACGTCCCGGAATGTATATTGGAAGTGTATCTACGAAGGGACTGAATCATTTAATATATGAAATTGTAGATAATTCGGTAGATGAATTCCTTGCAGGATATTGTGATGAGATCACAGTATCATTAAATAATGATGGAACTGCAACGATCACGGACAATGGTCGAGGAATTCCTGTTGGAATTAATGAAAGAACAGGAAAGACGGCAGTTGAGATGGTATTTACGATGCTTCATGCCGGAGGAAAGTTTGGAGATGGAGGATATAAGATTTCAGGAGGACTTCATGGTGTAGGTGCTTCTGTAGTAAATGCATTGTCCACATGGCTTACAGTTACAGTAAAACAGGGAGGAAAGATCTATCAGCAAAAATATGAAAGAGGAAAGATCATAACACCTCTTGAAGTGATCGGAACATGCAGAAAGTCCGACACAGGAACAAAAGTACAGTTTCTGCCGGACCCGGAAATCTTTGATAAGACATATTTTAAAGCCGCAATGGTAAGAAACCGTCTGCATGAGACAGCATATCTGAATCCAAAACTTACGATTCATTATGTCAATCAAAGAGAAGGGGAAGAAACAACGGTTGATTATCATGAGCCAGAAGGAATCTGTGCTTATGTAAAGAAATTAAATGAAGGAAAACAGATGCTTCATGAGCCGGTTTATTTTAAACGTACAGTTGATGGAATTGAGGCAGAAGTAGCTTTTCAGTATACAGAAGATTTTGGAGAGAATATTCTGGGGTTTTGTAATAATATCTATACGATCGAAGGTGGAACACATATTACAGGGTTCAAAACAAAGTTTACGACGATCATGAACCAGTATGCACGAGAAATCGGAGTCTTAAAAGAAAAAGATTCCAACTTTACAGGAACAGATGTAAGAAATGGAATGACAGCAATTGTTTCTGTAAAGCATCCAGAACCTAGATTTGAAGGACAGACAAAGACAAAACTTGATAATCCAGATGCCGCCAAAGCAGTAGGTGAGATTGCTGGGGAGGAACTGGTTTTATATTTTGATAAGAATTTAGATACATTAAAAAAAGTACTGGCATGTGCTGAGAAATCTGCAAAGATCCGAAAAGCAGAAGAAAAGGCAAAGACAAATATGCTGGTAAAACAAAAATTATCCATTGACAGCAATGGAAAACTGGCAAACTGTGAGAGCAGAAAAGCTGAAGAATGCGAAATCTTTATCGTCGAGGGAGATTCTGCGGGAGGTTCTGCAAAAACAGCGAGAAACAGAAAGACACAGGCGATTCTTCCGATCCGTGGAAAGATTTTGAATGTAGAAAAGGCAACGATGGATAAGGTGCTTGCAAATGCAGAAATCAAGACAATGATCAATTCTTTTGGATGTGGATTCTCAGAAGGATATGGGAATGATTTTGATATTACAAAGCTGCGATATCACAAGATCATTATTATGACAGATGCCGATGTGGATGGTGCTCATATCGCAACACTGCTCCTGACATTTTTCTATCGTTTTATGCCGGAGCTTATTACGCATGGACATGTATATCTTGCAACTCCGCCATTATACAAGGCAATGCCGAAAAAAGGAGAGGAAACCTATCTGTTTGACGACGTGGCACTTGCTAAATATCGTGCAAGCCACAAAGGAAGTTTTACATTACAAAGATATAAAGGTTTAGGTGAGATGGATGCACAACAGTTATGGGAGACAACACTGAATCCAGAAAGCCGTACTTTAAAACAGATTGAGATCGAGGATGCAAGAATGGCATCAGACGTAACTTCTATGCTT
Source organism: Eubacteriaceae bacterium (assembly GCA_902362875.1). Taxonomy (GTDB): domain Bacteria; phylum Bacillota; class Clostridia; order Lachnospirales; family Lachnospiraceae; genus Anaerostipes. The sequence continues at coordinate 44,300 of CABIYF010000012.1, read as the reverse complement.
ATGGGAAGTGAAGTACCGCCTCGAAGACAGTTTATTTACGAAAATGCAAATGATGCAATGCTTGATATATAGAAAGAAAGGAAAACATAAATAATGTCAGAACATATTATTAAAGCGGAGTTTTCTGAGGTTATGCAAAAATCTTACATTGATTATGCCATGAGCGTTATCTGTGCCAGAGCATTACCAGATGCAAGAGACGGATTAAAGCCGGTACAAAGACGTGTGCTTTATTCCATGGATGAGTTAGGACTTCGCTATGACAGACCACATAGAAAATCAGCCAGAATTGTCGGAGATACGATGGGTAAATATCATCCGCATGGAGACAGTTCAATCTACGAGTCATTAGTTGTCATGTCTCAGGATTTCAAAAAAGGAATACCATTAGTTGATGGGCATGGAAACTTTGGCTCAATTGAAGGTGATGGGGCAGCAGCGATGCGATATACAGAAGCAAGACTTCAAAAGATCACACAGGAAGCATATCTTGCAGATCTTGACAAGAATGTTGTTGATTTTGTATCAAACTTCGATGAAACAGAGAAAGAACCAGAAGTGCTGCCTGTAAAAGTTCCCAATCTTTTGGTAAATGGTGCAGACGGAATCGCGGTTGGAATGACGACAAGTATCCCGTCGCATAATCTGGGCGAAGTTGTCGATGCAGTGAAAGCCTATATGCGCAAGGAAAGCATTACAAATGAAGAACTGATGGAATATATTGAAGGACCGGATTTCCCAACAGGTGGTATTGTGATCAATAAAAAAGATCTGCTTAATATTTATTCATCAGGAAGCGGAAAAATAAAATTAAGAGGAAAAGTCACTTTAGAACCTGCGAAAAAACGAGGAGAAAAAGATAAACTTGTAATTTCAGAGATTCCATATACAATGATCGGAAATAACATATCAAAATTTTTATCTGATATTGTGGCACTGATCGAGAATAAAGTAACAACAGATATTTTGGATATTTCAAATGAATCATCAAAAGATGGAATCAGAATTGTTCTGGAACTGCGAAAAGGAGCAGATGTGGAACGCTTGAAAAATCTGTTATACAAGAAGACAAAACTAGAAGATACATTTGGCGTTAATATGCTTGCGATCGTCAATGGACGTCCGGAAACCCTGGATTTAAAAGGAATCATTGAAAATCATACACAGTTCCACTATGAAGTTACAAGAAGAAAATATAAAACATTATTAAATAAGTTATATGAACAGCGGGAGATCAAAGAAGGATTAATAAAGGCATGTGATATGATCGACTTAATCATTGAGATCATCCGAGGCAGTAAAAGCCAGAAGGAAGTAAAGGCGTGTCTTACAAAAGGTGATGTTGGAAATATCAGATTCCAGTCATCAGATTCTATGATCGAAGCGACAAAACTTTCTTTTACAGATAAACAGGCGAGTGCGATCCTTGATCTGAAATTATACCGCCTGATCGGTTTAGAAATTCTGATGCTTAAGGAAGAATATGAAGAGATTCTTGCAAAGATTGCAGAATATGAAGACATTTTAGATAATGAAAAATCATTAAAAAATGTAATCCGAAAAGAGTTGGATGCAATCAAAAAAGAATTTGGAACACCAAGAAAAACTGTAATTGAAGATGCAAAAGAGGCGGTTTATGTTGCAGCACCGATGAAAGAAGAAACTGTTTATTTTGTAATGGACCGTTTTGGATATTCTAAGACAATGGATAAAGCAACATACCAGAGAAATAAAGAAAATATCTTAAAGGAATACAAATTTATCGTGCCATGTATGAACACAGACAAAATTTGTGTGTTTACGAATCTGGGATTGATGCACCAGATTAAGGTTCTTGATATTCCGGCAGGAAAATTCCGTGATAAAGGGGTGCCAATTGATAATCTCTGTAATTATGACAGTGCAAAAGAATATATTATACAGGTTCTTGATGCACAGACTATGATTCATAATACTTTGTTATTTGCAACGGCAAAGAGCATGTTAAAAGTGATGGATGGAGAATTGTTAAATGCTTCAAAGAGAACTGTCCAGGCAACGAAATTATCAGAAGATGAACTGATCGCTGTGATTGCAGCTAACTGGAGTGAAGAATCAGAAGATAAAGTTGTTTTGCAGACAAAAGATGGTGTATTCTTAAAATTCCCATATGCAGAGATTCCAAAAAAGAAGAAAAGTGCACTTGGAGTACGTGGAATGAAATTGTCAAAAGACGATCTTGTCACAAATGTTTATGTTATGGATGCACAAAACATAAGTTCCATTATGTATAAAGAGAAAGAACTCGAATTTAACAGATTAAAACTATCAAAACGAGATACAAAAGGAACGAAAGTCCGCAGATAAAACAGAAAGGAAATGCTATGAAAGTTGATCTGATCATACCAACTTACAAACCTGGAGAAAAATTTAAAAAATCATTAAAACGACTTGCATTGCAGACGAGAAAACCAGACAGGATTATTTTGATCAATACAGAAGCACAGTATTTTGATGAAGAGATGATACGTCCATATGACAATGTGGAAGTACATCATATCAAAAAAGAAGAATTTGATCATGGGGCAACAAGAGATTATGGAGCTTCACTTGCAGAGGATGCAGATATTTTAATGTTTATGACAGACGATGCAATCCCAAAAGACAAATATCTTGTAGAAAATCTGCTTAAGGCGTTTGATAATGAAAATGTTTCAGCGGCATATGGAAGACAGATGGCTGATCCGAAGAAGAATTATATTGAATATTATACACGAATCTTCAATTATCCAGAAGAAAGCAGGATTAAAACCAAGGAAGATCTTGACACACTTGGGATCAAAACGTTTTTCTGCTCGAATGTATGCAGCGCTTATAGAAAGACAGATTATGATGCAATGGGTGGATTTGAGCATAAGACGATCTTTAACGAAGATATGATCATGGCATCTAAGTTAATTGAAGATGGAAAGGCAGTTGCTTATCGGGCAGATGCAAGAGTCTGGCACTGGCATGATTACAAAGCAATGCAGCAGCTTCACCGCAATTTTGATCTTGCAGTATCACAGATAGATCATGGTGGATTGTTCCTGAAAGTAAAATCTGAATCAGAGGGAGTGAAAATGGTGATCTCGACAATAAAACATCTGATGGTGAAAGGAAAGATTTATCTCATCCCCAAATATGTGATTGATTCAGGTTTTAAATTAATTGGATATAAACTTGGAAGAAATTATACAAAACTTCCAAAATGGATGATCTTAAAGCTGACAATGAATAAAACATACTGGAATCTTAACGAAAACTTAATAAAATGACCTACAGTTTTTAATGATTCTGTGATATAATGAGTAACCGAAAGCAGTCAATTGCGAGGAGGACACGAATGAAGATTAAGAAGTTTAAGATTATCCTAAGCATCTTTCTGGTAATCGGAATTGCCGTTGGAGGAGTGCTTGGATATTATGATGCACGATTAGAGGCATCAGTAAATCAGGGGAAATCATTAAGCACAGTTGACGTTGGAGATAATCTTACGTTTAACAAAGATGTTGTGAATATTTTGCTTGTAGGATCTGACCATGGTGCGATCAAAGGGGATCATGGGCGTTCAGACAGTATTATGATCGCTACAGTGAATTTTAAGAGTAAAGAATTAAAACTGACATCATTAATGAGAGACATGTATGTTGAGATTCCGGGACATGGACATAATAAGCTGAACGCAGCATATGCATTTGGCGGAGTTGAGCTGTTATATAAGACGATTGCAAAGAACTTTGGAATTAAGATTGATAATTACTGTGTTGTTGACTTTTCAACATTTGAGAAAGTTATCAATAAAGTCGGCGGAGTAGAAATTTCATTAGAAGAAAAAGAAGCCAAATATCTGAATACAACAAACTACATTTCCAAGAAGAAATACCGCAATGTTAAAGTTGGAAAACAGACATTGAATGGAAATCAGGCATTAGGTTATGCCAGAGTCCGTTATGTTGTATCTAAGAAATACGGAGATGGAGACTTTGGAAGAACTGGACGTCAGAGAGCAGTACTTCAGGCTGCATTGAATAAAGTATTACAGCAGAATCCGGCAACGATTGCAAATATTGCATTAGATGCTTTGAAAGATGTATCTACCGATATGAATGCAAGTTATTTGAAGGCACTTGTATTAAAAGTCATAAAGATGGGAACAACCGAGATTGATCAGATGAGAGTTCCGTTAGAAGGTACTTATAAGATGGGACGTGCACAAAGTAATATGTTTGTATTCTTCATAAACTTTGAGGCAAATAAAGCAGCACTTAATTACTTCCTGTTTGATAAAGGAACTGAAAAAGACTGGGCTAAAGAATATGGTGGAACTTCAAGTGTAGAAACATTTGGATATGGAAGTGCATCTTCAGATTCAACATCTTCAGGATCAACGTCCAGTACATCTAGTACAAGCAGTTATCGTTCAAACTATAATGTTGATACGAGTGATTACACAACAAGCAGTACAAGAAGATCAACTTATACAACAGAGAGTACAAGTACGCATCACAGAAGTACAGAAAGTACAACCTCAGAGCCTTCAACATCAAGGGTGACAACAGCAGAACATCATAGCACAACAGCAGCAGCGACAGAGTCAAAACCGTCAGGTGAAGAAGAATAAATTAAAACAGGTCAAAATGAAAATGTGTCAAGAAAGAATCGCTGTCAGATTATATTTTTTCTTGACACATATTTGTATAATTGGTAGAATAAAAAAAATTACCAATACCCTGTAATATACCGTTACGGTGATGGAATAAGAAAAAGAAAGGAAATAAAAGATATGCGACAGATTGTTCTTTCTATTTTAGTAGAGAATACTCCCGGAGTATTAAGCCGAATTTCCGGTTTATTTACAAGAAGAGGGTATAATATAGACAGTATCACAGCGTGTACGACACAGGATCAGAAATTTTCAAGAATTACGATCGCAGTCAGCGGTGATGATATGATTTTAAAACAGATCAAGAATCAGCTTTCCAAACTGGAGGATGTCGTGAAGATTTTTGAACTGGAGAATAGTAAGTCTGTTTGCAGAGAACTGATTCTTGTGAAGGTTCGTGCAAATAAGACAGAGAAACAGGAAGTTATCACGATCGCAGATATTTTCAGAGCGAAAGTCGTAGATGTATCCAAAGATAATCTGATGATTGAATTAACAGGAAATGTAAACAAGATTGAGGCGTTTATCAATCTGATCAGTGATTTTGAAGTGATTGAACTTGTGAGAACAGGAATTACTGGTTTATCAAGAGGGGAAGACAATTCCCGTATATTTTAATTTGCAAGTAACGGGTCATGACCCTTACTATATAAGCCAAAAAAAATGGAGGAATGAAAAATGGCAAAGATTTATTATCAAGAAGACTGTAACTTATCACTGTTAGATGGAAAAACCATCGCTATTATCGGTTACGGAAGTCAGGGACACGCACATGCCCTTAACTTAAAAGAGTCTGGATGCAATGTCATCATCGGTCTTTATGAAGGAAGCAGATCTTGGAAGAGAGCAGAAGAACAGGGATTTGAAGTGTTCACATCTGCAGAAGCTGCTAAGAAAGCTGATATCATCATGATTCTGATCAATGATGAAAAACAGGCTAAATTATACAAAGAAAGCATCGAACCAAACTTAGAGCCAGGAAACATGTTAATGTTTGCTCATGGTTTCAATATCCATTTCGGATGCATTACACCTCCAAAAGATGTAGATGTAACTATGATCGCTCCTAAAGCTCCAGGACATACAGTAAGAAGCGAATACCAGGCAGGAAAAGGTACTCCTTGCTTAGTAGCTGTTGAACAGGATGCTACAGGTAAAGCATTAGACTTAGCACTTGCTTATTCTTTAGGAATTGGTGGAGCAAGAGCTGGTGTTCTTGAAACAACATTCAGAACAGAAACAGAGACAGACCTTTTCGGAGAACAGGCAGTACTTTGCGGTGGTGTTTGTGCATTAATGCAGGCAGGTTTCGAAACATTAGTAGAAGCTGGATATGATCCAAGAAACGCTTACTTCGAGTGTATCCATGAAATGAAACTGATCGTAGACTTAATCTACCAGTCTGGATTCGAAGGAATGAGATATTCTATCTCTAACACAGCTGAATATGGTGATTACATCACAGGACCTAAGATCATCACAGAAGATACTAAGAAAGCTATGAAACAGGTTCTTTCTGATATTCAGGACGGAACATTCGCTAAAGACTTCTTATTAGATATGTCTGATGCAGGATCTCAGGTTCACTTCAAAGCTATGAGAAAATTAGCTGCTGAACATCAGTCTGAATTAGTCGGAAAAGAAATCCGTAGCTTATACAGCTGGAGTAATGAAGATAAATTAATCAACAACTAGAATATATTTATCTTACATAAGAATATAAAAGATCAGAGATTTTAGATTTCTGATCTTTTTCTTTTATAAAATTATATAACACAGTTATGTGTTGGAAAGGAAGAAGATCGATGAAATTTGTGATTCAGAGAGTGAAAGAAGCATCTGTAAAAGTAGATGGTGAATATATTGGAAAGATAAAAAATGGGTATCTGGTTTTGATCGGAGTAGGACACGAAGATACAAAAGAAGAAGCAGATAAATACATTAGAAAAATGATCAATTTGCGCATTTTCGAAGACGAGAACGGGAAAACAAATCTTTCTCTGAAGGATGTAGGAGGAGAGCTGTTACTGGTATCTCAGTTTACACTTTATGCAAGCTGTAAAAAAGGAAATCGTCCTAGTTTTACACAAGCTGGAGATCCCCAAAAAGCTGAGAAGTTATATGAATATATCATTGGTGAATGTAAAAAAGAAATAGATATCGTGCAGACAGGAGTATTTGGCGCACATATGGAAGTTTCTTTGATAAATGATGGTCCATTTACGGTTGTCCTTGAAGATTTGTAGTGGTAAAATAAATATAACAAATGATTATACTTTTTAAGAAAGGATGATGACGTTATGGATTTAACAAATGGAATTAAAAAGGCATTTTTAGCAAGTGTAGGTGCAGCGGCTACAACGGCTGAAGTCACAAAAGACATCGTTGAGAAAATGATCGAAAAAGGTGAACAGACCGTAGAGCAGGGAAAAGTTCTGAATCAGGAACTTAAGCATAATGCAAAAAAGAAAGTGAAAGAACATGTTTCTGTAAAAGTCACAAAAAAATACGATAATGCGTTTGAATGCGTTGATGAAATGTCAGCAGAAGATCTTGAACTGTTAAAAGAACGAATTGCAAAGGCAGAAGCACTTCAGAAAGAAAAACAGGAAGCGGAAAATGAAGAATCTGAAGAGGCAGAAGAATCTGAAACAACAGATTTGGAGGAAGAATCAATTGATTCAGCAGAAGAAGCGGAATGATTAAAAAGAGGTTTTTATGAAACAGGAAACAGGAAGACTGAAAGAGATTCTTCATGTATTAAAAGAACACAAGGTAACACAAGGAATTGATCCAGTTAAATTATGTGGGATTTTAGAAGATCTTGGGCCGACGTATGTAAAGCTTGGGCAGATTATGTCAATGCGTTCAGATATACTGCCAGAGCGTTACTGTAAAGAACTTGCAAGACTTCGAACCGATGTGAAACCAATGGACTTTGATACTGTATGGGGGATTCTTAAGAAAGAACTTCATAAAGAACCAAATGAGATTTTTCAGGAGATCAACAAAGAACCGATCGGATGCGCATCAATCGCACAGGTTCATGAGGCTGTGCTGAAAGACAAAAAGAAAGTTGTATTAAAGATTCAGAGGCCGAATATCAAGCAGATGATGGAAGAAGATCTTGCATTGCTTAAGAAGGCCTCTGGATTTTTAAATTTTGCAACAGGAACGGGAGAGCTCATTGATTTTAGAAAGGTGATCGATGAACTTTGGGAGACTTCCAAGGAAGAAATGGACTTTATTAAGGAAGCACAGCATCTGGAACGATTTTATAAGAATCAGGAAGATGTCAGATATGTAACCTGCCCGAAAGTATATAAAGAATATTCGAATCGTCATCTTCTTGTTATGAGTTATATAGATGGGATACAGATCGATCATATCAAAGAATTGGACGAAGAAGGATATGACCGTTATGAAATCGGACAGAAAACAGCGCAGAACTATTGTAAGCAGATTCTTTCAGATGGATTTTTTCATGCGGATCCTCATCCGGGAAATTTATGGATCAGTGAAGGGCAGATTGTCTGGCTTGATCTTGGAATGGCAGGAAATTTATCAGAACATTATCGTGCGATCATGAAACGTGCGATCACAGCAATCTTAAAGAATGATATCTATGAGCTTAAGAATGCATTTTTATCATTTGGGAAAGCAACGCAGAAGATAGATCATGCTAGTTTATATACAGATCTTGATGATATGGTTGGCAAGTACATGAATATGGATTTTGGAACCATGGATCTTGGCGAGCTGATGGAAGATGCACTGGACTTGCTGAAGAAACATCAGATAGCAATTGATTCAGATATTACGCTGTTAGCAAGAAGTATGGTGACGATGGAAGGAACCTTAAAACTTTGTTCGCCACAGGTGAATATGATCAAGATCCTGACATCTTATATGTCGGCCAATATGATAAACGAGATTGATCTTAAGAGAGAAGTAAAACACGCATTAAGAGATATCTATGGCTCATCCAAGAAATCCTTGGAGATTCCGGCACAGATATCAGATCTTTTGAATATTACGAAGAATGGACAAGTAAGGATTAATCTTGAATCATCACAGATGGATGAAGTAAGACGTGATATGAAAAAAGGAATCGATCACTTGATTCTTACATTGATCGTTATGGCATTGTGGTTTAGCTCTGCATTATTATGTTTAAGTGACATTTCCCCAAGTATTGATGGAATGCCGTATATTAGTGTGGCTGGTTTTATTATGGGGCTGGTTATTGTTATTTATTTGCTGCTTAAAATGATCATACAAAAAGGAAGACATAGGAAATGACAACACAGATAGGAAACATAAAGATCGAGATCCAGCGTAGAAAAATTAAAAATATGAATATTTATATTAAACCTCCGAAGGGAGATGTTCTTGTCACTGTACCGATGAGAATCTCTGATGAAGAGGTTTTTCGATTTCTTAAGAAGAAAGAACGCTGGATTTTGAAAAATCATGAAAAAATGAAGAATCAAAAAACATTTCAACAAAAGGAAATCTCGATAGAGCAGCGAAAGTGGCTGGAGAATAAGATCATAGAATATGCAATGAAATGGGAACCTGTAATGGGAGTTCATTGTACTGGCTTTACGATCAGGGATATGAAAACCAGATGGGGAAGCTGCAGCATCCACAGCAAAAAGATCCGAATGAATCTTCAGCTGGCAGTAAAACCAGAAGAATGTATAGAGTATGTGTTGGTACATGAATTATGTCATTTGCTGGAGCCAAGTCATAATGAGAGATTTTATCATTTTATGGATTTATACCTTCCTGACTGGGAAAATCGGAAGAAAAAGCTCAATATTTGACTGTGAAGAAAGTGTTAAAAACGAAATTTTGTCTTACATTTTTTGAAATTTTGCGTTATGATAAAACGTAAAGCTCAAAAGAAGGAGATAAGACGATAACGAATGATGAATAAAGAGACGATAAAATCAAACGAACAGAATATATTAGTCGGAATCGACGTTGGGTCTACGACAACAAAAATAGTAGCAGTTGATGCTGATCATGATCATCAGCTGTTATTTTCTGATTATGCAAGACATCATGCAAACCAGGTTGCAAGTGTGATCAAAAGCATCAAAGAGTTTTGCAGTCATATAAAACAAAAAAAGATCAAATTATGTCTGACAGGATCTGGGGCCAAACCAGTATCTTCTATTTTGAAAGTACCATTTGTACAGGAAGTTGCTGCGAATGCGATTGCTCTGCAGGATCAGTTTCAGCAAGTAGGAACGGCTATTGAATTAGGAGGACAGGATGCGAAGATGATCTTTTTTAAAGATTCCGAAAATGGACAGCCACAGAGTGTTGCAGATATGCGAATGAATGGAAGCTGTGCAGGTGGAACGGGAGCATTTATTGATGAGATTGCATCTGTATTGAAAGTTCCAGTGGAACATTTTAATGAATTAGCACAAAAAGGAACACACCTTTATGATATTTCAGGAAGATGTGGTGTTTACGCAAAAACAGATATCCAGCCATTGTTAAATCAGGGTGCAGCTAAGGAAGATCTTGCATTGTCAGCATTCCATGCGATCGCAAAGCAGACGATCGGAGGACTTGCACAAGGCCTTGAAATCAAAAAACCAGTTGCATTTGAAGGTGGGCCATTAACTTTTCATCCAACATTGGTGAAAGTATTTGCTGAACGTCTGGAACTTAAGGAAGAGGAAATTCTTTGTCCAGAGCATTCAGAATTAATAATCGCATATGGAGCAGCATTGTCTTTAGAGAAGATGTTTGCAGACAGTAAAGCAAAAGATGTTGATAAGCTGTTAGAAGCTTTAGAAAATGCACAGAAGAATAATACCCATATATCAGGGGAAGCCGCAGCCCCATTTTTTGAGACAAAAGAAGAGGAAGAAGCGTTTAAGAAAGCACATCAAAAGAAAAAGGTAATATGGAAGCAGCCTCAAAAAGGGGAAACAGTGAGATGTTTCCTTGGAATTGATGCCGGAAGTACAACGACCAAATTTGTACTGCTTGATGAACAAGAGGAAATTCTTGATTCTTTTTATGCACCAAATGAAGGAGATCCACTGAAAGTTGCCAAAGATGCATTAATTCAATTAAGAAAACGATATGAAGATGCAGGAGCGAAACTTGAGATTCTCTCTGCAGGAACAACAGGATATGGGGAAATGCTTTTTTCCAAAGCGTTTGAGATTCCATGTCATACAGTAGAAACCGTTGCCCATGCAAGAGCTTCTGAGAAATATGTAAAAGATGCATCTTTTATTCTGGATATTGGTGGACAGGATATGAAGGCAATCTGGCTGGAAGATGGAGTTATTACAAATATCCTGCTAAATGAAGCATGTTCTTCCGGATGCGGATCCTTCCTTGAAAACTTTGCTTCATCTTTACATATTCAAACAAAAGAAATTGCAGATAAAGCTTTTGCATCAAAAAATCCAGCTGTTTTGGGAAGTCGTTGTACGGTATTTATGAACAGCAGCATCATTACGGAACAGAGAAATGGAAAGAATCCAGAAGATATCATGGCTGGATTATGCCGTTCTATCATTCAAAATGTATTTACAAAGGTAATCCGTGTATCAAATCTTGATTCCTTAGGAAAGAAGATCGTTGTTCAGGGTGGAACTTTTGAAAATGATGCAGTCTTACGTGCAATTGAAGAATATGTAGGACGTGAAGTGGTAAGAGCACCATATCCTGGAATCATGGGAGCTATTGGTGTAGGATTAATTGCCAAAGAACAGTATGAAAAGAATCCGGAAAGTGTGAAAGCATGGGATCTTGCAGATCTTGATACATTTTCATATACACAGGAGGCAAATGCGCCTTGTCCGTTTTGTACCAACCATTGTCAGAGAACGATCGTACAGTTTTCAAATGGAAATTCATGGGTAACAAACAATCGTTGTGAAAAAGGTGAGATCATTGGTGATCCAAAGAATACGGAAGTGTCCAAGAAATTAAGAGAAACAATCAAGAAGAATAAAAGCGTTCCAGATTTATTTGGGGAACGTAAACAGCTATTGTTTAAAGAATACCCATATCCGGCACCAAAGAAGGAAAGAAATATTACGATTGGAATTCCAAGAGTACTTTCTTACTGGGATACAATGCCGTTTTGGACAACGTTTTTCAAAACGTTAGGATACAATGTACAGTTGTCAGATGAGAGTACAAGAGAAATTTATGAAAGTGGTTTATCAGCAGTAACCTCGGATACAGTATGTTTCCCAGCAAAATTAGTTCATGGACATCTTAGGAATCTGGTGAAGAAATATCATGTAGACAGAATCTTTATGCCGTCAATCACAACAGTACCACCAGAGAATACAGAAAAAACGAGTGAATCTATGTGTGCTGTTGTGAAAGGATATCCAATCGTTATCAGAAATTCTGATAACCCACAGGATAAATGGAATGTGCCATTTGATGCACCATTATTCCACTGGCATACGAAGAAAGACAGACAGCGCCAGCTGCTTGCGTATATGCAGGATGAATATCATATTCCAAAAGAAGAAGTGCTTGAAGCGATGAAAGCAGGAGATCTTGCACAGAAATCTTTTGATGAACAGCTAAAGAAACGTGGACAGGAAATCTTAGATGATGTAGAAGAAAAAGACAGCTTTGCAGTTGTTTTGGCTTCACGTCCATATCAGAATGATACATTGGTAAATCATGATCTTTCTAAAATGTTTACAAAAGCAGGAATTGCAGTATTAACAGCAGATTCACTGCCAGAAGTGAACAAAACACAGTTGTCTAAGAGCCGCATTGACATAGTAAATAACTATCATGCAAGAATGCTGTCATCTGCGATCCTTGCAGCACAGAGTGAACATCTTGAGTATGTACAGCTTGTAAGTTTTGGATGTGGACATGACGCTTATTTATCTGATGAGATCACAAGAATGATGAAAGAGATCTCTGGTAAGACACCTCTGATTCTGAAAGTTGATGAAAGTGATAACCAGGGACCACTTGGAATTCGTGTCCGTTCATTCCTGGAAACTGTCAAAATGGGAAGAGAGAAACAAAAGAAACTTAATGTACATGAATTACAGGAACCATATGCGGTCAAATTTACAAAACAGGATAAAAAAGAAAAGATTGCATTAGTACCAAATACATCCCATGCATTCTGCCGGATCATGACGGCTGCATTAAAGGGACAGGGAATCAGAGCAGTGTCATTAGATATTGGGCGGGAAGATGCAATCCGTCTTGGAAAACGATATGTACATAATGATATTTGCTTCCCGGCACAGATTGTAATCGGGGAAGCATTGGCAGCACTGGAAAGTGGAAAATATGACGGAAAAGATGTCGCTGTTGTTATGGCAAAATATGTGGGTGACTGCCGTCTGACACATTACGGAGCACTACTTCGAAAAGCATTGGATGATGCAGGATATGAAAATGTTCCGATCCTTACAAATGACGATGTGGATTCCCATAACATGCATCCGGGATTTAAGTTAAATCTTGCATCCTCTGTAAAAATCGCATTTGCACTGCCAATGATCGATGTGCTGGAGGAATTACTGCGAAAGATCCGTCCTTATGAGACAGTCAAAGGAAGTGCAGATAAGGCATTTGATAAAGCGTTAGACTGTGTGATCGAGGGACTTGAGAAATCTGGTGTCCGCGGAGCAAGAAAAGGATTTAAAGAAGCAATCAATATTATGAAGAATATATCCTATGACAGATCAAACCTGAAACCGCAGATTCTGATCGTAGGAGAATATCTTCTGAATTTCCATCCGGGTGCCAATCATGATATTGAAAGATATCTGGAAGATAATGGATTTGAGATTATTGAAGCAAGAATGACGGATGTTATCAGAAAAACATATTTTTATCAGGATGCGCAGATAAAAGAATATCACTTAAATAAACCGATCGATCAGAAAATATGGTTTAGGACAGCGGATACTTTCTTTGATCTGGCACACAGCCTGACGGATTCGATCGCAAAGGATCATCCACTGTATAAGCCGGCAATTCGCATGGATGAGCTGGTAAAAGCAAGTGATCCGGTAATTCATCATACATTTGATGCGGGAGAAGGTGTTTTGATTCCAGGGGAGATCATTCATCATGCAGAACACGGATGCAGATATTTCTTGATTTTACAGCCGTTTGGATGCCTTCCAAACCACGTTGTCGGAAGAGGAATTTCAAAAAAATTAAAAGAAATGTATCCAAATGCACAGATTCTTCCACTGGATTATGATCCGGATGTAAGTTTTGCGAATATTGAAAACAGGCTTCAGATGCTAGTTATGAATGCGAAACAGGAAATTCTTGAAGAAAATGAAGAACGTGATCATAGAAGAAGCCATCATTATACACAGACAGAAGATAAAAATTATCGAGGAAAGAGTTATAATGTTGGAAAAACTTCTGGTGTATAAAGACAGAAATTGATTTGTTGAATTATGTAAAATATGATATAATCATGGGGATTATAAAACTAGGAGATATATTTGATAAGGAGGAGAAAGGTCATGAATATTCAGGAATTTTATGATAGTATTGATGAAAACTATGAAAATGTAAGCAATCGCATGATGGGGAATCAGAAGCTGGTTGAGAAATTTGTACGCAAATTTTTGGATGATCCAACTTATGATCAGATCAAAGAGGCTGTGGCAAAGATGGATTATGATGAGATTTTAAGAACAACTCATACGATGAAGGGAATCGCAAGTAATCTTGAATTTACACATTTACAGCAAAAAAGTGCAAAAGCAGTTGATATGATTCGTGCTGGACAACAAGAAGAAGTGCTGCCAGTCATTGATAAAATTGAGAAAGAATATCAAAAAGTGGTAGATGGTATCCAAAAATTGGATTAAATTGGATAATGTAGAAAAAATTATTAGAAATTTCAAAAACCTTGTGTTAAAATAGGAATATAGGAAATTGTTTAGATATCATGAAAACTTGCCAAATAGATAGAAAGGATGAGATGAATGTTTGAACAAGGCGAGTATATTGTTTATGGAAGCACAGGTGTTTGTAAAGTTGAAGAAGTGACAACCATGGATATGGATGGAGTGCCAGGAGACAAACTGTACTATATTTTAAGACCATATCACAAAGAAGACCGGGAGATATTTACTCCGGTTGATAATAAGAAGACGAAGATGCGCAAGTTATTATCTTCCAATGAGATCAAATCTTATCTCAAGGAATTTAAGGAATTAGATGATTTTGAGATCACAAAAGAGAAATTCAGAGAAGATAATTATAAACAATGTGTCAGAGGATGTGATTTTAAAGAAATCTTAAGACTTGTAAAGTCACTTTTAAAACGTAAGAGATCCAGATTTTTGAATGGAAAGAATTTTCCATCGACAGATGAACGCTATTTAAAAACCGCAGAGAATATTTTGTTCTCAGAGATTTCCTATGTGTTGAAACTTTCAAAGAATGAGGTCGAAGATATCTTTCGTACGAACATGAAAGAGACTGTGACAACTTAATATATAATATAAAAGAAATCAATAAATACAGAAGGATCTTTTTCAATCTTGAAAGAGGTCCTTTTTATAGTTGTTCTTTTCTTGATGATATGATATAATTTCACATAGTGATTTGGCAAAGAAAGAACAAAAGAGGTAGATCAATGAAAGATTTAAAAGATATGAAACGTGTGCTTTTAAAATTAAGTGGAGAAGCACTTGCCGGAGATAAGAAGACAGGATTTGACGAGGCAACTTGCGCAGATGCCGCACGTCAGGTAAAGACATTAGTAGATGAAGGACTTCAGGTGGCAATCGTTATCGGTGGTGGGAATTTCTGGAGAGGCCGTACAAGTGAGAGTATGGAACGTACGAAAGCAGACCAGATCGGGATGCTTGCAACAGTAATGAACTGTATTTATGTATCAGATGCATTCAGAACTGCTGGAATGGAGACAGAAGTATATACACCATTTGTATGCGGAGCATTTACAGAATTATTCTCAAAAGACAAAGCTGTCAAAGCTCTGGACGAAGGTAAAGTTGTATTTTTTGCAGGAGGAACAGGACATCCTTATTTCTCAACAGATACAGCAACAGCACTTCGTGCGATTGAGATTGAGGCAGATGCTATTTTATTAGCAAAATCTATTGATGGTGTATACGATAGTGATCCAGCTGTCAATGAAAATGCTGTAAAATATGACAGCATCACAATGGAAGAAGTTTTAGACCAGAAATTAGGAGTTATTGATCTGACAGCAACAATTATGTGTCTTGAAAACAAGATGCCGCTTGCAGTATTCGGATTAAACGAAGAAAACAGTATTGAGAATTTAATGAAAGGTGAATTTAACGGAACATATGTAACCGTTTGATAAATAGGAGGACGAAAGAAACATGTTAAAACAATTTGAAGACAAGATGCAGAAATCTTTAGACAGTATGGCAAATGACTTTATGACAATCCGTGCAGGACGTGCAAACCCACACGTATTAGATAAAGTAAAAGTTGATTATTATGGAGTTGCAACTCCTGTAGCACAGGTTGGTAACGTTTCTGTACCAGAAGCAAGAACAATTATGATCCAGCCATGGGAACCAAGTTTATTAAAAGAGATTGAGAAAGCAATCTTAGTATCAGATATCGGAATCACACCAACGAATGATGGAAAAGCAATCCGCTTAAACTTTCCGGATCTTACAGAAGAACGCAGAAAAGAACTTGCAAAAGACGTCAAGAAACGTGGAGAAGAAGCAAAAGTAGCTGTTAGAAATATCCGCCGTGATGCAAATGACTTTGTCAAGAAACAGAATAAAGCCGGAGAACTGAATGAAGATCAGGCAAAAGATGAAGAAGATAAAGTACAGAAGATGACAGACAAATATATCAAACAGATTGATGAAGCAGTTGAAGCAAAATCAAAAGAAATCATGACAGTTTAATCGAATCATCAACAGGGTTGAAATCTCAGCCCTGTTTTGTTTCATGTGAAGATAGATCATTCATAATATATGTAGGAGGTTTGAATGGAGAATTTGAATATTCCACAGCATGTGGCTATTATTTTAGATGGAAATGGAAGATGGGCAAAGAAACGCCATCTTCCTAGAAATATGGGGCATAGACAGGGAAGCAAGGTTGTAGAACAGATCATTGAAGATGCACACGATCTTGGAATTAAATATTTGACAGTATATGCATTTTCAACAGAAAACTGGAAACGTCCGCAGGATGAAGTAAATGCATTGATGAAATTACTTCGTGATTATTTAAAAACATGCATAAAACGTGCGAACAAAAACAACATGAAAGTCAGAGTTATTGGAGATATTACAGGGCTTTCAGATGATCTGCAAGAAAAGATCATTGAACTTGAGAAAGCGTCCAAAGATAATACAGGAATTAATTTTACGATCGCATTAAATTATGGAAGTCGTGACGAAATGGTTCGTGCTATGAGACATATGGCGGAAGATCTTGATAATGGCAAGCTTTCTAAGGAAGCGATCACGGAGGAAGTATTTAACGGATATCTGGATACCAAAGAACTTCCGGATCCAGATCTGATGATCCGTACAAGTGGGGAAGAAAGATTATCAAACTTTATGTTATGGCAGTTAGCATATACAGAGTTTTATTTTACAGATGTGCTTTGGCCTGACTTTAATAAAAAAGAACTAATTAAAGCGATCGAATATTATAATGGGCGAGATCGCAGATTTGGAGGAATATAAGTTTATGTTTAAGCAGAGACTGATCAGTGGAATTATTTTAGTACTGATCGCAGCGTTTGGTTTATATATGGGTGGTGTTGTAACATTTGCAATGACGTTGATCGTTGCTTTGATTGGGTATAGTGAGATTTTGAAGATTTATCATATTGACAAGTCTTCTTTGGCTGTAATTGGTTATACAGGCACGATCCTTTATTATGTAGCATTGTTTTTTGATCTGGAACAATGGACAACAGCAATCATTATTTTATTTTTAATCTTTTTACTTGGATGCTATGTTGTACGTTTTCCAAAGTATAAAGTAGACCAGATGATGGCAGCATTTTTTGGATTTGTATATGTAGGTGTTATGATGTCCTTTATTTATCAGATCCGTGAATTGCAAAATGGTGGGGAGTTTGTCGTTTTATTATTCCTTGCTGCATGGGGAAATGATACTTTGGCATATTGTACAGGAATGCTGATCGGAAAACATAAAATGTCTCCAATTTTAAGTCCTAAGAAGAGTATTGAAGGACTGATCGGAGGAATTGTTGGTGCAGCGGTTCTAGGGGCATTATATGGAATGTATTTAAATACGTATATTAGATTTAGTTTTAATCCAGTTGCTATGTTCCCTATTATTTGTGGGCTTGGTGGAGCTGTTTCTGTAATTGGAGACTTAGCTGCATCTGCGATTAAGAGAGATTCAGGTATTAAAGATTATGGTACACTGATTCCAGGACATGGAGGAATCCTTGACCGTTTTGACAGCATTATTTTTATTGCACCAGTTATTTATTATCTGACAGTTATGATCTCAGGAGGAGCAATCTAGAATGAAATATATTTCAGTTATCGGATCAACGGGTTCCATTGGAACTCAGACATTAGATATCGTTCGTAGTAACAAGGATTTGAAAGTTACGGCATTGGCTGCCGCGACAAGTATTGATCTTTTGGAAAAACAGGCAAGGGAATTTCGACCATCAGTAGTGGCAGTATATAATGAACAAAAAGCAGAAGAGTTAAAACTTCGGCTTTCAGATATGGATATTAAAGTTTGTGCAGGGATGGATGGTTTGTTAGAAGCAGCGACAGAGAAACAATGTTCGATCGTTGTAACAGCAATTGTTGGAATGATTGGGATTCGTCCGACAATTGCAGCAATGAAGGCTGGAAAAGATATAGCATTGGCGAATAAAGAAACATTGGTTACAGCTGGTCATATCATTATGCCTTTGGCAGAGAAACTTGGAGTTTATATTTATCCGGTAGACAGTGAACATTCGGCGATCTTTCAATGCCTTCAGAGTGGTCATGAAAAAGATCTTGATTCACTGATCATTACGGCGTCTGGTGGACCATTCCGCAAAAAAACAACAGAAGAATTAAAAAGCGTTACAGTGGAAGATGCATTAAAACATCCAAACTGGTCTATGGGACATAAGATTACGATTGATTCTGCAACACTGGTAAATAAAGGACTTGAAGTACTGGAAGCAAACTGGCTGTTTGGTGTAGATTTTGATGACATTCATGTTGTTATTCAGCCAAAAAGTATTATCCACTCCATGATTCAGTACAAAGACGGAAGTGTCATTGCACAGATGGGAACACCAGATATGAAGCTGCCGGTTCAGTATGCATTATTCTATCCAGAACACCGTTATCTTGCGGGAGAACGACTGGATTTTGCAAAATTAAAAGAAATTACATTTGAAGAACCGCCAGTTGATGTTCTAAAAGGACTTCCATATGCATATAAAGCTGGTAGAATTGGTGGAAGTATGCCAACAGTATTAAATGCTGCAAATGAAAAAGCGGTCGCATTATTCTTAGACCGTAAGATTAAGTTTTTAGATATTTATGACATCATTGAGGACGCAATGGATGCCCATAAGCTGATTCCTAATCCAACACTTGAGGAAGTGTTAGAGACAGAACAATGGGTATATGAACACATAGAAAGCAGGTAAATCATTGAATATTATCGTTGCAATTTTAATTTTTGGAATTATTATCATTGTGCATGAACTGGGACATTTCCTGATCGCAAAGAAAAATGGAATTCAGGTTGATGAATTTTGTATCGGACTTGGACCAACGATCATTGGGAAACAAGTAGGTGATACGTTTTATTCCATTAAACTGCTGCCATTTGGTGGTGCATGCATGATGGGAGAAGATGAAGACCGTCCGGGTGAGAATGCATTTAATAATAAGTCTGTATGGGCAAGGATGGCAGTTATCTTTGGCGGGCCGTTTTTTAACTTTATTCTGGCATTTTTATTATCGTTGGTCGTGATCGGAATGTCAGGAGCAGATATTCCTAAGATTTCAAAGGTAGAAAAGAATTCCCCAGCATATCAGTCAGGAATCAGAGGCGGAGATACGATGACGCAAGTTGATGGAAAGAAGATTCACAATTACAGGGAATTTTCCTACTATATGTATCTGGACTATGCCGGGGGAGAGATTCCAGTTACAGTAGTTCGCGGTAACAAAGAAAAGAATATTAAGGTAACTCCAGCATATGACAAGGAAAGATCACAGTATATGATCGGTATTACCTGGGGCGGATATCAGAAAGTGAATCCTTTAAAGACGGTCGAATATAGTTTCCGTGAAGTTGGACTGCAGGTAAAAATTACTTTAAAGAGTGTGAAGATGTTAGTCTCACAGAAACTTGGGGTGAAAGATCTCTCAGGACCAGTCGGAATTGTAAAAACTGTTGGAGATCAGTATACACAGGCTGCTGCCTATGGATTTAAGACAGTTTTCTTAACGATGGCAAACTGGATCATTTTGATCAGTGCAAACCTGGGTGTTATGAATCTGCTGCCATTACCAGCCTTGGATGGTGGACGCTTATTATTTTTGATCATTGAAGCGATCACTGGAAAAGCAGTGCCGCAGAATATGGAAGCACTGGTACACACGGCAGGATTAATTTTACTGATGCTTTTGATGGTCATCGTCATGTATCAGGATATTGTAAAGATTTTCATGTAAAGGGGGATTTGCATGTATACAAGAAATCAGACAAGAGTTATTTCAATTGGAGATGTTAAGATTGGAGGCGGCAATCCCGTTGCGATCCAGTCTATGACAAATACAAAGACAGAGAATGTAGAAGAGACAGTTAAACAGATTCTTGCTCTTGAGAAGGCAGGCTGTCAGATCATCCGCTGCACAGTTCCGACGATGAAAGCAGCAGAAGCTTTCACAGAGATCAAGAAACAGATTCATATTCCGTTGGTCGCTGATATCCATTTTGACTATAAACTTGCGATTGCAGCGATGGAACATGGAGCAGACAAGATCCGTATTAATCCGGGAAATATCGGAGGAGAAGAAAATATCCGCAAAGTGGTAGAGACAGCGAAGAAATACCATGTACCGATCCGTGTTGGTGTAAACAGCGGATCATTGGAAAAACCTCTGGTTAGAAAATATAACGGAGTGACAGCACAGGGACTGGTAGAAAGTGCGTTAGATAAAGTTGCCATGCTTGAAAAATATGATTTTCATGATATGGTAGTCAGCATCAAGTCATCAGATGTCCTGATGTGTGCAGAAGCATACCGTCTGGTTGCAGACAAAATTGATTATCCGCTGCATGTAGGAATCACAGAAGCTGGAACCGTCTTTAGTGGTAATATCAAATCTGCAGTAGGACTTGGAATTATCTTAAATCAGGGAATCGGTGATACGATCCGTGTATCTTTAACAGGAGATCCAGTCAATGAAATCGCAAGTGCGAAACTGATCTTAAAGACACTGGGACTTCGTTCTGGAGGAATTGAAGTTGTGTCCTGTCCAACTTGTGGACGTACAAATATTGACCTGATTCCACTTGCTAATCAGGTAGAGACAATGGCGGCAGATTTTGAAAATCTGAATCTCAAGGTTGCAGTTATGGGCTGCGTTGTAAACGGACCGGGAGAAGCCAAAGAAGCAGATGTAGGAATCGCTGGTGGGAATGGAGAGGGACTTCTGATCAAGAAAGGTGAAGTCATCCGTAAAGTACCAGAAGATCAGCTGCTTGATACGTTAAGATATGAATTAGAACACTGGGGTGAATAAAATGGAAGTGACAACAAAACCATTTTTCAGTGTATTTCCAGATCTGAAAGTTTCTGATGATGTCAGATCCTTGTTTGAAGATGCGAATATCAAGGAGATCACGCTGAAGAAGAGAGAGAATATGCTTAAGATCTCTTTTCAGTGCGACCATCTGATCTCAAGAGTTGACACATGGAGAATGGAACGAACGATCCGGGAACAGCTGTTTTCAAAGCGTTTTGTAAAGATTCGTTTTCAGGAAAGTTATCACTTATCCGAACAATATAATCTCAAATATCTAATGGAACATTACATGAAAAGCTTCCTCTTTGAGTTAAAAGGCAAAGGGGAGGTTATTTTTAATGTTGTAAGAAAAGGAGATTACAGAATTGAAGATGATGTGATCACGTTTTATTTTGAAGATACTTTTGTGAACCGAAATAAAGCACCTGAGATCAAAGAATTTTTTGAGACGATTTTAAAAGAACGCTTTTCAATCGATGCAAAAGTCGGTTTTGATTTCTCTAAGACGATCGATCAGAGTCTTAAGATGGAAAGTGATTACCGCTTACAACAGGAGATCCATACGATCGTAGAACACGCAGATACTGTGGAGAAAGAGCAAAAAGAAGAGAAAAAAGCGAGAAAAAAAGCAGCAACAACAAAAAAAGAGCATACATTCAAGAAAAAGCCAAAATACTCAGACGATCCAACATTATTATATGGGCGAAATTGTGATGGTGAGTTAATGGAAATCAAGGATATTTACGACGAAATTGGAGAAGTCGTGATCCATGGACAGATTACATTCCTTGAGACAAGAGAGATCCGTAATGAAAAGACGATCATTATATTCCATATTACCGATTTTACAGATACGATCAGCTGTAAGATTTTTGTACGAAACGAACAGCTGCCAGATATTTTAGATGGTCTGAAAAAAGGCGGATTCTATCGCATCAAGGCAGTTGCAATGTATGACAAATTTGATCATGAGATTGCTCTTGGATCTGTGGCAGGAATTAAGGCGATTACCGATTTCAGGGAAAAACGTCAGGATACATCAATGGAAAAACGTGTGGAATTACATCTCCATACGGTTATGAGTGATAACGATAGTGTCGTTCAGATCAAAGATATTGTAAATCGAGCTTACGAATGGGGACATCCAGCCGTAGCGATCACAGATCATGGTGTTTTGCAGGGATTCCCAATTGCAAGACATGCATATGAAGACCTCAAATTGAAAGAGGACGATCCATTTAAGATCATTTATGGAGTCGAAGGATATTTTGTTGATGATCTTGGTGACTTGGTCATTGATTCAAAGGGTCAGTCGCTGATGGACAGTTATGTTGTATTTGATATCGAAACAACTGGATTTAATAGTGTCAATGACCGAATCATAGAAATTGGTGCGGTGAGAGTCGTCGGAGGAGAAATTAAGGAAACATTCAGTGAATTTGTCAATCCCGAACGGCCAATCCCATATAAGATCACACAGCTGACAACGATCACAGATGATATGGTAAAAGATGCAGGAACGATCGAAGAGATTCTTCCACAGTTTTTAGAATTCTGTAAAGGGTCTGTTTTGGTTGCACATAATGCAGGGTTTGATACTGGATTTATCCATGAGAATGCGAAAAGATTAAATCTGCCATATGATTATACGGTCGTAGATACGCTGGGACTTGCCCGATGTCTGATGGGACATCTTGGGAAATTTACACTGGATAATATCTGTAAACATTTAAATATTATACTGGAAACACATCATAGAGCAGTTGATGATGCGACGGCAACAGGAAAGATCTTTGTAGAATTTATTTCCATGTTAAAAGAAAAAGACATTACAAATCTTGATCAGGTCAATGATTTTGCAAATGATAACGTCGATCTGATCAAAAAAGGCCGTATGTATCATGGAATTATTCTGGTGAAGAATAATACAGGACGTGTCAATTTAAACCGTCTGGTATCTGAATCACATTTAAATTATTTTAACCGTCGTCCAAGGATGCCAAAGTCACTGATCAATAAATACAGAGACGGATTGATCATTGGTTCTGCCTGTGAGGCAGGAGAATTATATCAGGCATTGCTTGATGAACGTTCGGATGAAACGATTGCGAATATTGTATCATTTTATGATTATCTGGAAATTCAGCCAGTCGGAAACAACGAATTTATGATTGAATCCGAACGTGTGGAGAATGTAAATTCGATCGAAGATATTCAGAAATTTAACCAAAAGATCGTCGATCTCGGAGAACAATTCCATAAGCCGGTTGTTGCGACATGTGATGTCCATTTCCTAAATCCAGATGATGCGATCTATCGTTCTATTTTATTAGCTGGAAAAGGATTTAAAGATGCAGACAAACAGGCACCGCTTTATTTCAGAACGACACAGGAGATGCTAGATGAGTTTGCATATCTTGGAAGTGAGAAAGCGAAAGAGGTTGTTATAACCAATACGAATAAGATCAATGATATGATTGAAAATATTTCACCGATCCATCCAGATAAATGTCCACCAGTTATTCCGGATTCCGACAAAACACTAAGAGAAATCTGTTATAACAGGGCTCATGAAATCTATGGAGAAGATCTTCCGGAACGAGTGACAAGCCGTCTGGAAAAAGAGTTAAATTCTATCATTGGAAATGGATATGCGGTAATGTATATCATTGCACAGAAACTTGTATGGGATTCCAATGACCATGGATATCTGGTAGGATCACGAGGATCTGTAGGATCTTCTTTTGCAGCAACGATGTCAGGAATCACAGAAGTAAATCCACTGCCGGCGCATTATATCTGTCCAGAATGTCATTTTGTAGATTTTGACTCTGAACAGGTACAAAAATATGCGAAGATGGGTATGTCAGGATTCGATATGCCAGATGCATACTGTCCAAAGTGTGGAGCCAAGATGATAAAAGAAGGACAGGATATTCCGTTTGAGACATTCCTCGGATTTAAAGGAAATAAAGAGCCGGATATTGACTTAAACTTCTCTGGTGAGTATCAGGGAAAAGCACATGCTTATGTAGAGGTCATCTTCGGAAAAGGAAAAGCGTTCAGAGCAGGAACAATTGGTACACTGGCAGAGAAAACAGCGTATGGTTATGTATTAAAATATCTGGAAGAGAGAGGAATTACAAAACGCCGCTGTGAGATTGAGAGACTTGCGCTTGGATGTACCGGAGTTAAGAGAACAACGGGTCAGCATCCAGGTGGAATCATCGTAGTACCGCATGATAAAGAAATCTATGATTTTACAGCGGTACAGCACCCGGCAAATGATATGAACACGCCGATCATCACAACACATTTTGAATACCATTCCATCGACCAGAACTTGTTGAAACTTGATATTCTGGGACACGACGATCCATCCATGATCCGAAGGATGGAGGATATCACAGGAATTGATGCACAAACGATTCCGATGGATGATAAAGGTGTTATGGGACTATTCCATGGAACGGAAACTTTAGGAATTACGCCGGAGGATATTGATGGAACACCGCTTGGATCACTTGGAGTACCGGAATTTGGTACAGACTTTGTAATCCAGATGCTTCAGGATACGCATCCACAGAGTTTTTCTGATCTTGTCCGTATTTCTGGTCTGTCTCATGGAACTGACGTATGGCTTGGAAATGCTCAGACATTGATTGAGAATGGGGATGCAGTCATTTCCACAGCAATCTGTTGTCGAGATGATATCATGGTATATCTGATCAATCAGGGGCTGGAACAGGAAGCATCCTTTAAGATCATGGAAGGTGTTCGAAAAGGAAAAGGTCTTACTGATGAGCAGGAACAGATGATGAGAGATCATAATGTACCTGACTGGTATATCTGGTCTTGTAAACAGATCAAATACATGTTCCCGAAAGCCCATGCGGCAGCTTATGTTATGATGGCGTGGAGGATCGCGTGGTATAAGGTGTATCATCCATTGGCATATTATGCAGCGTATTTTAGTATTCGTGCAAAGGCATTTTCGTATGAAGATATGTGTCTTGGGAAAGAACATCTGGATGAGAAGATGAGGGCAATCAAAAATACGCCAAAACATGAAGTTAAAAATGCCGATCTTGACTTGTTACGTGAGATGAAGATAGCGGATGAAATGTATGCAAGAGGATATGAATTCTGGCCAATTGATATCTATAAAGCAAAGGCAAAAGATTTCCAGGTGATTGATGGAAAGATCATGCCGGCACTTACAAGTATCGATGGTATGGGAGAAAAAGCGGCACAGCAGGTAGAAGAAGCAGCGAAAGGAGAACCATTTACTTCCTTAGAAAACTTCCGAAACCGTACAAAGGCACCGCAGGCATGTATCGAGAAAATGAAGGAGCTTGGAATCATGGGAGATCTTTCAGATACAGACCAGTTAAGTTTCAATTTTCTTTGAGAATATGTGAAAAAACTCTTGTCAAGAGATATTTTTCATGTTAAACTAAATATAGCTTAAGAAAAGATGACTTAGGAGTGGGCACATGTCCACTCCTATTTTGTGTAACAATGAAGAAATAACACTACAAAAGAAAGGGTTGATACATTGGCAAGACGAGTTGATATTGAAACAAAAACAGAAGAACTGGTATTACCGATCATTGAAGCCAACAATTTTGAACTGGTGGATGTAGAATATGTCAAAGAAGGTGCAAACTGGTATTTGAGAGTTTACGCAGATAAAGAAGGCGGAATTGCGATCGATGACTGCGTACTGATCAGCAGAAGCTTGGAAGAGAAACTGGATGCTGAAGATTTTATTGAAGATGCATACATTTTGGAAGTAAGTTCTCCGGGACTTGGAAGACCATTAAAGAAAGAAAAAGATTATGTAAGAAGTATTGGAAAATCCATTGATGTCAAGCTTTACAAAGCGATTGATAAACAGAAGGAATTTACTGGTATTTTAAAAGAGAACACAGAAGATCAGATTGTGCTTACAATCGAAGATCAGGATATTACATTTGAGAAAAAGAGCATTGCAAGTGCTCGTCTGTCGTTAGATTTTTAAGGAGGAAGAAAGAAAATGAGTGAATTAATTGCGGCATTAAATCAGTTGGAGAAGGAAAAAGGTATTGATAAAGACGTTATCATGGAAGCCATTGAAAATTCCCTGCTTGCTGCATGTAAAAGAGATTTTGGAAGTGCAGATAACGTTGTGGTTAATATGGATCGCGAAACAGGAGATATCTATGTTTATGCGGTTAAAGAAGTTGTAGACGAAGTTTACGATCCTGCACTTGAGATCAGCCTTGGAAAAGCAAAGGCAATTGATAAGAACTTAAATCTTGGAGATACTGTAAGAATTGAAATTACACCAAAAGATTTCGGACGTATCGCAGCAATGCACGCAAGAAGCGTTATTGTACAGAAGATCAAAGAAGAAGAAAGAAGAGTCGTATACGATCACTTCTACTGCAAAGAAAAAGATATCGTAACAGGTGTTGTACAGCGTTATGTTGGAGAGAATGTAAGTGTAAGCTTAGATGACAAAACAGATGCTCTGTTAATGAAATCTGAACAGATCAGAGGTGAAGTGTTCAAACCAACAGAGAGAATCAAACTTTACATCGTAGAAGTTAAAGAAACAAATCGCGGACCACGTATCCTTGTTTCAAGAACACATCCAGATCTTGTAAAACGTCTGTTTGAGAAAGAAGTTGCAGAAATCCAGGATGGAACAGTTGAGATCAAGAATATCGTGCGTGAAGCAGGATCAAGAACAAAGATGGCTGTATGGTCTAATGATAAGAACGTAGATCCAGTTGGAGCATGCGTTGGATTAAACGGTGCCAGAGTCAATGCGATCGTTAATGACTTAAAAGGTGAGAAGATCGATATCATCAACTGGAACGAGGATCCTTGTGTATTTATTGAGAATGCATTAAGCCCATCAAAAGTTGTTTCTGTAGCAGTTGATGTAGAAGAAAAGAGTGCAGAAGTTGTAGTTCCAGATTACCAGTTATCATTAGCAATCGGTAAAGAAGGACAGAATGCAAGACTTGCTGCAAGATTAACAGGATACAAGATTGATATTAAGAGTGAATCACAGGCAGCCGAAGAAGCAGCAAAAGTCAGTGAAGAACCAGAAACAGATGAATTTGAGATTGAAGAAGATCTTTTCAACGAAGAGATCAATGACGATTTCGCAGAAGATGTAGAAGATACAGAAGAAGCTGTTGAAGATTTTGATGCAGAGGATATCGAAGAATAGGAAATATCAGCAGGTGATAAAATGAATCGAAAAATTCCAACAAGAAAATGTATCGGATGCGGTGAATTAAAAGAAAAAAATCAATTAATCCGGATCGTGAGATCAAAAGAAGGAGAGATCAGTCTTGATACGACTGGAAAGAAAAATGGAAGAGGGGCATATATCTGCCCTGATCCAGAATGTTTAGAACAGGCGTTTAAGAAAAAAGGTCTGGATCGTTCTTTTAAGACGGCGGTTCCGGAATCGGTTTATGAGACATTAAAAAAGGAGATGAGAGAACTTTATGAATAAAGTGTTATCTCTTCTAGGTCTTGCATTCAGATCAGGGAATCTGGTCAGTGGAGAATTTGCCGCAAGAGAAGCTGTCAGGAAAAAGACAGCAGCTCTTGTCATTGTAGCCAGTGATGCTTCCGATAATACAAAAAAGATGTTTGAGAATCAGTGTAAACATTATCAGGTACCTTTTTATTGCTGGGGATTAAAAGAAGAGCTTGGCCATGCGATCGGTAAGGAGTTTCGAGCTTCGATCGCAGTAACCGATCAGGGATTTGCTGATGCTCTTTTAAAACAGCTTGATAAATAAGAATCACAGGAGGTATATTTATGGCAAAATTCAGAGTCTATGAAATTGCAAAGAAATATAATAAAGACAATAAAGAAATTTTAGAAATCTTGAAAGCCAATCATGTGGAAGTCAAAAACCATATGAGTACCATAGGGGATGAGCAGATCAAAATGATCGATAATGCATTGAAACCAAAGAAAGAATCAAAACAGAACAACAATTCAAAGAAACAGGAAAATTCAAAGAGAAAAGATAATAAAAAAGCACAGAATATGGAAAAGAAAGATAATAAAAAAACACAGGAAGTAAAAAATAATAAGAATAATAAAAAGAACAAAAATAACGATGGGGATAAGAAGATTTTAAGAAAAGAAAATCCACAGAATTCTCAGAAGTTTGGAAAGAACAACAAAAAGAATAAGAAATTTAATAACAAAAATCAGCAGCAGGATCACAAGAAAAAGAAAAAAACATCTGGACCAGGAGCATTTATTAAACCGGAACCAGTGAAGAAACCTGAAGTGGATCCAAATGCACCAGTAAAAATTCCACCAGTTTTAACATTAAAAGATCTTGCAGATGCATTATCTATTCCTGCAAATGATATCATTAAGAAATTACTGATCAGTGGAGCAGGAATGTTAAATTTAAACTCCGAACTTGATTTTGAAAAAGCAGAAGAGATCGCAATGGAATTTGACCGTCTGGTAGAGATGGAAGAACAGGTTGATGTGATTGAAGAATTATTAAAAGAAGAGGAAGAAGACGAAGCAGATATGATCGTAAGACCACCAGTTGTCTGCGTTATGGGTCACGTTGACCATGGTAAAACTTCTTTACTTGACAAAATCCGTTCTACACATGTAACAACAGGAGAAGCTGGTGGTATCACACAGCACATCGGTGCTTATGTAGTAGAAACATCCAATGGAAAGATCACATTCTTAGATACACCAGGACATGAGGCATTCACATCCATGCGTATGAGAGGTGCCCAGTCTACAGATATCGCAATCTTAGTTGTCGCTGCAGATGATGGTGTTATGCCACAGACAATTGAAGCGATCAACCATGCGAAAGCAGCAGGAATCGAGATCATTGTTGCAATCAACAAGATTGATAAAGAAAGTGCCAATATTGAGAGAGTAAAACAGGAACTGATCGAATATGAATTAGTACCAGAAGACTGGGGTGGAAGCACAATCTTTTGTCCAGTATCCGCACATACAGGAGAAGGAATCGATGAATTATTAGATATGGTTTCTTTAACAGCCGAAGTTCTGGAATTAAAAGCAAATCCAAACCGTAAAGCAAGAGGTATCGTCTTAGAGGCACAGCTTGATAAGGGACGTGGACCAGTTGCAACTGTTTTAGTACAGAAAGGTACTCTCCATGTAGGAGATGCTGTGGCAATCGGAAGTGCTCATGGTAAAGTCCGTGCAATGGTAAATGACAAAGGAAAACGTATTAAAGCTGCAGGACCATCTACACCAGTTGAGATCTTAGGTTTAAGTGAAGTTCCAAATGCTGGTGAAGTTATGATGGTTATGGACAGTGAAAAAGAAGCTAGATCCGTAGCAGAGAAATTTATCGCTTATGGACGTGAAAAGATGTTATCTGAGACAAAACAGCAGTTATCCTTAGATGACTTATTTAACCAGATTCAGGCAGGAAGTGTCAAAGAATTAAATATCATCGTAAAAGCCGATGTGCAGGGATCTGTAGAAGCAGTAAAACAGAGTCTTGTAAAACTTTCTAATGATGAAGTTGCAGTCAAAGTTATCCATGGTGGTGTAGGTGCTATCACAGAATCTGACGTAAACCTGGCCGCTGCATCAAATGCGATCATTATCGGATTTAACGTACGTCCAGAGCCAGCAGCAAAAGATGCAGCAACAGCAGAGAAAGTAGACCTTCGTTTATACCGAGTTATCTATAATGCAATTGAAGATATCGAGGCAGCGATGAAGGGTATGTTAGATCCAGAATTCGTAGAAAAAGTTACAGGACACGCAGAAGTCCGTCAGATTTTCAAAGCATCTGGAGTTGGAACGATCGCAGGATCTTATGTATTAGATGGAAATATCCAGAGAGACAGTTCTGCACGTATTATTCGTGACGGTATTGTTGTTCATGAAGGAAAACTTGCATCTATCCAGCGTGGAAAAGACGCAGTAAAAGAAGTTCGTACAGGATTTGAATGCGGTCTTGTTATGGAAAACTTTAATGACATCAAAGAAGGTGACCAGATCGAATCTTATATTATGGAAGAGGTCCCAAGATAATTTCGTGAAGGGAGTAGCAATATGAGAAAGAACAGCATTAAAAATACAAGAATCAATGGTGAAGTTCAGAGAGAATTAAGCCGTATCATCAGCCGAGAGATCAAAGATCCAAGAATTGCACCAATGACATCCGTTGTTGATGCCATTGTAACTTCTGATCTGAAACAGTGCAAAGCCTATATCAGTGTTCTTGGAAATGACGAAGAAAAAGAAGAAACAATGAAAGGCTTAAACAGCGCTGTAGGTTATATCCGCCGTGAACTGGCACACTCTATTAATTTAAGAAATACACCAGAAATCACATTTATTTTAGATGACTCTATTGAATATGGAGTGAATATGTCAAAGAAGATTGATGAATTAAATCATGGGAGTGAACATGAAACACTTTAATGAACAAGTTTTAAAGGCTAATAAGATTGCCATTACAGGACACATCCACCCGGATGGGGACTGTATTGGCAGCTGCCTTGCACTAAAGCAATATATTTTAGATAACTATTCTGGAAAGAAAGTTGATGTTTATTTAGAACCGATCAGCACAGAATTTTATTTTTTAAGTCATGCAGATGAGATCATCACAGAGTCAAATGATGAAGAAGTCTATGATTTGTTTTTTGTCCTGGACTGTGGGGCAGAAGATCGTTATGAACCATTTGCAACAATGGTGAATCATGCAAAGACACTGATTGGAATTGATCATCATATCAGTAATGATGGATTTGGGGATTTTTGCAAGATTGATCCACAGGCAAGTGCGACTTGTGAAGTTTTATGTCAGATTTTTGAGGAAGATAAAATTTCTAAAGAATGTGCACAGTGTCTGTATACAGGAATTGTACACGATACAGGAGTATTTAAACATTCCAATACAACGCGTAAAACAATGGAATATGCAGGAATGTTACTTGAAAAAGGTGCTTCAAGTACAAAGATCATTGATGAGACTTTTTATCAGAAAACATTTGTACAAAATCAGCTGTTAGGGAAAGCCCTGTTAAAAAGTGAGCTTTATGAAAAAGGACAGATCATTTTTTCTTATCTGTCAGAAGAAGATTTTAAAGATCTTCAGGCATCAACTTCTGACAGTGATGGAATTATTGATCAGCTTCGTATTACGAAAGGTGTAGAAGCTGCAGTTTTTCTATATCCGATTAAAGATGGTTACAAAGTAAGTATGCGCTCGAATGAGACTGTAAACGTTTCAGAAATAGCCAAATCACATGGTGGCGGAGGACATATCCGCGCTGCGGGATGTTCTGTGAAAGGAAACTTACAGGATGTTAAGAATATGATCATAAATGATATCACAAAACAGTTATAAGACAGAGGTTTTTATGTACAACGGATTATTAAATATATACAAAGAGAAAGATTTTACATCTCATGATGTCGTTGCAAAGCTTCGTGGTATTCTGCGGCAGAAAAAGATCGGACATACAGGAACCCTGGATCCCAATGCAGAAGGAGTATTACCAGTCTGCCTTGGAAAGGGAACAAAATTATGTGATATGTTAACAGGAACAAAGAAACAGTATCAGGTAAGTTTTGTGTTCGAAAAAGAGACAGATACAGAAGATATCTGGGGAACGGTTACGAAGACTTATGAACCATTAGAAGAAGATGCTCCGATCAAGGATACAATCCTGTCTTTCGTTGGAGAGTATGATCAGATACCTCCTATGTATTCTGCCAAGAAGATCAATGGAAAGAAGCTTTATGAACTTGCCAGAGAAGGGAAAGTGATTGAGCGCAAACCAGAGCATATCAGAATTTATGATATTTCAGATATTGAGATTTCATACCCGGAAGTTACAATGACAGTTACATGCAGCAAAGGTACATATATTCGAAGTCTTTGCAGGGATATCGGTCATAAGCTTCATAATGGCGCTTGTATGACAAAGTTAGTCCGCACAAAATCCAGTGGATTTCAGATTAAGAATGCACATACACTGGCTCAGATTGAAGAGGCAGTAAAGAATGGGACAATCGAACAGTTGGTTGTTCCGATTGAAAAAGTTTTTTTACAATACCAGAAAGGAACTGTAAAAGAAGAATACAATAAGATTTTATTTAATGGAAACCCCTTGAAAAAGGATGCTTTCTTCGAGACAGATATTGATACAACAAAGAAACTTCGTATATACGATGCAGACGAACATTTCATCGGAATATATTACTGGAAAAATAACATGTTTTTCCCAGATAAGATTTTTTATGACAACAACCAGTGAGAGGAAGCCATGGAATACATTCATAATACAGAACAATTTCAATTTCATAACACAGTGGTAGCCCTTGGAAAATTTGACGGGATGCATAAAGGTCATCAGCTGATTTTTGATGAACTTCTCAAATATAAAGAAATGGGATATCAGGCGGCCGTATTTTCTTTTGACCGTCCACCGCTCAATATGTTAAAACACAAACATATGAGTGTGATCTATACAACGAATGAGAAAACAAAACTTCTTGCAAAGAGAGGAATTGATATTTATATTGAACATCCATTTACAGATGAATTTTCACATCTTTCTCCGGAAGATTTTGTGATCAAGGTTCTTCTGGAAAAGACAGGAATGAAAGTTCTTGTTGTCGGAGACGATTGTGGATTTGGATATAAGAGACAGGGAAATGTTGAATTACTGGAACGTATGTCCAAAGAATATGATTTTAAGCTGATCGTTATTCCGAAATTAGAACTTGAAGGTGAGATCGTATCAAGTACAAGAGTACGCCGTCTGTTATCAGAAGGAAGGGTTGAGGAGGCCAACCGTCTGATGGAAGATCCATTTATGATCTGTGGACCAGTCGTTCATGGCAATCATATGGGTGCAGAAGTACTTCAAATGCCGACGGCAAATCAGATACCGGCAGAAGATAAACTGTTGCCGCCAAATGGAGTTTATGTTTCAAGGATTCGATACAAAGATGAAGTATACTACGGAATCAGTAATGTTGGAGTGAAACCAACGATTGAAGGCAAGAAACATATGGGTGTAGAGACTTATATATTTGACTTCAATAAGAATATCTATCATAAAGAAATAGAAGTCGATTTATTACACTTTAAGAGACCTGAAATGAAGTTTGATTCTCTGGAATCTTTAAGTTTGCAGATGCATGAAGATGCAGAATTTGCAAAAGCATATGCAAAAGATCATTTTGGTTATAAATATTAAATTGGATGAAAAAATATACAATTTTCCTTTCAAATAGTACTCGTTTGTAGTATAATATTACTAACAAGCAATAACTTGAATATTTTACCCTTTGGGGAAGGGAGCGATTCATATGAGTACTAACACAATTATTACAATCGAACGACAATATGGAAGCGGAGGACATCTGATCGGAGAGAAGCTTGCACAGGATCTTGGAATTCCGTTTTATGACAGCGAGCTGATCAAGGTTGCAGCCAAAGAAAGTGGTATCTGTGAAGAGATTTTTGAAAGCTTTGACGAGAAACCAACGACTAGTTTCCTTTATTCTCTAGTTATGGATCCATATTCATTAGGATATAATTCTAATTCTTTTGATCTGCCGCTGAATCATAAGGTATTTTTAGCAGCATTTGATACGATCAAGGAATTAGCATCAAAAGGGCCTTGTGTATTTGTTGGAAGATGTGCAGATTATGCACTGGAAGATTTTGATAACTGTTTAAGTGTTTATGTTCATGCACCATTTGAAGATCGTATCAACCGAATTGAGAATGAATACGGAATTGTGAAAGAGAAGAGCAAAGAAGTGCTGATGAAGAAAGACAAACAACGTTCCAGCTATTATAATTACTACAGTTCCAACAAATGGGGAGATGCGAAATCTTATGATCTGTGTTTAAACAGCAGTTTCCTTGGAATTGATGGAAGTGTTGAGATGATCAAGAAAGTGATCGCAATGAAAGAATCACAAAAATAAATTCAATGAATAGTAATTACGGAGACTATATTTGATATATAGTCTCTTTTTGTCTGCAATTTTCTGTCGTAAAATAAAAGATACTATATAGTTTTTCAAAAATATGTGTTAAAATAGAAAGCGTTATGAAAAACTGTATAAAGGAGAGACGTATGAAGAAATTTTTAGAAGAATTTAAAGCGTTTGCACTTCGTGGCAATGTCATGGATATGGCAGTCGGTGTATTGATCGGTGGTGCATTTTCAGGAATCGTTACATCACTTACTGATAACTTTATTCAGCCGATCATCAAACTGATCATGACAGGAAAGGTTTACACATTAGAAGAGATTTCAGGATATGCTTCTGCATTTGGATCTTCTGTTGTAAATTTTCTGATCATGGCATTTATCTTATTCTGCCTGTTAAAAGCAATGAATAAGATTATGTCGTTAGGTGCAAAACCAGAGGAACCAGAAGCACCAACAACAAAGATCTGTCCATTTTGTATGAGTGAGATTGATATTCGTGCTACAAGATGTCCTCATTGTACATCTGTACAGTCAGAAGATGAAAATAAGAACTAGAAAAGAGTAAAAGAATGAAGATAACAATCGTGCATGGGCAAAGTCATAAAGGTTCTACATATCATATTTCAAAGATTCTTGCAGATAAACTAGACGGAGAAGTGAAAGAATTTTTTCTTCCGAGAGATTTTGGAGAATTTTGTGTAGGATGTACGCAGTGTTTCCGTAAATCTGAGACATTGTGTCCGCATTATGAGAAATTAAAACCATTAACAGAAGCGTTAGATGAGGCGGATGTACTTATTTTTGAAAGTCCTGTTTATGTTTATCATGTGACAGGGCCGATGAAAGCATTTTTGGATCATTATGGGTATCGATGGATGCTGCACAGACCAGAACCGTCAATGTTTCATAAGCAGGCAGTCTGTATTTCAACAGCTGCAGGTGCAGGAATGAAAAGTACCAATAAAGATATGGCTGACAGCTTTTTTTACTGGGGCGTAGCGAAAACATATAAATATGGTGTAAGAGTTATGTCCACTTCTTATCAGAATGTAAAACCAGAGATTAAAGCACAGATTGAAAAAAAGACAACAAAGATTGCCAATCAGATCAAAGCTCGTCACGGAAAAGTAAAAACAGGATTAAAGACAAAGATTTGTTTTTATTTTATGAGAATGCTTCATACAAGAGGCTGGGACGAATCAGATCTTGTTTACTGGAGAGAAAAAGGCTGGGATAAAGATCAACGGCCATGGAAGTAGAAGCAAAGGAGTGACTTTAGATGAACTTAAAGAAACTAACAATATCCGCAATGCTTGTAGCAGTTGCAGTCATTTTATCATCATTTTCAATACCGATCGGAGCCAGCCGATGCTTTCCGATTCAGCATATGGTGAACGTGATCGCGGCGGTTTTCTTAGGACCTGTTTACGGAGTATCAATGGCATTTTGTACAGCACTGATCCGAAATCTTCTTGGAACTGGAAGTTTACTTGCATTTCCTGGAAGTATGGTAGGAGCATTTGTAAGTGCAATGGTATTTAAATATACAAAAGCAAAGATTGGTGCTTATATCGGAGAAGTGTTTGGAACAGGAATCTTAGGCGGTATGTTATGCTATCCGATCGCATCCATGATGATGGGACAGAAGGCAGCATTATTTACCTTTGTAGGACCATTTCTTGCTAGTACACTTTGTGGAACAATTATTGCAGCAATCATTATCACTGCATTATACAGATCCAAGGCAGTACGTTTGATTGAGGAATACATAGGATAACTTAATATTTAAAGAATCAATAAAAAGAATCCCTTAAAATTAAAAATAAGGGATTCTTTTTGTATATAAGTTTCTGAAATTTGATCTGTTTCATCACATATCATAGAAATGAAATAGTCATATATTATGAAATCAGATTTTTTTGATCGGTACACGGAAAGAGATCATTCGTGGAGTCTCCATCTGATCGAATTTGATCATATAGGCATTACGATCAGAAAGGATGGACTTGATCCTTCCAATACCGAAAACATTATGAGAGATTTTATCTCCAACATGAAAACTTTGATCTGGCATATATCCATCTA
The DNA here is from genome assembly GCA_902362875.1 of Eubacteriaceae bacterium. GTDB lineage: Bacteria > Bacillota > Clostridia > Lachnospirales > Lachnospiraceae > Anaerostipes. The sequence continues at coordinate 7,733 of CABIYF010000012.1, read as the reverse complement.
AATTTGTAGTGTTGTAACGAATGTAATTTTGTGCTTCTGTAACGAGAGATTCGTCAGGTTCCTTGACGTGTTCCAAAGATTTTGATTCAATATCAAAGATAAATCTGGAAGGATAACGGATAGAACCATCAAAATTCCGTCCGTGTGCTTCACTTAAATATAATCGTTTCATGGCACGTGTCATTGCGACAAAGGAAAGACGACGTTCTTCTTCCATACCTTCCAATGTTAAGGTTTTTCTGGATGGGAAAATACCTTCATTCATGGCACATAAAAAGACATGTGGAAATTCAAGCCCTTTTGCTGTATGGACAGTCATAAGTTTTACCTTATCGGAAGTATCATTCGTATCACTATTTGTAAATAAGGCAACATGAGCGAGATAATCAGGAAGGAGTGCTTCCTCACCACAAGAAATCTCATAATCATAAACAGATTGTTTTAATTCAGCAAGATTATCCAGACGTTCCTGGCTTCCCATAGTTCGAAGCATAGTCTCATAACCACTCTGATCTAAAATATCCGCTAATACCTCAGAAATGGTTCGCTGCTCATAATTGGAAGAAAAAGCATTGATCAGTGCAATAAATTCCTTTGCACCGGTGCCTTTAAAAATCGGATGGTCGCAGTTTTCCTTTAGTGCCTCAAAATAAGAACATTGATGATTCTCAACATATTCCTGAAGAAAAGCAATCCGCTTTTGTCCGATATTACGTTTTGGGACATTCACGATCCTTAGGAATGACAGATCGTCTTTAAATGTGATCATACGAAGATAGGACAGAGCATCTTTAATCTCCATTCTGTCAAAAAACTGAATGCCGCTGTAAATGGTGTAAGGGATTTCATCTTTTAAAAATCTTTCTTCTAAAAGCCTTGTCACGTAGTGTGCACGATAAAGAATGGTGATATCCTTGTAAGAAGTGCCATGATCATGAAGGCTTTTGATCTGGTTTGCAATCCATAAAGCTTCCTCCTCCGAAGTGTCAGCATGATAATAAAGGACAGATTTATCATTAGGGCACATAGGAAGAAGATCTTTTTTGATGCGGTGTTTATTCTTGCTGATCAGTGAATTGCAGACAGAAAGAATCTGTGGAGTAGAACGATAGTTTTCGTTCATCATGATCGTCTTGACGTCTGGGAATTTCTTATCAAAATCCATTAAGAAATTTACATCAGCACCACGCCATGAATAAATTGTCTGGTCGGGATCACCGACGACAAATAAGTTTTTGTGATATCCGCATAATACTTTCATCAATTGATACTGAATCTTATCGATATCCTGAAACTCATCGATCATAATATATTCCAGACGTTTCTGCCATTTTAGACGGATATCCTTGTGGTTGTTAAAGATATAAAGAGCGAATTTCAACAGGTCGTTATAATCCAGTCCGAAACATTTCTTTTGCTGATATAAATATCCGTAGAAAATAATATGGTAAACATCTTTAGCCTCTAAATATTTTTGACGAAGAGTATCCAGAGACATTGTAATAAGATCCATATAATATTCTGGATACTTCTTTAATTTGAACATTTCAATCATGTCTCTTGCTTTGGAAAATGTCATATGACGAAGAGTAAGACCTCGTTCTTCATAGATGATCTTTAGCATGGAATCAATATCCTGATTATCTAAGACAAGAAAACTTTTTGGATATTGTACAGCATGGCTGTCTTCCTGAAGAATGGATATACAAAAACCATGAAAAGTATTGATATACCCCGTGTCATTATCCCCAGTTAATTTATGAATACGCTGGCGCATTTCGTTTGCTGATTTGTTGGTGAATGTAACACAGAGTATATTACCGGGAAGAATTCCTATTTCATTCACAAGAAAAGCGAATCTGTAAGATAAGGCACGGGTTTTTCCAGATCCTGCACCTGCGATCACGCGGATAAATCCTTCTGTGGATGTAACAGCTTCGAATTGTGAGTTGTTTAATTGTTGAAGTAATTGTTCCAAAATAAAAAACCTCCCGTATGTATGTTCGATATGTTCTATTATACCCAACAGACTACGGGAAGACAAGTGGTTTCAAATTTAGTTATTTGGATTCATAGTTTTTAACTGATTGATAAGTTCGATATCTTCAGCATTTAGTTTAATATTAGAACAGTAATTCTTTCCTTCTGGAGAAGTTACAGACAGTTCAATGACAGCGCCTTCTCTAAGTGCCTGTTCACGCGTAACCGCATTTAAAAAGTTTTTAAACTTTGGATGATCCCTGTCAAATCGTTTCAGAGAGTTTTTCATCTGTTGAAACTTTAACATCTGGTTAAAATTCATTGCCATGAGGATAAATCCTCCTTTCTTTATCGCTTTCAAATATGTCATACAAATGATAGCAAAAATAAGGTAAAACGTCAAATATAAAAAATATATGTATTGACGAATCACTGTAAAATAGGTAAAATGTCTCATTGCTACCCTGAAATAAATAAAGGATAAGGAGGAGTTTTTGATTGAATTTTTATCAGCAGTTACAATTAAGTTCAATTGGCTCAAAACAATGGATTAAAAGTGCCAATGACCCAAAGGAAAAGAGAAACCGTATTTTAATATATAATTTTAAAGTGTATTTAGTCGTTGCATTTTGTTTTGCAGTCGTGACACTTTACAGTATGATCTTTGGCTCACAAAACAGTGTTGTAGGAGTTCTTGTATTATTAGTACTGATGATACTAAGGCAGGTCGATTTTGGAATTGATACAAGACACAGCATTGCAGTGATCTTTATGATCTTTGCAATTTTGGCAGCAGGTCCAAGACTTGCAAATACAGTTGATGCCGGATGGGCTTTTTGCATACATTTTACCTGTATTATGGCAATCATGATCTTAAGCTGCCATAATGTGATCATGTCAAATCAGTCTACATTTATTTTGGGATATCTACTGTTATATGGTTATGATGTAACAGGACATGATTACACTTTAAGAGTTTATGGATTACTTGCAGGTGCAGTTATCTGTTCCATGGTCTTTTATAAAAATCACAGAAACAGAACATTCCGCAGAGGATTTCTTCATTTATTTAAAGAATTTCATCTGTTTTCCACGAGAAGCAATTGGTATTTAAGATTAGCCCTTGGAATCTCGACAGCGATGTTGATCGGAGAGCTGGTACATATGCCAAGAGTTATGTGGATTGGAATTGCAACGATGTCTGTATTGCTTCCATTTTCAAAAGATATGAAATACCGCGTGCAGCGAAGAGGACCATTTAATATTCTTGGATGTATGATCTTTCTTCTATTGCATGCGACCCTGCCAGATCATATTTTCAAATGGATCGGATTGATCGGAGGAGTTGGAGTCGGCTATTCCGCAGGATATGCATGGCAGACGGTATTTAATACATTTGGTGCATTATATATTGCAGAAAGTATGTTTGGACTTAAGAATGCGATTATCTTAAGAATCGCAGCAAATGTGTTTGGATCTTTGTATGCATATGGTTTTGATAAAATCTTCCGCAGGATCAGCATGGCTGTTCAAAGTTTTATGGAAGATGATACCATGGTTGGTGATCAGGCTTAATTTATTGATCATAAGCATTTGTGCTTCTTTAAATAAAAACAGTACGAAGATGTGATCATTTCTGTTAATGGAAATGTAAACCATACAAAAAATAATCCTTGATAATGAAGCAGCCATGCCAGAGGAACAAAAAGCAGGATCTGACGAAGTACAGTAACTTTTAAACTGTCACCACCACGGTTTGTCCCCTGAAAATAAACTGCGTAGATTAAATTATAGGCAGCATGAAGGAAACTTAAAGCAATGATTCTTAAAGCAATTCTTCCGATCTTCAGGACATTTTGGTCGGCATGAAAAATCTTCATCAGCGGATCAGGAATCAGCCAGAAGGTGATCACACCAAGAAGCATAAAGAAATAAGAGATAAAGAGAGAGTCGTGTACGATTTGGTTTACACGGCTTTCTTTTTTTGCTGCGTAGTTATAACTGATGATTGGGACGATGACCTGCTGTAATCCAAACAAGGGAATAAAGAAAAATGTCTGTAGTTTATAATAGATTCCAAGTGCAGTAACCGCATCTTCACTAAATAATTTTAAAATCAGATTCAGCCCGACAATGTAGAGTGTATATAAAGACTGCATAATAATAGAAGGAAAACCAAGCAGATAAATACGAACTAAAATATGTTTTGATATCTTAGACCTTAAATCGTATCTCTTCAAAAGAGGAATCAAAACGATCAACATGGAAATCCATTGTCCAAAAACAGTAGCGAATGCAGCACCACGGATTCCAAGTTCAGGAAGATTGAAATATCCAAAGATCAAAAGAGGATCTAGAATCACATTTAGAATGGCACCACTGACTAAAGCAGCCATTGGAAGCATCATATTTCCTTTTGCCTGATGAATCTTTGTGCAGACCGATTCCACAAATAATCCAGGAGAAAGCAAGAAGATGATTTTTGCGTAAGATATCCCTAGATTTTGTACCGTTAATATATTAGAAGAGATTGAATAATAAAAGCGGATCAGAATACAGCCTAAAAAAGCAAAAACAAGAGCATTTAATATTCCAGCAAAGATTCCGGTTTTTACGATATGATCCTGTGATCCTTTTTTTCCTTCACCATCCATTTTTGAAATCAGGATGGTGATTCCAACACCAGTTCCTGTAGCAAGTGCAGTCATCAGTAACTGAATTGGGAAAATAATAGAGAGCGCCAGAAAGCCTTTGGAAGAATAACTGGCTACAAAGTAACTATCCACAATATTATAAATGGACTGAATAAGAAGCGAGAGCATCACAGGTGGTGCAAGTTTTAGCAATAATTTTCTAATTGGTGTATGTTCCATAAGTCATTAACCATCCTTTCGAAAAAATATCCTAAAGGATGGAGTAACTCCATAGTCAAGAACAAATTTAATTTTATGTGTAATTACAGGTAAAATATCAGATTAAATGTGCTTTAATTTCACAGTAAAAATCAAAATATTCAAATAACTGCAATCCAACTTCGTCAGCATAAATGGCATCTGTCTTATATCCATTAGAATCAATCCATTGAAAAAGGTGAGAAAAATCAACGTATTTCCCATGAATTTTGATCGTGCATACAGCGTATTTTCCAGATGGAATCGTGTAGATATTAGAAGGAGCAATATGTTGCTAATCGAAGGGCTTCGTCTTTGTATTCATTTAAAAGATCTGTAACTTTCTGATTATCTTTAAAAGAAAGAATTTCTTTGATCTTTTCAATAGGGACATTTAACTTTCGACAAGCGGTGATAACATCTAACTGCCAAAGATTTCTGTGAGAATAATAGCGGTAATGATTTTTGGGATCAATCCGCTCGGGTTTTAAAAGACCAACTTTATCATAAAAATACAGGGTATCCTTTGAAACTTCTCCTTTCTTGTTTTTATTTGCTATCAATTATATAACATGATAATATATAATATTAGAAAAGAAAATAGGGAACAGCTATGAATAGATAAAAATAAAAAGGAGCGCAGAAATATGTGTACAGCTGCAACATATCAGACAAAAGATTTTTATTTTGGAAGAACATTAGATTATGAATTTTCTTATGGAGATGAGATTGTGATCACTCCAAGAAATTATTCCTTTGATTTCAGACACAGGGAATCCATAAAAAGTCATTACGCCATGATCGGAATGGCACACGTCGTTGGAAATGATCCATTATATTATGATGCATTTAATGAGAAAGGGCTTGCAATGGCAGGACTTAATTTTGTCGGGAATGCTTCTTATTATGAGGTAGAAGAAGGAAAAGAAAATATTGCCCAGTTTGAATTTATTCCATGGATTCTTGGAACATGTGCAACACTGGACGAAGCAAAAATGGCATTAGATCATATGAATCTTACCAATACACCATACAGCGAGCAGTTTCCATTAGCACAGCTTCACTGGATCATTGCGGATAAGACAGGAGCAATTACGGTAGAAGCAATGGAAGATGGAATGCATATCTATGAAAACAAAGTTGGAGTGCTGACCAATAATCCCCCATTTGATATACAGATGTTTTTATTAAACCAGTATATGGGATTATCGCCAAAACAGCCAGAGAACCTGTTTGCAGAAGATATTGATTTAAATGCTTACAGCCGTGGAATGGGAGCGATCGGACTTCCGGGAGATTTATCATCTTCCTCTCGTTTTGCGAAAGTGGCATTTACAAAACTTCATTCTGTATCAGGGGAATCAGAGGCAGAAAGTGTCAGTCAGTTTTTCCATATTCTTGGTTCTGTGGACCAGCAAAGAGGATGCTGTGATGTAAATGGAAAATATGAGATCACACTTTACACATCCTGCTGTAACACACAAAAAGGAATTTACTATTATACAACCTATGATAATCATCAGATCAGCGCAGTTGATATGACAAAAGAAGATTTAGAGGGGACTGATCTGATCAAATATGAAGTGATACAAGGGGAACATATTTTTAGACAGAATTAGAGGACGAGTACGATGATCAGAATAGCAGCAAAAGAAGATGCGAAGGCATTACTTGATATATACAGATATTATGTGGAACATACAGCAATCACATTTGAATATGAAACACCAACGATAGAAGAGTTTGAAAAAAGAATTGAAAACACATTAAAAAAATATCCATACCTTGTGGAAGAAGAGAATGGAAAGATTTATGGATATGCGTATGCAGGGGCATTTAAAGAAAGAGCAGCGTATGACTGGTCTGTAGAAACAACCATTTATGTTGACAAAGATGCCAGAGGAAAAGGAATTGGGAAAAAGCTTTATAACGCATTAGAAAAAGTTCTTGCCATGCAACATATTATTAACGTAGATGCCTGCATTACATATCCAGAACAAGAAGATGAATATGTAACAAAAAACAGTGTGCAGTACCATACACATTTAGGCTACCATATGGTAGGAACATTTTATAAGAGTGGATACAAGTTTGGAAGATGGTATGATATGGTCTGGATGGAGAAATATATCGGGAAACACGAGCAGCCACCGAAAGAAGTTATACCATTTTCTGAATTAAGACAGAAGGAGATAGAGTTATGAGTTTACTTATCAAAGACACAACCAAGGAAGAAAGAGAAGAAATCGTAGCAAAGTCAATTGGAAACATTTCAGGGGCCTGCGATGGATGCAGTGCAGGAATCATAGAGATGTATCAGGATTATATTGACGGAAAGAAAGAATTAAAACAGATCAACATGGAATTTCACGCGGGATATATATCTGAAGGAAGAAGATAAAAAGACAGAAGGAGAAATTATAAAATGGAAAGCCGTATTGCAATTATAGGAATCATTGTAGAAGATATTGATGCTTCAGCAACAGTAAATGAGATTTTACATGATTATGGAATGTATATTTTAGGGCGAATGGGGATACCATATCACGAGAAGGGGGTTAATATTATCAGTATCGCAATCGATGCACCACAGGATATCATTAACACATTAGCTGGAAAGCTTGGAAAAGTAGAAGGAATCAGTGCAAAAACAACCTATTCAAAGATGTAAAAAGAATTGTCGAAAAAAGATGAAAAAAGTTGTTGACATACTGTATACAGCTATGGTAAGATAGTCAACGTCGCTGAAAGAGCAGCGGAAAAATATATCATCAAAGCTGGTTTTGCTTCTGAAAAGAATGAAAAAACTTCTTGACATAAGCTGTCAGATGTGATAATCTATAAAAGTTGCTGACGGAGAAC
>CABIYF010000011.1 GCA_902362875.1 Eubacteriaceae bacterium | reverse complement strand
ATCTGCTAATCGTTGCCACCGGCTTATTATAAATATTTCTTGTTATCTTATTTCCGTCACATAAAACGGAAGTCTATCGAAATCACTATAGAATGTGTATGTTAAACGGTATTGGTTAATAATTTTTATATTCGCTGTCGGAAGATGAATCGAATTTATAGACACCGATTTGTCGATATGTTTGAGAAATTTAAAAACAGCAGTTTACTAATTTCTTAAATCGTCTGTCTGCAAATATCAAAATTGACAGCCAACACCATTCCCCATACACACCCGTAGTGATTTGAATAGCCGTCCGTGTATATGAGGAAAACGAAATAATAACATAGAGGATCCAGAACCATTGAAATTTTGCCGTTGTTTTGAACGGTTCGCAGCGAACTTGGTCGATTGTTTGAGCGTCAAAGACTACTGGTTTCAGTACCTTAGAACGCGAGTTATCGAAGGAAAGTTCGCGAATCAGCGACCGTTCAAAACAGCGAGCAAAATTTCTGGTCTGGATCCTCTATGTGATTATTTCGTTTTTCTCATATACAATTACACGACTTGTTCAAATTACAATTTATTTTACAGAAAGTATTTCCTTATTAGCCTGTCCTTCCACAGCTCCATAAGTAAATGTAATCTTGTCTCCTTCTGACTTCTTGCTTAACGCTGTTTTTACATCGTCATCATTTACAATAAATGTTTCAAAAGTTCCATTGGATAATTCGATCTCTACAGAGTTTGTATCTGCAAATCCGTTATATGTTCCCGTTGCTGTCTTTGGTTTTGCCTGTTCATCTTTCTTAGATGCTGTTGTTACTTCTTCTGTTGAATCTTTTGTTGCTTCTGTTGCTGTTGATACTGGTTTTTCTTCTTCCGCTGTTGTATCTGCTGTATTATCCTCTGTTGTTGTCTCTTCTGTCGCAGCTTCTTCTGTTGTTGTCTCGCTGCTTGCCTCTGGACTGCTTGGGCTTTTCTTTCCACATGCTGCAAATATAAATGCACTTAGTACAAGTATTGTTGATATTAATAAAAATCTTTTTCTCATGTTCAATTTACTCCTTTCTGAGATATTTTCAGTATATCCTATTTAAACATTGATAGCAAGTTACTATCATATTCATTTCATTTTCTTCATATCATTAGAGGTAGAACATGAAGGAGGATATATGTTGAACGAAAAATATCAAATGCTGCTGGATCAATATGATATTTCTGTTTCTTATACCAGAAGGGGACGGGGTTGTGTTTTATGTTTCGGACAGGATACTGTTTATGCGCTTGCGCAGACTTCTCTGTCTGAAGAGCGGCTGTCTGCTGTCGCTCAATGGACGGATGCCATGCATGATCATCATTTTTATAAAACGGATCAGTACCTTTTAAATAAAGATGGTTATTTTCTTACTTTTGACCGGTATTATGAAACATTTGCACTAAGGAAAACATTTTCGGGGACGGAATGTGATATTCATTCTTTGAAAGATGTAAAGATTGCTGCCCAGAATCTTGCGGGTTTTCATAACCACTGCCTCGATATTTCATTTTCATCTGAAAACCTGCGGAAATATACTTCGATTTCCAGACAGTACGGGCAAAAATATTCGGAACTAAAAAGCATCGGACGTTACATACAAAAGCGCAAAAAGAAAGGGATTTTTGAATACTTATTTCTGGAACAGACAAAAGAATTCTGGGTACAAATGGAAGAGGCTGTAAAAATCTTAAACACTACACCGCCATCCAGAATTGGGTGGTGTCATGGAAATTACAGCCATCATAATATTATCCTGACATCTGATTCTCCTGTGACAATTCATTTTGAACGGTTTTATCATGGTTATCCGATTCTTGATGTTTATTATTTCCTGAAAAAGGTACTTGAGAAAAATAATTATAACTTCACATTTTGTGAAACATTTCTTACAAATTACGACCGCTTTCTTCCTCTTTCTAAAAATGACCTGTTATGCCTTTATGGATTATTTTTATTTCCTGAAAAGTTCTGGAAGATCTCAAATCAGTACATGGCACATAAAAAACATTGGGTTTCTCCACGATATATCGAGAAATTAGAGGAATTTGTCCACAAAAAAGACCTCCGCTCGATTTTTCTCGAAAAATATCTACAAATTTATAATGTTTTTTGATGCGTTTTAAGGTATAATTAAACAAAAGGCATTTTTATAACTTAAAGGAGGAGTAATTTATGAACTACAAAGAAACTTATCAGGAATGGCTTTCCAATCCTTATTTTGACGAGGAAACAAAAGCGGAATTAAAAGCCATCGAGAATGACGAAAATGAAATCAAAGAACGTTTCTATGCTGATCTAGCATTTGGAACTGCCGGACTTAGAGGAATCATCGGTGCTGGTATCAACCGTATGAATATTTATGTTGTAAGAAAAGCAACTCAGGGGTTAGCTGATTATATCTTAGAGCAGGGAACAGACAAGAAACGTGTTGCCATCGCATTTGACTCAAGACATATGTCTCCAGAATTTGCAGATGAAGCTGCACGCTGCCTTGCTGCTAACGGAATCAAAGCATTCATCTTTGAATCTTTACGCCCAACACCAGAATTATCATTTGCAGTTAGACATTTAGATTGTACTGCTGGTATCAACGTGACTGCCAGCCATAACCCACCACAGTATAATGGATACAAAGTATACTGGGAAGATGGTGCTCAGTTTACAGACCCTCATGCTTCAGGTGTTACAGCCAAAGTTAATGCGATCACTGACATTTCTACTTGCAAGACAATGTCCAAAGAAGATGCCGTAACTGCAGGTTTATATGAAGTGATCGGAAAAGAAGTTGATGACGCTTACATCACAGAAGTTGAAAAACAGGTCATCAATCAGGATTCTATCGATGAGATGGCTTCCAAATTAAAGATCGTTTATACTCCTCTCCATGGAACAGGTAACCTTCCAGTACGCCGTGTACTTGATGACCTTGGATTTAAGAATGTATATGTTGTTCCAGAACAGGAACTTCCAGATGGTGACTTCCCAACAGTCAGCTATCCAAACCCAGAAGCAAAAGAAGCATTTGCATTAGGTCTTGCTCTTGCCAAAGAAAAAGACGCTGACCTTGTTCTTGCTACTGACCCTGATGCTGACCGTTTAGGTGTATATGTAAAAGACACTAAGAGCGGAGAATATATTCCATTAACAGGTAATATGTCTGGTTCTTTATTATGTGAATATGTATTAAGCCAGAAGAAAGAAAAAGCTGGATCTCTTCCTGCAGATGGTGCTGTTGTTAAATCTATCGTTACAACAAACCTTGTAGATGAAATCGCAAAAGCTTACGATGTAAAACTGATCGAAGTATTAACAGGATTCAAATGGATCGGTAAAGAAATCCTTGGATTTGAACAGAGCGGAAAAGGAACATATCTGTTCGGATTAGAAGAAAGCTACGGATGCCTGATCGGTACATATGCAAGAGACAAAGATGCTGTTTCTGCAACTGTTGCTCTTTGTGAAGCTGCTGCTTACTATGCAACAAAAGGTAAAACATTATGGGATGTTATGATCGACATGTACGAGAAATACGGATACTGCGTAGACAGCATCACAGCTATGGATTTCCCAGGATTAGAAGGTATGGATAAGATGAAAGCTATGCTTGCTAACCTTCGTGAGAATCCATTAAAAGATATTGCTGGATACAAAGTTGTTAAGATCCGTGATTACAAGAATGACACAGTTCTTGATGTAGAAAGTGGTAATGTAGAACCTACAGGACTTCCTGCTTCTGATGTTCTTTACTATGAACTTGAAGGTGGAGCATGGGTATGCGTTCGTCCATCTGGTACAGAACCTAAGATTAAATTCTACTATGGTGTGAAAGCATCCAGCATGGATGAAGCTCAGGCTGAAAGTGCTAAGTTTGCTGAGTGGGCTAAGGCGCAAGCTTAGGTTTTGATTTGTAGGATGTTTCTCGCGGATGGGATGTATGTTGTACTGTGTTGGCTGCAAATTAAGTGATTGGAAACCTAAAGTTTTTTACTTTCATCAGTGAATACAAAAATTATTAGCCAATACCGTTTAACATACACACCCTGTAGTGATTTCGATAGACTTCAGTTTTATGTGGCACAAATAAGATAACAAGAAATATTTATAATATAACGGTGGCAACGATTAGCATATTTTAAGTGCGTGTTGCCACCGTTATATTATAAATATTTCTTGTTATCTTATTTGTGTCACATTGATCGTAGACTACCGTCCCAAATCACACTTCCTCGTCTTCTATCAAGTCCATAAACAACTTAATAACCGGGTTCGTATTATTTGGATTCGTTACGCACACATAGGAATCTGAATATTCTGATTCGAATGGAATACTGTGATAATAAGGATTATTCAGCAAGTAAGGATCATGTGGATTAGAGATCGTCACTCCGTTTTCTGACATTACCTTAAAGTATGCAATCTCTGATGAGCTTACTCCTACCTGATGTACACCATCCAAGCAAAAGATATCTTTCAAAATCCGATCTACCTGATATCCGTTTGGTGATGTTAAATAGAAAGTCTCTCCGCACAGATCATTATATTCTAGATGATCTTTTCCTGCTAATCTGTGATCTTGGGATACTACGATCAAAGTTTCCTCTTTCTTTAATTTCCGCACCTGAAATCCTGCTTCTTCCCAGTGTGGAAGTTCCAGTCCGATCGCAATATCGATACTTCCATTTTCAAGTCCTCTGTGCTGGTCTGTTGTGGACATCTTATTGTAATTTAATTTCAATGCCAGCCAGCTTTCTCTTAATTCATCAATGATCTCAAAAAACATATATTCTGAGTAATATCCTGTCTGAAAAGCAATCGAAAGCGTTCCGCTCTTTCCTTCCGAAGCAACCTTCGCTGTCTCCATCGTATGATTAATCTGAGAAAGAGCCTCCTTCATCCCATCATAAAGGATCTTCCCCGGTTCCGTAAGCTTCAAAGGCTTACTATGGCGGTTAAACAAACGGTAACCCAATTCCGATTCCAACATCTGAATCTGTCTGCTAATCGTTGGCTGTGAAGTATAAAGACGTTGTGCAGCATATGTAATATTACCAATCTCAGCAACCGTGATAAAATACTTTAATTGTTGCAATGTCATACCCAAATTCTCCTTTGTACCCATCAATTTTTCACTCTTTACATTATATCATACAACTATCCCTCAGCAAGTACCCCTTACCTAAATCCTTTGAATAAAGTAAATTTAAATAAAATAAATAGCAACTACTCAGGGACCGTAAGAGCTTGCCTGCACTTAGCGAGTAGCAGGTTGATAGACCTGTCAAGATCTTAGTACAGCTGCGTGCGAATCGAACGAGAGTGCGTCCCTGAGTAGTTGCTATTTATTTTATTTCCAACAATTTAATTCATTCAACAAACAAACTATTTATTTAAGAAGTAATTGCTTTCTCCGTAGATCTTAGCAGCGTTGAATCCAATACCTAATTCTTTGTACATATATTCAACAGACTCTTTTAATCCCTGAAGTTCCATTTCACGTCCTTCTTCAATGCTGTGTCCAGATAATGGAAGTTCGATTTCTAAGTCTATTGTGTCAAGTCCTTCTGGAGCTTTTTCTCTTAAGATATCCATGATCGCGCGGCAGTCTACGTTACCCTGTCCGATTGCTGTTCCTAAAGAATGTGTTCCGTCTGGATCAGCGAATACTCTGTTGTCACAGAAGTGTACGCAGTAGCAGTATGGAGCCATTCTGTCTACACAATCAGCGATACCTTCCATTAACATTAAGGAGTTGATCGTATCACAACAAGCTCCGATTAATGGATGATTTAATTTTTCTACTAACCAGATTACTTCGTTTGCGAATAAGTCGCAGTGGTTTTCGATAGCAACTTTTAAGTTGTATTTTTCGATTAATGGAATGTTTGCTGCAAAGTCATCATAAAGAGCGATCAGCTGTTTCATTACTTCTGGTGATAAGCAAGAGTGAGAAGATTTTTCTGGGTGTTCTACGTCTGTGCTGTATTTAACCAGTTTACATCCTAATTTGTGAGCGATGTGTAATGATTCTTCTAATCCACAGTTTACACGAGGATCAGATGGTGCGTTGAAGGAAATGTTTAATTCAAGTTCGATTCCTGCATCTTCAGCGATCTTTCTGCATTCTGCAAGATGTTCATCAGATGTATCGTTCTGGATATCTACTAATGTGATGTGAAGAACGTCAAGACCTACTTCAACAGCGATGTCTACTAAATCTTTGAATGTAGCAACCTGTTCGAATGCATGGTGCTCACCATATTCCTGGAATCCCCAGCTTTCTCCGAATCCTGATAAATGTAATGTGTAGCTGTGCATTCCTAATTTGAATTTTCTGTCGTGATTTGTAATCATGATTTTTCTCCTTTTATATCATTTTATGATTTATATGTTCTTAAATAAATTTATATATAGAGGCTAATATGTTTGTCTGGAATTATTTCTGATTTCCAAGTTCTCTGCAGTGTTCTACAGATACTTTTACGAATTCATGGTACATTGCGTCAAATCCCATAGATTCGATCTTTTCAAGAGCTGTAACTGTAGCTCCTCCTGGAAGTCTTAATGCCTTTTCAAGATCTTCAAGACTTGTGTCTGAAGAAAGGATCATTTCTGCACTACCTTTCATTGTTTCAGCAAATAAGCGTACTGCTGTTTCTGGATCTAATCCTAATTTTTTTGCTTCTTTTACCATTAAGTTAGCAATGTGGTAGAAGAATCCTGGTGCAGATCCGTTGAATGGAAGGATTTCAGCCATCATTCCGTCTGGAATTTCTTCAACTAATCCACAAGATCTTAAGATTGCACATACTTTATCAACATCTTCGTCTGTACAAGCTTCAGAACGAGATACAGCAAATGCTCCTTCTCCAACCTGAGAGCTCATGTTTGGCATACAGATAACGACTTTGCAGTCTTTTCCAAGATGTTCCTGATACCATGGCTGTTCAACACCTGTTACAACTGTTAACATAACCTGGTCTGGTCTGTAATTTTCTGCAAGTTCATCAATGATGAATCCTACAACTTTTGGTGTTACTCCAAGAACTAACATTTCAGAATTGTCAATTAATTCTTTCATGCTGTCAAATGTTTTGTAACCTCTTGCAGCATAGTCTTTACGAACTTCTTCGTTGATGTCGTAGATACCGATTTCTGCTGGATTGTAATCCTCGTTCATCTCTGCACCTCTGTGCATACTACGAATAATGTTTCCTGCTGCAATAAATCCATAACGTAACATAATAAAATTTTCCTCCTATAAATACTTTATATATTAAATGATAGTTTTAACGTATTTTTCTGTGATGTCTTTGCACCACTGCATATGTTCTTCACTTGGAACTTCTATTTCTGCTAATGGGTATTCCATTCCGAGTTTTCGATAAGTGTCTGTTCCCAGACGATGATATGGAAGTAACTGTAAATGATCAACTCCCTTAAGATTTCCTAAAAACTGTGCCAGTGCAGTCAGATCTTCTTCGGAATCATTTACCCCAGGGATCAATGGCCTTCTTATGATCATTTTCATATTCGGTCTTCTTTCTTTCCCTGCTTTTTCGATATTACTCAGAATAAGAGCATTATCTACTCCGGTATAATATTTATGTCTTTCCGGGTCCATCAATTTCATATCGACAAATGCAGTATCTAAACATCCAAGGATCGGTTCGATCTTGTCCCAGTCTGCATTGAAGGAAGATTCGATCGCCGTATTGATTCCTTCATAACAGGAACGACGAAGGATATGATATGCAAATTCGGGCTGGGCTAAGATCTCTCCCCCTGATAATGTCACACCACCGCCTGAGTGGAAGTAGAAAAGACTGTCTTTTCTGACTTCCACCATCACGTCTTCTACTGTCATGATCTGACCGTATGTGATCGTGCCATCAAGCGTTGTCTGTATTTTCTTTTGATAACTCTCCGGAGTTGAACACCATTTGCAGCGTAATGGACATCCTTTTAAGAATACAACCGTTCGAAGTCCATCTCCATCAAAAATGGAACTTTTCTCGATTCTTAAAACAGTTCCTTCGATGTCCATCCCTTCATAAGTCTGATACATCATAGTGTTTTAACCTGTTATCCTATCCCCAGTTTTCGATTTCTGTACGCTGGATGATGTCATCCTGGATATCTTTTCCTAATTCTACGAAGAATGCTGTGTATCCAGCTACACGTACAAGTAAATCTTTATAGTTTTCTGGATGTTTCTGAGCATCAATCAGTACTTCTGGATCAATGATGTTGTACTGTGTATGGTAAACATCTAATGTACACTGTGTTTTTAACAGAGTCATCATGTTATTTAATCCGCGTTCTCCTTCTAACAGTTTTGGATCGATCTTTAAGTTCATCTGTGTTCCCTGTGTGAAACGAGAATGAGGAAGATTACTGATAGATTTTAATAATGCTGTTGCTCCATTTACGTCTGTTCCACCTGTTGCTCCGATTCCGTCTGCAAGTGGTGTCCAAGCTTTACGTCCGGAAGGAAGGGCTCCTACGCTCTGTCCGATTGGAACGTTTCCTGATACTGGAAGCATACCAGCTGTTAATTTACCGAATGCTGAATCATAGCTTTCGATCTGGTCTACTAAGTAGTTGTAGATCTCACCTGCACAGAAGTCTGCCTTAGGATCGTCATTTCCATATTTAGGAGCTTCCATACACATTTTATAAACTTCATCATATCCTTCGAAGTTTGCATCTAATGCTTTGCAAAGTTCGTCCATTGTTAATTTCTTCTCATCGTAGATCAAATATTTGATATCTGCACAAGAGTTGATGATATCTGCCTGTCCGATGATGTTGATTCCGTTACCTACGTTGAATTCTGCTCCACCGTTTGCATAATCTTTTCCTGTTTCCATACAGTTTGGATATGTTAAAGATAATGCTGGTACTGGACGGTAGTTTTCACTTAAGTAATCAAGATAAGAGTTCATTGTTGCCATTGTATGTACAAAGTAGTCGATCTGTTTTTTGATCGCTCCCATGAATTCATCAAATGTCTTGAAGTCACGAGGATCACCAGTCTGGATAGATACCTGTTCTCCAGTCAGACGGCTCTTGCCATTGTTCATAACCATGTCTACGACACCACCCATGCTGACTTCTCCGATGTCAGTATAAGATTTTAAGCGTCCTTCAAGGTTTGTCTCAACACATCCACATGGAGTCCAATCCCATGCCTGAGAAAGAGGTACACCTTTGTTAAGCAGCATCTTGATACCTGCATCATCATGGTATACAGCTGGCATTGTACGTCCCATACGGATACATTCAGCAGCTTTTCTTAAGAATGAATCTGGGTTCTTGGAAATGCTGTAACGTACTGTCATGTTAGGCTCTTTTAATGCTGTATCTTCTGTCGCCTGGATTGTCATGTAAGAAAGATCGTTAACTGCATCATTTCCGTATTTGTCGATACCACCGGCACATACCTGAACTGTCATGTTATATCCAGCTGAGAATGCTGCACTCTCTCCGTCCTGGAATAATCCCATTTCTGCGATCTTGATCCAGAAGCAGTCAAGTAATTCCTGAGCATCTTCCTGAGTCATGATTCCTTCTTTGATATCTTTCTTGTAGTATTCGATCAGGTACTGATCCATACGTCCTAAGTTGTAAGAAGAAGCGTTCTGTTCCATGAAGATACAGAATTCATATGTTAACATACTCTGTAATGCTTCGTAGAAGTTACGAGGTGGGTTCTCTGGAACGTGACGGTTAACTTCAGCGATCTTTAATAATTCTGCTTTACGAGTTTCATCTGTTTCTTTTGCTGCCATTTCTTCAGCTAAGTCTGCATGACGGTTTGCAAGAGCAATAATTCCTTCTGCAGAGATGATCAGAGATTTGTAGAAGATCTGCTGTTTTAATGTATCTTCTCCTGCTGCTGTATCTAATGCTGCAAGTTTAGCTTCTGCTTCTTCTTTGATACCTTTGATACCTTTTGCAAGAAGAGTTCTCCAACCTGGTGTGTTTTCTCCGTATCCACGAACGAATTTCTTGTCTACATATAACATTCCACCATCACGCATTGTTCTTACGTCTTCTGGCATCATAGCGTTCCAACGGTCAAGGACACATTTTCCTCTCCAGTATGGAGCTACTTCTTCCATGAATAATTTTTTATTTTCATCTGATAAATAGAATGGATCGTATTTACGTGTGCTGATCGTATCTAACTCTTTTTCGATAACAGAACAAGCTGAATCTGGGTTTAAAATACCTGCACGAGGTTTGAATGCTACACCACCAACTAATAACTCGTTGTCCTGAATGAAAATTGGTTTATTTTCATAAACTTTCTTCATACCTGTAGCTTTCTGAATCTGCCAAGGCTGTCCTTCTGTTTCTTTAAATCCCTGTGTTACATAATATGCATCCAGGATATCCATTTCAACGCGGTGAGACATATAATTTTCTCTTAACGCATTGATTCTCTTCATATAATCTCTTGCCATGAATTTTTCCTCCTAAAAGATTACTAAGGGTTTATTTTAATTTTTGTTAAAGCTTCTTTATGTAAAATTAATTATGTAAACTAATTTACTGCTGCTTCTTTCTCTGCTACTTTCTTTAAGTAAGATGCAGATGTTTCTGGTGCGAATAATTGGCACACAACTCCACCTAATACAAGGACCGCTGCACATACAATCAGTGTTCCTGTTCCTCCGATACTGTCCATTAAGATTGGTAATAAGAATGTTCCAAGTGCTGCACCGATTCGACTGAATGCTACGACGATACCAACACCAGTTCCTCTTACACGGTCATCGAATAATTCTGGTGGATAAGGCCACTCCATAACGACTGCGATTGACATGATCAATGCGAATGCTGCGAATGCGATAACTGTGATGACGATGGAAATGTTCTGTCCAATGATCATAATTACCAGTGCGATCGCTGCTCCAAAGAATGTTGATGTTAAGAAGCTTCTTCTTGACATTCTTGCACATAACCATGTTCCTGCAAATGCTCCTGCCATACAGAAGACATCATAGATAATACTTGATGTATTTGCATCTCCCATGTTTAACTGTCCAATTAAGATTGGAAGGAAGATACCAACTCCGAAGTAAGGGAATACCTGACATGCGTAGAACATTCCACCTACTAAAGTGTTTCTTCTATATTTAGGGCTGAACAGTTCTGCAACAGATACTTTTTCTTCTTCTTTTTTCTCTTCTGCAACAATTTTATATTCAGGTCCTAATTTTTCTGCTACTAATTTATTTGCTTCTTCAACTCTTCCTACAGATGCCATCCAGCTTGGTGCTTCTGCGATTCCTAAAGTGATTCTTGCGATTGCTGCGATCGCTCCTGGAATTGCAGAACTTGCGAAGATGATATGATAATCTGTATGTAAGTTACTCATAACCAATCCTGTGAAGAATGATAAAACATAACCAAATGTCCAGTAAATGATGAATTTACTTAAGTAAGATGGTGCTGTTTCTGGATCAAACCACTCAGAAACGATCGTGCTTCCTACTGTATAATCAATTGCGATACAAAGTCCGATCAGAATTCTTAATGCCATGATCACTGGTACGCTTGATGTAAAGAACTGTGCGATTGAGAATACTGTAAAGAATGCCATATCAAGCAATACTAATTTACTTCTTCCAATCTTATCTGCAAGGTTTCCTACTACTAAACTTCCGGCAAGACCGATCAGAGTTCCTGCTCCAAGAAGTCCTACCCAAAATGTACTCAGTCCCAGATCAGCTTTTCCTTCTGTTACCGCTGTTCCTGCAATTCCAAGTGCAAAACCACATGCGATCTGCCCTAAAACAGCACAAAAGAATAACGTTTTATGAAACTTAGAATACGGAGCTTCTTTGTAATTTATTTTCTTTTTCTCCCTTTTTTGTAAATATTTTTCGTTAAAAATGTAACATTTAAGGCCAAAAAAATATATCACGATCTTTAAAAGCAAATTTGTTCCAAGGATTTTTTATTTTCTGTCATTCCATGAAATCCTTGATTTTCCTTTGTATATCAGCTATCGTTTTTCCTTTTCTCTAACCTTGTTAATATTATAACAACATTGTATTTATATGTGAAATATCGGTACTGTATGTTACTATTTAGAATATGAATAGTACATGATCACACAGAGGCAAGCATTGATTCGACTTGCCTCGTCAGCTATGAAAATCTTAAAAATAAAATGAGGGAGTCGTCCAATAATTCATTCATATCAGATGACTCCCCCATTTGGTTATTTATTATGTTACACTGTAAGTATCAATCAATAATATATTTACTGATTGGCACTTACAGCGATATTATGGGTTTTCAATTTTTAATCTACATGTTCATTATCTTCTTTTTTACCAGATTTAAAGAACGCAACTGCACACAGGATCATAACAACACTCTGCAATAATCCATTTAAGTTGATCATACCTTTGATCGCAGTCGTTCCTCCACTGATCACAAGAGTACATGCAACCGCTGCCAGAATGATACCAACTAAAACTTTCTGTTTCTTAGGTGGTTCATCATCTGCAGATAATCCATCGACAGATAATGTTGATGCTACAGATGCCATTGGATCTGCAAGTGTACAAAAACTTAAAGTGATCGTACACAAGAATAAAACTGTAATGATCTTGCTGCATGGCAGACTTCCAAGGATCTGGAATACCGTCGCCTGCATTCCAGATGTCTGTACCGCATTCCAAACATCTAAAGTTCCAGATGTCTGCAAATAAATTGTCTGTCCACCAAAGATTCCGATCCAAATGATACAGAAGATAGATGGTACTAATACCTGTACTAACATAAATGTACGAACAGTTCTTCCTTTTCCCATACGTGCAAGGAACATACCGATAATTGGCGCATACATGATAAATGAGTTCCAGTACATAACACTCCATTCAGAGAACCAAGTATCTTTTGGTGCCATTGCATTCATAAGCATGGTCTGAGTTCCCCAATGGTCAATGATAAATCCGATTGCCTCGGATGTAATCTTTCCGATAAATGGTGTATTTCCAAAGATGAAAACGAAGATTAGTAAGAAGATAAAGAAATACATACAAATGCTTGAAATAATTTTTAATCCTTTTCCAATTCCTGAAACACAGGATAAAATAAATATCGTTGATACAAATGCTGCGATCAAGATCCATAC
Organism: Eubacteriaceae bacterium; assembly: GCA_902362875.1. Classification (GTDB taxonomy): domain Bacteria; phylum Bacillota; class Clostridia; order Lachnospirales; family Lachnospiraceae; genus Anaerostipes. Next base: position 89,000 of record CABIYF010000011.1, on the reverse strand, counting down.
AATTGGTGACTGTGCAATTCCAAAGACCGTCTCAAGTCCAGCCCCGATCTGCATCAGTCCAACTCCCATAGAATTTGCTGTCGCTCCCATCAGGCAGAAGATTACAAGACATGTCACAAGTGTATTTAACCATGGAATCTTTTTATTTGTAACACATTCCACAATCGAAGAGATTGATAAACTCTTTCCCTTGTTAAAACATAAAACCGCAAATGCTGCTCCGCAGACTGCATACATTGCATACTGGATAAAACTCCAATCCCACATCGCCTGTGCTACCGCAAAGATACCTGCTGTTCTTGTCTGTGCCTGTCCAATCGCTGTTGGTGTCTGCATATAATGGAAAATCGGTTCCCCAATCGCCCAGAATAACAATCCCGTTCCAATTCCTGAACAGATTGACATCGCACACCATGTTGGCATACTGTAATCTGGTTTGGCATCTTTTCCGCCAATGATCACATCCCCATACTTTCCAATGATGATCACTGCCGCGAGTATTAAGAATACCAGTGATAAAATATTGATATACGCTCCAAAATAATTTGCGATCACACTCAGGATCTTCGTCATTGCATTTCCCACTGCCTGTGTATTCACAATTCCAGCAATAACAAATACCACCAACGCAATAACCGCCGGCCAAAACGCCAGCTTATTAATCTTTCCTGTACTATTCTCTTCGTTCATTCCACCTTACATCCTTTTCTGATTCTCTTTTGTTTGTATCTTTGTTTCACAAAGTTCGTTATTTTTGTAACAAATGCAACCAAAAATAATTTAGAATAACTTGTAATTATATATAAAAATTATCCTAAATATACAATCGTCCTGAAATAATTTTCTATATTTTTTTAACATTGCACAAGTACAAATACATAACATCGTTGAATCTGTTCTTATCTTTGTTAATATCATAACACATGGATTGTATTTGTGGAAATACTTAAAGCGTATGTAGGTATTCAGATTCTAAATAGTTTGTTTTGAAAAGTGAATGATTCGGAAAATGTATTTTGAAATTCAAATTCTGATTTTGTGGTTTGAAGGGTAGTCGTTGGTTAATGCGATAGAAATAAGAGTATAAAAGATCCAGAACCATTGAAATTTTGCCGTCGTTTTGAACGGTTCGCAGCTAGTTTGGTGCGCTGTTTGAGCGAAGCGAGTTGCGCAAGGAAAACTAGCGAATCAGCGACCGTTCAAAACGGCGTGCATAAATTTCCTGGTCTGAATCTTTTATACTCTTATTTTGTTTTTCTCATATACAATCTACACGACTTATTCAAATCAAAATTTGTATGTGGCATACAAAGAAGACAAGATGTATATTGTAATAGACACTGAGCCATCAAGAAAAATTTTTACAAACTAAGGTAGGTTTATAGATTTCTAAAGTCTAATATTTGTGTAAAATGTTACCGTTGCTTCTGCATCTTTAATTGGAATTAAAATACGATCTTCATAAGAAAATCCATGAGCAACTCCTATATCTGTTGCAAAGCATGGTAAAGAGGAAGTCTTAATCAGTTCTGAAAATTCAAATTCATCTTTTTGGACAAGAAATCTGGACGCAGGCAATTTATCATGACATAATTTATTCCAAAATCCAATTTCAGAACGGATTAAAAAATTTACACCATTCAATTCAGAAAAAAATACATATTTATGCTTGGCAAATGCATGATCTTTCTTTACCGCAAGAAACAATTGCTCTGTGAGACAAGGAACAAAATTTTTATATGCGTAAGGTAAAAAAGCATAGTTGACATTTCCGTTTTCATATTCTTCTATGATTTTTTCAGAATTTGTAAGCTGAGAAGAAATATTTTTATCAGGATATAAGGATGTGAGATTTGGAATTGCCTTTCTGTTTCCGCAAGAATATTTTTGGCTGCTTCTACAGCAATGTAACCTGTTTCATTCAATTTAATCTTACTCTTTTCACGAATGAATAGAGAAACGCCGAAACGTTCTTCAAGATGTTTCATTGATCTTGTTATAGAAGGAGTCGATATGTGACAAGCCTCGGCAACTCTGGACAGAGTGCCATATTCTGCAAATAATACAAGGTGTTTCAGTTCATTAAGATCTAACATGATATCCTCCTAAATATTGAAATCCAATTATAGCTTTTCAAAATATGAAATACTTTGTTCATAATCAATAGTGTACATTATATTAAAAAATAAAGTAAACTCTAAATCAAAGACAAGTATAATATTTCATATAAAGAAATAAAATCAACTGATTGAGAATAAATAACAGGAGGAATAATGAAATGATTAAGAAAAGAATCCTTGGAAATTCTGGTATTGAAGTAAATCCTGTGGGACTTGGATGTATGGGATTTTCTCATGCTTATGGTACACCTACTGATAAATCAGACGCAATAAAACTGATCAGAAATTCCTATGATATGGGGTACGATTTTTTTGACACAGCGGAGGCATATATTGGTGTTAACAGTGATGGTACTGTATCTTATAATGAAGAACTGGTGGGCGAGGCACTGAAGCCAATTAGAAGTCATGTAGTCATTGCAACAAAATTTGGCATTGGAGAGTCAGCAAAAGAAAGAGATTCCAGGCCAGAGACAATCAGAAAATCCGTAGAAAAGAGTCTGAAAAGGCTTGGTACAGATTATATTGATCTGTATTATCAGCATCGGGAAGATCCGGACACTCCAATTGAAGAAGTTGCCGGAGTCATGTCGGAGCTTATCAAAGAAGGAAAAATAAGAGCATGGGGACTGTCAGAAGCAGATGCAGAATATATGAGGCGTGCAAATGCCGTATGTAAAGTATCGGCTATTGAAAACAGATATTCTATGATGGGGAGATTTTATGAAAAAGATTTTCCTGCATTTGAAGAATTAAATATCGCATATGTAGCATATTCTCCGCTTGCGAATGGAATCCTTACCGGGAAATACAAAGCGGGAATGCAATTTGATTCCCAAACGGATTTCAGAGCCATAATGCCACAGTTCCAAGATGAGAGTTATAAACAGAATGAAGAATTATTTTATCTGATTTCATCAATGGCAGAAGAAAAGAATGCGACTATGAGCCAAATTTCACTTGCATGGATGCTGAATAAAAAACCGTGGATTATTCCAATTCCCGGAAGCAGAAAGCCTGAACGTATGAAAGAAAATCAGGAGGCAGCTAATGTCCAGCTTTCAAGTGAGGATGTGAAAAAAATTGATTCCGCACTTGATAAGATGAAAATGTCCGATTACTTTGGTGGGACAGGACGCAAGTAAAATTCATGATCGTTATTGACTAAGAACTTGACAACTTCCGGTTTATAAAATAATTTTTTCTAATTGTAAAGAAAATAATTTTTCATTAAAGGCTAATCTACCGTTTTTGACGCAGCTTCTTTCCACTTTTCAGTTCTGTAATATCCATAGGAAATCAGGAAGTTGGCAAGCCAGCCAAGCGGTACTGCATACCATACCATAGAAACTCCCCAAATTGGAGCTCCAAACTTTGCAATGGTAACTCGCAATGTTAGATTTACCATATTCGCAATAGTAAAAACTTTCACCGCTCCCGCTCCCCGCAAAATACCATCGACAGCCATTTTAAATCCAATCATACAAAAGAAGAAACCAATAAATTTCAGATAACTTTCTCCAGTAACAATCGTCTGCGCTGAAGGTTCATTGTCCAAAAACAAGGCAATCAGAGGTTTATGAGCTATTTCGAGGAAGAAACATAAAATAACCGCTATAACAATAATCATAAAGTTGCCTGCCCGATAACCTTGTGAGATTCGCTCCTCTTTTTCTGCGCCAATGTTCTGTGCAGTATAAGAAGACATTGCATTACCAATTGCTGACATTGGCACAACACAAAGAGATTCTATTCGCATCGCAGCAGAGAATCCAGCAAGAATTTGTGTCCCAAAGCTATTTACCACTGACTGAACTAGCATCATGCCAATAGAAACCGTAGATTGTTGAAGGATAGATGGTAGTGCAATCCTGGACATATCAGAAAATTCTGTTTTACTAAACCAGCCCTCAGCTTTCCCTTGTAACTGTTGAAGTGTAACAACAAAAATAATCAAAGATAACACTGCTGAAATTCCCTGAGAAATAAACGTTGCATATGCTGCACCAGCCACACCCAAATTCAATACTGCCACCATATATAAATCCAGAAAAATATTCAATACAGAAGAAAAAATCAATAAATACAACGGAATCCGTGATTCTCCAAGTGCGTTAAACATCGAAGAAAGAATGTTGTACATAAATAAGAATGGCAGACCCAAAAAGTAAATATTCAAATAAGTTACAGCAATATCTATGGCATCTGCCGGTGTATTTAAAACCTCCATAATCTGCTGGCTAAAAATTAATCCAACGCCTCCAAGTATCAAACTAATGAAAAGAAATGAAAGTAACGCAGTACGAATACAAGTCTTCATACGTCCGTAATTGTGTGCACCAAAGTGATGGCTGATAATAACAGATGCACCAATACCGCCTCCAATAGCAATACAAATAAATATACTTGTCAGGGCATAAGATGCGCCAACAGCAGCTAAAGCAGTTTCTCCCACATAACGTCCCACTATGGCAGAATCTACAATTGTATATGCCTGTTGAAACAGATTTCCAATAATCATCGGAATTGAAAAAATAAGCAAAGCTCTCGATGGTTTTTCTGTAATCAGATAGTCTTTATTCTGTCTCATTACTTCTTTACATCTCCCTTCCGGCTACAAAACTCAGCAAGCTCACAATCACAGTAATCTCTATTTGGCATATGTTCACTCTTTTCCAATACTTCTTGATAAAAAATACCAACATTCTGCATCAGAAGTTCTGTATTAACCTGATAATGCATTTGACGGTCAATCCTTTGTCCCGTCACCATTCCACAATCTTTTAATATCTGTAGATGCTGTGATACTGCTGATTCACTGATTCCAATTTTCGCAGCCAATGCTTTCCCACAGTAATGATGTTCCAGTAAAAGCAGGAGAATCTGGTAGCGTGTTGGCATGGTAATAGTATGCAGTAATTCGATATCTATCATCTTTCCCTCCAAAATAAAGCATTTACTTAATTAAGTATTTACTTAATTATAAGAATTTACAATATAAATCTCAAGAAATAAAGATTTTGATTTTGTGAGTTGGTTGGCCAACTGGAGTCTTTCTGTATATGACAAAAACAAAATAAGAGTATAAAAGATCCAGAACCATTGAAATTTTGCCGTCATTTTGAACGGTTCGCAGCTAGTTTGGTGCGCTGTTTGAGCGAAGCGAGTTGCGCAAGGAAAACTAGCGAATCAGCGACCGTTCAAAACGGCGTGCATAAATTTCCTGGGCTGGATCTTTTATACTCTTATTTTGTTTTTCTCATATACAATCCCCACGACTACCTTTCAAACTACAAATTACAATCTACACCCTGTTTCCAAATCCACCTCATTCATCAATCCTTCTCCTTCCACATACCTCTGCAGATTTCCTGCTGCAATATCCACAATTCGATACAATGTAGCGGGGTGATGAAAGTCTCCTGAGATATGTGGTGTGATGATTGCATTTTCTATATTCCATAATTTGTGCTGGGTCTGAAGTGGTTCTGGATCTGTTACGTCCAGACCTGCTCCGTAGATTTCTCCTTGAATCAATGCCTCGCATAAATCTTCTGTATTTACTGCGCTTCCTCTTCCTGCATTTAACAAAATTGCTGTGTTTTTCATTTCTTTGAAACGCTGTTTATTATATATGTTTCTCGTCGCTTTGGAATCCGGCAGTACGGAAAATACTACATCTGCTTCTGGCAGTAATTGATCTAAGTCGTCCATTGTATGAAGTTCGTCGATATCCTGTGGAACCTGTCCTAGTCTTCGTTTGATTCCGATAATGCGGTAGCCAAAATTCTTCATCAGCCTTGCAAAGTATAATCCAATGTCTCCAAGTCCAACGATCAGTAAGGTACCTCCTCGTAACGACATAACAGCTCCTTCATCCTGCCATTGGCACTGATTCTGGTTATCCCTATATAGATGTAACTTTTTCTGGAGAGAAAACAAGACTGCCAGCATATGTTCCGCAACGCCCGGGCCGTAAGCTCCTGTTGCATTTGTCAGGATTACATTTTCAGGCAAAACTCCTTTTTTTACATATGGATCTGCTCCTGCTGAATTTAGCTGTAACCATTCCAGATTTTCTGCTTCTTTTAGATAAAATGGATCTACATTTCCGATGATGATATTCGCTTCTTTTACCATTTCTGGTGTTACTTTGTCGTAGGAACTATATACAAAATGGCTTCCTTTTGCATGTTTTTCTAATGTCTTTTTATGTTCATCTTCTACTGGCATAACCACCAGAATATTTTTATTTGTTTTCATCGTTGTTATATCCTCCTTGTCTGCTTTTAGATATTGTTTCTATTGTAACTCGTTAAAAAACAAAAGAAAACCCCAGAGTTTTTGTAATCTCTGAGATTTTCTTTTATCTTTAACTTTTTATTCGTTTAAATCTTCATCATACTTAAGCTATCGTCCCAAAATCGCATCCATATCCTGTTCAGGAGCTGTGATCGGTCTTAGATCATATTGTTCCACCAATATCTTGACCACTCCTTCTGACAAAAATGCCGGCAAAGTTGGTCCTAAATATATTTTTTTGATTCCTAATGATAACAATGTTAATAAAATACATACCGCTTTCTGTTCATACCATGAAAGAACTAATGTCAACGGCAGATCATTAATTCCACATTCAAACACCTCTGCAAGTGCTGCCGCTACTTTAATTGCACTATATGCATCATTACACTGCCCCATATCTAAAATTCTTGGAAGTCCATCAATTTCTCCAAGATCTATATCATTAAATCGATACTTGCCACACGCAAGAGTTAAAACCAAAGAATCCATCGGTGTCTGTTTCACAAATTCTGTATAATAATTACGTCCCGGATGAGCTCCATCGCAGCCTCCTACAAGGAATATATGTTTAATGGCCCCTTTCTTAATTGCTGATACTATCTTTTCTGCATTTGCAAGCACTGTTCCATGCGCAAATCCAGTTGTCAAAATATGACCGCCATTGATTCCACTCATACTATGGTCATGTTCATATCCGCCTAACTTTAATGCTTGTTCGATCAATGGACTGAAATCCTTCGTTCCATCTTCTTTTCTCTCAATATACTTTAGTCCTTCGTATCCAACAACTGAAGTATTGTAAATGCAGTCTCTATAGCTTTCTCTTGGCGGCATCAGGCAATTCGTTGTAAATAAGACAGGAGCCGGAATATTCTCAAATTCCTGCTGCTGACTTTGCCATGCAGTCCCAAAATTGCCTGCAAGATGTTTGTACTTCTTAAGCCCTGGATATCCATGTGCCGGTAACATTTCCCCATGTGTATAGATATTAATTTTCTTATCCTTTGTCTGCTCTAACAACTGATGAAGATCCTCAAGATCATGACCAGAAACAACAATAAATGGTCCTTTTTTGATATCTGTATTTACTTTCGCTGGTACCGGAGTCCCAAATGTTTCTGTATTCGCCCGATCCAATAATTGCATACATTTTAAGTTTACCTGACCAAATTCCATAATGAGATTCAGCCATTCTTCTGCTGTATGTTCTTCATCAATTTCCGTCAATCCCTTAAAAAACCATGAAGTCACTTCATCATCTTCGTAACCTAGATTCATGCTATGATGTGCATAGGCCGCCATACCCTTTAATCCAAAAAGTAAGGTTGAGCGAAGCGAAACAATATCTGTATCTCCTTCCCACAATTTGACCCTGGGCTTATCTGCACCTCCAAGATCCTCTGTTTCTTTTCGAACCCGATCCATAAATTTCCGAATCGCTCCATTATCAAAGTTAACATTCGTAAGCGTTGTAAATAAACCATCCATCAACAGACGATCCGCCTCTTTCGTCCTGTGTGTCTGTTTTACTGCCTTTGACAATCGTATCAATTCATAAACCAACTCATCCTGCAGCAAAGCCGTCTCCGGCTGTTTTCCACAAACTCCTGTCACAACACAACCTTTATTTCCTGCCGTCTGCTGACATTGGAAGCAAAACATATCTGCCATATCATTTTTCTCCTTTTTTGTTCTCGTAATAGAAATAATATGTGCAGATTTTTGTATTTTATGCAGATTGTGATTTGGAGGGTAGTCGTAGGTTAATGCGATAGAAATAATAGTATAAAAGATCCAGAACCATTGAAATTTTGCCGTCGTTTTGAACGGTTCGCAGCTAGTTTGGTGCGCTGTTTGAGCGAAGCGAGTTGCGCAAGGAAAACTAGCGAATCGGCGACCGTTCAAAACGGCGTGCATAAATTTCCTGGTCTGGATCTTTTATACTATTATTTTGTTTTTCTCATATACAATCCCAACGACTACCCTACAAATCACTATTTCTCAGTAATCTGTGCATGTAATCCCTGAAGTGAATTCACCTCTTCATTCTGATCTGCATGTGCCTTCACATAAGCGATTCCTTCTGCTGCCGCTTTCGCTGCTGCAATTGTTGTATAATATGGAATCTTTGCTTTGATCGCACCTTTTCTTAAGTAGCTATCATCATGAATACTGTCTTTTCCAACTGGAGAGTTTACAACAATGTCAATATCACCATTTGTGATAAGATCAAGGATATTTGGTCTTCCTTCACTTAATTTATTGACTTTCTCTGCTTTGATTCCTGCTTCATTTAACAGCTTGCATGTATTGTTTGTTGCAAGAATCTTGAATCCATCTTGATCAAATGCTTTCGCTACTTCTACGACTTCTTCTTTATCCTTGCGGTTTACAGAGATCAATACAGTTCCTTCTAAAGGAAGTTTCGCTCCAACACCTTCCTGTGCTTTATAGAAAGCTTCCCCATAAGATTTGGATAATCCAAGAACCTCACCTGTAGAACGCATTTCTGGTCCTAGAACTGGGTCTACTTCCTGGAACATATTGAATGGGAAGGCTGCTTCTTTGACTCCATAGTATGGAATTTTTTGTTCTTTTAATTCTGGTACTGGTGATGGTTTTCCTGTTAATTCAGATGTAATGATCTGTGTTGCCAGTGGAACCATTCTCACGTTACATACTTTAGATACCAGAGGTACTGTACGGGATGCACGTGGATTTGCTTCTAATACATAGACTTTTCCGTCTTCGATCGCATACTGCATGTTCATCAGTCCTTTAACGTGCATTTCTTCTGCGATCTTTCTTGTGTATTCTTTGATCGTTGCTAAGTTTTCTTCTGAAATATGAACGGATGGAAGGATACAAGCGGAATCTCCTGAATGGACTCCTGCAAGTTCGATATGTTCCATAACCGCTGGTACAAATGCGTGTGTTCCGTCACTGATCGCATCTGCTTCGCATTCCATTGCATGATTTAAGAAACGGTCGATCAGGATTGGGCGGTCTGGTGTTACACCAACGGCTGCTTTCATATATCCTGTCATGCTTTCGTCATCATAGACAACTTCCATTCCACGTCCACCAAGAACGTATGAAGGTCTTACCATCACAGGATATCCGATCTTTCCTGCAATCTCTAATGCTTCTTCTACTGTTGTTGCCATTCCCGATTCTGGCATTGGAATCTCTAATTTATCCATCATTTCACGGAACAGATCACGGTCTTCTGCAAGGTCGATCACGGATGGAGATGTTCCAAGGATCTTCACACCATTTTTCTCAAGTTCTGCAGCGATATTCAGTGGTGTCTGTCCACCGAACTGTGCGATCACTCCTAATGGTTTTTCTTTGTTGTAAATGCTTAATACATCTTCGACTGTTAATGGTTCGAAATATAATTTATCAGATGTATCGTAGTCTGTAGATACTGTTTCTGGGTTACAGTTTACGATGATCGTCTCGAATCCCATTTTCTTTAATGCCTGGGATGCATGTACACAGCAGTAGTCAAATTCGATACCCTGTCCGATACGGTTTGGTCCACCGCCTAAGATCATGATCTTTGGTTTATCTGTGGATACTGGGTTCTTATCTTTGGCATTGTATGTTGAATAATAGTAAGCACTGTCTGGTGTTCCACTTACATGAACTCCTTCCCATGCTTCTTCGACACCGATGGAAATACGTTTATTTCTGATATCTTCTTCTGGGATTTCTAATAACTGGCTTAAGTATTTGTCAGAGAATCCGTCTTTCTTGGCTGCTGTTAACATTTCATTGGATGGCATGTTTCCTTTGCATGCAAGAAGGGCTTCTTCTTCCTCAACTAACTCTTTCATCTGCTCGATAAAGTATGTTTTTACTTTTGTCAGTTCAAAGATTTCTTCAACCGTTGCACCTTTTCTTAATGCTTCGTACATCACGAAATGACGTTCGCTGGATGGTGTCACTAATTTCTTTAATAATTCTTCTTTCGTTAAAGTATCGAAATCTTTGGCATGTCCGAGTCCATAGCGTCCTGTCTCTAAGCTTCGGATCGCTTTCTGGAATGCTTCTTTGTATGTTTTACCGATACTCATAACTTCACCAACAGCACGCATCTGTGTTCCAAGTTTGTCTTCGACACCTTTGAATTTCTCAAATGCCCAGCGTGCAAACTTGATCACGACATAGTCACCATCTGGTACATATTTATCTAATGTTCCGTATTTTCCACATGGAATATCTTTTAATGTCAGTCCTGCAGCAAGCATTGCGGAGACTAAAGCGATTGGGAATCCTGTCGCTTTGGATGCTAATGCTGAGGATCTTGATGTTCTTGGGTTAATCTCGATAACAATGATACGATCTGTCACTGGGTCATGTGCGAACTGTACGTTTGTTCCACCGATAACCTGTACGGAATCTACGATCTTATATGCCTGTTCCTGTAATCTCTGCTGGCATTCTTCAGAGATCGTAAGCATTGGTGCAGAACAGAAAGAGTCTCCTGTATGCACTCCTAATGGATCAATGTTCTCAATAAAGCAGACTGTGATCATATTCCCTTCAGCATCACGTACAACTTCAAGCTCTAATTCTTCCCATCCAAGAATGGATTCTTCTACAAGTACCTGCCCAACTAAACTTGCCTGAAGTCCTCTTGCGATGACAGTCTTTAATTCTTCTTTGTTGTATACCAGTCCTCCACCGGCTCCACCCATTGTGTAAGCTGGACGAAGTACCACTGGATAGCCAAGCTCATCAGCGATCTTTAATCCATCTTCTACGCTGTAAGCCACTTCGCTTCGTGCCATCTCAATTCCAAGTTCATCCATTGTCTTCTTGAACTCGATACGGTCTTCTCCACGTTCAATACTATCTACCTGTACACCAATTACTTTGACATTATACTTATCTAAAATACCCTTTTTATATAACTCTTCACATAAATTTAATCCGGACTGCCCACCTAAGTTTGGAAGTAAGGCATCTGGACGTTCTTTCGCAATGATCTCCTCTAAACGTTCTGCGTTCAGCGGCTCAATGTAAGTTACATCAGCTGTTTCCGGATCTGTCATGATCGTTGCTGGATTGGAGTTGACCAGTACGATTTCATATCCAAGTTTACGAAGCGCCTTACACGCCTGTGTACCCGAATAGTCAAATTCGCATGCCTGACCGATAATGATCGGACCAGATCCAATGATCAACACTTTGTTAATATCTGTTCTCTTTGGCATAAAAATAATTCCTCCTTTAGACTTTGTTATTATTATATAAGAAAATTAGAAAAATCGGAATCATTTTGTGATGTTTTTGTAAAAAATAGAATATTCATATCCTTTTTTCACTGCGGATAAGAATTTCTTTGCTGTCTCAGGAATGTCAAGATCCCATGTTGCATATTTCTTTCCTTCCATTCCTTTTGGACGATCCATTCCCGTCACAGATGCGATATGCCATATTACACAAATCGCAAGAATGGCTGCCAATGGCAAAATCTTACTGGTGGTGTTTTGTAACTTTTTTGTCAATTGTCAGTACATCCCCTTCCGGTTTGTATGTCACTTTGATATACGCTGCTACAGATGATGCACCTGCACGGATTGCATCATCTTTTGATTTTCTTACCAAATCGTAAGAATTTCTTAATGTCATTTTATAAATCATTTATATTTGTTTATATTCTGTATATTGAATCTCGAAATGGAAATGACTATACTATAACCATACCTCAAGGAAAGACCTAAAAGATAAGACAAAAAAGAATTTCAGGAAACATCCTACAGGTATAGTTTTTTCATATATATTTTTAATCCTCTCTTTTCAAAAAAGAAAACCATCATACCCCAGGTGGTTTTCTTTTAGATTGTCACTTTTTTATCGATTTTCAATAAAGAAAGGAGCGTATGTTTTTACATGCGGAAAAACTATGTTGGAAAACTTATTTAAATTGAAGGAGAATCATACCTCCGTAAAAACTGAAGTCATCGCTGGTATTACTACATTTATGACAATGGCTTACATCCTTGCGGTAAACCCAAGTGTGCTTTCTGCAGCTGGTATGGACCCTACTGCCGTCTTATTGGCTACATGTATCGCTTCCTTTATCGGAACATTATGTATGGGGCTTACTGCGAACCTGCCATTTGTACTTTCTGCTGGTATGGGATTAAATGCTTATCTTGCATACACAGTTGTTGGCGTAATGGGATATCACTGGCAAGTTGCTTTACTTGCTGTATTTGTTGAAGGTCTGATCTTTATCGTATTATCTTTAACAAATGTTCGTCAAGCAATCTTTGATGCGATTCCATTAAACCTAAAAAAAGGTGTTTCTGTCGGAATCGGTATCTTTATTGCTTTCATTGGTCTTCAGAATGCAAAACTTGTTGTTGGAAATGACTCAACATTATTAACGATCACTGACTTTACAAAGGACTTCCATTCTGCTGGAATCTGTTCCTTACTCGCAGTCATTGGATTACTGATCACAGTCATTCTTTACATCAAAAAAGTACCTGGATCTATCCTGATCGGAATCCTTGCTACATGGATCATTGGAATGATCTGTCAGGTAACAGGAATCTATGTTCCAGATATCAACGCAGAATATTACAGCCTGTTCCCTACATTTGAAATGACAGACTTCTCAAAATTGGGAGAAACATTCGGTAAATGTTTCCAGTATGACTTAAGCAAAGTTGGAATCTTTAACTTTATTGCCGTTGTATTATCCTTCTTATTTGTCGATCTGTTTGATACACTTGGAACTTTAGTTGGTGTCAGCACAAAAGCTGGAATGCTTGATGAAGAAGGTAAACTTCCTGGAATCAAACCTGCATTAATGGCTGATGCTATTGCTACTACATCTGGTGCCGTACTTGGTACATCTACAGTTACAACCTTTGTTGAATCTTCTTCAGGTGTTGCTGCTGGTGGACGTACTGGTTTAACAGCTATTGTCGCAGGATTCTTATTCCTGATCTCAACATTATTTGCACCGATCTTTACAGCAATCCCATCCTTTGCAACAGCTCCAGCGCTGATCATGGTTGGATTCTTAATGTTCGGAGCGATCTCTGACATCAAATTTACAGATGATAATATGACAGAAGCGGTACCTGCTTACCTTTGCATCATCGCTATGCCATTATTCTATAGTATCTCTGAGGGAATCTCTATTGGAATCATCTCTTATGTGATCTTAAATGTAGCTTGCGGAAAAGCGAAGAAGATTACACCTTTGATGTATGTACTTGCAGTATTATTTATTTTAAAATACGCAGTTCTGTAGAGAACAATATAAATTAATATTTAAAAGGAAATTCTGAATTAACAGGATTTCCTTTTTATACTTTATAGGATTTTCGTACAAATTAAAAATAGCCGTATCAACTTATTACTGATACGGCCATTATTATCTCTTCTTATTCTTTTATTCATAAATCTTATCTTACGATTCTTCGTACACAATTCACTGCTCTGTAATTCGCTGCAGATACGTGAACTCCTGTTGAAGTACTTCCTGCATGAACCACCTGATTATTACCGATATAGATTCCTACATGTCCGACTCCATTGATCATCTCATAACAGATCAGATCTCCTGGCTGTTTATTTGCCCATGAAACAGCTGTTCCACTGTATCTTTGTGCTGTAGAGCTATGTGGAAGTGAATATCCAAAATGTTCATAAATCTTCATTGTAAATCCAGAACAGTCAACTCCGCTTGTCAGGCTTTCTCCGCCCCATTTATATGCTAACCCCTTAAATCTCAATGCATATTTTGCGACTTCTTCACCTTTTGCTGCTGTACTTGTTGTCTGTGATGAACTACTTGTTGTGGATGGTTTTGTTGCTGATAAATAATCTGAACTTACATAACAGTAATTTCCACTGTATTTTACAGTTGTCCATCCTGATTTGTTTCCATAACATGTAATGCTTGTCCCTCTCTTATAAGAACCAGCCTTAGCTGCACTTGTTGATGCCTGCTTTCTGATCGTCAAAGAACTGGCTGTTACATAGCGGGTATATGTACTTGTCTTTGTACTGGAAGCTGTAGTAGTTGTTGCCACTGCTGGCTTCTTTGTTGCCAGATATCTTGTTGCTACATAATACTTAGAATTTTCATACTTAATTCTTGTCCAATCTCCCTTTTTGCTATAACATTTTAATTTTGTTCCTTTCTTGTAGGAGCCCATAACTTTACCTTTTGATGATGCAGTCTTGCGGACAATAAGTGAATTGGCATTTACATATCTATAATAAGATGCATATACTTCATGCGCCTTAGAAATTGTTAAAAATGAAAATATACAACATAAGCTTAATGCAAAAGTTATTGTAGTTTTGATTATTCTATTTTTCATAAATCCTCCTTTTCTTTCTTATTCTACTATTCTTTTCTTGACTTGTAAATATCTTTGTAATAACTCCTTAATATTTTTAATATTCAAAATCAGGACCACCCGTCCAACGAGTGGTTTGCTCTAGGGCTATAAGCCCATAACGAAAAAGGAATCAGTGTTATCTGCTTGATATCACTGATTCCTCTATCTATTGTATTTAAGATTTTATGTATTAACTATTTTACAATTCTTCTAACGCAATTAACAGATCTGTAATTGGCTGTGGATGTATGAATCCCTGTTGCTGTACTTCCGGCATGAACCACTTTATTATTACCAATATAAATTCCTACATGTCCAACTCCATTGATAGCATTATAACAGATTAAGTCCCCAACCTGTTTACTACTCCATGAAACAGACTTTCCATAGCTTCTTTGTGAAATAGAACTATGTGGAAGATAATATCCAAAATGCTGGTAAACTTTCATCGTGAATCCAGAACAGTCTGCTCCCCTTGTAAGGCTCTCTCCACCCCATTTATAAGGATTCCCTATAAACTGTTTGGCATAGTTAGCTACCTGCCGTCCTTTTGATACTGTTGAATTTGTTTTAGATGGCTTAGTCGAAGATAAATAACTAGAACTTACATAAGCACTCTTTCCACTATATTTTATCGTTGTCCATCCAGATTTATTTCCATAGCAGGTAATACTTGTACCTTTCTTATAAGAACCCAGTTTCGCTGAGCTTGTTGTTGCCTTTTTACGAACTGTTAAAGAACTTGCCGTTACATAACGGACATATGTACTACTTTTTGTAGCCGTTGATGGTTTCTTTGTAGAAAGATATTTCGTAGATACATAATATTTGTGACTTCCATATTTAACTTTCGTCCAGTTTCCACTCTTGCTATAGCAAGTAACTTTTGTCCCTTTTTTATAATATCCTGCAACTTTTCCTTTGATAGATGCTTTCTTACGAACTGTTAAGGATCTTGCTGTTATATATCTTGAATATGAAGCATATACATTATGCGATTTAAAGCTTCCTATCGTAAACGATAAAATACAGCAAATACTCAAAATATAAGAAATCACTATTTTTTTGATTTTATGTCTCATATTTCCTCCCATTTTTTGATTTCTTATATATAATACTACATTTTTCATTTTTTGCAAATATTTTTGTAATATTTTTGTAATGTTTTTAATATTCCGATTTATGCAAAATTTGTGCAAAAATCGTATTTACAATTATGATATATTTCTAGTTCTGTAATTGTTTTATATCTTTACTAACAATAAAGACAATTCCCATTGGTACTTTCATTTTTCCTGTTGTGATTTTATCATCAAAAAATAAATCTTTTTCATAAAGTTGAATATTATAGCTTTGATAAAAAATACATGCTTTGATATTTTTCTTATATCCATTTTTCACATCGACATATTGTGAGGCAGAAATAAATATTTTATTTTTTGGATGAATATTTTCTTCAACAACTTTTTTTAAAATCCTCAGATTTTTATTATTATAATCCTTATTTAATTGATATTCTATTGATAATTTTTCACGAACTTGCATACCACCTCTCGGTGACTCATACCAAGAAGAATAAACTGGTTCTTGTAGTTCCTTTTTTTCATCTTTAACTTTAATATAATATTCTCCAAATCCAATATCTACAACGTTTGATTTATCCGTTATTCTTTTATTTCCTATTATTTTTTTATCCAATGGAATATATTTAATGCTTTCGACATTTGATACATTTTTTATATAGAAGGATAATAAGATATTTTCCATATCTTTTGATTTTTTATCACTTGCAAATATATTTTCTGTCTTTTTTCCTAATGTTATCATACTTAATACACATATAATAACAACTACATATTTTTTTATCTTTTTTTCTATCATCATAATTTCTTTCATGTCCTAAACCATTTTAAGTTAATTGATTATATCAAATAATATTTCTATTGTCTATATTTTATTATTTATGTTATCCTTAATTATTCACGACTTCGTCGTGTTAGCGACTAAAAGTCGCATAGTCGCTATGTTTTTATTGATTTTCCTTTTCATCTATCAAGTGAATAAAAAAGAGCATCCATTTGTGGTAAAATTAAGGTGTTCAACGTCTTAACGAATACACACAAAGGAGCTCTTTATGAATATTGTAAACACCTTATCACTTAATAGCAATAGAAAAATCAAAATAAATTTTAATGGCGGCGATCTTTCTTCTGACTCTGGCATGCTCTTGATCCATGAGTTTGCTCAAAAACTCGGTTTGGAACAGCTTTTAGAACAAGATTTCTCCACCAATGATAATAAGACCAGAAAACATACAGACAGCAAAAATGCAATCCAGAAGGTCTACCAGCTGATCGCTGGTTATTTTCAGGATGATGATGCAGATGAACTGACATCTGATCCAATCTTTACAACAATCCTGAATAAAAGATCTCTTGCATCACAGCCGACCCTATCACGTTTTATCAACCGTTGTGATGAGATCTGTCTGTACCAGTTCGAGCTTATTCATCAGAAGTTAAGAGAACGAATCTATTCATGGAAAAGACCCGATCATCTTTTGATCGATATTGATTCCACCCTGTTCGCAACTTTTGGAACACAGGAGGGAAACTCTTTTAACTCACATTACAGAGATTATGGATATCATCCTCTGGTTGCCTATGATGGACTGACCGGGGATCTGCTGAGTGCCTGCCTTCGACCGGGAAGCAGTTATACTTCGAAAAATACGGTCGATTTTCTGAAGCCACTTTTGGATGAATTTAACAGAGATTATCCGGATATCCCTCTGTATCTCAGAGGTGACAGTGGATTCGCTGACATTATGATCTATGAGACTTTAGAATCCAATGGTGTATCTTATGCGATCCGTATGAAAGAAAACGGACGGTTACGCAGTGCAGCATCTTTTATAGAAGATGAACTGTTTACGAAAACAAAAGATAACCAGATCGATTATGCCGTCAGTTATGGCGAATTTTTCTATAAAGCTGACAGCTGGCTTTATCCAAGAAGGATCGTCTGCAAGATAGAAAAGCCAGAAGGCCAGATGAACTTTTTGTATACTTTCATTGTGACAAACATGGATGGCAGTCCGGAAGATCTGATCTGTTTTTACTGTAAACGTGGATTAATGGAAACATTTATCCGTGAATCAAAACATGGATTTCACATGGATGCCATGAGCAGTCACAGCATGACTGTCAATGCGAATAAACTTCAGATCAGTATGCTGGCATATAACTTATTTAACTGGTTTCGACGACTGGTACTTCCAAGAAGTTTTCAAAAACTACAGGTTGATACAATTCGTTTAAAACTATTAAAAATAGCAGCAAAACTTGTCCGTTCTGCAAGATATCTGACATTTAAGCTGTGCAGTTATTGTCCATATAAAAATGAATTTTATAAAACTTTAGATCACATTTGTGAATTAAAGCAACAGGNATAGCCAAGTCTGTCTTTGTACCTTGACAGTTTCAAAATGTTTTTTTATCGACAGGGTAAGTCTGCCCTTTTTAGACTGTATTTTTGTAAAATAGAACACATTTGAAACAGATCCAAAAACAATTACACACCATGAGCAAATTTATTTGCTCATGAATAATTCAGGTTTATTATAAGTTATATTTATTCAATATTAATATGATTGGGAGTGTAAAAAGGAAAAAATTATGATATACTGTATGTATCTAATTATAGAAAGGAGAAAAGTATGAAGAAAGAAAAAGTCTTAAAACAAAAAATTGCTGCTATAGTGCTTTCACTTGTATTGGCAGTAACAACAATTATCGTGCCATCTGTAATGTCAGCAAAAGATGTATCAGCAGCTGAAGATAATCAGACAGTCTTTAAAAACCTGATGATGTCAGTTATGTTGTCAGGAAATTCAGAGGAGAATTTTGGGAAAGGAAAAGAAACTGTAGATGATGCAACAGCGGCATATTATACAGCCTTAAAGTATTATTCTGAAGGAAAGACAGAAATACCTGCAAATGAGTTTTGCGAGTCCATGAGTGTAAATTTCCAGGGAAGTAAAACTTATTCAAAAGATGTATTATTATCCATTGCACAGGGGCCTGCTTTTACCTATGATGGAGAAGGTACAGTTACAGTCAATGCAGGAGCAGGTGATAGTTTACTGAGTTATTCCTTAGGCGAAGAACAGAATTCTGATGGTTCAATTACAATGTACGGTGTTTGGAAAGACTGGGCAGATGATATAGAACCATATTTTGTAGCATTGAAAGTAAAAGCTGGTAAGATCGTATCTTATTCACAAGTAGATTCAGAATTTAATATGAACTTTTTTGATGGATATGGAATTAACATTTTACCAAAATCAAATATTACTTTAAAAGCAGGTTTATCTTTGAATGGTTATAAGAGCAGTGCTATTACTTATCGCTGGAGTTCAAAAGCATTAAATATTAAAAATGCAGCTGGACAGAAAGAAGCAACTTATGGTTCACTCTATACAATTCCTTCAAGCAAAACAAGTAAATTAGTGTCCAATGGTGGATTAACAATTACTGCTTATGTACATGATGATGATGGGAATGGTGATTTTGAAGTTGCATCTACAGATCAGACAGTGAATGTGAAAAACTGCAACTTATCTTTATCATACAGACATTTTGTTGGAAATAACACAGAAGCAGGAAAAGGAACAACATTAAAAGCAGGAGACAGTTATTGGTTCAGCCTGAATGGTGCGGATTTTGGATGGGATTTTGGTAATGGAAGTGGTTCGAAGAGACAGACATTCTACAAGATCGAATGCAAATTGAATGGAAAAACTTTAACAGCCACAGAAGTAGAGAAAAATCTTAAAAACAGTGAGCTGTCAATCGGTATTGGTGCAGGCGGTGGATGCCCAAATCGTATTATCGTACCTAAGAAATCTGGAAAATTAACAATTAAAGCAACACTTTATCGAAATGGTAAGTATTTCAAATCATATAGTAAAACATACACTGTAAAGAAATTTACCGTAAAGAAAACTTCATTCAAGAGTGCTAAAAATGCAAAAGGTAAGAAGATTGCATTAAAATGGAAGAAGAATACTTCAGGAACTGGATATCAGATTCAGTATGCAACAGATAAGAAATTCAAAAAAGAATGCAAAACAAAAACAATCAGTAAAAATAAGACAACAAGTTATACGATTAAGAGTCTGAAGAAGAAAAAGACATATTATGTACGCATCCGTACATACAAGAAACTTGGAAACACATATTACTCTGGATGGAGCAGTGCTAAGAAGGTAAAGATCAATAAGTAAAGAATAGTTTAAATAAAAATTGTGCCGGGATTTATAAAATTCCGACACAATTTTTTTATTCTTGTATAAATCTAATTCTTTATATAAGGAACCATCACTTCCAGAATCTCCAATACATGATCTCTCTGTGACGGATTCAATTCAGCAGCAATTTCCATTAATTGATTATGAGATGAAGGAGTATCGACATCCAGCAGCTGCGGTTCATCTCCAAATAAAAGATAATCAGCAGAAACATCCAAGGCGCAAGTTAAAGATGCAAAACTATGAATGGACATAGCCTTCCTTCCAGCTTCAATTTCATAGATATAATGCTGGCTGACACCAGCTTTCTCGGCTAACATTTCTTGCGTAAGGTCCTGCCCTTTGCGTATGAGTTTGATACGTTTTCCTAATTCTTTTAAGTCGATTTTCATAAAATACCTCCATAAAAAAATACTATTACCGACAGCTATGAAAAACCACTATCCTACAGTGACAGTCTTGCTCTAAAATGTTGCTGATAGCTATAGTAAATGTTATGATAGATAGGAAAACAGGAGAATAACGAGAAAGAAAGAGGAAGGAATGCAAACAGAGACAGGAAGGATCATTTATTATCTGACAGATTTTAAGTCAAGGCAGGATCAATTAAAAGACAGACCATATATGATATTTGAAGATATGGCGGTAGTATTTGGAATTTTAGATGCAGATAGATATACAGTGCATCCAATTGATGTGAGACAGGCATCATATCATGGATGGACTACAGATCAGTTATGGGAAATGGCAAAAAAGAATACGCCAAGATTACTTCCAGAAAGAATTGAGCCAGCAGATAAAAAGATCATTGGGCATACAGATGATGAACCGGTATTTCTTCTGTCAAATGATGTACAAAGATATGGTTCGGCGGTGATCTGTTATGAGAACTTATTATACAATTTTGCCTGCAAATATCACGATAACCTTTATTTACTTCCAACAAGCATTCATGAATGTATTATCTTGCTGGATCAGGGAAGTCTAAGCTGTGAAAATCTGCTGGATATTATCGAAGAGTCAAATAAAATGTTGAAAACAGATGAGATATTATCCGATAATATTTATTATTATGATAGGCTGCAAAGAGAATTTTTTGGATTGTTTTAGTTAGAAAAATTAGATTATTTCAGATTGGAATTTCATTGTTGCAGTTTGTCATAGAATAACGTATGATAGAGAAAACAAGCCAAAATAAGAAAGGGGCGAGCTTATGATACCAATGATCGTAATCGGAGTGATCGTGCTTATCATTGTGATATGGCTGATCAGTTCATACAATGGATTTGTAACATTAAGAAATAAGACAGAAGAGGCATTTTCAGCAATGGACGTTTCATTAAAGAAACGTTACGACCTGATTCCAAACTATGTGGAGACAGTCAAAGGTTATGCAAAACATGAATCAGAGACATTAGAGAGAGTTGTTGCAGCAAGGAATCATGCAATGACGGCAACAAGCATGGATGATAAGATCAAACAGGAGAATGTATTATCAGGAGCATTGAGATCCTTATTTGCAGTATCTGAAAGCTATCCGGAGTTAAAGGCGAATGAGAACTTTAACAAACTTCAGGATCAGTTACAGAGATTAGAGGAAGAGATCGCAGGTTCCAGAAGATATTATAACGGAGTCGTAAACCGCTATAATACAAAGACAGAATTATTCCCTGGTAACATCATAGCAGGAATCTTTGGATTTAAGAGAAAACCATTATTTGAGGTTTCCAATGAATCCGAACGAGAAAATGTACAGGTAAAATTCTAACAGTCGGACAGGGGGAAGGCACTATGAAAAAGTGGATCACCTGTACCATAATGGCAGTCATGATGGCTGCCATGATTTTTATGGGGACAGGAAATAATGTGTTTGCTGATGACGAAGTCACATATGACTCTAATATGCAGACAAAGAAATTTGATGTTGATGTCAAAGTCGGAGAAGATGGAAGTTATACAGTAACCGAGAATATCAAAGTAAAATTTGTCAATCCAAGACATGGAATTTACCGCTATATTCCATACAAGGGAAATGTAACAACAATTGATAAGAATGGAGACCAGAAAAAACTGCTTTATTATGCAGATTTTGAGCTGTTAGCAAATGACAGTAATACAGATTTACAAGAAGACTCTGACGGCAATAGTGAAGTATTGCAGTTTGGTTCCGAGGATTATACGGTAAGCAAAGGAAATTATAAATTCACGTATCAGCTGACACCACAGTATCAGGGAGATACATTTGATTATTTATATTACAATATTTTCCCAACACTCTGGAGAAATAACATACCGAAAGGAAGTACATTTACGATTCATTTTCCAAAGAAAACAGATCTTAAAAGTGTGAATTTTTTCTATGGACGTTATGGTGAATCAAAGAATGCAGAGGATGTGCTGACTTTAAAATATGACGAGAAGAACGCTCAGATCACAGGAACATTAAAGAAGGCTTTGCCATTTAAAAATGGATTGACATGCTATAGTGATCTTGGAGAAGGATATTTTACGGAAAGACATGAAATCGGAGCAGGTGGATTTATCTTTGTGATCACGATCGGAATTCTTCTGATCACAGCTGTCTTATTTATCAAGTTTGGTCGTGATGAAAAGATCATCCCATCTATCCAATACCAGCCGCCAGAAGGAATGGACAGTGCGGTTGTCGGATATGTCATAGATGGAGCTGTAGATGATAAAGATGTTATTTCGTTGATTCTTTACTGGGCAGATAAGGGATATCTGAAGATGAAAGAAAAGGGCAAAGAGGATATGGAGTTTATCAAACTCAAAGATATTCCTGAATCAGAGCCAATATATCAGAGAAGAATGTTTGAAGCCTTATTTAAGAAGAAGGATAAAGTGAAAGCATCTTCGTTGCAGTATAAATTTGCAGATACAGTTGCGATTGTGAAAGATGATATTAAGTATGAGTATAAGAAAAATATTTATACAACTGCCTCAAAATCTGCAAGGATCGTATCATTTGTATTGATGCAGACTCCAATCTGTTTATTTGCATTTGTTATGATGCTGTACAGCCCGGATGGAATCTTAAATCTGATCCTTCCATTGATGGCATGGATCTTATACTTTGTCGGAATGTTCCTTGCATGCCACAGTGTAGATAAATGGTATGCTATTTCAAAAGGAGCAAGAACTGGACTGCTGATTGCTTCCGCATTACTTTCTGTTTTAGGATTTATTTTCTATGGATTGTATTATTATGTGAAGATACAGAGAGGCGAATTATTTGATTTCTTTGGTGCGTACCTTGTCATTGTAGCGGTATCATTTATCGGAGTGATCCTGACTGCCTTTATGAAGAAAAGAACCCATCAGTGCGTAGAATGGATGGGATATCTTGCAGGACTTCGTGACTTTATTGAGACGGCGGAATTAGATCGAATGAAAGTACTGGCAAAAGACCAGCCAGATATGTTTTATCATATTTTGCCATATTCCATGGTGTTTGGATTGTTCGATCTTTATGCGAAGAAACTGGATGCATTAAAGCTTCCTGCACCAGACTGGTATGTCTATGGAGGCAGCGATCCTTATTTCCATTATTATATGATGGGACATTATATGGATCATGTTGTGTCTGAGAATCTGACGATCGTGGAACCTTCCAGTGATGGTGGATCTGGAGGATTCTCTGGTGGCGGAGGATTTTCTGGAGGCGGCTTCGGAGGCGGAGGAGGCGGTAGCTGGTGACCGCTTCATATAAACTATCTGGTGACGCGCTCTCGCTCGGATTCGCACGTAGCGGACACTAAATTCGACAGCGATGATAAATCATCACTGCTCATTAAGTGCCGACGGGCTCATACGGTCTCCAGATAGTTTATATGAAGCTTCTGAAGGTTGTTCTTGGGCTGAAGTTTTGATGTATGTGTTGGGTTGTGAGAAGAAAGTGTTGATAGATAAAGTATAATCTAAATCCGACTGTGGATAATTTTCTCTTTATAGAAGTTTATATTTTCTTTAGAATTGTTTAGATTTAGAATATTGAATGGAGTGGGGATTTTGGTATACTTAAGACATAGTTTTTCATATATATTTTAATCCTCTCTTTTCATTAGATTGGGCTGCAGAAGCAGCCCATTTTTTTTGCTGCAAAGCAGGATTCTTTCTTATATCATAGGAAATTTCGATGATGTCTCTTCTGCAAAAAAATAGCTAAAATGTTACAAAAATGTTTCATTCTTTTGATTTTCTGTTATACTAAAGAAAATTGAAAGTCAATTTGACGAGCTATTTGATTAGGAGGAGCGACATGATAAAAGGGCTTACAGATAAAGAAGTAAAGGAATCGAGAGCGAAGTTTGGTTCCAATGAGATTCCAGATTCAGAACCTACGACGTTTTGGCAGGAGTTTAAAGAAACGTTTCAGGATCCGATGATCCGGATCTTGCTTGCGATCGCGGCTTTGATGATCGTGATGTTTTTCTTTGGGTATGCACAGATTTATGAACCGGCGGGTACGATCGTGGCGGTTTTGATCGTGGCGTTTGTTACGGCGAAGACTGGGGTTGCCAGTGATACGAAGTACCGGGAACTTAAGGAGAGTACGAAGAAGGATCAGTGTAAGGTACACAGAAACGGTGTGGTTGCGGTGATCGATGTTGATGATGTCGTTGTCGGTGATCAGGTTTTATTACAGTCTGGGGATAAGATTCCTGCGGATGGTGTTTTGCATGAGGGACTGTTGAGAGTCAATAACTCTGCTTTAAATGGAGAGGCAGAGGAGTGTGAGAAGAAGGCAGCCGGAGAGAATGTTTATCTTGCGGAGGAGATCACGGGAGATACGTTTGTGGATTCGTATTCTTTGTTCCGTGGGGCTGTGATCTTTGATGGTGAAGGTGTGATGGATGTCCAGAGAGTTGGACTTCGTACGATGATGGGTAAGATGGCTGAGGAGATGCAGGAAGAGGAACCGGATTCTCCATTGAAAGTCAAACTTTCCAAGCTTGCAGATCAGATTTCTAAGTTTGGTTATATTGGTGCGATTGTGATCGCAGTATTGTACTTTGGATATTTTATTTTGATGGCTGGTGGTTTTCAGGCATATTTTTCTATGGGAGCGGCGAAGGTTGTTCAGGATTTGATCGATGCGGTGTCTCTTGCGGTTGTAATTATCGTCTGTGCGGTTCCAGAAGGGCTTCCTTTGATGATCTCGCTTGTTTTAATGCAGAATACAAGTAAGATGTTAGATCATAACGTATTGGTCCGTAAAGCAGAGGGAATCGAGACGGCTGGGTCTTTAAATATCTTATTTAGTGATAAGACAGGAACAATCACAAAAGGAGAATTGGAAGTCGTTGATTTCTTTACAGCAGATGGAGCTTCAATTCCAGAAAATGAATTAAAACATCATGGGAAAGTCAAAGGATTGTTAGACCTTGCGATCGGGAAAAATACACAGGCAATGTTTGACGTATATCATAAAGTCATTGGTGGAAATGCGACCGATCAGGCACTTCTCAAATTTATTGGAGAAGAAACATTTTATATGTTAGATGAGAATAAAGAATGTAAGGTTGGTGCTCATCAGGGATTTAATTCATCGAATAAATTTAGTCAGGCAAGAATTGAAGCGTTAGGAAAAACTTTCTATAAAGGTGCGCCAGAACGTTTACTTGCGAAAGCAACAAAATATCTGGATGCTGATGGTGAGATCAAAGAGATTAATCATAAAGCATTAAATGCGAAAATTGATGCATTGGCAGCAAAAGCTATGCGTGTTCTTGCATTTGGATATTCAGAGAAAGAACTTGTAAAGAATCAGATCAATGACGATCTTGTGATCATCGGGCTGGTTGCGATCAGGGATGATGTCAGACCATCAGCGAAAGATGCGATCAGAGAAGTACAGGAAGCTGGAATTCAGGTTGTTATGATCACGGGAGACCGCTTGGAGACGGCAGTAGCGATCGCAAAAGATGCTGGATTGTTAAAGAATGAATCTGACAGAGCATTATCTTCTGCGCAGTTAAATCAGATGGGTGATGATGAAGTCAAGGCAATCCTGCCAGAGATTCGAGTCATTGCCAGAGCATTGCCGACCGATAAGTCAAGAATGGTACGACTGTGTCAGGAAATGAACCTTGTCGTAGGTATGACAGGTGACGGTGTTAATGATTCCCCAGCTTTGAAACGAGCTGATGTCGGATTTGCGATGGGAAGTGGAACGGAAGCTGCGAAAGAAGCTGGTAAGATCGTAATTTTGGATGATAATTTCTCATCTATCAAAGATGCGATATGGTATGGCAGAACGATCTATCATAATATTTTGAAGTTCTGCAAGTTCCAGTTAGTGATCAATGTGGTAGCCGTTGTTGTCAGTGCGGTTGCACCATTTTTCGGAGTGGAAGAACCTTTGAAAGTGACTCATTTACTATTTGTAAATCTCGTTATGGATGGTCTTGGAGCCATGATGCTTGGAAATGAGCCGGCACTTCATAAATACATGAAAGAGGCACCTAGAAAGCGCGATGAAAGCATTATCAGCAAAGATATGATGATACAGATCGGATTCTCAGGATTATGGCTGGTGATCTTAAGTTTCTTATTCTTGAAACTTCCAGTGATCAGTCATGTATTTGACAATGAGGCCGAACATTTAACAGCGTATTTTGTATTATTTATCTTTAGTGCGTTGTTTAATGGATTTAATGTCAGGGATGACAGGTTTGCAATCTTTAAAGGATTTAAGGAAAATCCTGATTTCTTAAAAGTGTTCTTTATTATCATGCTGGTACAGATCATTATCGTAAATGCAGGAATGATCCCATTCCCTGTCTTTGACTGGATTGGAAATATGTTCAGCTGTGTGCCATTTGGGGCAGAAGGATGGATTGTCACAGTCTTGTTATCAATGACGATGATTCCTGTGGATTGTCTGAGAAAATTGGTATTAAAATGTGGAAAATAATTCGACAAGATACAAAGGAAAGTAAACGGAGGTTTTGTGATGAAGGTAGTGATTTCGATTGATTCATTTAAAGGAAGTCTGACATCAATTCAGGCGGCGCAAGCAATTGAAAAAGGAATCAAAAGAGTTGAGAAAGAAGCAGAAGTAGTCATAAAACCTCTCGCAGACGGCGGAGAAGGAACAGTCGATGCCTTGGTAGATGGCATGGGCGGCAACATGGAATTTATCAAAGTTACGGGTCCGGCAGGAAAGCCAGTGTTAGCGAAATACGGAATTATCTGTCCAACAAATCCAGATATGGAAGAAACAAACACAGCTATCATGGAAATGTCACAGGCAGCAGGAATTACTCAGGTAATAGATAAGGAACGAAATCCGTTATACACAACAACTTACGGAGTCGGTCAGATGATCGCTGATGCGATTTATAAAGGCTGCAGGCGTTTCATTATGGGAATCGGCGGAAGTGCGACAAATGATGGTGGTGTCGGAATGCTGCAGGCATTAGGATATGATTTTTTAGATAAAGATGGAAACCAGATTAATCACGGTTCAATTGGTCTAAAAGACTTAGTACAGATTAAAGATGACAACGTAATCTCAGAATTAAAAGACTGCGAATTCCATATCGCCTGTGATGTAACAAACCCACTATGTGGAGAAGAAGGATGCAGTGCAATCTTTGGGCCGCAAAAAGGTGCTACGAAGCAGATGGTACAAGATATGGACCAGTGGTTAGCAGACTATGCAAAGATCGCAAAACAAAGCTTTATAAAAGCAGATGCCAACAAACCCGGAACAGGTGCAGCAGGCGGTTTAGGATTTGCATTTTTAACATTTACAAATGCAACCTTAAAATCAGGTGTAGACTTGATCTTAAATGAAACGAAACTAGAAGAAGAGATTAAAGATGCAGATATCGTGATCACAGGAGAAGGCTGCCTGGATGCTCAGACAGCGATGGGGAAAGCACCGATCGGAGTAACGAAACTTGCAAAGAAATATGGAAAGTTAGTTTTGGGATTCTCAGGTGCGGTTACAAAAGGTGCAACTGCTTGCAATGAAGCAGGAATTGATGCATATTTTCCAATTGTTCGATCAGCGGTGTCTTTGGAAGAGGCAATGAAGAAGAAAAATGCTCAGGAGAATCTGACAGATACGGTAGAGCAGGTATTTAGATTGATAAAAGTTTTAGCATAGCAATGTATAAAAACACCGGTCCAGGGGGAGTTTCAAAACCCTGGGCCGGTGTTCGTTATATGAATTTAGTTTTTGGATATTTGAGAAACTATGTTAAACAAGCATATATTACAAGTAGCAATTAATATATACTATCTCTGGACACGGCCGCTTCCGTCGCTGTCCATTAAAGCTAAAACCTCATCTTCTTTGATGTAGTTGATATCTCCAGGAATCGTATGTTTGATGGCAGCGGCAGCGATCGCGAATTCCAGAGATTTTTCCATGCTCATACCGGATGTGATACCATGTAAGAAACCAGAAGCAAAGGAATCACCACCACCGACACGGTCTACGATGTGAAGGTCATACTGTTTTCCACGATAGAGGGTGTTACCATCGCATACAGCAGCAGACCAGCCGTTATCAGAAGCACTGATACTGTTTCTTAACGTAGTTACAAGGTATTTCAGGTTATAAGCTTTCACAACATTTGACATATGTGTTTCATCAACGCAGATCGTATAATCCCCATTGATAAAATCAATTCCATCCTCGCTGTAACCTAAACATTTAGCAGCATCTCTTGCATTTCCGAAGCAGATATCTGCATATTCGATCATTTCACGAAGCATTGCCTGTTTTCCTTCGACATCTTCTGTCCATAATTTGGCACGGTAGTTTAAGTCAAAGGAGATACATACTCCATGTTCTTTTGCAGATTTTAAAGCTGCAAATGTGATATCACGTGCACTCTCACTTAGTACAGGTGTGATACCAGATACATGGAAGAGGTCAGCATCTGCAAAAACAGCGTCGAAATCAAATTCGTCTGCAGATGCTTTTGTGATGGCGGAATCTGCTCTGTCATAGATAACACTAGAAGCACGAACGGAAGCACCAATTTCACGAATACGCAGATAAAATGCCAATCGTAGATTACCACTGCCACATCAATCCACAGGAGATCGCAGAAGACCGCAAATTTGAGAATATCACACAGGTATGGTTAGGTGGAGACCACTACAAATGGAGACAGATGAGATCAAATGGCGTGGATGAATATTACATCACAGGAGCAGCCACAGACTGTGAAAAATTCCAGAAATGGGCAGAGACACTAGAACTTGCGATCGGAAACCCACTGTATCATTGGAGTCATTTAGAGCTGCAGAGATATTTTGGATATCATGGAGTGCTAAATGGAGATACAGCAGAAGAAGTATGGAATCTGTGCAATGAAAAATTAAAAGAAGACGGAATATCTGTAAGAAACTTAATCCGTCAGTCTAATGTAAAATTAATCTGTACAACCGATGATCCAGTGGATGACTTAAAATGGCATGAAGTGTTAGCTGCAGATGATACATTCGAAGTACAGGTATTACCAGCATGGAGACCTGACAAGGCAATGAATCTTGAAAAACCAGAATACGCAGATTATATCGCACAGCTTTCTAAAGTAAGTGGTGTAGAGATCAAAACATTCGAAGACTTAAAAGAAGCATTAAATATCCGTCTTGACTACTTTGCAGACCACGGATGCAGCGTTTCTGACCATGCATTAGAATATGTGATATACTTAAAATTATCAAAACGAAATGAGGGAAAGACAATTAATATTTATGATATTGCCAAACTGTCAGGAGTATCAATTGCAACTGTTTCACGCGTCATCAATGGAAGTCCGAAAGTAAGTGAAAAGACAAAACAAAAAGTCATGGCAGTTATGGAACAGGAAAGTTACACACCAAATATGTTTGCAAGAGGTCTTGGATTGGATTCTGCCAAGACGATCGGTATCATCTGCCCAGAGATCGCAGATGATTATATGGCAAGATCTGTTTCTTATCTTGAGAAGCATCTGCATCATTATGGATATGGATGCATTTTAGGATGCAGTGGAACTTCATTAGAAGAAAGGGAAAGTTATACAAAGCTGATGCTGTCTAAGAGAATCGACACATTGATTTTTGTAGGATCTATCTATGCAGGCGACAGTGACGATCCGGCAGAAGTTGCTTATATTAAGGAAGCGGCAAAGAAGACCCCTGTATTTATGATCAATGCACACTTAGAAGGAGAGAATATCTATTGTGCTTATGCGGATGATTATCAGGCAACGTATGAACTGACTTCATCATTGATCCGACGTGGAAAGAAGAAGATCTTGTTCTTATACAATTCCAAATCTTTTAGTGCGAATCAGAAAATGAAAGGATATGAAGCTGCACTCATTGATGCGGGGTATCCAGTTCGCGGGGAGCTTAAGTTTTATACAAAGAATGATATCCGTTATGCAAGGGATATGCTGCTGATGCATCAGAATCTCGATTTTGACAGCGTAGTTGCAACAGAGGATGAACTTGCAATCGCCGTATTAAAATATGCAAAAGTCAAGGGAATCAAGATTCCAGAAGAATTATCCGTATCAGGATACAACAACTCAAGCCTTGCGAAGTGCTGTGAGCCGGAACTTACATCGGTAGATAGTAAAGTGGCAGTTTTATGCAGTTCTACAGTGGCAAATATGATCGCACTTTTAGAACGCAAAGAAGAGATTGAAAAGAATCTGAAAGTGCCATGTGATATTGTAAAACGATGCACGACAGACTTTTAAAATTGGATCATGAAAAATAAAATTGGCAGTATATGAATCATATACTGTCGATTTTTGTGAGAAAAGAGAAAAAATATAAAGTTTTACATGAAAATCTTTCAAAACTATTGAAAACCACAAACCAAAAGGTATAAAATCGTACCTAAGACCAAAATAAACGTAACGATTGCTAACAGTTACAAAAGAATGATTTTAAGAGAAAGTTTGGGGGAATACAAGAGATGTATAATATCGTATCAAAATTACTGATCTACGGTGACATGGACAAAGAATCCATCTTAATGCAGTTAAGTGACATTTTCCGCTGCATGGACGAAGGATCACAGACAAAAGATGTTTTAAGAACAAGAGTATTTAAACAGGTAAAGAGAATCTTAGAAGTTGCAACAGACTACGCATTTGACAAGAATCTGTGGCACAACTATTTAACATACTTACTGATCACAAATGAAAATCCATTCAGTATCACATGCGAGAAAGTCGGAGCCAGTGAAGGAAGTGTTAACCACTTTGCAAAGAGCGATTTCAAAGCATTCAAAGAATTATTTGACTTTGATTTTAGCAAGATCGAAGATGAATTAAGAGTTGACTGCTTCAGCAGAATTTCAGATTATCAGGCAATTGGTAAACCAGAATTAATGTATAACAAGAACGTCAGTGAAAAGGTTCAGGCATTAAGTGAGAGATTAGAGACAGCCAAAGATGAGAATGAATTCTTTGACATGGTCACAGATTTCTACAAAGCATATGGAGTTGGTATGTTCGGTCTTAACAAAGCATTCCGTATCGAAGAATGTGGAGACAACAACATCCGCTTCCGCGCGATCAATAACATGGATAAAGTCGTATTATCAGACCTTGTTGGATATGAGATCCAGAAACAGAAACTGGTTGAGAATACAGAAGCATTCGTGGAAGGAAGAAAAGCAAACAACGTTCTGTTATTCGGTGACAGTGGTACAGGTAAATCCACAAGTATCAAAGCAATCGTTAACGAATACTATGATCAGGGATTACGTATGATCGAGATCTACAAACATCAGTTTAAAGATCTTTCTAATGTAATTGCTCAGATCAAGAACAGAAATTACAGATTCATCATTTACATGGATGATCTTTCTTTCGAAGAATTTGAGATTGAATATAAATTCTTAAAAGCAGTCATCGAAGGTGGAGTTGAAACAAAACCAGAAAATATCTTAATCTATGCAACATCTAACCGCCGTCATCTGATCAAAGAGACATGGAATGACAGAGATGATGTAGAGAACAAGAATGGAATGCACAGATCCGATACAATGGAGGAAAAATTATCTCTGGTTAACCGTTTTGGTGTTACAATTAACTACTCAAAACCAAGCCAGAAAGAATACTTCGAGATCGTTTTCGAACTTGCCCGCAAGGCTGGAATCAGCATGGGTGAAGATGAACTGAAACTCGAAGCAAACAAATGGGAATTAAGCCACGGAGGAATCTCTGGACGTACTGCACAGCAGTTTATTAACCATTTAATGGGACTGCAGGCTTAAAAATCATAGTGATTATATAATTTGGGAACTTTCTGTATGGAAAAGGTACAGAAAGTTCTTTTTTTCTATATAGAACTCTTGCGAAAGAAATTGTCTTTAGGCTATAATAAACATAAGTATGTAGATGCATACGAAAAATGACATTTTAAAGATGATATTTTTTATAGAAGAAACAGAAAGCGAGAATATACAATATGTGGTTAGCAGACCAATGGAAAGACTATGAAGTCTTAGATACATCAAATGGTGAGAAACTAGAACGCTGGGGAGATTATTTTCTGGTAAGGCCAGACCCACAGGTTCTATGGGACACTCCAAAGAAGTTAAGACAGTGGAAGAAGCCAAACGGCCATTATCACAGAAGTCACAAAGGCGGCGGACAGTGGGAATTCTTTGATCTCCCTAAGACATGGGATATTCAGTACAAAGAATTAAAATTCCACCTACAGCCATTCAGCTTCAAACATACAGGATTATTCCCAGAACAGGCAGTGAACTGGGACTGGTTCTCTGAGAAGATCAGAAAAGCAAATCGTCCGGTAAAAGTATTAAACTTATTTGCATATACAGGAGGAGCAACACTTGCAGCGGCAGCAGCAGGAGCATCTGTCACGCACGTTGATGCATCCAAAGGTATGGTAAACTGGGCGAAGGAGAATGCACAGCTTTCAGGACTTCGAGAAAAACCAATCCGCTGGTTAGTCGATGACTGTGTGAAGTTTGTAGAAAGAGAGATCCGAAGAGGCAATCATTACGACGGAATCATCATGGACCCTCCATCTTATGGAAGAGGACCAAAGGGTGAGATCTGGAAGATCGAGGAGAAGATTTATCCATTCATCGAACTATGTACAAAGATTCTGTCCGATGATCCATTATTCTTCCTTGTAAACTCCTATACAACAGGTTTACAGCCAGCAGTTTTAACTTATATGTTAGAGACTCAGGTAGCAGCAAAATTCGGGGGAAAAGTTGTCGCAGATGAGATTGGATTACCTGTTTCATCCAATGGATTAGTCCTTCCATGCGGGGCTTCTGGACGCTGGGAAAAATAAGTTCTTAAGATTTACTGAAATTTAGCGGAATATGTAAAAAAGCGTTGAATTTTCTGCGGAAATGTATATAATAAGAGAAGTATGTGTACATATGCATACTGATAATGAAGAAATAACATAATAATGATAGATAAGAGAAAGCGAAAGGGGAATTTTTGCTATGGCAGCAGGAACAGATATTGGAATTGATTTAGGAACCGCTAGCGTATTAGTTTACGTGAAAGGAAAAGGCGTGG
Organism: Eubacteriaceae bacterium; assembly: GCA_902362875.1. Taxonomy (GTDB): domain Bacteria; phylum Bacillota; class Clostridia; order Lachnospirales; family Lachnospiraceae; genus Anaerostipes. The sequence goes on along the minus strand of CABIYF010000011.1, from coordinate 55,327 downwards.
TATTAAAAGAGCCATCCGTAGTGGCATTTGACAGAAATACAAACAAGATCAAAGCAATCGGGGAAGAAGCACGTTTAATGTTAGGAAGAACACCAGGAAATATCGTGGCAGTTCGTCCATTACGTCAGGGAGTTATCTCTGATTATACAGTAACAGAGAAGATGTTAAGCTATTTTATCGACAGAACAGTTGGTAAATCTTTATTTGGAAGAAAGCCTCGCATCAGCGTTTGTGTACCAAGTGGTGCTACAGAAGTTGAGAAGAAAGCAGTAGAAGATGCAACATATCAGGCAGGAGCAAGAGACGTTTCTATCATTGAAGAACCAGTTGCAGCAGCAATCGGTGCAGGAATCGACATTGCAAAACCATGTGGAAATATGATCGTTGATATCGGTGGAGGAACAGCAGATATCGCTGTTATCTCTTTAGGTGGAGTTGTAGTAAGCAATTCTATCAAAGTAGCCGGAGATGATTTTGATGAAGCTATCGTTCGTTTCATGCGTAAGAAACATAACTTACTGATTGGAGAACGTACAGCAGAAGAGATCAAGATCAACGTAGGTACAGTATACAAACGCCCAGAGAACCTTACAATGGACGTTCGTGGACGTAACCTTGTAACAGGACTTCCAAAGACAGTTACTGTAACATCTGAAGAAACAGAAGAAGCTTTAAGAGAACCTGCATACCAGATCGTAGACGCAGTACACAACGTACTGGAGAGAACTCCACCAGAATTAGCAGCAGACATTTCTGACCGTGGAATCGTCTTAACAGGTGGTGGATCTTTAATTCAGGGATTAGAAGAACTGATCGAAGAAAAGACTGGAATCAATACAATGACAGCAGAAGATCCATTAACAGCTGTAGCGATCGGTACAGGAAAATACATTGAATATCTTGCAGAAGACGACAAGAAAACAAAGAAAAAATAATCATTAAAGATTCAAAAGGCCAGGATGGCAGTACATCCTGGCCTTAATTCACGTTATTTAAGAAAGGAGAGACGAACAATGGCATATTTGAAAGGATACGTGGATCATATACGTTTTCGAAATGAAGACAACGGATACACTGTATTAAGTCTAGATGTAGATGGTGACGAAGAAACTGTTGTCGGATTGTTTCCTTTCTTGAATGAAGGAGAGTACATATCATTAGATGGAGACTATGTAGATCATCCAGTACACGGACCACAGTTTCAGATGAGAACATATGAGATCGTAGCTCCAGATGACATTGACAGTATGGAACGTTATCTGGGTTCAGGAGCGATCAAAGGAATCGGCCCTGCGCTTGCGAAGCGTATTACGAAGAAGTTTAAGATGGATACGTTCCGTGTGATCGAAGAAGAGCCGGAACGTCTTGCGGAAGTAAGAGGAATCAGTGAAAAGAAAGCAAGAGCGATCGCGGTGGAATTCAGCGAGAAACAGGAAATGCGACAGGCAATGATGTTCTTGTCCGGATATGGGATCAATAATAATCTGGCGGTGAAGATTTATAAGGAATATGGAGATCATTTATATACGATCATTCAGGAAAATCCTTATAAGATGACAGATGATATTGCAGGAGTCGGATTTAAGATTGCTGACGAGATTGCGAAGAAAGTCGGGATCGGAAGCAACTCTGATTACAGGATCATTTCCGGAATCTTTTATACGCTGATGAGGGCGTTGAACGAAGGACACGTATTTTTGCCAAAGCATATTTTATGCAGGAATGCAGCTCATATTTTAGGGGTAACACCAGAAGATATCGAGGAGCATTTATTAGAAATGATGATCGACCGTAAGATTGTCATTGAAGAAGGCGAAGAAACAAGGGTCTATGCGGCAGCGCAGTATCACATGGAAATTAATACAGCGAGAATGCTGCTTGATCTGAACATTCATTATGATATTTCTGTTTCAGAAGTGGATACAATGATCGCAATGATCGAAGAAAATGAGCAGATTACGTTTGCCGAGAAGCAGAAAGAAGCAATTCATGCGGTGGCTCAGGAAAGTATCGTCGTTTTAACCGGAGGTCCTGGAACAGGTAAAACGACAACGATCAATGGAATGATCCAGTATTTTGAACATGAAGGGCTGGATATCAGACTGGCAGCACCAACTGGAAGAGCGGCAAAACGTATGACAGAAGCGACAGGATATAAAGCCATGACGATCCATCGTCTGTTGGAGATCAATGGTGAAGCAGATAAAGAACGAGATCTGAGAAAAGGCGCAACGATGTTTGAGCGTAATGAGGGCAATCCACTGGAGACAGATGTGATCATCATCGATGAGATGTCCATGGTGGATCTGTATCTGATGAATGCGCTGCTTCAGGCAATGGTTCCTGGAACAAGACTTGTGATCGTAGGAGATGCCAACCAGCTGCCATCCATTGGGGCTGGAAATGTTCTGAAAGATCTGATCGCATCCGAACAGTTTAAAGTTGTAGAATTAAACCAGATCTTCCGACAGGAAGAAGGAAGTCATATCGTAAGAAATGCCCATCTGATCCATCAGGGAAGACCTGTGGAATTAGATAATAAGAGCAGGGATTTCTTCTTTCTTCAGAGAAATAATATTCAGGATGTACTCGGAGTTTTAGTCTATTTAGTCAGAGATAAACTGCCGGGATATGTTCATGCAAAGCCATATGATATTCAGATTTTGACACCGATGCGCAAAGGTGAACTTGGTGTTGAGCGGTTGAATCAGGTTATGCAGCAGTATTTAAATCCGCCGTCTGATGAGAAGAAAGAAAAAGAAATTGCTTTCGGTTTGTTCAGGGAAGGCGATAAAGTAATGCAGATCAAGAATAATTACCAGCTTGAGTGGGAGATGCGAAACAGCAAAGGATTTACGGTAGATAAAGGTGTCGGAGTTTTTAACGGTGATATGGGAATCATTACGGAGATCAATGATTATACAGAGAAAGTTACTGTATTATTTGATGAGACAAAAGAGGTTCAATATGCATATGCAAACCTTGATGAATTAGAACTGGCATATGCTGTCACGATCCACAAATCACAGGGAAGCGAATATCCTGCAGTTGTTATGCCGATCCTAAGCGGACCAAGAGTGCTGTTTCACAGGAATCTCTTGTATACAGGAGTGACAAGAGCAAGAAACTGTTTAACGATCGTGGGAGACAGGAACATGTTATTTTCCATGATCCAGAACGTGAATGAACAGCGAAGATATACAACACTTGCATACCGGTTAAATCAGATCGCAAATGAATCAAATGAAGATGAGATGGATGAATTCGGTCTGTAAATGTGCGAAAAATAAAGAGAATAATGTAGGAAACCGTCATCTTTTAGAGGACGGTTTTTCTTGTTTTGAATCCTTTTGAAACCTTATAATGAAGGGGAGGAAAGGAAGGGAAATATGAGAGAAAAAAGACGTATGATATCAGAAGCGGCCAGACAATTAGGTCTTGAAACATATAATCTTAGGACATGGGAAGAAGAATTTTCACTTGTAATACCAAGAAATGAAAAAGGTTATCGTTATTATGGAGAAAAGGAGATTCACACTTTTGAACAGATTCGTGATCTTAAGAATCAAGGATTAGACAGTGAGGAGATCAAGCAAAAACTTTCCGGAAATATCATTCCATTTCCGGCAGAAAAACAGATAGATGCGTCAGAGAAGATGAGAGAGTTTCAAAAAGTACTTGTAAAGATCATGGGGCAGGCAATTCTTGAGCAGAAAGATTATATTGCAGATCAGATCAGTTCTAAAGTATCAGACAGGGTGGCAAAAGAAGTTGATTATCAATTCAGACTGCGAGAATCTGAAGAAGAGCAACGGTTTAAAAAACTTGATGAACTGATCAGAAATCAGCAGAAAGCAAGAGAAGAAATTGCGGCATCCAGAGAGAAAAAAAGATTTTTTCGAAGAAAACGAAAAGAAAAATAAGTTGCGATTGTATTTGGATTCAGACAATATTATAATGAGTTTATGAGCTCTGATTTCAACAAATTGAGAGTTAATATATAGAGTGAGGAATTCAAATATGAACAAACGACCAAAGATTCTGGTAGTCGGAAGTCTTATGATGAATCATGGGATTGAAACAAGAGTGATACCAGAAGAAGGACAGACTGTCATGGGAGAAGATATCCAGAAATCACCTGGCGGCAAAGGTGCGAATCAGGCGGTACAGATGGCGAGATTAGGGGCAGATGTCACACTGATCGGCAAGATCGGAAGAGATCAGGATGGGAAAGAACTGATCAAAGTATGCAAAGAAGCAGGTGTACACACAGAACAGATATTATATGATGATACACTGCCAACAGGTTCTTCTATCGTATTACTAGAGACAGTTCCTGGACAGAAAGTAAAGAAAAGATCGATCATCGTGCCAGGAGCATGCATGGCAGTCACAGTAGATGAGATTCGTTATCTGGAAGATGAGATAGGAAAATATGATCTGGTAGTCCTGCAGAATGCGATACCGATGGAAGTCAATGAAGAAGTTGCGAGATATGCGTATGAACATCAGGTGGATGTTGTACTCAATCCGACACCAGTAAAGAAATTATCAAAGGAATTTATGCAGTATATTACATATTTGATCGTCAATGAACAGGCGGCTAAATCAATGACAGGGATCAAAATTCATAGTGATTGGAAGAGAGACTGGACAAGATTTAATCTGGACGAAGCAAGGGTTGCATCGGCAGTGATCCGTGGACGTGGAGTTCCAACGGTTCTTGTGACACTGGGTGAGAAAGGTGTGATCATGAACACACCAGAGAGATTTTATTATAAGAAAGCAGTCGAAGATGTAGAACTGGTTGATCCAAGAGCAGCAGGAGATGCATTTATCGGGGCATTTTGTACAAGAATCTGTACGGATGATTCTGTAGGGAAAGTTCTGTCCATAGCGAATTATACAGCAGCCTTGTCGATTGCTACACCAGGAGCGATCGAATCACTTCCAACATCAAAGCAGGTAAGAGAATATATGGAACAAAAAAGAGATGCATAAAAATGCATCTCTTTCTTGATGTTTGAACAATATACGTTACCTGGAAATTATTCCTGGCTGATAGCTCCTGCTGGACATCCGTCTGCGCAAGCTCCACATTCCATGCATGTATCTGCATCGATTACGTACTGTCCGTCTCCTTCGCTGATAGCTCCTGCTGGGCAAGTTCCTTCGCAAGCTCCACAAGAAATACAAGCGTCTGAAATTACATATGCCATAGTTATATCCTCCTTATATAAATAGTATAATCATTAGTAGCGGGCAAAACCCGCTCGACCAAGTTTATTTTAATATACTTAGGAAAGAATATCAAGTGATTTTGTTGTATTTGTTGTATTTTTAACAATAATGAGAACTAAAATATTTTGACACTTGAATAATAATGTATTATACTATGAATGTTAGTCTAAACTATTTTAGAAAACGTTGTTACAAGATGACAGTTTTCTAAAAATACTATTTATTAATATTTACGGAGGAATAAACGAAATGGCAATTTCAAAAGATATGATCATCGCAGATTTAATCGCATTAGATCCAAACTACGCAGCAATCCTTATGGCATCTGGAATGGGATGTGTTGGATGCCCATCATCTCAGGGTGAAAGCATTGAACAGGCAGCTTATGTTCATGGAATGGATTTAGAAGAACTGCTTGGAAGATTAAACGAATATGCTCAGACAAAAGAAGCATAATCGATAGCTCAAAACGAGATCAGAGATCAAGAGAGTGTTATATTTTTTAGTATATTACAAGTGCTGAAAAGTATAACGTTCTCTTTTTTTTACACATTGCGCAAAATAGCAAAAATAACAAATTGCACCATGAAAAATCAAAAATAATTGTCAGATAATTGTAAAAATATCTAAAAAATACCCCTGAAAAACCTTGATTTTATGCGATATTTATCATTAGTTTATAAAATTTTTATAATTGTGCAACGTTAAGCAAAAAGGTTGCTCATCACAGGAATGAGCAACCAATGCTCCATTTTTTGAACCCAATGAGAATTGTATTGATAGAAATACTGTCCTATAATGAAATCAACAGGTAAGGAACGAAGCTTACGAGACAAAGTAAACAACCTGCCCGGAATAATAAAAGGAGAGTGATAAATCGTGGCAAACCGTGACACAATTTACAGAGAACTGATCCAGCTTGACTGGGAAGTCAAAGATCAGGACGAATTTTTCGACAAGATGACAGATAAGCTTTTAGAGCTCGGATATGTAAAAGGAACTTTTAAAGATGCGATCAAAACAAGAGAAGCAAATTATCCAACAGCTCTTCCGGTTGAACCTTATCCGGTAGCTATCCCTCATTCAGATCCAGAAAATATCATCAAACCATTTATCGCATGTACAAGATTAAAGAATCCGATCAAATGGTGCGAGATGGCAAACAACGATGTTCAGCATGATGTAAAATTCATCTTCATGCTTGGATTTCTTGGTGGACATGATGATCCAAACGCTGGAAATGAACATGTTGAATTACTTCAGGTACTGGTAACAAACTTCCAGAAACCAGAAGTGATGGACAAATTAGTAAACGCTAAAACTGAAGATGAGTACATGGAAGCAGTACTTTCCATGGAAGGTCTTTAAGATTAATAAACAAAACTAATAAAGTTTTTTAGAAAGGAAGGTCTTAAAATGAAACAGATCGTAGTAGCATGTGGAAGTGGAGTAGCAACTTCTCAGACAGTAGCAAGTAAAGTTAATCGTCTTTTAAAAGAGAACAATATCCCTGCTGAAGTATTAGCAGTAGATATCAAATCTGTAGACCGTTACATTGCTGGAAGCTGTGCTTACATCGCAATCACAAAGGTAACAAAAGAATATCCTATCCCAGTTATCAATGGTATCGCATTTTTAACAGGTGTTGGACAGGATGCTGAATTCAAAAAATTAGTTGATGCTGTTAACGCATAAGGGGCAAAACAGTTTTAACTGATTTTTGAGAGAGAGAAAAGGAGAATTATATGAGTGTTTTAGGAAATGTAATTAACTGGATCCTGGGATTAGGTGCTGCAATCTTCGTACCTATCATCATTATCATCGCAGGATTAATCGTAGGAATGAAAATTAAAGATGCCATCTCAGCTGGTATCACATTAGGTGTAGCCTTCACTGGTATGTCAATGCTGATTTCATTTATGTCTGAAGCTATTGGGCCTGCTGCAAAGGCAATGTTAACGCACACAGGAATCAACTTACCAATCGTTGACGGTGGTTGGACAACATTATCAGCAATCGCTTGGTCTTGGCCATACGCATTCTTAATGTTCCCACTGATGATCGGATTAAACATTGTTATGCTGATCATCAACAAGACAAAAACATTCAACGCTGACTTATGGAATGTTTGGGGAAAAATCTTTACTGGTGTAGCAGTAGCAGCCGTATCTAAACCATACTTTGGAACAGCAGCTTCTATCGCATTAGCATTTGTCGTAGCTGGTATCCAGATCATCTTCGAGTTAAAGATGGCAGATATGTATCAGTATCGTATTGAAAAACTTTCTGGAATTCCAGGAGTAACATGTACACATAAAATGGGATTCACTTCAATCTTCATGTTCCCAATTGACTGTGTATTAAAGAAAATCCCAGCATTAAACAAACGTTTCGATGCTGCTGCATTAAAAGATAAGATCGGTATCTTCGCTGAATCTCACGTATTAGGATTCATCCTTGGTATCATCTTCGGTGTACTTGCTCGTTACAGCGTAGCAGCTACATTAACATTAGGTATTCAGGCTGCATGTGCATTAACACTGTTCCCTGTAATCTCAAAATACTTCATGATGGCATTAGAGCCAATCTCAACAGCTATCAGTGCTTTCATGAACAAGAAATTCGATGACAGAACATTAGTTGTAGGTCTTGACTGGCCATTCATGGGTGGTGCAAACGAAATCTGGTTAGCAGTATTCTGGGCTATCCCTGTAACATTAGTATTCTCAATGTTCTTACCAGGAAACGAAATCCTTCCATTCGCTGGTATCGTAAACAACGCTATCGCAGTAGCAGCATTCCTTGTAACAGGTGGTAACATCATCCGTATGTTGATCTTAGTTACATTATTTGCACCAGCTTACCTTTGGGTTGGTACGATCATGGCACCATTCATCTCTGATCTTGCACGTTCAACAGGAGCAGTTGCATTAAAAGCTGGAGAATTAATTTCTTGCTCATCTATCGATGGACCTATCCAGACATATGCATTCTCCCATGTATTTAAGATCATGGATGGAAACTTCTTACCATTAGTATTATGTGTGATCTTTGTTGTATGCTTTGTTGCACTTTACAAATACCTTGGAAAAGAAGAAGCAGAAGGAAGAGAGATCAACTAGGATTGATTCTCAATTATACATAAAAATTAGACAGCAAAAAGAAATGAGGTTTCAGTTATGCAGAGATTTGTAAATGATCCAGATTATATTGTAGAAGATATGGTAAAAGGGTATGTAAAAGCCCATAAAGATCTGATCAAACGTTCAGAAGCAAATGATCGCGTTGTCCAGTATGTAAACGCTCCTGTAGAAGGCAAAGTTGGTCTTGTAACAGGTGGTGGATCAGGACATGAACCTGCGTTTCTTGGCTATGTCGGAAAGAATATGATGGATGCAGTAGCAGTAGGTGAGATTTTCTCCTCACCTTCTGCTCAAGCATTTTATGACGCTTTTATGTCAGTAGATTCCGGGCAGGGAGTTGCATGTTTATTTGGTAACTATGCCGGGGATAATATGAATGTAAAGATGGCGATCCGCAAAGCAAAGAAACAGGGTGTAACTGTAAAATATGTAGTAGCAACTGATGACGTTGCATCTTCTCCAAAAGAGACAAAAGAAAAACGTCATGGTATTGCCGGTGGTGTGTTCATGTGGAAGATCGGAGGAGCAAAAGCTGCTTTAGGTGGAACACTGGATGAAGTCATTGACGTAGCACAGAAAACCGTAGACAATACAAGAAGTATCTGTGTCGGATTAAGTCCATGTGCAATTCCGGCAGTTGGACATCCAAACTTCCAGATTGAAGATGGAAAGATGGAATTTGGAATCGGACATCATGGAGAACCAGGTATTAATGTCCAGGATTTAAAACCAGCAAAAGACATTGCAAGACAGATGGCTAAGGCAGTCATTGATGATATGGAACCAGAAGAAGGTTCAGAGGTTGCAGTTTTAATGTCTGGATTAGGAGCTACTCCAGTTATGGAACTTTACGTTCTATATGATGAAGTAGAAGAATACCTGAAAGAACAGGGATTGTCAGTTTACAAAGTATTTATTGGAGATTATGTAACATCTCTTGATATGAACGGAGCAGCATTGACTGTCCTTAAATTAGATGATGAATTAAAAGAATTGCTTGATTATGAGGCAAAATCTCCAGGAATTGAAGTGTAAACTTATTAAAGTAATAGACTTGATGAAAGAGGTGCACCATTGTATTTAGATGAAAGAGGTTATACAGTTCTTAAAACGATTGTGAATAATCCCGCGATCACGGGTAAGGAAGTGGAAGCGTCTTTACAGCTATCCAGAAAGCAGCTAAGCTATACGATCGAGAAGATCAATGATTATCTGCAGGACAATGGAATGCCAAAGATCGAGCGGTTAAGGACTGGAAAATTTATCATACCAGTTGCTGTCATTGAACAATATCAGACAGAAGAGATCACTGGAGATGGAACAACGTATATTTATACGGATAAAGAACGTGGACTTTTAATTTTTCTGATGCTTCTTTGTGTACGCGAAGAACTATCAATTTATCATTTCACATCAAAATTAGAAATCAGTAAAAATACATTTCTAACAGATCTTAAGAAACTGGAACAAAGATTAGAAGAATATCATTTGGAAGTATTATACAGCCGGCAGGAAGGATATCACTTAGTCGGCAGTGAATATGCAAAACGTGAGATGATGGTCACATCAATTCGTGGAATCTTAAAGATTCCAAAAGGAAAAGATACAATCATGGATATCTGTCAGATCAGTGAAGAGATGATGGAGCAGGTAGAGAAACAGATCTCAATGATCGAAGAACGCCTGCAAGTTCGTTTTACAGATGAGAGACTGAAAGAACTTCCTTTGATCATGTGTTTGATCATTATCAGAACACAGAAGGAAAGGATTCTTCGGGAGCTTCCAGAGACATTTCAACATATTGCCGGTACAAAAGAGTATTCTGTGATGCTTGAGTTTGCAAAAGAATACGGAATTACCTGGCAGACAGAAAAATTATTTTTGACAGCTCAGATTCAGATTTCTAATTTCCATACACTGCAGACAAGAGATTCTGCACAGGAAGAAGAATTGATGAGAGCTTCAGAAGAAGTGATCGTTAATTTTGAGAATCTGATCTGTGTAACGATCAATGAAAGAGAAACCTTGCTAGAAGCATTGTTTCAGCACATCAAGCCAGCATTTTATCGCATGAAGTATCATTATCATATCGAACAAAGTATTTTGGATATGGTCCTCCCACAATATGCATCACTTCATGCAGTCGTGCGGAAATCCATCGGACCGGTAGAAAGATTATTAGGAGTTGAAGTTCCAGACGAAGAGCTTGTATATATTACGGCATTATTTGGAGCATGGCTTCGAAGAGAAGGTATTCTTGAAATTACACCGGACCAAAGGAAACGAGCAGTTGTAGTATGTGCGAATGGGATCTCAGTATCTAATTTCTTATATTTTACATTGAAGGAATTATTTCCAGAGATTGAGTTCATTGCATGTCTGTCAATGAGAGATTTTGCATCCTATGATGAAACAAAGTTTGACCTCGTATTTACGATGGTAAGACTTGAGACGACAAAGACACAGTTTGTTGTGAAGCCATTTCTGGATGAAGTATCTAAGACTAAATTCAGAGAAAAAGTCATGGGAGAATTAGTCGGAATCGTACCTCACAAATTAGATGTTTCTACCTTATTAAATATTGTTCGCAAATATGCAGATATTATAGATGAGGAAGCATTAAAGAGAGAATTTGCAGCAGCATTGAATCCGGAGATTGAAGATGAGAAATTAAACAATGTAAGGACAAGATTTCAAATTGGATTAAAAGATGTTTTAGTAGAAGAAACGATTCAGGTATTAGATCATACACTTCTTTGGGAAGATGCGATCCGTACAGTGGGCAGACCACTTGTAACACGCGGTGATGTCACAGAAGGGTATGTACAGAAAGCAATTGATAATATCAAGGCAGATAAACCATTTATTATGATCGCAGACGGAGTGATCATTGCACACGCTGGAGTCGATGATGGAGCAAACAGAGTATGTTTATCATTACTTACCATGCCAGAGAGAACAGACGTGTGTGGATATATGCAGGCAGATGTTGTCATTATGATCGGGACACCAGAGCCTACAAAACATCTGGAGATGTTAGAGCAGTTAAATCACATAATAGAAGATAAAAAAAGCTTGCAGCTTTTAAAGAAGGCAAAAGAGCCAAAAGATATCATTAAATTAATTCAAAAACAGGAAAAGGAGAAGTAGAGATGTTAGAATCATTAAAAAAAGACGTTGTAGCTATGGCAAAACGTGCTCAGAAAGAAGGATTATGTAAACATTTATCTGGAAACTTAAGTGCTAGAGATCCAGAAACAGGATATGTAGTAATCACACCAACACAGGTAGATAGAGAATTATTAACAGCAAGAGATATGGTTGTTCTTGATCTTGATGCAAACGTTATCGAAAACGAATCAGGACTTCGCCCAACAAGTGAATCTTTAATGCATCTTCAGATCTATAAAACAAGACCAGACGTAAATGCTGTATGTCATACACATTCTATGTATGCAACAACATTCGCTGTATTAAATAAACCAATTCCAGCTGTTGTATATGAAATCGCTAACTTAGGTGTAACAAAATCAAGAATTCCAGTTGCTCCTTATGGACGTCCAGGAACAACAGATCTGTCTGACAGTGTTATCGAACCAGTTCAGGAAGCAGACGTATTCTTATTACAGGGACATGGAGCAGTAGCTGTATCTCAGGGTAACATCTATGATGCATACTTAAGAGCTGCTTATATCGAAGAATTAGCTCAGTTATACTACAATGCACTTTGTGCAGGACAGGGTGAAGAACCATACTTCTTCCCACCAGAAGAATTACAGAAATGGGAATATCCATCTCAGATCAAATTCCCTAACAAATAATCGCTTACATAGAAGAAGGAGAGTATGCAATGAAGAAAATTATCAACCATCCAGATAATTATATCAAAGAAATGTTAGAAGGAATCTACATCGCACATAAAGATGATCTTACATGTGTAGATGGTGACTTACAGGTTCTTGTATCTAAACATAAAAAAGAAGGAAAAGTAGGTATCGTCACAGGTGGTGGATCAGGACATCTTCCATTATTCTTGGGATATGTAGGAAAAGGTATGATCGATGGATGTGCAGTTGGTGATGTATTCCAGTCTCCAAGTGTAGATCAGGCAATCGCTTTAACAAGAGATGCAGACCAGGGTGCCGGAGTATTATATATCTACGGTAATTATAATGGAGATATCTTCACATTCCGTCCAGCAGCTGATGAAGTTGAGATGGAAGACGATATCGAGACAGCAGAAGTTTTAGGAGCAGACGATGTTGCTTCAGCAGGACCATCTGCACCAGGAGAAAAGAGCACACGTCGTGGTGTTGCAGGAATCTTCTTCGTATACAAATGTGCAGGAGCTGCAGCAGACAAGATGCTTTCTTTAGAAGAAGTAAAACGTGTTGCAGATAAAGCAAACAACAACGTTCGTACAATGGGTGTAGCTTTAACACCATGTACAGTACCAAGAGTTGGTAAACCAAGTTTCGAAATCGAAGATGACGAAATGGAAATCGGAATGGGAATCCATGGAGAACCAGGAATCCGCCGTGGTAAATTAGAGCCAGCTGATCAGATCGTTGATGAAATGTTAGAGAAGATCGTAGCTGACCTTCCATATGAAAATGGTGACGAAGTTGCAGTACTTGTAAATGGTCTTGGAGCAACTCCATTAGATGAACAGTATATCGTAACACGTCGTATCAATCAGGTTCTTGAAGAAAAAGGAATCAGCGTATACAAATACTATGTAGGAGAATACGCAACAGCGATCGAAATGGCTGGATTCTCAATCTCATTATTAAAACTTGATGATGAATTAAAAGAATACATCGACCATCCAGTTGATACACCATTCTTCAAACAGGTTTAGGAGGCATTTAAGCATGGAAACATCTTACTTAATCAAATTATTAAAAGAAATCAGCGATATCATGGCTGAGAATAAAGATAAGCTGATCGAGATGGACGGAATCGTTGGTGATGGAGACTTAGGTCTTACAATGACTGATGGATTCAAAGCAGCATACGATGCAGTTGCTGATGGTGCGATCACAGATGCAGGAAAACTGTTATTCGCAGCAGGAAAAGCAATGGCGAATAAAGTTCCTTCAACAATGGGATCTTTAATGGCAACTGGTTTAAAACAGGCTGGAAAAGATCTGAAAGGAAAAGAAACATTAGAAGATGCTGATGTAGTACAGATCTTCGCTTCTTATGAAGCAGGAGTTGCTAAATTAGGTGGAGCTAAAGTTGGAGACAAGACATTCCTTGATGGAATTCATCCAGCAGTAGAAAGCTTACAGGCTTCTTTAGCAGCAGGAGAATCTTTAGCAGACATGGCAGCAAAAGCAGCTGATGCAGCAGAAGAAGGATTCAAAGCTACTACAACAATGTTAGCAGTTCACGGACGTGCTGCAACAAGAGGAGAAGCATCCAGAAGTCTGGAAGATCCAGGAGCTAAAGTAGCATCTCTGATCATGCAGGCATTTGCAAAAAGTTTATAATCACTTATAATATATAAGTAAGAAAACAGCACATTGTAATAGAAATATTATGATGTGCTGATTTTTTACAAAAACTTATTGTATAAATATAAAAACAAAAGCTGATACAGGAGGATATAGTATGTTAAATTTTCAGTATTATACACCAACAAAAGTAGTCTTTGGGAAAGATGCAGAACTTAAAGTTGGACCATTAGTGAAGGCAGAGGGATGTAAGAAAGTCCTTGTTCATTACGGAGGACAGAGTGCAAAAAAATCAGGACTTTTAGACAGAGTTTGTGAAGCATTAAAGGATTTTGATATTGATTATGTAACACTTGGTGGTGTTGTGCCAAATCCACATTTATCAAAAGTATATGAAGGAATCGAATTGTGCAAAAAAGAAGGTGTCGACTTCATTCTTGCAGTAGGTGGAGGAAGTGTTATTGACTCTTGTAAAGCAATTGCCTATGGACTTGGGAACCCAGATGTTGATGTATGGGATCTGTTTACAGGAAAAGCAAGACCTAAGGCATGTTATCCATTAGGAAGTGTCTTAACGATCGCAGCAGCAGGAAGTGAGATGAGTAATTCCTGCGTTATCACAAATGAAGAAGGCTGGTACAAGAAGGCACTAGATACAGACCTTGCAAGACCTAAATTTGCGATCATGAATCCTGAGATTACATATACATTACCAGATTACCAGACACAGTGCGGATGTGCGGATATCATGATGCATACAATGGAACGTTATTTTGTACTGGAAGATACGATGGAGATCACAGACAAGATTGCACAGGACGTTATGAAAAACGTTATGAAATACGCAAAGATCCTCAAAAAAGATCCAAAGAATTATGAAGCGAGAGCTGAGATCATGTGGTGCGGTTCTCTGTCACATAACGGACTGACAGGATGCGGAACCTGTGGAGGAGACTGGGCAACACATCTGATCGAACATGAATTAGGTGGAATGTTTGATGTAGCTCATGGAGCAGGACTTGCAGCAGTATGGGGAAGCTGGGCAAGATACGTTATGGATGAGAAACCAGAACGATTCGCACAGTTTGCAGTGAATGTTATGGGTGTTGAAGAAGGCGAAGATGTCAAAGCAACAGCAATCAAAGGAATTGAAGCTGTGGAAGACTTCTACAGAGAGATTGAAATGCCAACAAACTTAAAAGAACTTGGAATCGATCCAACCGATGAGCAGATCAAAGATATGGCAATGAAAGCAACCAATGATGATACACAGCAGCTTGGAGCATTTAAGAAATTATCAGCAAAAGATCTGGTGGCAATTTATACGGCAGCTAAATAAATTTACCAGAAAATAAAATTATATATTAACAAAAGAGAACCATGTATCTATAATATTAAAAAAGGACTTCCTGAATACAAGAGAGAATGTAATCAGGAAGTCCTTTTGTTATTTAATATGCAGCCATCTCTTCGACAGCCTGTTTTTCAATAATCGTTGTCAGATGTTCATTAAATAAAGCTTTCGTTGCATAAGTGTTTGGCAGACGTTTGCAATATTCTGAGAGGATCAGGTGAATCTCATCCATGATCTCACTGTTTGGTGAATCGTCAAGCGCCGTCAATGAAAGATAATAACACTGATTGTCAGGATCTTTATATAAAGTACTTGAAACATTGTAATCACTTAACAGCTTTGATGCAAAAGCGACATCATCAAGAGAGGTAAAAGCAAAAATACCAACTCCTGTATCAGAAAGAGCATGTTTCATGTCATTACTGATATCAGATGACATTGCAGATTTGCCAAGTCCGGAAAGAAAATCCGGAAGATCAGCTAAGATATCATCGTCAGAATCTGTCATTGGTCCGCCAAGCAGACCTTTTGGTAACTTTTTATAATGTTCACGGAAATCCTCTGGGTTATCCACTCTTGTGATCACAAGGATCAGACATTCTTTGGATACAGGAATTGCTTCTACCATCAAAGGATTATCCTCATTCGTCTCAAAACCAAGTTCAGTAGCAGCCTTGTTCATTAATTCCCGGAACAGACCTTTTGCCTTCTCAGAACCAAAGGCAAGTTCACTTAACAGAGTTTCCTTTCCTTCTAAGTCTTCTTTATTTAAAGTACATCGGATTTGATTATCACTGATACGTTCTATTTTCATAATCATCACTCCTTTACTACTTTGATGTTATTATAGTATTACTTTTGCGGTGTGTAAAGCTTTTTCAAGAAATTTACAATTTTATCCATAAATGACTTGAAATAATTTCCGTTATGTATATAATTACATTATGTCGCGACAAAACTTACATTTGGAGACAGTGCGGAATTTTTATATACCACAAGTAACACTGAACGATGTAAGCGATCATCTTTTTAGAATTCAGGAGGATGATCGAACATGTAAGTAACAATTTAACATCTGCTTATGATGATTGGAGGGCAGGAATGACGAGTCATGATGAATTATCTTATTACCTGTCACAGGGACTGGCAATCCGTGTGGACGGCATTACGATCAGTGATGTAAATCTGGAACATATAAATCTAATACTCAATGAAGATGATTCTTACATGAAAGAGTATGTCAACGATCAGGAAGGAGAGATATACGCCATAGAGTATCAGAAAATTAAAGAATAATATAATTATGCAAAGAGCATATAAGAGCCGGGATCATGAATTCCCGGCTCTTAACTTTACAGGAAAGTTCTATAAAGTTAAAAAGCCCTCCGGTCAGTATCCATTCTTCAATTCCTTCCATCCAGATAATTTTTAAGTCCCTGATAAATACATTGAGCAGCCTTCTTCTGATAAGAAGAACTCTGCAGCAGTTTCAGTTCCTCTGGATTTGATAAAAAACCACACTCAACAATGACGATCGGATAAGGATTGTCACGAAACAGATAGTACTCAGCATTCGACTTTGCCTGCCGATGATTGCTGGAATCAAGCCCCTGAATCAAAGCATCCTGTATAGAATCCGCAAGCAATTTTGACTTTTCAGACCCCTGTGGATAGAAAACCTGTGCTCCATGAACATCACTGCTTGGATAACTATTCTGATGAATACTGATCACAGCCGAAGGATCATTTTCAAAAATAATCTGCTTACGATTTGCAAGATCACTACGTTTTTGATTATCTTTTGAATCCGCAAGATTATAATCCCCATTTCGAGTCATATATACTTTAAAATTGTTCTTTTCAAGAACTTTCTGCAATTTTAAAGCAAGAGAAAGATTAATATCCTTTTCCAAAATATCAGGATCCCCCACCTTCCCAGGATCAGAACCACCATGCCCGGCATCAATACAGATCACATTTTGGTTTTTGACAGTCTGTGCAACAAAGATAGGGAATGTAATAGAAGAAACAGACAATAAGACAACAATCAGGAGAATACCCCAGAAGAGGAAACGGTTTTGGGTGTTCATGATAGATCCCCTTTCTTTCTAGTATATGAAGAAAAGAAGTAGAAATTCTCATATACAATCCCCACGACTACCTTTCAAATCAAAATTTTACAAAGAATCAATTCCATGCTATAATTAATCCAAATGGCTATATTTAATCACACCCTAAACGATTAAAAGTCAGGAGATACAAAAAATGGAAACAAAACTTATACAAATTAGCAATATCAAAGACTCATCAAAGGACATGGAAGAAGCCGCTGCTCTCATAAGAGAGGGTGAGCTTGTAGCGTTTCCGACAGAGACAGTATATGGTCTTGGAGGGAATGGTCTGCTTCCTGATGCGGCGCATAAGATATATGCAGCGAAGGGAAGACCTTCTGATAATCCTTTGATTCTTCATGTATGTGATATGAAGATGGTGGAGTCTTTAGTAAAAGAGATTCCAGATAACGCAAGACGTGCAATGGAACATTTCTGGCCGGGTCCTATGACGGTGATCCTGCAGAAAGCGGATCAGGTACCGGATTGTGTGACAGGAGGGCTTGAGACTGTGGCGATTCGTATGCCGGATCATCCGGTGGCGCTTGAGTTGATCAGAAGATCAGGAGTGCCGATTGCGGCACCAAGTGCGAATACGTCTGGAAGACCTAGTCCGACAAAGGCGGAACATGTGATGGAAGATCTTCATGGAAAGATTCCGATGATCTTAGATGGAGGAGCTGTTTTGGTAGGTGTAGAATCAACGATCATTGATTTTACAGATGCAGTGCCAGTCATCTTAAGACCAGGATGGATCACAAAGGAGGACATGGAAGATTTTCTTGGATGTGAAGTATTGATGAATACATCCCTGAAGGCAAGTGATAATGGTGTGCCAAGAGCACCTGGAATGAAGTACAAACATTATGCGCCAAAAGCACAGATGCTACTTGTTCTTGGTGATGATCAGGCCAAAGTTGTAGAGCATATCAATCAGCTTGCAAAAGAGCAGAGAGAGCAGGGAAAGAAGATTGGTATCATTGCATCTGATGAGACGAAAGATCTATATCAGGCAGATGAAGTTGTTTCTGTTGGAGAGAGAGCACATCTTGAGACAGTGACAGCACATTTATATGATGTATTGAGAGAATTTGACCATAAGGATGTAGATATGATCTATTCAGAAGGGTTTGAAGGTGAACCTTTGAGTGAAGCGATCATGAACCGTATGGTGAAAGCAGCAGGACATGAAATCCTCCGTATTTAAAGAAGGAGAATATTTTGAAGAAAATAATAATGGTAAGTACGAATAATACGTGCCGAAGCTTTATTGCGGAGTCACTGCTTCGCCAGTATCTTTTGGATGCACACCAGAAGAATGTGGAAGTGATCTCAAGAGGTTTAGTCGTATTATTCCCAGAACCGGTCCATGTCAAGGCAGCAGACATGGTAATACACAAGTGTGGAATAGAAAGCCTTGATTTTCAATCGGCACAGCTTACACAGGAAGAAGTAGAAGCAAGCGATCTGATCTTAACCATGACAGAAGAGCAGAAAGAGAAGATCCTAGAAGAATATCATGGATATAAAGAGATTGCGACACTGAATGAATATGCCAGAGTGGAAGGTGCGATCATCGATCCTTACGGCATGGAAGATGACGACTACGAGCGCTGTTTTGATCAGATTGCTCGTTTAGTTAAGAAAATATGGGAAGAAAGATTAGGAGGAAACGAAATGATAGGTATTGGTAGTGATCACGGTGGATATGCATTAAAACAGGCAGTCATCAAGCATCTGGAAGACAAAGGATATGCAGTAAAGGATTATGGATGTTATTCTGAAGAATCCTGTGATTATCCTGTTTATGCAAAAGCAGTTGCAAATGCAGTTAAAGACGGAGAAGTAAAACAGGGTATCTTAATCTGTGGAACAGGAATCGGAATTTCTATCACAGCAAACAAGATTCCAGGAATCCGTGCAGCACTTTGCAGTGACACATTCAGCGCACATGCAACAAGAGAACATAACGATGCAAACATTCTTGCAATGGGAGCACGTGTTGTCGGAGAAGGATTAGCACTTGATATCGTTGATACATTCCTTGAGACAGAATTCTCAAATGATGAGAGACATATTCGTCGTATCAACCAGATTGAAGACTAAGACTTATAGAAAGATTATATAGACGTTATATAAATAAGGAAGATATGCAGATGAGAAACGGATAAAATTCATCGTCTGCATGTCTTTTTTTATGTACAAAAACCTTATAAATTTCAAGAAAAACTCATAAAAAACAGAAAAAATTTATCAAATCTTAACACGAAAAAACTGACCAACTCTCATTTCTATATACCGCAAACCCTCGTGTTTTGGTGCTTTTTACTAAATTTCGATATGCTTCTTTGTAAGTATTAAACAAAAAACAAACACAATCTTAACGCAAAAAGAATTGACAAATAAAAATTAGAGGCATAAAATAACTTCCAGAACAAGGGTGTTTACAAGATATAGCGTAGACACTCTTTTACTTTTGCAGAAATTAACCCTTGGATTTCTGCAGAAGAATAAAATTAAAGAAGGTGAGGAGAAAATGGGTTCATTGGGAGATTATCTGATGGAAGAGCTCTCACTTAAGACAAGCTTTACGATCCCCATCGGCGGAGGTATTCCAGTACCGCAGTCAGCCGTAACAACATGGGTGATCATGGCGATCGTAGTGTTGCTCTGCATCATATTCGTACGGAACCTGAAAGTCATACCAGAAGGACCGCAGGTTTATGTGGAAGCCTTAGTCGGTTTCATCTATAACTTCATCGGTGGTCTGGTCGGCAAAAAAGGGAAACGTTACATACCGTTTCTTGGAACAATTCTGATCTATCTTGCGTGTGCAAATATTTCGGGATTTTTCAGAGCGAAACCGCCAACGAAAGATCTGAATGTTACCGCAGGATTAGCGATCATCAGTTTGTTTTTGATCATATATTCTGGAATCCACGAAAAAGGATTGAAAGGATATATACACAGTTATGTGGAACCTATGCCAATGATGGCGGCCATTAACATCCTTGAATTATTTACAAGACCGTTATCACTGTGTATGCGACTTTTTGGAAATGTCTTAGGAGCATTCGTTTTAATGGAACTGATCACACATATCGCACCAGCGATCGTGCCATTGCCATTTAGCTGCTACTTCGACTTTTTCGATGGATTGTTGCAGGCATATGTATTTGTATTATTAACATCACTGTTTATCAGTGAATCAATTGAGTAAAAATGTATCAATAACAGATACACAAAATTAAATTTTATTTAAAAGTAAAAGGAGATTAGAATTATGGGATTAGCAGCTATTGGAGCAGGAATTGCAGTATTAACAGGTTTAGGAGCAGGTATTGGTATCGGTGTTGCAACAAATGGAGCACTTGGAGCAATCGCAAGACAGCCAGAAGAAGCTGGAAATATCAATAAAACATTATTACTTGGTTGTGCATTAGCCGAAGCTACATCAATTTATGGATTAGTTGTTGCGATTCTGTTAATTGTAATGAAATAGAAGTAGGAGGCGGAAGATATGTTTCTGAAATTAGACTGGGGCATTATCTGGCCGATCGTCAACATTGTCGTATTTTATCTGTTGCTTCGTAAGTTCTTATTTGGACCAGTCAGCGAGATTATGGAGAAGAGAAAAGAAATGATCTCAAGCGACTTAAATGAAGCAGCACAGACGAAAGCTGAGGCAGAGGGAATCAAACAGGAATATGAGAAGAACCTTGCACAGGCAAAAGATGAGGCAGGACAGATCGTTTCCGATGCAAGAGCAAGAGCGAAGAATGAATACCAGAATAAGATGGATCAGACAAAAGAAGAGATTGCTCTTATGAAAGAAAATGCCCGTAAAGATATTGAAGCTGAGAAACAGAAGACGATCGCAGGTCTTCAGACAGAGATCGCAGGAATCGCACTTATGGCAGCTTCCAAGGTTGTGGAAAAAGAAGCAAATGACAAAGGCAATGAAAAGCTTTTAAATGATTTCCTGAAAGAGGCAGGTGTCTAGCATATGAAGAGAATTTCCATGACGTATGGACAGGTATTGTTTGAACTTGGGATCAAAAAAGAAAGTTTACAAAAAGCGCAGGACATGCTTCATGAAAATGAAGAACTTTTAAGCGCATTAGAAAATCCAACGATCACAAAGAAAGAAAAAGAAAATGTGGTTGAGAAGTTATTTTCTGATGATATCAAAAGTTTCTTAAAAGTTGTATGTGACAATGATGATATCGCTTGTTTTGATGAGGCAGTTGAATATTACGATGAATTAAAACGCAAGACAGACAAGATCATCAAGGCAGAGTTTGACTATGTGACAATGCCAAAAGACGAGCAGCTTGAGCGAATCAAACAGTATCTTATGAAACAGTATCAGGCAGACAAAGTAGATCTTACTTTAAAAGAAGATAAAGACTTGATCGGTGGTTTCGTACTAAAAGTCGGAGACCACGTTTATGATAACAGCCTGAGTGGTAAAATGAGAAAATTACAGCAGAAACTTACATGGAGGTGAGAATCAGGTGAGTAGTATCAATCCAGAAACAGTCGTTTCTGTATTAAAAGATCAAATTGAAAACTATGACCAGAAAACTGAGGTCAAAGAAGAAGGAAGAATCATTCAGATCGCAGATGGTATTGCAACAGTCTATGGTATGGACCAGGCAATGTATGGAGAACTTGTTATCTTTGAAACAGGTGTCCATGGACTTGTACTGAATGTTGAAAGAAACTGTATCGGTTGTGTTTTACTTGGTTCCGATCATGGATTAATGGAAGAATCTAAAGTAGCAAGAACCGGTGTACAGGCAGATATCCCGGTTGGAGATGCTATGATCGGACGTGTCGTTAACGCGATCGGAGAACCAATCGATGGAAAAGGTGAGATTAAAACTGACGAGAGAAGACCAATTGAACACGAGGCAGCAGGAGTTATCGACAGAAAATCCGTTGACCAGCCATTACAGACAGGTATCTTGGCAATCGACTCCATGTTCCCAATCGGACGTGGACAGCGTGAGTTGATCATTGGTGACCGTCAGACAGGTAAAACATCCATCGCAGTTGATACGATCTTAAACCAGAAGGGACAGGATGTTATCTGTATTTATGTAGCGATCGGACAGAAAGCATCAACAGTATCACAGATCGTAACAACATTAAGCAAACATGGTGCAATGGATTACTCTATCGTTGTATCAGCATCCGCAAGTGATCTTGCATCCTTACAGTACATCGCACCATATGCAGGAACAGCGATCGCAGAACATTTTATGCATCAGGGAAAAGACGTTCTGATCGTATATGATGATCTGTCTAAGCATGCCGTTGCTTATCGTGCAATTTCCTTACTGCTGGATCGTCC
Source organism: Eubacteriaceae bacterium (assembly GCA_902362875.1). Taxonomy (GTDB): domain Bacteria; phylum Bacillota; class Clostridia; order Lachnospirales; family Lachnospiraceae; genus Anaerostipes. The sequence continues at coordinate 32,660 of CABIYF010000011.1, read as the reverse complement.
ACCTGGACGTGAAGCTTACCCTGGAGATGTATTCTACTTACATTCAAGATTACTAGAACGTTCTTGCCGATTAAGCGATGAACTTGGTGGTGGATCTATCACAGCACTTCCAATCATCGAAACACAGGCAGGAGACGTGTCCGCGTACATCCCTACAAACGTAATCTCTATCACAGACGGACAGATCTTCCTTGAAAGTGAGTTATTCTTCTCCGGTGTAAGACCAGCGGTCAATGTCGGACTTTCCGTATCACGTGTTGGTGGAGCAGCCCAGACAAAGATCATGAAGAAAGTAGCCGGAAACCTTCGTATCGATCTTGCTCAGTACCGAGAACTTGAAGTATTTACACAGTTTAGTTCAGACCTTGACGAAGGAACAAAAGCAACATTAAATTATGGATCTCATCTGATCGAACTGTTAAAACAGCCATTGTACCATCCAATGGCATTACATAAACAGATTTTACTTCTGTTTGCAGCAGGTCATAAGATGTTAAATGATGTTCCAGTCAAAGAATTAAAGGCAGAGACAGAAGAAATGACAGCATTCTTTGAACAGAAATATCCAGAGACAGTGAAGAAGATCGATGAAGGCAAAGTTTTAACAGACGACATTGCAAAAGAGATCCAAGAGGCGATAGAAGCCTATTTAAAGTAGGTGATCACTATGGCAAATATCAGAGAAATTAAAACAAGGATGAACAGTATCGAAGATACATTAAAGATCACAAATGCGATGTATCTGATTTCATCTTCCAAATTAAAGAAAGCAAGAAAGCAGTTAGATGCCACAACTCCATACTTTGAAATGCTTCAGGCATCTCTGCTTGATATCATGGCACATACGCCGGATCTGCAGCATATTTTCTTAAATAAAAGAAAGAAAGAGAATCCGAAAAAAGGATATCTTGTCATGACTGCAGACCGCGGACTTGCCGGAGCTTACAATCATAACATTCAGAAAATGGCAGAAGAGAACATTCATGAAGATGGCAAACTGTTCGTTATCGGATATATGGGACGTAATTACTTCGGAAGAAGAAATGCAGCCCAGATGGACGAAGATTTCTTCTATACAACACAGGACCCTACGATCTACCGTGCAAGAAGAATTGCAGAAAAACTGATCGAGGAATATGTATCAGGAGAACTTGATGAAGTCTATATTATTTACACAAAGATGATCACATCCATTACCTCAGAACCAAAGATGATCCGTGTGTTACCATTAAATCCAGATCAATATGAGTTCGCAGGCAAAGGAAAACGATCACATATGACAGAATTTCAGCCATCCGTAAAGGCGGTACTTGACCGTCTGGCACCAAACTATATCAAAGGACTTGTCTATGGTGCGATGGTAGAATCATTTTCCAGTGAATTAAACGCCAGAATGATGGCGATGGAAGGTGCAAGCAAGAGTGCGAGAGAAATGATAAGATCACTGGGACTTATGTATAACCGTGCCCGTCAGGCAGCGATCACTCAGGAGATCACTGAGGTATGCGCCGGAGCCAAATCATTAAAGAAAGAGTAACAGTGAAGGAAGGGAAATAAAATGGAAAAAGGAAAAATCGTACAGATTCTTGGTCCAGTAATCGACGTAGAATTTGAAACTGAACAGCTCCCTTTGATTCATGACGCCTTGACCGTTGTTAATAAAGGAAAAGAAGTTGTTATGGAAGTAGAACAGCATATGGGTAATCGTACTGTACGCTGTATCTTATTAGCAGCCAGTGAAGGACTTCACAAAGGAATGGAAGTCACAGCAACTGGCGGACCAATTAAAGTTCCAGTTGGAAAACAGACACTAGGACGTATGTTTAACGTACTAGGAGAAGCAATCGATAAAGGTGAGCCTGTTGAGACAGAAGAAAAATGGGCAATCCATCGTGAACCACCTAAATTTGAAGACCAGAGCCCTGTTGTAGAAATGTTTGAGACAGGTATCAAAGTCATCGACCTTTTAGCACCATATGCAAAAGGTGGTAAGATCGGTCTGTTCGGTGGTGCCGGAGTTGGTAAGACAGTCTTAATTCAGGAATTAATTCATAATATCGCAACAGAACATGGTGGATATTCCATCTTCACAGGTGTAGGGGAACGTTCAAGAGAAGGAAATGACCTCTGGAATGAAATGACAGAATCCGGAGTTATCAAAAATACAGCCTTAGTGTTTGGACAGATGAACGAGCCACCTGGATCTCGTATGAGAGTTGCACAGACAGGACTTACAATGGCAGAATATTTCCGTGATCAGGAAAAACAGAACGTGTTATTATTCATCGATAACATTTTCCGTTATGTACAGGCAGGATCAGAGGTATCCGCATTACTTGGACGTATGCCATCTGCCGTAGGTTACCAGCCAACACTGGCAAATGAAGTCGGTGCCTTACAGGAACGTATCACATCCACAAAGAACGGATCTATCACATCCGTACAGGCAGTATACGTGCCAGCCGATGACTTAACAGACCCAGCACCAGCAACAACATTTGCCCATCTGGATGCAACAACTGTATTATCAAGAGCAATTTCTGAACAGGGTATCTACCCAGCTGTAGATCCACTAGAATCAAGCTCACGTATCCTAGAGCCAGACATCGTTGGAGAAGAACATTACGAAGTCGCAAGACGTGTAGAAGAAGCACTTCAGAGATACAAAGAATTACAGGATATCATCGCAATCCTTGGTATGGAAGAATTAGATGAAGAAGACAAGATCACAGTATACCGTGCAAGAAAGATTCAGAAATTCTTATCCCAGCCATTTAACGTAGCAGAAACATTTACAGGAATCCCTGGTAAATACGTTCCTGTCAAGGAAACAATCCGCGGATTTAAAGCAATCTTAGATGGAGAGATGGATGACTATCCAGAACAGGCCTTCTTAATGGTCGGAACAATTGATGATGTAAAGGAAAAGGCAAAAGAGGTGATGTAAATGGCAGAAACCTTTTATTTTGAGATCATTGCCAGTGACAAAAAGTTCTACAGCGGAGCCTGTGAACATGTCATTTTCCCAGCAGTGGACGGACTTTACGGAGTGTTAGCCAACCATGAAGATACAGTAACCGCTGTTGTCGCAGGAGAACTTCGTTTTAAAGTCGATGGGGAATGGAGAGTCTGCGTCGTCGGAGAAGGATTCGCAGATGTCACCAGAGATTTTGTGGTTATCGTGGTTGATACCGTGGAACGCCCAGAAGATATCGACATCATCCGTGCAAGAGAAGCCAAAACAAGAGCCGAAGAACGACTCAAACAAAAACAGAGCCGTCTGCAGTATTATCACACGCAGGCAGCCTTATCACGTGCGATGGCACGACTGAAAGTTACATCAAAGTATGTAAAGAAATAACATCTGATTCAAAAATAAATATAGCTAAAAGAAGAAAGATCCTCATTCTGATTTTGCAGAGTGGTGGTCTTTTTCTTTTTATATCTATGATTTTATGAAATATAAATTCAAAGTGAAATTTTATTTGAAAAATGATATGATGATAATATCATATTAGGAGGAAATACAATGTTTGTAGAAGAACGGCATCAGGAAATATTACGTTTATTAGAAGAAAATGAAAAAGTAAAAGTCAAAGATTTAAGCAAAAGATTTGAAGTGACAGAAGACTGCATTCGTAAAGATCTGGCAAGCATGGAATCAAAAAATCTCTTAAAGAGAACTTATGGCGGGGCAGTGCTTCGTAATACACTCCATCCAGGACATAATAATATCGTATCAACAAGAAAAAACAAGAACATAAAAGAAAAACAAAAGATTGCCAAGAAAGCAGTGGAATTGATTCACAATGGAAATATGATCTTTCTTGATACATCGACAACGAACATCGAACTTGCCAGAGAGATCATAGAACGAGATATGAATGTTACAGTTGTAACCTGCATGCTTGATATTGCAGAATTATTTACAACAACAAAGAATGTCAAATTTATTTTGCTTGGCGGTGAATTTAATCGCAGCCAGAACGGTTTTTTAGGGGAACTGACAAGACAGATGATGGAAAATTTCCGATTTGATATTTGCTTTATGGGTGTTGTTGGTGCAGATCTTTCCAATAATGTGATCACGACCTATGTTCCTGAGGATGGAATCATGAAACATGATGCGGTGCAAAAAAGCAGTCAGTGTTATCTTGTGATGGAAAGCAGTAAGTTTGATTTTAAAGCAAATTATGTATATGCGACATTTGATGATGTAGAAGGCGTGATCTGTGAGAGGGAACTTCCAGAGGAAATCAAGAAAAGACTAGAAGAACATCAGACAAAGATTATATAGAAGAAGCAGAGTGAAGAATTGTTTTTTATTCTTTGCTCTTTTTTTAGAATTCTTTATAAAAAAGCATTGAAAAACAATAAAAACTAAGATATAATGATAAAAAATAATAAATGAGAGAAAAATAGAAAGGACAAATTCTATGGATGGATTATATCAGACACAACGAATCAAAGATTTAAAAGATAAGATGCTGTCAGAGCCAAGATACGCATCAATCGAACAGGCACTGATCATCACAAAGACCTATCAGGAAAATGAAGACGATCCAAGAATTATCCAGAGAGCAAAAGCATTAAAAGCAGCTTTGGAACAGATGGAGATTCGTGTAGAGAAAGAAGAACTGATCGTTGGAAACCGTACTGCAGGAGTCCGCTACGGAGTTGTGTTCCCAGAGAGCGGAAGCACATGGGTAGATAGAGAATTTGAGACACTTCCAACAAGACCACAGGATCGTTTTAATGTTCATGAAGAAGATATCAAGACATTTAGAGAAGTGATCAAACCATATTGGGAAGGAAAATCCTTAGAAGATGTCCTTGCCAAGAGATACGGAAAAGAGATCGATGAGATTGCCAAAGTCGTAAAGATCAACCAGAAAGACCATGCACAGGGACATATCTGTCCAAACTGTGTCAAATGGCTGAAGATGGGACCTCAGGGATTATACGAACAGGCAGAGGAAAAATTAAAGACTTGTAGAGAAGACCAGAAAGATTTCTATGAAAGTGTCAAGATCGTTATGGAAGGTGCGAAACATTTCATGGTGCGTTACCACGATCTGATCATGGATATGGCAGAGAAAGAAAATGATGAGACTACGAAAGCAACGATGATCAAAGTTGCAAAGAACTGTAAGAATATTTCCGAACGTCCGGCAGAGACATTTCATGAAGCAGTGCAGTCCATTTGGTTCTTATTTGTAATCCTGCAGATGGAATCCAATGCATCCTCATTTTCACCAGGAAGATTAGACAGACATTTAGCTCGATATTACGAAAAAGACATCAAAGAAGGAAACTTAGACAAGCAGCAGGCATTAGAGATCATCGAATGTATGTGGTTAAAATTCAATGAGATCGTATACATGAGAAACTCCCATGGAGCCAAATATTTCGCAGGATTTCCAATCGGATTTAATATTGCAATTGGTGGTCAGGACGAGAATGGAAATGATACATACAATGATCTTTCTTTCTTATTCTTAGAATCACAGAAACATTTAGGACTTCCACAGCCAAATCTTTCCGTAAGACTTCACGAAGGTACATCTGATGAGTTGTTAAAAGAAGCAGTGAGAGTTGTAGCCAAAGGAAGCGGAATGCCACAGTTCTTCAACGACAAAGCAGTCATTCCATCCATTCAGGAATTAGGAATCGAAGAAAAAGATGCCAGAGACTATGCGATCGTTGGATGTGTGGAATTAACAACACAGGGAAATAACCTTGGCTGGAGTGATTCTGCGATGTTTAACTTAAACAAAGCATTAGAAGTGACATTAACTGGTGGAACATGCCTCTTAACAGGAGAAAAGATCGCACCAGATTACGGAAATCTTGAGACATACGAGACATTCGAAGATCTGGAAGCAGCATTTAAGAAACAGATTGATTATTTTATGGATAAGATGATTCTTGCATGCGAAGAAGTAGAGAAAGCCCATATCGATCTTCTGCCATCCCCATTCTTATCAGCATCCATTGAAAACTGTATGGAAAATGGAATGGATGTCACAGCAGGAGGAGCAAAATACAATTTATCCGGAATTCAGATGATTCAGGTTGCAAATCTTGCTGACAGCCTTGTCGCAATTAAGCAGCTGGTGTATGATGAAAAGAAGTGCACACAAAAAGAAATGCTTGATGCATTAAAGAACAATTTTGAAGGATATGAAATCTTAAGAGCAATGTGCGTCAATAAAGTTCCAAAGTACGGAAATGACATCGATGAAGTCGACAAACAAGGAACAAAATGGGCAGATTACTTCAAGAACCGATTAAGAACATTTAAAAACTATCGAAAAGGTCCATATCACACAGGTATGTATACCGTATCAGCACATGTTCCAATGGGTGAGAATGTCGGAGCAACTCCAGATGGACGATATGCAAAAGAACCATTAGCAGATGGAGGTATGTCACCTGTTTACGGAAGAGATATCAAAGGACCAACAGCCGTATTAAAATCCGTATCCAAACTAGATAAGACACTGACAACCAATGGCGGATTATTAAATATGAAATTCCTGCCTGAATTTTTCAAGACAGAGACAGGAATTGATAAGTTTGCGAATTTCTTAAGAACTTTTGTAGATCTTGAGATTCCACATATCCAGTTTAACGTAGTAAGGAAAGAAGACCTGCTCGCAGCAAAGAAGAATCCAGAACAGTATCGCGGATTGACAGTAAGAGTTGCAGGTTATACAGCCTATTTCACAGAATTGGCCGATGAACTGCAAAATGAGATCATCGCAAGAACAAGTTATGGAGATATTTAAGATGACAGGAAAAGTATTTGATATTCGCAGATTTTCAACTCACGATGGAGACGGAATTCGTACCACAGTATTTTTAAAAGGATGTCCGTTAAAATGTGTCTGGTGCCAGAATCCAGAAGGAATTTCCATCCGCAAAAGACCGATGTATTTTGAGAACCGCTGCATGCATTGCAAGACATGTATCGCCAAATCAAAAGAACAAGGAGTCACACTGGAAGAAGACCAGATCCGCATTCATCCAAACAGAGATGAAGACTGGAATACCATTATTGATTGGTGTCCAACAGGTGCAATCGTCATGGATTCTAAAGAGATGACTGTAGAAATGGTCATGGAAGAAATTCGTAAAGACAAGCCATTTTACCGCCATGGAAACGGTGGGGTTACAATCTCAGGCGGAGAACCATTATTACAGTGGAAGTTTACAAAAGAACTGCTAAAAGCATGCAAAAAAGAAGGAATCCACACCGCGATCGAGACATCCCTGTATGCAGATTTAGAAGTAATCAAAGAGATACTTCCATATTTAGACCGCATCTTTGCAGACTTTAAACTGGCAACAGAGAAAGACCACATGTATTACACAGGAGTTTCAAACCACAAGATCAAAGACAATATCAGATATTTATTAGAGACATCAAACAGAGACAAAGTGATCATAAGAACACCGATGATCCCAGGCATGACCGCAACCAAAGACAATATCAAAGGAATCGCAAAAAATTTAAATGGAATCTATCAGTATGTTTCTTATGAGATCTTAAACTACAATCCACTGGCAGAAGCCAAATACCATCTGGTAGATAAAGAATACTGCTTTGAAGAAAATCCAAAACTGTACACCAAAGAACAGATGCAGGAATTTAAAAGCTGGGCAGTCGAAGGTGGATTAGAAAATATTATTATTGAGTCATAAACAGAATTGACAACTTAGGAGCAAATGGTGTCGAAGCAGCTAGAGAATTTTGCACGTGTTTTTGACAAGTCGCTTATCCGCTCAATTTCCTGCGATAACTCGCCTTCAAAGGTATTCAAATCATAAGTCTTTGAGGCTCAAACAATCGCCCAATTGAGCTGCGAACTTTTCAAAAACACGGCAAAATTCTAATGCTGCTTTTCCAGACCGTTATTTATTTTTTCTCATATACAATCCCCACGACTACCTTTCAAATTAAAATATTATTGCAAGAAAAAACAAACAGAACTATAATTTAGACAATAAATAAAACTACACAATATACGAGGAAGAACATCATGAATTTTGGAATTATAGGATTTGGCAGAATTGCCAGAAAGTTCGTAAAGGCAATCGAGGCAGCAGATGAAGGAAAGATTTATGCGATTGGCTCACGGTCAGTTTCCATGGATGATCCGTATTTAAAAGAACATCCAGAAGTCAAAGTATATAAAGACTATGAAGAACTGTTAAATGATCCGCAGGTAGATGCTGTTTATATCGCGTTGACTCATAAATTTCATAAAGAATGGATTTTAAAATCATTGGAACACCATATTCCAGTATTAAGTGAGAAGCCGTTAGTGTTAAAATCCAAAGATGTAAACGAGATTAGGGAAAAAGTAAAAGAAACCAATACATTATGTACCGAGGCATTAAAAACAAAATTTAACACAGGATATGATCATCTAAAAGAAGATCTGAAGAGAATCGGAAACATCCAAACGATTTATGCAAATTTCTGTTCAGACTCATCAGGATTGCCAAAGACGTCATTTTTGTTTGATAAAGAACAAGGAGGAGCATTGAATGATATTGGAAGTTATGTGCTTGGGTTTATTCTTGGAATCCATGAAGAAGAAATTGACAAGATAGAAACTGAGAGAAAAGATATCGAAGGTATCAATTATTATTTCAGATCAGCAATTCATTTTAAGGATGGATGCATCGCAACAGCCGAAGGAGCCATTGACCGTGAGATGGAAAGATATGCGAAAATTGTCGGGACTAAAGGAGAGATCATGATTCCAAATTATAACAGAATCATTGATTATACGATTCTTTGGAAGGACGGAACAACAGAAACAAAAAAATATCCATTCAAGGGAAATGATATGACAATGCAGATAGAAGATTTTATAGAGGATGTAAAAAATGGGAAGGTGCAGAGTGAGAAACATTGTCTGGAGGATACGAAGAAGATTCTGGAAGTTAGTGAGATGATATCGGCATAGTAAAATCATAAAATTATTTGTATGACAAGATGAATAAAAAATGCGGAAATAGGGAAAAATACTATATAAAAAAATGCGGGATTGAACAAAATCGCTGTGCAATGGTCTATAAAGGTTGTTGCATAGCGATTTTATTTTATTTCATAGAATTAAAACTTTTTAACAAATAATTCCGTATATAATAATGTACAGTACAAAAAACCAAGAAATGAGTGGCATGCATGTTAATAGAACAAAAGTTGATCAAAAGAATAAAGAAAAAACAAGATAAAGAGGCAGCCAACGCACTGATCTCATATTATTACAAGGAAATCTATGCATATGTATATCGGCAAACAGGAAATGAAGAACTTGCAAAAGATCTGACACAGGATATTTTTATACAGATATTGCAAAAAATCACAATGTTTGATCATAAAAAGGCTTCATTTCGGACATGGATGTATAGAATCGCATCGAATAAGATATGTGATCATTATCGAAGCAAGGTACATCGTTTGTCATTTAAACAAGAACAGATTGATATGACAGATGAGAATCTGGAACTTCACAGTAGTAATTTAGGAACAGCGATCAGGGATTTGTCCGAGTTGATCATCCATAAGGAGCTGATAGAGGACATTATGGAAATTGTTTCGCTATATAAGCAGGAGTGGCAGGAGATTTTTTATATGAAATGTTTTGAAGAAAGGACATTTCAGGACATATCGCAGACATTAAATATTTCCGAAAACACAGTGAAATCAAGGTTTTATAAAATAATACGACAAATAAAAAGCGAGGTGGACTATCAGTAATGAAAAAAGAAAATAATCAGGAATTTTATGTAGAACAGATGGACGTTCATTACCCACGACGGTCAGAAATACAGAATGAAATTGAAGACATCATTTTAAAAGGTATGCCTCAAAAGATTTCATTTCTAAAAAGAATGAAAAAGATTTATTTGGGACCTGGGTTAAGAGTCATTTATTATAAAAATCTTTCTGTATTTTTTGCGACGTTTATAATTTATTTTGCCGTGTGTCTTGGACTAGTACTTTCCTTTGAGGAGGAAATCAGACAATTTGGGGCAGCTTTTTTGGGAATGCCCGTTTTCTTTCTATTGTTTTCTTACTTTACTTGCTATATGGACGAACAGACGCAGATCAATGAATTAAGAAATACGATGTATTATTCAATGAATTATATTGTAAGTCTTCGCTTATTTTATACAGCAGTTGTATTATCTCTGGTAAATACCAGCTTTTTATTCTTTAGTGGTATTAGGGAGAAAGCAGTCTTATCGGTTGGAGTTATCGGAGTTTCAAGTATGTTGGTCTTTGCGATCATTGCTGTATACATTTATCATAGATGGAATAACTATAAGTGCTTTGCGGGTCTTGGTGCAATATGGGTATTACTTTTTGCAGCGATCATGCGATTACCGGAAACAAAGATTTTATTTCTTTTTGAATATATTCCATTAGGAATTCAGATTGCAACAATGATCGTGTGTTTTGTGGCTTTATTTACTTTGGTTGGAAGAATGGAGGAGAAGGATGCTTACACTTTCGCATATTAGAAAAGATTATGGAAAATTCACAGCAGTGGAAGATATTAATCTGGAACTTGAAAATGGTTTATATGCCATGCTCGCACCAAATGGTGCAGGGAAAACGACATTGATCAAAATGATCACAACACTTTTGTATCCGACAAGCGGAGAGATTTTATACGATGGAATGGATATTTATAAAATGGGAGAAACATACCGGGATGTGATCGGTTATTTGCCACAGCATTTTGGATATTATAAAAATAATACACCAACACAGTATCTTGATTATCTTGCAGCGTTAAAAGGAATTTCCAAAGAAGCTGCAAGAGAAAAAATCCCAGAATTATTGGAGTTAGTAGGATTAAGCGATGTCTCCAATAAGAAAATGAAAAAATTCTCTGGTGGAATGATTCAGCGTGTAGGGATCGCACAGGCAATGTTAAATGATCCAAAAATTCTTGTATTAGATGAACCAACGGCAGGACTTGATCCAAAAGAGAGAGTAAGATTTCGAAATATATTATCCGTATTATCCAAGGATCGAATAGTGATCCTTTCAACACATATTGTGTCAGACATTGAATCCATTGCAAATCATGTCATTATGATCAAAGAAAAACATTTATTAAAAAATGATACAGTTCCAAACATCTGCAAGGAACTTTATGGAAAGGTTTTTGAGCGATTGATCAATGAATCCGAGATTCAGGAATTCGAACAAAAACGAATTATTTTGTCCATGCGCCAGGAATCAGAAAAAATGATGGTCCGATATTACAGTGAGGAAGAAGATAGTGCAAGGTCTTGTATGCCAAACCTTGAAGATGTATTTTTAGTCACTTACAAGGAGGAAAAATAACATGCGGATCATAATCAATGAATGTAAAAAAATATTGGATATTCGAATCATACTGTTATTATGTATGTTCTCTATTTTATACTATATGACATTTACACAAATATATCTATATCCAACTGGAGGACAGGTAACAAATACAAAGTATGACATTCCATTTACGGCAGAACTAGTGAAAGAATGGGGACCAAAGTGGAAAGTAAAAGATGAAAAACAATATCAGGAAAAACATCAGGAATTAGAAAAAGATTTTACAAAGATCATAAAACAAGATCAAGAGCTTTCAAAAAGAGGGATTGTGGATTATGAAATTTTTAATAAAAAATATGAAGAACTTGGTCAGAAAACAGCTTTATCAAAGCAGGAAAAAGAACTTGATAAAATATTAGAAAATTATGTGTTTTATAATGATAAGACATCAAAAATTTTTTTGGATATACAAGCTTTAGAACATATCAGAGAGTTTCAAGGATCTGAATATGGAGTTTCGGATAAAAAATATAAAGAATTAAAAGCAGATGGATTTTTTGATGGAACGAAGTTATATCAAAAGGCAATCGAAAAGAGGGTAAAAAGAGATTACATATCATTAGTACATGAGGGAGTGTTTTACATTTTGCAAGAAGATATGGTAATGATCGGTGGTTTGATCATGATCTGTTTTTTTGCATTGATCATTCCATACCAGCTAAAACAACGTTTAAGACAGGTTATTCCGATTCTGGCAACGACGAAAACAGGAAGAAGGATTTATCAGATTCAATTGATAGCAAGTGCACTTGCTGCACTCTTTGTTGGAATTCTTCAAATGGCTGTATATGGGATTATCTGGCATTTGAAGGGATTATCGGTATTTTGGAGATGTGAGAGTTGGGGAATCGCATCAAATTCTTACTGGTGCGATAAGCTTTCTTTTGGAACTTATATGTTACTTTATATGGCCCTGATCTTATTATTTGCAATCGCAAGTATTGTGATCATTGATTTTATCGGCAGAACAATAGGAAATTATATGGGAGCTGTTGCGGTTTCAATTCCAGTCTGTGGAGCGATGATGTTCCTTATGAGGAAAATTTATTATATGCTTTTCCTGATTACAAATGATCAGGTTCTGGCATACTGGGAATTGTATGCGCTCGCCACATGGCTCATAGTGATGCTTCTGTTTTATAAGATCAGAAGTAAGCGATGGAAAAAGGTGGATTTATGAGAATTTTTAAATTAGAGTTTCAAAAGATCGTAAAAAATCCAATGCTTTGGTTATTGGCAGTGATATTTTGTCTTGTGAATTGTTTAATTATTTACAATGAGGCGGGAAATAAGGATACATCCAAAGAATTAGTGATCATGCATGACATTATCAAAAAAACAGATGATACAAACCACTCACGTCAAGCTAAAAATAGAAATGAAAGAAAGCAGTTATCCGAGGCATATCAAGAATATTACAAAGAAAATATCGACTTGTATGACAAACTTGATATGACGAAGATCCTAAAACAAAAAGAAGAAATGCTTCAGTATCACCCCAAGGGATTTATGAAGAAATTCGTAAAAGATAACTATGAGCATCTGCAAAAAAGAGTGGAGGAGATCAAATCTGATAAAGAATATAACGATGCTTTTTATCCAGGACAGTATTATGAGATTCATTCGTTATTATATTCAAAGTTAGGGAAAAAATTAATCGTGGAAATGAGTCTTTTGATGGCACTCAGTATTTTGTTTATCATGGATTATGAGAGACTGCAAAAGACAAATGATCTTGTAGATGCAACCAGAACTGGGAAGAGAATCATGGATTATAAAGCTTTTGCAGGGACGTTAAGTGGAATTTTATTTTCAGCGATACTATGCAGTGTTACATGGATTTATTTTTTTTACTGCGTATCATTCAAAGGACTATGGAATGTCTCGGTCGCCTCCACACTAGTTGCAGAAAAAAGATATTCGGGATGGTTTTATCCATTTGTTACATTCTTTAAAATGACGCAGATACAATACTTGATCCTAACACTTACCGTATATCTTGGAATCATCCTGTTGATTGCACTGGCAACGATCGCAATCCAATTCTTGCTAGGGAACAGTTATTTTTCATTTGCTATATTAATTCTCTTAAACATGGCATTGTTCCTAGGTGCTTACTATTCGAATGTAACATTTATGAATGTTATATTACGCCTGCTAAACCCAACAAATCTCTATATTACAAGCGGAGCCTGGTTTATGGAAAATGACATTACATTGTCATTTGCAGGAAATGAATTCTGGATTATAGGAGTGACGGGGGTATGGATGATTTTGTGTGTTAAATTGGCAAGAAATTTTAAGTTGTATGACAGAAATGTATCGAGTATTCATAAAAACATAAAGAAAGATAGGTGTACGAAAAACGAATTTCATTGACGGATTTTTTGCAAAACGCTGATCCGCCAACACTCCTGCACAACTCACTGCGTTCAAACAGTGCCCGTGTTGGCTGCGATTTTGCAAAAAATCCTATGAAATTCTATCATTTCGTACACCTATCTTTCTTTATGTTTTTATGAATACCTGAAGACATTCCCGTATACAATTAAGATTTTCAAGACAGAAGAGTGGATGTTTTACTATGTTGGTTTACATCTTTTAGATGATTGATAACTGAAAATTCTCTCCTTTTAAGGTTTCGTTTAACATACACATTGTGTAGTGGTTTGAATCACGGAAATTATTTTCACCAACAATTTCCGTCATCAAACTACAAATTCAAATAATCCCGGATAAAAAACGCCGTCATCAAATGAAATCTCTCCACCGTATCGTCCAACTTCAAATTCCAATGATCCTCGATCACCCGCATCCGATAAGTAATCGTATTTCGATGACAAAACATATTCGAAGCCACATGCTGGATACTCCCATTACAAAGCAGATACTGATGCAACGTCTCCAGATAATTTGTATCATGAATCTCATCATACTCTTCAATATTCTTCAAATACTCATCATGATAAGCCATCAAAAGATTTTTATCATTCACAGAATGAAGAATCCGAAAGAATCCCATCTCCTCAAACCGGGCAATTTCCTGTCCTTTATTCACAGCATAAACAAGAGCAGCCAGAGAACGTTGATAACTTACATGAATCTCACGAAGCGTGTGGACAGAACTTCCAATTCCTGCATAAATCTGCATTTTTTTAAATGAACTTTTCAGTGTAGAGATCAAAGAAGACATTTCGTTATAAATCAATTCTTCTTCCATGTCATGAAAAACAAACAAAAAATGATTTTTATAAAAAGCAATATGAATATCCAGATCGTTTAGTTTGATATAACTTTCCATCAAAAACAGCAGACGTAATTTAAGATCATCAGAGATCGCTTTCTTATTACATTTCATTAAAGCAATCTCATAACAATCTTCTTTCTCAAAATGATTGTCTTCAAGAATTCGCAAAGCATCATAATGGTGCAGGGAATCTTCTTCAATAAAAGATAAAAATGCATCCGTGATAGAAGTATCTTTCTGTGTATCCATAAAGATCTTATTATAATAATCTCTCGTAATATCATAAATATGAACTTTCCAAGGCATCTCGATCAATGGATAGTTGTGTTTGTCGCACAATGCTTTAATAGAATCAGTGATATCTTCGGAAAGAATATATTTTCCTGTATTTAAGATCATCCCGCAAGTATGGCTTTTGATCATCGTTTCAATAAAATCATAAAGAGAAGCCTCATCCTGACAGTTGATCCCTGTCGTGATGATCAGTTCTCCACCCTTTAGAAAGTCGTGGGTAGAACTGTCTTCAGAGACATAAACCCAGTTCATGATATGATCGATCCCAGTTTCACCTGCGATCATGGAAAGATGGTATTGATGTTTGGTTTGTATATATAATTCATTTAATGTAAGAGGCATAAATCTGCCCTCCTTTATTTGTGTCCTATTCATTTGAAGTCATGTAAAAATAGTCTACCATATTTGATACTATTTGTGCAATGAACACAAAGAATCAAAGGAAAATTGTGATAAAAGAATATAGGAAACCGATAAAAAATATGCAAAAATACAGTCAACAGGTACAACAAAGGTGTTGAACAAAGCATCCTTGTTGTACCTTTTTTATTTACGAAAAATAACCTTTCAAAAGATAGAGGAGGATACCAATATGTTAAGAACAGATTTACCAGAGATCATCACAGAAACATTACCAGGACCAAAAGCACAGGCGATCATTGATCGAAGAGAAGCAGTGAATCCATCTGCGATCAAATGCGTTTACTCAGTTGTTATCGAAAAGGGTGAAGGAGCTATGATTCAGGACGTTGATGGAAATAAATTCTTAGACTGGATCGGTGGAGTCGGAGTTTTAAATATCGGATTTTCACAGCCGGAAGTTGTAGAAGCAGTGAAAGCACAGGCAGAAAAATATTTCCACGGAATGTACAATGTAGTCACTCATGAAGGATACGTTGCTTTATCTGAAAAATTAACACAGATCGCACCGGTCAAAGGTAATAAGAAAAAAGTATTTTTCGCAAATAGTGGTGCTGAAGCAGATGAAAATGCAGTTAAGATCGCAAAAGCATTTACAAAACGACCAAATATCATCGTATTTTCCGGAGCGTTTCATGGAAGAACTTTGATGACGATGTCTATGACATCTAAAAAAGCATATGCGGTTGGAATGGGACCTTTCCCAGATGGTGTTTATCGTGCACAGTTCCCATACTACTATAGAAATCCAGAAGGAATGCCACAGGAAGCGGCTTTAGATTATTACTTAAATTCTATCAAAGATGTCTTTGAACAGTGTGGGCCAGCAGATAGTATCGCAGCTATTGTAGTAGAACCATTACAGGGTGAAGGTGGATTTATCCCAGCACCGATCGAATGGGTGAAAGCGGTCAGAAAGATCTGTGATGAAAATGGAATCTTGATAGTTGCAGATGAAGTCCAGACAGGATTCTGCCGCACAGGAAGAATGTTTGCAACACAGTACTGGGAAGAAGCAGGAGTACAGCCTGATATCTTAGCAACAGCTAAATCTATTGCCGCAGGGGTTCCATTATCAGCGATCGTTGCAAGAGAAGAAATCATGGAAGCTCCAGCACCAGGAACGATCGGTGGTACATTCTGTGGTAACCCATTAGCATGTGCAGCAGCTTTAAAGACGATCGAGATCATGGAAAGAGATGACCTTGCAGGACGTTCTTGTGAGATCGGTGAAAAAGTATCCAAGAGATTTAATGAATGGAAAGAAAAATATCCAGTCATCGGAGATGTCCGTGGACTTGGTGGAATGATCGGACTTAAGTTTGTCAAAGACCAGAAGACGAAAGAACCATATCCAGAATTCTCAGCAGCAGTGATCAACGGATGTGCGAAAAAAGGATTGATGATCGAAGGAGCAGGTACATATGGAAATGTCATCCGTTTCCTTGCACCACTCGTTATGACAGATGAACAGTTAGAAGCCGGACTTGATATTTATGAGTCAGTCATCAAGGAATTATTAGAAAATAATCAGAAAAAAATGAAAAATTTTATCTAAAAAACTGAATGACTATTTAATAAGAAGAAACCAGGGAAAAAATGACGAAAAATCAGATTTTCCTGGTTATTTTTGTTAAAAATAGATAAAGGATAAAAAATAAGGTGGCTTGTATTTGGGAAAAATGTTATAATAAACTTTACAAAGATTTCGCTAAAAGGAGGAAATGTCTATGCATAAGTACGGACCAGTGATCAAGATGTTGTCGATGGTAACGCAGATTGGGATCACGATGTTGACTTCTGTTTTTTTATGCATGGCGATCGGACTGTGGATAGATAAACATTTTTCCACAAATCTGTTTCTTCTTTTTCTGATTCTTGGTATTATGGGAGGAATCAGAGGAGTATATTCTCTGATCCATAATATATTAGAACAGGAAGATATGGAGGATAAAGATGAGAGATAAATTAAGACAGCTAGACGAGACATACCTGGATCTAATGATCGGAATTCTTCTAGGCGGAGTGTTATCTGCAATTTTGGGTATGATAATAACCAGAGGTGATCTAAGATATCTGATCGGAGCAGTGGTTGGACTGATCGCAGCATGGACCATGATCACGACGATGATGGTAAGTATTCAGAAGTCTGTGATGATGGATACCAATCAGGCAAGCCGGCATATGATCATAAGTGCTTTGATCCGTTATGTAGTGACTTTGGTTATTTTGTACGTGATGATCAAGCTTAGTATGAGTGCATTTATCGCAGCACTTGTTGGACTCTTAAGCAGCAAGTTTGCAGCATTTTTACAAAAGCCGGTTCACGAGCATATCACAAAGAAGATCTTGCAGGAGTAATGTGAATGACATCGTTCTGACAGAGATGAGATATGGCATTTCTGTCAGAAAGGTGATAATAAGCAGAAAAGGAGGTTATGCCATGGGAATTATGAATGCCCCCATGATGTTGGCAGCATCATCCGGTGATGACGTTGACTTTATGGTGCATGGGCTGATTCCGCTGAAATTTTTCGGGCATAAAGTCTGGATCACGACAACGCATGTGACGACGCTGATCGTTATGGTATTTATCATTGTATTAGCACTGATCGCAAGACATGCAGTTCTTCACGGAGATGAGAAGCCGTCAGGACTTCAGAATTTTGTGGAGATGGTTGTGGAGATGCTTGATAATCTGGTAAAGGGAAACATGGGAAGACATTGGCGTCCATTTGTAAATTATATTGGTACGATCATGGTCTTTATCTTTTTCTCCAATACATCAGGATTATTTGGCTTAAGACCACCGACAGCGGATTATGGAACGACGCTTGCATTGGCGTTGATCACATTTGTACTGATTCAGTACAGTGCGTTTAAGACGAGTAAATTACATGTATTTACCGATCTTTTCAAACCAATCCCAATTTTATTTCCAATTAACCTGATCGGAGAGTTTGCGACACCACTTTCAATGTCTCTTCGTTTGTTTGGAAATATTATGGCGGGTACGATCATGATGGCATTGTGGTACGGATTGCTGCCATGGCTTGCGCAGCTAGGTGTACCGGCATTCTTGCATATGTACTTTGATCTGTTCTCCGGAGCGATCCAGACATTTGTATTTGCAATGCTGACGATGACATTTATCACAGATAAGCGGGAAGCTTAAGACTATCTATCAACAATCAAGATGGGAAACTTTAATATGTAGTTCAGGAGGAAAAAACTATGAATATTTCAAGTGAAGCATTTGTATTAGGGTGTTCTGCAATCGGAGCAGGACTGGCACTGATCGCAGGTATCGGACCTGGTGTTGGACAGGGATACGCAGCAGGACAGGGTGCAGCAGCAGTAGGACGTAATCCGGGAGCGAAAGGTGATATCACATCTACCATGCTTCTTGGACAGGCGGTAGCAGAGACAACAGGTCTTTATGGTCTGGTTATTGGTTTGATCTTATTATATGCAAATCCACTGTTTGCAAAACTTTAATAAAACAAGCCGAAGGGAGGCCAAGGCGTGGACGGAAGAATATTTGGATTAGATATTCAGCTTGGCTTTGATGTGATTATGCAGGGAATCGCAGTGTTCATCATGTTTGCACTGCTTTCCTATATTTTGTTTGAACCGGTTCGTAAGATCTTAGAAGACCGTAAGAACAGAATTGCAAATGAGATCGATCAGGCAGCAGCCGATCAGGCAGAAGCTGCAAAGTTAAAAGCCGAATACGATCATAAACTAAAAAATGTTGAAAAAGAAGCAGATGCCTTGATGGCGCAGGCCAGAAAGAAAGCACTGAAGAGAGAGGAAGAGATCGTTGCAGGAGCCAAAGAAGAGGCCGCAAGGATCATAGAAAGTGCGAATCATGAGGCAGAGCTTGCTAAGATAGGTGCAAGAGATCAGATGAAGCAGGAGATGGTTAAGATGGCAGTTTTAATGGCTGGCAAATTCATCCAGAATCAGATGGACGAAGCAGACCAGAATGCTTTAGTTGATCAGACCTTACAGGAAATGGGTGATAAGACATGGCTTCAAGAGTAGATAAAATTTACGGGGATGCCTATATTTCTGTGAAAACAGATGAGGACGATCTCATCGAAGCTTTGGAAGAAGCGAAAGCTGTCAAAGAAATCTTAGATTCCAACACAGATTTCGTGAATTTCCTAAATCATCCCCAGATCACAAAAGAAGAGAAGATGGAGGCAGCAAAGAACGTTTTTGACGGCCGGGTTTCTGATGATATGACAGGATTTTTGATGATCATCATCAAGAAAGGGCGTTTTAAAGAATTTGATGGAATTTTTACTTACATCATTTCCAATATCAAGCGTCAGTTAGGAATCGGAGCTTTACATGTAACGTCAGCAATGCCGCTGTCACAAGAACAAAAAGACAAGATCTTAAAGAAAGTCATAGATTCTTCTGAATATCAGAAGTTAGAGGTGACTTATGAGACAGATAAAGATATCATTGGTGGATTGATCCTTTGTATGGATGATCGGATTGTGGATAATTCTATCCGTACAAAGCTTGATTCGATGGGAAGATATCTGTCACAAATACAACTATAGAACAGGAGGAAGATAAGCCCCATGAATTTAAGACCAGAAGAGATCAGTTCTGTCATCAAAGAACAGATCAAACAATATTCAACAAAGCTTGAAACCTCTGATATTGGAACGGTAATACAGGTTGCCGATGGAATCGCCAGAATCCATGGACTTGAGAAAGCAATGCAGGGAGAACTGCTTGAATTTCCGGGGGAAGTTTATGGAATGGTATTAAACTTGGAAGAGGACAACGTAGGTGCAGTTCTCTTAGGTGACCGAAGAAATATTAACGAAGGCGATATTGTCAAGACAACGGGCCGCGTGGTAGAAGTGCCAGTTGGAGACGCGTTGACAGGACGTGTTGTAAACTCCTTAGGACAGCCAATTGACAATAAAGGTCCGATCGAGACAGATAAATATCGTCCAATTGAAAGAGTTGCGTCAGGAGTTATCTCAAGAAAATCCGTAGATACTCCGATTCAGACAGGAATCAAAGCGATCGATGCGATGGTACCGATCGGAAGAGGACAGCGTGAGCTGATCATCGGAGATCGTCAGACTGGTAAGACAGCGATCGCGATCGATACGATCATTAACCAGAAAGGACAGGGCGTTCACTGTATTTATGTAGCGATCGGGCAGAAAGCATCCACAGTTGCTAATATCGTGAAGACATTAGAAGAGTTTGGTGCAATGGATTATACAACGATCGTAGCATCCACAGCCAGTGAATTAGCACCACTTCAGTATATCGCACCATACGCAGGATGTGCGATCGGTGAAGAATGGATGGAGAGAGGAGAAGACGTATTAGTTGTATATGACGACTTAAGCAAACATGCAACTGCATACCGTACACTTTCCTTACTTCTTCGTAGACCACCTGGACGTGAAGCTTATCCTGGAGATGTATTCTATTTACATTCCAGATTATTAGAGCGTGCAGCCAGATTATCGGATGAATTAGGTGGAGGATCCTTAACAGCCCTTCCGATCATCGAGACGCAGGCAGGCGATGTATCTGCATACATCCCAACGAACGTTATTTCCATCACAGATGGACAGATTTATCTGGAAACAGAGATGTTTAACGCAGGTTTCAGACCAGCGATCAATGCCGGACTTTCTGTATCACGAGTTGGTGGATCTGCACAGATCAAAGCCATGAAGAAGATCGCAGGACCAATCCGTACAGACCTTGCACAGTATCGTGAGCTGGCATCCTTTGCCCAGTTTGGATCTGAACTTGATGACGATACAAAAGAACGATTAGATCAGGGTGAAAGAATCAAAGAGATCTTAAAACAGCCACAGTATCAGCCATTAGCCGTTGAGAAACAGGTTGTCATCATTTACGCAGCAGTCAAGAAACATCTCTTAGACTTAGCGGTAGATCAGATCCTTGATTTCCAGAAAGAATTATTTGACTTGATCGATACAAAATATCCAGAGATCTTTACAAGCATTGCCGAGACAAAAGTCATGGATGATGCGACAGAAGAGAAACTGATCAAAGCGATCAATGAAGCGAAAGAATCATTTAGAAAGTAAGGTGATCTGTCATGGCATCGATAATTGATATTAAAAGACGAAAAGCCAGTATCGAAAGTACCGGACAGATCACAAAAGCGATGAAACTGGTATCTACGGTAAAACTGCAGAGAGCCAAGCAGCGGGCAGACGAGTCAAAAGCATACTTTAACAAGATGTATGAGACAGTAAGTTCGATCCTAGCCAAAGCAGGCAATATCAATCATCCGTATTTACAGGAAAATGGTTCCACAAAGAAAGGGATCATTACCATTTCATCCAACCGTGGATTAGCAGGGGGATATAACAACAATATCGTGAAACTGATCCGGGACAGCGGTATCAACAAAGAAGATATCATGATCTATGCGGTAGGGCACAAAGCGATGGATACGTTAAAACATCGTGGGTATGAGATCGTATCTGACGATTCAGAGATGATCAACGAGCCAGTCTATGATGATGCCAGAATCTTAGGAGAGAAACTTCTAAAAGCTTTCGAAGACGGAGAGATCGGTGAGATCTATCTGGCATACACAGATTTTAAAAATACCGTGGTTCATGAACCAAAACTTGTAAAATTACTTCCGATTGAGAACAAACAGGAAAGTAAGGAAGAAGAAAAAGAAAGCAAGGCTCCAATGAATTTTGAGCCAGAGCCGGAAGAAGCACTATCCTTACTGATTCCAAAATACATTTGCAGCATGATCTATGGAGCCTTAGTCACATCCGTAGCGAGTGAAAATGGAGCCAGAATGCAGGCAATGGATTCTGCGACAAGCAATGCAGAGGAGATGATCTCAAGCTTAGAACTTGCATACAACCGAGCAAGACAGGGAGCGATCACACAAGAATTAACAGAGATCATTTCAGGAGCCGAAGCCCTGAAGTGATGGACTCGATATAAGAAGCAGGAGGAAATAACATGGCAGATAATCGTACAGGAAAGATCACACAGGTCATCGGTGCGGTTCTGGATATCAAGTTTAGCAGTGATAACCTGCCAGAGATCAACGATGCGATCGATATCCAGACAAGAGACGGCGGAAAATTAGTCGTTGAAGTTGCACAGCACCTGGGTGATGACACCGTAAGATGTATCGCAATGGGACCAACCGACGGATTAGTCCGTGGAATGGAAGCACAGGCTACAGGCGGACCAATCTCCGTTCCTGTAGGAGAGGCAACCTTAGGACGAATCTTTAACGTGCTGGGAGATCCTATTGATAATAAACCGGCACCAGAAGCCGACCGTTTACCAATCCACAGAAAAGCACCTGAATTTTCAGAACAGTCCACACAGACAGAAGTTCTGGAAACAGGAATCAAGGTCGTTGACCTTCTCTGCCCATACCAGAAAGGTGGAAAGATCGGTCTGTTCGGTGGTGCGGGAGTAGGAAAAACCGTACTGATCCAGGAATTAATTCGAAATATCGCTACAGAACATGGTGGATATTCCGTATTTACTGGTGTAGGAGAACGTACCCGTGAAGGAAATGACCTTTACACAGAGATGAGCGAATCAGGCGTTATCGACAAGACCGCCATGGTCTTTGGACAGATGAACGAACCGCCTGGAGCCCGTATGAGAGTAGGACTTACGGGACTTACGATCGCAGAAGACTTCCGTGACCGAGGAGGAAAAGACGTCTTATTATTCATCGACAACATTTTCCGTTTCACACAGGCAGGATCAGAGGTATCCGCCTTACTTGGACGAGTACCAAGTGCGGTAGGTTACCAGCCAACACTGCAGACAGAGATGGGTGCCTTACAGGAACGTATCACATCCACAAAGAATGGATCAATTACATCTGTACAGGCAGTCTACGTGCCAGCCGATGACTTAACCGACCCGGCACCAGCAACAACATTCGCCCATCTGGATGCGACAACCGTATTATCCCGTGCGATCACAGAGATGGGAATCTACCCAGCGGTAGATCCACTGGAATCCACATCCAGAATCCTTGATCCAAAGATCGTCGGAGAAGAACACTACAAAGTAGCCCGAGGCGTACAGGAAATCCTGCAAAGATACAAAGAATTACAGGATATCATCGCAATCTTAGGTATGGACGAACTTTCCGAAGACGAGAAATTGATCGTAGACCGCGCAAGAAAGATTCAGAGATTCTTATCTCAGCCATTCTTCGTAGCCGAACAGTTTACAGGAAAACCAGGGCAGTACGTGCCATTAAGCGATACAATTCAGGGATTTAAAGAAATTTTAGAAGGAAAACACGACGAGATTCCAGAAGGAATGTTCTTAAATGCAGGAAGCATCGAAGAAGTCGTAGAACGCTATCAGGCAAGAAATAAGTAGGTGATCCTATGGCTGAAAACACAATGAAATTAGAAGTCATTACACCAGAACGCTCATTTTATACAGGAGATGTCACTTTTGTAGAGTTAAATACAACCGAAGGAGAAGTTGGAATCTATGCAAGACACATTCCAATGACAATGATCATTGCTCCAGGAGTTTTAACGATCACAGAAGAAGACGGAACCAAGAAGAAAGCGGCATTATTAAAAGGATTCGTGGAAGTTACCGAAACAACCATGAGTATCTTAGCAGAAGTCGCAGAATGGCCGGAAGATATCGACATTGAACGCGCAAAGAAAGCTGAAGAGAGAGCCAGAAAGCGGCTTGAAGGCAAGAAAGCAGATATTGATATTGCGAGGGCTGAATTAGCACTTAAGAGAGCGTTAGTTCGTAAGAAATTAAAAGGATAAATTAATAGAAATGAGAAGACTGATCAAACGATATAGTCTTCTCATTTACTTTATAAAGATATAAATTATTTGGAGTTGCATATAAAATAACCAGATAGTACAATATGAACAAAAGGAAATACAAAATGCAGAAAGGAGGGAAAAACAACATGCAAAAGAAACTTCCGATCGGAATCGAAAACTTCGAAGATATGATCAAAGAAAATTATTACTATGTAGATAAAACAGGATTGATAAAACAACTGTTAAATGAACACGGACTAGTAAATCTATTCACAAGACCAAGAAGATTCGGAAAATCATGAAGATGCAAAAGATATGATGAAATATATTGTGGCAGCAGAAGCCAGACGATTATATGATCGAATGTCAGAAGATAAAATGAACGAAAAACAACAGATGAGATCATTGATGTCAGATGATATGAAAGATACAGAATTAATGACAGCACTATGGATTTTATCTTCTATTTTAAAAGAATACTACGGAAAAAAAGTCATCATATTAATCGATGAATACGATGTTCCATTAGACAAAGCATTCGAAAATAACTATTACAATGAAATGATCATCTTACTCCGAAACATGCTGGAACAATCATTAAAAACAAATGATAATCTATACATGGCCGTATTAACAGGATGTCTAAGAATTGCAAGAGAAAGTATCTTTACAGGACTAAATAACTTCAATATTTTTTCCATCACAGATCAATATTTTGATGAATACTTTGGATTTACAGACAAAGAAGTAAAAGAAATTTTACAATATTACAAAGTACCAGGAGCTTTCAATCAAACAAAGAAATGGTATGACGGCTATCGTTTCGGAAACACAGACATCTATTGTCCATGGGATGTGATCAATCACTGCAGAGCATTAAAAATAGAACCAGATGCAACACCACAGCCATACTGGATCAATACGAGCGGAAATTATATCGTAAAACGATTTATAGAAAAAGCAAACCAACAAACAAGAAGAGAAATCGAGCAACTGATCGAAGGAAAAGCGATCCAGAAAGAAATCAGATTAGAACTAACATACAACGAATTAGACAGCACGATCGAGAATCTATGGAGTGTACTCTTCGCAACAGGCTATCTCACACAACAAGAAAAGCCACAAGGAAGAACGTACTCCCTGATAATCCCAAACGAATCCATCCGACAGATCTTTATCGAACAGATTCAGGAATGGTTCAAAGAAACCACAAGAAAAGACGAAAATCGCTTAAAAGATTTCTGCAAAGCATTTGAAGAAGGAAATGCAAAAGCAATCGAAGAACAATTTAATAACTACCTAATGAAAACCATCAGCATTCGAGATACCTTCACAACCAAAAAAGAAAACTTCTACCATGGAGTTTTATTAGGCTTACTAAGTTACGATCCAGACTGGTACATCATCTCCAATACAGAAAGCGGAGACGGATACAGCGATATCATGATCGAAGCAGAACAAGCCCGAACAGGAATTGTTATAGAAGTAAAATACGCAGAAAATATCAAAACATTAGATAAAGCATGCGAAAAAGCACTAAAACAGATCAAAGAAAAGAATTACGATCAGAAACTGGAAGAAGAAGGTTACGAAACAATATTAAACTACGGAATCGCCTGCTATAAAAAACGATGTAGAGTATTGATGGATGAAAGTGAGTCCATCTAGAAAACTTAAAATTTGTGTCAAATATAGTGGAGAAAACATAGTTATTCGCCAAAGACTTCAGTGTATGCAGATAAACATAGTGAATAACTAATAGTTTCTACCAATACCCTTCAGCGTATATGAGAACGACAAACAACATAAAGGGTGGACAAACGATAGAATTTCATAGGATTTTTTACAAAATCGCAGCAAACTTGGTGCAATGTTTGAGCGAAGCGAGTTTTGCAAGGAAAGTTTGCAAATCAGCGTTTTGTAAAAAATCCGTCAATGAAATTCGTGTTTGACCACCCTTTATGTTGTTTGTCGTTCTCATATACGTCAAAGACTATATAAAGAAACCATTACTATTTATTCGCCAAAT
Source organism: Eubacteriaceae bacterium (assembly GCA_902362875.1). Lineage (GTDB taxonomy): Bacteria > Bacillota > Clostridia > Lachnospirales > Lachnospiraceae > Anaerostipes. Next base: position 6,435 of record CABIYF010000011.1, on the reverse strand, counting down.
TATTATTCTGATACCGAGAATCAAACGTAACTTCATCATCAAACCACTCAGGCCCCTCATACTCCACAGCAACTTCCTTACTAGGAAATTCCACCTCGGCCATCACAAGTCCTTCATATTCCCCATGAAAGACATCCAGCTCAATAATAAATCCATGTTCATCCGGAATCTTATAACGAGTCTTAGAAATTAAAATTCCATCCACCTTCGGAAGCAGATGTTCATAAGCTGCCTTATCAAGTGGAAATTCATGCTCGGTTCTAGCCATCAATCCCTTACTCTTAAAAGTTAAGAAATACTGCTTATTCATCCTGCGGATACGAATGACAGGTTCCATGCAAAGATAGCCCTGTTCAATCTCAGAGTGTGGATAAGAATCCAGATTATCAGGTAAGTTGTGGACGATAAATTTTCTTTCGATTTCCATGGGCGTTTCCTCCTTGAAGTGCAAATCCTAAGCCTCTTAAGGCCGTATACTTTTTCTTTATTATACCCATCGTCTATGATATAATCAACAAAGATTCGAGAAAAAAGACAAAGGAGATGAATATAAATGCGTTTAAGAAATGTACCAGGAGCGAGAGAGACGATCATAGAAAACCAGTTTTCCATCCAGCAGCCAGAGCAGATGAAAGGAAAATGGCACGAAGTATTTCAAAATGACCATCCGATCCACATCGAAGTAGGGATGGGAAAAGGACAGTTTATCATAGAAATGGCAAGAAGAAATCCAGAAGTAAATTACATTGGAATCGAGAAATATTCCAGTGTTTTAGTAAGAGCCGTTGAGAAATTAGAAGACTTTGAACAGGACAATCTTCGCCTGATCCGTATGGATGCAGAGAATATCGAAGAAGTCTTTGACAAAGACGAAGTAGACAGAATCTATTTAAACTTCTCCGATCCATGGCCAAAAGACCGCCACGCAAAGAGAAGACTGACATCCACAAGATTTTTAGAACGATACAATAACATCCTGACACCAGAGGGAAGAGTCATGTTTAAGACAGACAACAAAGACTTATTTGATTTCTCCTTAGAACAGGTAGAAGAAGCAGGATGGATCCTTGAAAATCACACATATGACCTTCACCACAGTGAATATAATGAAGGAAATGTCATGACAGAATACGAGGAGAAATTTTCAGCCAAAGGAAATCCGATCTGCCGTCTTGTAGCATATCGTCATGCAAAGTAAAAGGATTGCATAAAATAAACAAAAAGTGGTAATATAATCATGAAACAAGGAAAGTTTCGATGCAAGATCCAGTTGTTTCTATACTTGCATCCATGCATTAACAAATGGGTTTGCAATTTTTTTCAATCATTAGACGAAGCAAAACGATGTTTAAACAGCAAAGGATAGGTGAATGATTATGGAATATACATTTACAAGTGATAATTTTGAAGAAGAAGTATTAAAAAGTGATGTGCCAGTACTAGTTGACATGTTTGCAACATGGTGTGGACCTTGCAAGATGATGGCTCCAGTCGTAGCACAGCTTGCTGAAGAATATGAAGGATCAGTAAAAGTTGGAAAACTTGATATCGACCAGAATGCAGATATCGTGGCACAGTATAAGATCATGTCTGTTCCAACATTTTTAGTGATCAAAGATGGAGAGGTGAAAGCAAAACTGATCGGTGCAGTATCTAAAGAAGAATTAGTCGAAGCGATCAATCAGGCAAAGTAGTAAGATGAATATATTAAATATTGAACATATCAGCAAAATTTATGGAGAGAAAGTCATTTTTGATGACGTATCTCTTGGAATTCACAGCGGCGATAAGATTGGTGTGATCGGGGTCAATGGAACTGGAAAGACAACCCTGTTAAAGATCATTGCCAAGATCAACGAGCCGGACAAAGGACAGATCATCTGTGGAAATGGAATCCGAGTATCCTATCTTCCACAGAATCCTGAATTTCCGAAGAAACAAAGCATTCTGGAATATGTGATGGATGGAAAAGAACATCAGGACTGGAAGACAGAGAGCGAAGCAAAGACAATCCTTACAAAGCTTGGAATCTATGATTTTGACAAAGGATGCGATCATTTATCCGGAGGCCAGAAGAAGAGAGTGGCGCTCGCAAGAACTTTGGTAGATCCAACAGAAGTTCTGATCCTTGACGAGCCGACTAACCACTTAGACAATGATATGGTCTTATGGCTGGAAGAATTCTTAAATGGCTTCCGTGGCGTTTTGATCATGGTAACACATGACCGTTATTTTTTAGACCGCGTGACAAATAAGATCGTGGAGATCGACAAAGGAAAACTCTATGAATACGATACAAACTATTCAGGATTTGTAGAGTTAAAAGTCCAGCGTGAAGAGATGGAATTAGCCACAGAGCGCAAACGCCAGAGCCTGCTCCGCGTGGAGATGGAATGGATGAAACAGGGAATCAAAGCGAGAGGAACGAGACAGAGAGCCAGAACCGAACGTTTTGAAGAACTTAAGAATGCCAAAGGTCCAGCCATGCAGCAAAATGTTGAGATGGATTCCATCAGCAGCCGTCTTGGAAAGACGACGATCGAGTTAGAACACATTTCCAAAGGATTCGGTGACAAACATCTGATCAATGATTTCTCTTATATCGTATTGAGAGATGACAGGATCGGATTTATCGGACCAAATGGATGTGGTAAATCAACTCTGATGAAGATGATCATGGGAATTCTTGAACCAGACGAAGGAAATATCACGATCGGTGATACCGTAAAGATCGGATATTTTGCACAGGAAAATGAAGATATGACTGGAGATATCCGTGTCATTGATTATATCAGAAATGTCGCAGAATATATCCAGACAACAAAAGGGCAGGCAAGCGCATCCCAGATGTTAGACCGCTTCCTGTTTCCGCCAGAACTTCAGTACACACCGCTTGATAAGCTTTCAGGTGGAGAACAGAGACGTCTCTATTTATTAAAAGTACTGATGGAAGCACCAAACGTTCTGATCCTCGATGAGCCGACGAACGACCTTGATATCCAGACATTAACGATCTTAGAAGATTATCTGGATACATTTGCAGGAATCGTGATCACAGTATCCCATGACCGCTATTTCCTTGATCGTATTGTAAACCGTATCTTCGCATTTGAAGAAGGCGGACATTTAAAACAGTACGAAGGCGGATATACAGATTATCTTGAGAGAGTAAAACCTGTTGTGAAACCAGAGAAAAGCAAGTCAGCGAAAAAAGAAAACAGCGGAAAGAAATTCCAGAAAGAACATCAGAAGAAGCTTAAGTTTACATACAAAGAACAAAAAGAATTTGAAACGATCGATGATGATATCGCCAAACTGGAAGAAAAGTTAGAACAGTTAGACGAAGAGATCATGGAGAATGCAACGAATTCTGGAAAGTTAGCAGAACTTACGGAGCAAAAAGAGGTTGCACAGGCCCAATTAGATGAGAAAATGGACCGCTGGGTATATTTAAATGATCTGGCAGAACAGATAGCAAATCAGTAACAAAAAAGAGGATTGACTCAAAAAATCAGATGAGTCAATCCTCTTTTTTAATTTTCTTTTTCTAACTTAATATTCTTCTTATACAATCGATAATCTACCCAGTTTCCGATCAAAAACTGAATTGTAGCAAAGAATGGAACCCCAAGGAACATTCCAAGTGGACCAAAGTAAGCACCTCCGACAGTGATAGAGAATAAGATCAGCAGTGGACGGACACCAGTAGAATCTCCGAGAATCTTAGGTCCAAGGATCAGACCGTCAAACTGTTGAAGAATAAACACCATGATCACAAAGATCAGGCATTTCATCGGACTTACGATCAATAAGATAAAGGCCCCGGGAACGGCACCGATGATCGGACCAAAGTAAGGGATCATATTTGTGATTCCAATAATAACACTAATCAATACCGTGTATGGAAGCTTTAAGATCGTCATAGCAACAAAAGCAAGCAAACCAATGATCAGAGAGTCGATAGATTTCCCAATGATAAAGCTGGAAAAAATATTATGGCAATCTTTTAAAGTACGAAGTACACGATAAGAGAAGTTTTCATTAAAGATTGCAAGGACAACTCGTTTGCCAGCATCTTTTAAAATAAATTTATCGATCGTCATGTAAATAGAAACGATAAATGCAATAAATACATTAAATAATCCTTTGGCAAATGACATGGAAGCTTCATAAAGCATAGGAACAATATTTGCCAGCAGGTTATTTGTAAGCTCAAAGAGTTTTGGTAAAGTTTTCGTTTCAATCATATCAGCAATCTGTCCCGGCAGCATATCAGTACCATTTTCACGGTAATGTTCGAATATGGAATTGATTGATTTATAAATATCAGGAATCATTAAAGATAATTCACGGACACTGTCATATAACTGTGGGATGATAAATCGAAGACAGATGATGATACAGCCAACCATAACAAGATAACTGATCAAAATAGCAAGTCCACGCTGTTTATCAGGTTTGTTTTTTAAAATTTTTGCAGATACATTTCTCTGAAAGAATGAAACAACCGGGTTTAGGATATAAGCGATCAGAAATCCCATAAAGAATGGAAATAAGATTCCCCACAGCTGGGAAATGAATTTGCTTGTTGTAGACCATTGTGTGATAAAACGGAAGATGATACATCCGATCAGAATGACAACGGTCGTATAAATGGAAATCGTAAAATATTTTTTATTTGATTCAAATTTGTGATTACTTGCCATTAGATACTCCTTATGCATTGTGTTTATCAGGTAATATTATTTATTATAGACGTTTCATGGACTTGTTACAAGAAAAGATTTATATAACGAAAAAACACCATCCCCGGCTCTCATATCAACCAAAAACAGTGCTTTAGTACGCGATGAGGGGTTCGAACCCTCGACACCCTGATTAAGAGTCAGGTGCTCTACCAACTGAGCTAATCACGCATATTTTATGAAGTTTTTTTACTGCGCTTCCTTAACGCAAGATTTATTATATACGAATGTTTTAAGAAATGCAAGCATTATTTTCATTTTTTTTAAATTTTTTTTATAAAAACTTACTAAATTTCTGATTATCTTTTCATAAGTTGGTAAATGACGATATATCCCGTATTTTAGGGCTTTATCGGTATTTTCTTTTCGGAAGATACCTTGCATAAGCTGGCATTTACCAGCATGAAAATGCAACCAAAAGTAGTAAATGAGTAGTAAATATACGCTCCGATATTAACAAGCCAGTCTTTCCAGTTCTGCTTTTGCAGATTGAAATGTACCGTGTGCATAATAGCCAAGTGTCATGGTTATGTTGGCGTGTCCCATGAGATATTGCAGGGTGTTTGGGTTCATTCCTCTGTTTGCCATATTCGTACAATAAGTATGTCGGAATGAATGTGGTGTGATGTTCGGTAACTTGTCCGTGTGATATTTGTTATACTTCTTAATCAGCCCTCGCACCATACCCTCATAGTTTCCTGCAACCTTAGGCAAGCCCTCACGGTTTAAGAATAGAAAATTGCTGTAACCACCTACAATCAGCGGTTGTGCCTTTCCTCTGTTCTTTAGTATTCTTTGGATTGCTTGATAAGCCCGTTCTGTCAATGGAAGTTCCCGTTTTCCGTTTTTGGTTTTTGGCGTTTCAATATAGTAGCCGATTTCGCTGTCTTTCAATAACTGGTGGTCTATATTGAGTATTTTGTTCTGCATATCAATATGCGTCGTCAGTCCGCAAAATTCAGAAATACGAAGTCCCGTTTCCAACAGAAGCACAACCTCATCATAATACTTGCTGTAAATCTTATCCTTTTCCATAAAGGCAAGCAGGCGTTCTTCCTGCTCTGGTGTAAGGATAACTTTATGCTCTGTATCATCTTCCAGAACATCACTTAGTTTAAATTCAAATGGGTTCTTTCTGATACAGTCGTCTTGTATCGCCATGTAAAATGACGCTTTCAAGGAACGCTTATAGTTATCAATTGTTGTATAGGCATATCCTTTTTCACTCATTCTGATAGCCCATTCTTTAGCGTCCGACTGCTTAACAGTATCAATCGCCCTCATACCCAATGGGTCATTTTTCAGAGCGTTCATAAGATACTGTCGTCCCTTTTCGGTAGCCCTCTTGATGTTCTTTCTTTGGCTGTTCTTTTTCTCGTAAAGCTGGCAGACTGTCATTTTACCGCCGACTGTGTCGATACCGTCGTTAAGGTCTTTTTTTATCTGTGCTTCTTTTTCCCTCAATGAAATATCATCACGCTTTCCAGCAGGTGTCTTGTCTGTCGGTACAAGTTTCCAAGAATAGATAAATTGTGGCTTTCCGTATATATCGGTATATTTATAAACGTATCTTCCGTCTTTTCGCTGGCTCTCTCCATTACGCAAATTGCGATTTTTACTGTCTTTTCGTTTTACATTAGACATAGTGTAAAGCTCCTTTCCGTCATGGAATGAGCCGTGATACGCTATA
>CABIYF010000010.1 GCA_902362875.1 Eubacteriaceae bacterium | reverse complement strand
AACTTTTCTACTCAAAAAAATACCCCCTTTCAGGAAACAAGTTTTTATTATTTTACTTGTCTACCTAAAAGGGAGCATATCAGTATACAGAAACTGAATGCTTTTTTACTATAAAATATATTATTTTGTTTCTTCCTCAGGAAGCAGATTTTTCATACTTCTAAGCCCAATACAAAGGGTTGAAGTATTATGTAACAATGCAGATGTTGTTGGCTGTAATACTCCTAAAACACCAGCACCAATCAGTCCTGCGTTAAATCCAACAATAAAGCGATAGTTGTTATGAATACGATGCATTAAGCGGTTACTGATATGTTTTAATGCGACTAATCCATGTAAATGATCAGCTTCGATCGTTACATCAGCGATTTCTCTTGCAATTTCAGCTCCATCACTGATCGCAACACCAACATTTGCAGCGGATAAGGCTGGAGAATCGTTGATTCCGTCACCGATCATGATAACTTTTCTTCCAGCAGCTTTTTCTGCCTCAACAAATGCAGCTTTTTCTTCTGGAAGTACTTCAGCATGGTATTCGTCAACACCGACTTTTTCAGCAATGACTCTTGCTGTTCGTTCGCTGTCTCCAGTCATCATAACGACTTTGTCGATTCCAGCTTCTTTTAATGCTTTAATGACATCTTTTGCTTCTTCACGCAGTGGGTCTTCAATACAGATCACACCTGCAAGCTCATGTTCGATTGCCATGTATAAGTGAGAACATTCTTCTGGAAGTTTTTTAAATAATTCTTCTTTACCTTCAGGAATCGTACACTGTTCATCTTCAAATACAAAATGATAACTTCCGATGACAACTTTCTTATCTTCAATCATGGAAGAAATTCCGTGAGCTACGATATATTCCACTTTTGAATGCAGTTCTTCATGTACAAGATCACGGTCTTTCGCTGCCTGAACGACTGCTTTCGCCATAGAATGAGGGAAATGTTCTTCTAAACATGCAGCAATTCTTAATAATTCCTGACACTTCATTCCGTTAAAGGAAACAATGTCAAGAACCGTTGGTTCTGCTTTTGTTAATGTACCTGTCTTATCGAACACGATCGTCTGTGCTTCAGCCATTGCTTCTAAGTATTTCCCGCCTTTGACAACGATATTATGGTCATTTGCTTCTTTGATCGCAGATAAAACAGAAATAGGCATTGCAAGTTTTAATGCGCATGAGAAATCAACCATCAGCACAGATAATGCTTTTGTTACATTTCTTGTAAACAGATATGTAAGAGCAGTTCCTGCCAGTGTATAAGGAACCAGACGGTCTGCAAGATGCTCTGCCTTGCTTTCTAAAGATGATTTTAATTTCTCTGATTCTTCGATCATCGTAACGATCTTGTCGAATTTTCCAGATCCGTTTGCTTCTTTGACCTGTACTTTTAAGCTTCCTTCTTCAAGAACAGTTCCTGCATAAACATATCCTTCGATCGTTTTGCGGACAGGAACAGATTCTCCAGTTAAGGATGCCTGATTGACCATCGCTTCTCCTTCAATTACAACACCATCAAATGGAATCATATTTCCCATCTGTACCTGAACAATATCATCAACTTTGATCTCGTTAGATGATACTAAAACTTCATGATCTCCATCGACTTTCCATACTTTACCTACATTTAATGACATGCTCTTGGCAAGATCATCGACGGATTTCTTATGTGTCCACTCTTCAAGAATCTCTCCGATTCCGAGTAAGAACATGATAGAAGATGCTGTGTTAATATCTCTTCTTAACATAGATACACCAATTGCTGTACCGTCAAGCACTGGAACTTCAATCTTACCTTGTGCAAGTGTATGAATTCCTTCATATATGTATTTTACAGATTTGACAGCTGTGATACCAGCTCTTAAAGGATATGGGAAAAATAATTTACTTCCATAATGGAATAATACATTACTTGTGATCTTATCCCAATAAGACTGGTTTAACTGTCTGCTCTGACTTTCCTGATAATTGTCTGGAACAGTGATGATTCCGTGATAAAATGCTTTCAGTGTATTAAGAATTTCTTCACGGTCTGTATCATAACAGATCACGATATCATTTGTGCGGTCATAGATTTTGACAGATGTGACAAAATCTTTTGTTGTCAGATAATATTGAAGTTCATCTGCCTGATCAGCACTCATCGTTCTCTGGCAGTTATGAATACGAATTCTGCCACGGATCTCATGTTTGATCGTAAATTTCATATAAACTCCTTTTTCTTTGAAAACACCTGCAGAGAAATGACTGCAGGTGTTACTTTACCATGTATATTTTTTCTTATTCTTCTACTTCTTTAAAAGCATCTTCAGAAACTTCTTCAGTTTCTTCAACATCAGCCTCAGCGAAAGCTTCCATTTCTGCATCTTCAGCAGCTCTTTCTTCATTGATCTGTTTTGCTTCTTCGTAAATGTCTTCAGCGTTTTCCTGAACAGTTGTTACTGTATCCATAACACATTCTTTTGCACGAAGAACGGCTGCAGTTGCATTTGTATATAATTTTTTAGCATCTTTGCTTGATAAAGCTTTGATACCTGCTGTTCCAAATAAAACTCCTGCTGCGAAAAATCCTGTCTTTTTACTCTTTACTACTGATAAAACTTTTGTTAAATCCATGTTTTTGTCCTCCTGTAATATGTAAATAATTTATTAATTCATCTTGTATCCGAAAAGGAGTTCATAATGTCTCTCTCTCGGTAACTTTGTTCATTATAAAACATTGAATGCGGGTTACTCAAGGCTAATTTGGATCAATTTATTGAAAAAAATTCTCAATAAGCTAGTTAGTTTCTACTACTTATTCTCCCTCTGTTGTGTTGGAGCTGTTAAAAATATTTCCAGAATCACCTTTGGAACGGTTATAGTCGTATTTTGATGGGTAACCACAGGTTTCTGCAGCATCTGCCCCGCCATAATTCTGTGCGAAGTCCTGGCGCTTTCCTTTGTTAAACATAAAGTATTTTAATGCTTCCTGATTGGCTTTGAAGTTTACAAAGAATACAAAACCGCAAGGAGGATAGTGTCCAACAACCGCTGTCTTATATGTATTCTCGATTGGAACACGAAGCTGATCGATCTCTGTAGTTCCCATTGTGGCTACGGAAAGGATCAGTTTCTTAATATAGGTAGAATCCATATCGGTAGATACATCACCTAATGCATCAATGGCGATATTTACAAGGTCAGCCGGGTTGTGCTTTAACATCTTCTGGAAAGTTGCCTGCATAACGGCACGCTGTCTTCCGGTTCTTCCAAATTCTTCATCACCATATTTCTTAGAGTATACGTGACGCACTCTTGCGTATCCTAATGCCTGACATCCGTTTAATGTCTGTTTTCCTGGTTTTACATTACGATATTTCTTCTTGGAAATATAGTTTGTTGTGTTAAGGTACTCAGCTTCTCTTTTCTCAAGAGTCATTTCGATACCACCGATTCGGTTAATAACTTTCTCAAATGCAGAAAGGTCCACAACACAGAATTTATCAATCTTAATATTAAAGTTCTGTGCAAGTGTCTGATAAAGAAGTGCCTCCCCGCCAAACGCATAAGCTGCATTTAATTTGTTTCTTCCATGTCCTGGAATCTCAACATACATATCACGAAGGAATGATGTTAATTTTAATTCTTTAGTCTTAAAATTGATGGTTGCAACCATCATACTGTCAGATCGTCCATGGTCGCCTTCTTCTGATCCTTGTGCACCATTATCAGAACCAACCATTAAAATATTAACAACGTCTTTATCAAATGTCAGATCTTCTTTATTTTTGATCTTAACCTTATCCATTGACTGCTTTTTTGGAGTGACGGCAGCTTCTAATCTGGCATCATAATAACCAAGCATTCCGCCAACTGCGATCGCAATGATCAGAAAAACGCTTATGAGCGCTGTAAACTTTTTCGAAAACATTATAAAATTCCCTCCTTATTTTCTCTCTCCGTATTTTATCATATATTTTTATAATATCAAATGATTAAAGTTTATTTTTTACTTCTTAAGAAAAACTTTTGATTATCCATATCAATTTGTTATGAATATGATGTAAAAAATGTATTTTACGCACAATTCAGGTCATGTTATGATAAAAGTGTCATAAACAAGGTAACTAGTTTACACTTTTATATATTGTTCTAAAAAAACTCCAAAGATGGGTATTCCGTCCTTGGAGTTTTTTTATGTTATAAAGTTGTCGTGTCATTTAAAAATTTGAGAAATTCCTTTGCGGCAATGCTTTGCGGATATTCTGTATCATAAATCAGCGTAATATTGCGTTCTGGAAATGTCTCCTGCACATGAATCTCAAAAATCTCTTCAGAATCAAGATCATCTGTGGCAAATTCTGGCGGGATAAATCCGATTCCAAGATTATGCCGGACTGCCGGGAGAATCATATCCGTTGTGGCAAGCTCAATATCTGGCTCAAACTTTAGACCATTCTTTTCAAAATATTGGTTTAAGAATTTTCTTGTGATCGCTTCAGATGTCAGGCTGATCCATGGATACTTGGAAAGCTGTCTGATCGATAATTGTTTTCCTTTTAATTCACGATAGCGCTTTCCACTGATCAAAATATCATGATACTTTCTTAGTGTTATCTTCTTCAATGGCTTTTCTATCTGAAACGGTGCAGATACAACCGCAAAATCAACATTGCCTTCTTTGACGATGTGAATCGATTTCTTTGTACTGTTATTTAAAATCTTAAAATGGACGTTGGGATATCTGGCGTTAAAAGATTCCATTGCCTGAAATAAATAACAATGTAAAGCTGTTTCTGTTGCACTGATATAGATCGTTCCATTATCAAGACTTAACATATCACTTAAATTACTCTCTGCCTTAAAAAACTGAGAACATCCAGCGGCAATATATTCATAGAATACTTCGCCCTCTGGAGTAAGCTTCATTCCAGTTTTGCTTCTCTCAAATAAGCGGCAGCCAAGATTTTTCTCAAGATTGTGAATTGTTCTTGTTACGGATGGCTGGCTGGTGTGCAGTACCGATGCTGCTTTTGTGAGATTACCGTATTTGGCGACATAATAAAAGATTCGATAATGTTCAAAATTTGAATTCATGTTCTTTTACATTTCCTTCCTGTCATAAAACTGGCTTATTTTTTTGAAAGCTGCCAGAAAGCAACCGCACTTGCAGCAGCGACATTCAGAGAATCTACACCGTGTGCCATCGGGATTTTGGCAGTGTAATCACACATGGAGATGGTCGCATCGTTTAATCCGTCGCCTTCTGTTCCAAGAATCACGGCAAGTTTATCTTCTGCTGCCAGTCTTTCATCATCAATCCTTACTGATCGATCCGTAAGCGCCATTGCAACGGTTTTATATCCAAGCTCCCTTAACTGCCTGATACCATCCTGAGGCCATGAAACACTCTGGTCAATAAAAGTCCACGGAATCTGAAAGACAGTTCCCATACTTACACGGACAGATCTTCGGTATAACGGATCAGAACATCCTTTGGTAAGCAGTACGGCATCCATATTCAATGCCGCTGCACTGCGAAAGATCGCACCAACATTCGTTGGGTTCATAACATTTTCCATAATGGCAATGCGGTTTGTATCTTTGCATATATCATGAAGTGAAGGAAGTTTCTTACGGTGCATGGCACAAAGCATTCCTCTTGCCATAACAAAACCTGTCAGTTGTTTTAATACATCATAACTGGCTGTGTAAGCAGGAATCTCTGGATACTGCTCCAAAATGGATCTTGCCTGTGTCTTGATATGACGATCTTCTACAAGAAATGAGACTGGCTCATAGCCCGCATCAAAAGCAGTTTGTATCACTCTTGGACTTTCGGCAATAAAAATACCTTCTTTCGGCTCATAAAAATGAAGCAGTTGTCCCTCGGAGAGTCGTGCATATATATCTAATTGTGGGTCGTTAAAATCTGTGATCGGTATGATTGACATCTTATTTTGCCTCCGGGTCTATATCTTTTTCGTAAATAGTGGCATGATAGCCAAAAACTTTTTTGCTGTGATACATGGCAGAATCAGCATAACGATATAACTGATCGAAGGTTAATGCTTCATCGCCGTCTGAAAATGCACCGCCAAGTCTTAAAACAATATCATGTTCACGGCAGGATTTCTTTAACGCCTGCGCAACGGCAATGATTACCTGGTCACCGACAGCATGTCCATAAGTATCATTGATTTTCTTAAATTTGTCACAGTCGATCAGACATAAAAATCCTTTCGAATTGTTCTTTATGGCTTTAATGATCTTACGTTCACCACATCCACGGTTATATAAACCAGTCATACGATCTGTTTCAGACAGGTACCGAAGTTTGCTTTCTCTTTGCTTCTCAGCATCAATTCCTTCAATACAGTATAGTACATGATGTAAATTTCCATCAGCATCATGATCGACCTTAATAAAACGCTGTCTGCACCAGCCGGAAACCTTTCCGATAAATTCATCCTCAATGGTGTTTTTCTCTCCAAGTCTCTCTTCCAGAGTATCCGTATCTATAAATGATAAAACATCTTTTAAAAACTTCTCTTCGCACAGATTCTTCATAACCGTTGCGATCTGTTTGGGAAAGTTATCCAGAAGATAGATATTGCCACTTTTATCAATATGTTCGGATCGTTTGATCGTATAGTAAGTTCCGTCCTTGATATCTACCAAATACATTGTTAAATAAATCTGCGCCAGAGCAGAATAACTGCTTAATCTGGCAGATTCATTTGCCTTATGAAAAGAATTCCTTAATTTTAATAATGAAATAAGTAAAGTTCCGATCATATCAAGAAATTCTGACAATCGCTTAAAATCACCCATTGGAGGGTTATCAACACCAAAGAATCCTCTGATCTGGTCCTTGTAACGTAATGGACTGACTGCAAGATTCACTACATTCTGCATCTTAAGGATATCATAAGATAAAGGATGAATCTCTTTAATACTTTCGATATCTGTGATCATGATATTCTCGCCTTTATCAAAAGACTGATACCACCATTCGATAATATCCATATCAACCTGCTGCAATTCATTAATCTGCGGTGTCACGTCATTCGCACACCATTCATATGTGTTATCGGTTGCATGGTTTTTGATATCATCTTCAAAAATATAGAATCGGTCTGATCCGATATGTTGTCCGAAGAATCGGATAAATTCGTTGATCTGCTCGTCTGGTTTGTCATATTCCAATGCAGATCGCAGTGCTTTGTTAATAATTAATTCATACTTAATAATTTGCTCCATAAGCTGCGTACCGGTTCCTTTTTATAATTTGTTCTTTCATTATATCTTATTTTTAAACTTAAATCTACCAAATACTTATGATTTATGGTATAATAAGCCCTCAATCACAAGTAAGATTAAAGGAGAAATTACTATGGATAACCAGAATGTACTGGCAGTTGTTGCCGGAGAAGAAATCACACAGAAAGATGTCGATGCACTGATCGCTGCCCTGCCAAAAGAACAGCAGGCTTATGCTTCTAATGAACACTTTAGAAATCAGTGTTTAGAACAGATTATCACTGTTCATCTTTTTGCTAAATTAGGAGAAGAATTAAAACTTGAAGAAACAGATGCTTTCGCAGATAACTTAGAAAAAGCAAAAAGAGAAATCCTTGCACAGATGGCTCTTGGAGAAGCTATGAAAGACATCGCTGTTACTGAGGAAGAAGCAAAAGAATATTATAAAGCAAATGAAGATCAGTTCATGGCTGGTGAAACAGTTCATGCAAAACATATTCTTGTAGATGATGAAGACAAATGTCAGGAAATTCTTGAGAAGATCATTGCTGAAGAAGTTACATTTGAAGATGCTGCAAAAGAATTCTCAACATGTCCATCTAACCAGCAGGGAGGAGACCTTGGTGCTTTCGGAAGAGGACAGATGGTAAAAGAATTTGAAGATGCTGCTTTTGCTGCAGAGATTGGTCACGTTGTAGGACCTGTTAAGACTCAGTTTGGATATCACCTGATCAAAGTTGAAGATAAGAAAGATGCAGAAACTTCTGTTTATGAAGATGTTGCAGATACAATTAAGAACATTATCCTTCAGCAGAAACGCAACGATGTCTATGGAAACAAGATTGCTGAATTAAAAGAAAAATATGTAACAAAATAAGTTATTATCATATAGGGAAAACCTATAGAACAAAAAGATGCATTCTACTGTAATTGTAGGAATGCATCTTTTTTCATATTTGTTTATTGATAACCAAGATCTTCATCGTATTTTTTGATTTCTTCAGCAAGCGCTTCCCTATGTCCGGATAAGGCAGCGAATGGAGCAAACTGTGCTGCCCGGTCTTTGATCGGCATAGGCGGATGCTTTTTTGAAACCGGACGTTTCATATCAAGCATATCTTCGTATTTTTTCATGCCTTATGACCTCCAATCTGATCATTACGTTCTTTCGCTGTTGCACCTTCTTCCAGACTGATCCCTCGCATGATCGCATTCTTGCCAAAACGCTTCTTGATCTCAAGTTCCGCTTTTTGAAGATTTTTTTCTTTGACAGATGCTTCTTTTTCAGGAGCTTTCTCCGTATTGTCTTTTGGAAAAAGATCAAACAGAGACATCTGGTGATACTGTTTCTTCTCTTTTGCTTTTGTATTTGAAATAATGTGATTTGCTGTCACATAGAGTTTACGGATACTTAAAGAGGGATTTGTGATCTCCTCATAAAGACTTAATGCTGCTGCCATAATCTTTCGACCAGAGACACTCCATTCTTCAAGATTTCTCGTTCCATGTGCATGCTTTGGAATCTTTCTCCCATACATATCTGTGGAAATCTCTCCTTTATAGTCTTTCTTGAGATTTTCCGTATCATATTCGATCGTCAGAACGATCTGATCCGTCATAACACCTTTTTCAAAAAGATCAAGAACCAGTTCATTGATCATCTCTTTCAGAACCAGCTTTGCTTTCTCACAGGAATATGCACAGGAAAGAACCTGCCCGCTGCCAATGCTTTTTGTCTCTGGTTCATAAGATTTGATATCCTTCATCGTACATGGTTCATATCCCCATGCATGATCGATCAATAGTTCTGCATTAATTCCAAATGTCTGATATAAAAGATCTTCATTATAGAAATCTGTTTCTTTCCCGATCGAACATCTTGCGATATCACCCATTGTAAAAAGCCCCATTTTATTTAACTTCTTTTGATAGCCCTTTCCAACTCTCCAAAAATCAGTAAGTGGCTGATGATCCCATAACTTTTCCCGGTAAGAACGCTCATCAAGACTGGCGATTCGAACTCCATTTTCATCGGGATCGGTATGTTTCGCAACGATATCCATTGCAATCTTACATAGATAAAGATTCGTTCCAATTCCGGCTGTCGCAGTAATTCCCGTCACATCAAGAATATCCTTGATCATTTTCATGGCAAGTTCCTTAGCACTCATCTGATATAATTTGAGATAATCCGTCGCATCAATAAAAACTTCATCAATCGAATAAGGATGAATGTCTTCTGGTGATATATATTTTAGATAGCATCGAAAGATCTTGCGGCTCATAGTAATATAATGTGCCATTCTGGGCGGCGCAACAATATAAGATATCTTTTTCTTTGGATCCTTGTCTAATTCAGGTTTATCATAAGATTCTCCATCAAAATCCCCATACATCCGGCTCTTCCGGTCAGCGTTTGCCATCTTTACTTTCTGTATAACTTCAAACAGTCTCGCCCTCCCTGAAATTCCATAAGACTTCAAGGAAGGTGAGACTGCCAGACAGATAGTCTTACTCGTTCTTGACTCATCTGCTACGACCAGATTTGTTGTCAATGGATTCAATCCTCGTTCTACGCACTCAACGGAGGCGTAAAATGATTTTAGATCAATGGCAATATATGTTCTGGATTTTTTCATATGTTTATTCTACACCATAGTGTGTTAATAATGCTTTTTCTGCTTCAGCACTCCATAATCCATTATGTTTATCACAGATATCAGCAAGTTTGTTAAAGAATGGATCGTCTTTTGCAAGACTTCTTAAATCAGAGATTGCTGTCATTGGCATATTAATATGGAGATATGTTAATTTTTTTCCACCAGGAATATCTGGAAGATTTTTTGTTGTATCAACGATAGAATCAATTCCGCCAACATGAGTGATCATAACCGCTGGTTTGATCTCTTTTCTTGCTGCACGGTCAATGGCTTCCTTCATATCATCAATACTTCCACCAGTACTTCCAAGAATCTTTGTTGCATTGTAATGGCAGTCATATAAATTCACGTTTGCTGAGAAATTAGGATCTGTAGGACCCGCAAATAAATTCATACATCCATCATATGCTAAGATCTGATTTCCAAGTTCAGCAACACCTTTGACTGGAACATAAACAAAGACATCATCAAAGCCTTTACCGTCAACGGATAAGGTTTTCAACTCTTCAACCTGATCTTCCATCTTTGCTGTATTTACATAGATTAACTCTACACCCTTTTCTTTAGCTTCTTCCACAGAAATAACTTCATTCGCTCTGGCAAGTTTCGCATCATCGATATCTGTAACGATAACTTTGGCTGGTTTATTCTCAATAGCAAGTGCATAGCTTACTGCGCCTAATCCCATTGGGCCACATCCACCAAGAATCGCAATGCTTCCGCCTTTCTTGGTTCCCATCACATGCTCATAACGGTCTTTGACATGATAATTTGTCTTATAACCACAGATGACACAGCACATAGGTTCTGCTACAGAAGATTCAAAATAGGAGTCTCCTTCATGTGTCCATAAACATCCTGCTTCAATAATATCATTTGGGAAAATACAATAAGTTGCGGCACCACCGCACTGTGTATAAGAATATCCCGGAGATTCTGCCTGACCAGGAATTGCTGGCTGCTGTGCAAACTTCTGCCCTGGTTTGAATTTATCCTGCCATTTCTTACCAACTTTCACGATATCTCCGGCAAATTCATGACCGATGATAATTGGATGGTCATAAACATCTGCTGGAACTCGCTTATGGTTTGCTCCTTGTTTTACCATCTTCCAAGTTGACATACAAATTGAATCACTCATCACCTTAACAAGGATCTCATCGTCCTTGATCTCTGGGAGTTCGAATTCTTCCAGACGGATATCATCTTTTGCATATAATCTTACACCTTTGACTTTCATATGCTACCTCCTAAAATATAAAATCCATATAGATTTATTTTAACACAAAGAATAAAAGTCTGCAAAATTTTCATTTAACATAAGGATCATCGATCAACGACGCCACAATCCCACAAACCATATAAAATTCCTCTGCAAATTATCTATAAATAAAAAAACAGAACAAATCCGTTTATATTAGAGGACTTGCTCTGTTTCTTCTTTGATATTATTTTTTAAATTCGTCTTCCTGATATTTATCAACAATATGATTGTACATTGTCCTTACGGCTGGTGCCATAAAATTCGGATTCATTGCTGCTAGCCCAATGATCCTGCTGGCAGATGGATTGGTTGGATAACTATCCACTTTGTATGGAATATCTGTCATGACAAGTTTTGGCATCAGACAAATTCCAAATCCTTTCTCAACCAGTGCGATTGTTGATAAGTCGTCAACGACGTGATAATTTGACTGTACCTGAAGCGAGTTCTCTTTTAAGAAATTCTGGATATCTGCATCGGTACTGTCTCGCTGTGTTACAAACTGATGATGTTTCATCTCTTCAATATCGATATAATTGGTGCTTTTATCTTCTTTCACACCACTTGGCAGAACGCAAAGTAATTCGTCACGATACAATGGTTCGATTGGAATATCCTTTGCACTAGATACGGATAAAAATCCAAGATCAACAACTCCATTCTTGATCCAGTAGGCAACATCATCGTAAGTTCCCTGAAATACTTCAATCTCAATTTCTGTATATTTCTTCTTAAAAGAATGCAAGATCTCTGGAAGCCAGCTAGTACATACACTGGAGAACACTCCGATCTTTACTTTTCCCTGCTTTAATCCGTTCAGCTCTGCGATTTCCTGTTTTAAGCTCTCATCGCAGTTTAATACGGCATTCACATATGGTAGCAACTGTTCTCCATAGTTTGTCAGACTGACTCCTGCTTTACTTCTTGTCAGAACCGAAAATCCTAATTCATTCTCCATCGAAGAGATGGCATGACTGATCGCAGATGGTGTCAATCCTAGAATGTCTGCCGCTTTATGGAAACTTCCAACGTCTGCGATTGTTTTAAATACCTGGTAGGTTAGCAATGTCATAAATAAAACTTCCTTACTTTAATTATTTTATCTATTACATTTATATAACAAATCTTCCCATCTTCTGTCAACTTCTTTTTGGAATTCTTCGATTAAATGTTCATTTCCAGGCTTAAATAAATGTTTGAATCTTCCCTGTGCTCTTAAGAAATCTTCGATTGGAAGTTTTTTCTTTGGTTCGTAAGTTAAATTCCATTTTCCATGATCTACTTCGAACATTGGCCAGTAGCATGTCTCGACTGCAAGGCGGCAGATTTCCATGATATCTTCTGTGTTGTATCTCCATCCTCTTGGACATGGTGTCATGATATTTAAGAAGCTTGCTCCTTCTGTATAAATGGCTTTTTCCGCCTTCTTATGAAGATCATTAAAATTCAGTGTAAATGTACTCTGTCCAACATATGCCACATCGTGATCTGCGATAATACTTGCAAGGTCTTTACGGTTCTGCATCTTACCAACGGATTCTTTTCCAGCTGGGGTTGTCGTTGTATCTGCAAACATTGGAGTTGCGGAAGATCTCTGGATTCCTGTATTCATGTATGCTCCATTATCGTAACATACATAAGTCATATCATGTCCACGTTCCATAGCTCCGGATAAAGATTGAAATCCGATATCATAAGTACCACCATCTCCACCGAAAGCGATAAATTTATAGTTTTCATCTTTTGGAAGTTTTCCACGTTTCTTTAATGCTTTATAAGCTGTTTCAACTCCACTTAAGGTTGCTCCTGCATTTTCAAATGCATTATGGATATAGCTGTCTTCCCATGCAGAATATGGGTACATGAAAGAAGATACCTCAAGACATCCTGTCGCATTTGCGATCACGGCATGATCTTTTTCATGTAAGGCACGAAGCACCGCACGCACTCCGATCGTGGCACCGCATCCGGCACACATACGGTGTCCTGGAGCTAAGCGCTCTTTTTTATTCATCATTTCTTTTACATTATAACTACTCACAGTGTTCCTCCTATTAACGCAATCCGATGTATTTAAACTGTTCAAGTTTTGTTCCATTTTCGATATGATCTTCTAAGTCAGCAAAGATATCGTACACTTCCTGCACGGTAAAGTCTCTTCCGGCAAGTCCATAAATATAGTTGACTGTGTCGATCATGACTTTATTTCTGAATAATCCGGCTGTTACTTCGCTTCCAAGAGATCCACCGTTTCCATTGTAACTTTCTGTACGATCCATGATCGCTACGGCTTTAGCACCCTTTAAGGCTTTTGCTAACTCATCTGCTGGGAATGGACGGAACAGACGAAGTTTGATGACACCGACTTTTTTCCCTTTTGCTCGAAGGTCATCTACTGCCTGTTTTGCAGTTCCGGCAGCAGATCCGATCAATAACATGATGTAATCGGCATCTTTTGTCTTATACTCTTCGAATAATCCATAGCTTCTTCCAGAAAGTTTTTTAAATTCTTTCGCAACTTTTAAAACTGCCTCTTTTGCATTTTCTAATGCAATCTCCTGATTTTTCTTTGCTTCCATTGCATAACTTGTCACAGAATAAGGTCCAACTGCGATTGGTTTTCCAGGATTTAACAAGAATTCTTCTGGCTCATATTCCCCAACGAAGTTTTTGACTTCTTCATCTTCTAATAATTCAATATTTTCTACCGCATGGCTTGTGATAAATCCGTCCTGGCAGATCATGATCGGTAAATGAACACCAGCGCTTTCTGCGATTGGATATGCCTGAATAAAGTTATCATAGGCTTCCTGATTGTTTTCTGCATAAAGCTGGATCCATCCGGTATCTCTTGCTCCCATTCCGTCGGAGTGGTCACAGTTGATATTGATCGGTCCGGATAAAGTACGGTTTACCAGTGCTAATGCGATTGGCATACGGTTAGATGCTGCAAGTAATAATTCTTCCCACATGAGCGCAAGTCCTGCAGAAGATGTTGCAGTTAATGTTCTTGCTCCGGCAGCTTCAGATCCAATGGCGGCACTCATTGCGGAATGTTCACTTTCAACTGGGATAAATTCTGTGTCGATTTCCCCGTTTGCAATGTATGTAGATACCATCTGAGGGATTTCTGTGGATGGAGTGATTGGGAATGCCGGCATAACATCCGGGTTGATCTGGCGGATTGCGTAGGATACCACCTCGTTTCCTGACATACGATCTTTTCTAGCCATCTTATCTTCCCTCCTTCATTGTGATTGCATCAAATGGACAGGCTTTTGCACAAATGCCACATCCTTTGCAGTGGTCATAATCAAACTCTACTCGTTCGCCGTCTTTTAGTGGAATACTGGAGTCTGGACAGACCATAGAACAGACCATGCACTGTCTGCAAAGATCCTGGTCTAAGATCGGTGTTCTTGTTCTCCATTCTCCTGTATTAAACTGTTTTGATGTTCCACCAGCAAACAACATCAGTCCTTCTGTCAGATCCTGATGAGGTGTCTGCTCATTAATTTTGCTTATATCTGTTCTCATATTGTTTTATCTCCATTTATAAAATTTAAAAAATATGTTTTCTTATAATACGTCTTTTAATTCTTCATAAGTTAACTCAAGTGCCTGCATATTTCCATCGATAACTTCTGGTTTCTTAGCAAATTTATGCTGATAAGAGGCACGCATCTCAGAAATAAAGGCATCTTTTTCCATAACACCGCTGACTGCAACCGCTGCTGCAAGCATTGGGGAGTTTGGGAAATATTTTCCTAAAGCCTGTACAGAGATCTTTCTTGCATCGACTGTATAAACTTTTCCTTTATAACCATTTAACATTGGTTTGATCTCATCGGCTGATTTTGGTGTATTTACAATGATCGCTCCATCTTCTTTTAATCCTGCTGTGACATCCACAGAATGAAGTAATGTCTCATCAACAACAACGACTAATCCTGGTGTGTAGATGTTTGAATGTACACGGATCACTTCATCACTGATTCGGTTATATGCAGTAATTGGTGCTCCCATACGCTCTGGTCCATATTCTGGGAATCCCTGTACATATTTTCCGGTTTTAAATGCTACATCCGCAAGAAGCAATGCTGCGGTCTTGGCACCCTGACCACCACGGCCATGCCATCTGATTTCAAGTCCATTGTTCATGGTGTTTCTCTCCCTTTATTTTGATAAATTTTCTTGGATGAATTATTTTCATCTTTAAATTATATTTTTTTCAGTAACATTAACTATTATATTACAAAATTCGACTTTGTAAATTGAAACTTTGAATAGTTTTCATGGTATAGTTGAATAAAATTCATTTATAGACAAAAAAAGAAAGAAATACGCCATTTCTAACGATTCCTTTCTTTAAATACACTCTTTATTTGAGAGAAAAACAACGCATATCAATCCACATCCGGCTGATCTTTTTGTTTGTCTGATCTCCAAAATATGCCATAACAGCACTTCTTCTCATAACATCTTGTGTTGGATACTGGGCATATAACTGCCCTTCTGCCATTTCTTTGCTTGTTTTCATCACATAATTGTAATTGTCATCATTTTGCTTGAAGAAATAATTCAGATCATAGTCAACACTTTTTTTCTCTTCGCTTCCATACATGTATTTGATATAATCATAGATCGTCTTGTCATTGCCGCCTGCGATCACAGATGTATATCCGACATAATACATATTTCTTACAACATTGTCCGGCCTTGAAATATAGTTTACAAATGCCTGTGCTGCCTGCTGCTTTTCTTTATCTTTTCCAATACCGTCTTTTAACATGCACCATCCGTCAAACCACAGATTCGTGCTCGCCTTTGGAACGGCGTAACGAAGTTTGATTCCTTCTTCTTCCACCTGCTGCATGGAATAAACACCGTCTCCAGACCACTGAAGATTGGCAACGACCTTTCCGCTGACAAGATCGGATTTTCCACTGTCCGTTTCAAAAGAATATACGTTATCTTTGATCTTTGACAGAATCTCCCCTGCATCCTGAATACTTCGATCAGAGGTGTCATTTAACAAGGAGGATAACTTTTCTTTATAATCTGCCTGCTTTTGAAACTGATCTGTTAAAATCTGTTTCTGTGTCTGCATACCGCGGACTGCAAAATAACAGTCTCTGACACTGTCTTTAGCCGTTACTTTTTTGTGATATTTCTGATTTAATAATAATCCCCAATCCTCGGCATCTTCTCTTGAAACATACTTTGGATTATAGACATAACCAAGTGTTCCCCACATATAACCGGCGGTATAATCTCCTACGGATTGTCCTTGATACTTTAGCTGATCCAGAGATTTTTTTATGTAAGGAGATACTCCTTTGGCATAATAGTTCTGGGTATTTGATGTATCCCAGAATTCATCGGAATATTTTAATACCTTATTTTCTGCTAAAAGCTTCATGATCATATATTCGGATGGGCAGATCAGATCATAAGTGTCACCGATCGTCAACTGATTATACATATCTTCGTTTGTTCCAAAACTTGAATATTCAACTTTTACTTTTTTGTGATATGTCTTTTCATACCAGTTTTCAAAATCTTTGATCATCGTATTTCTTCCAATGATCTTTTTTCCATTCTCTAATTCGATCTCTTCCTCATCGTCCCAGTCGCCTTCATCGAGATATTCTTCCCAGTTTGCGATTCTTAAGACAATCTCATCACTGTTTGAACTGTTGTTTTTTGAACCACAGGAACATAAAGCGAGTGGAAGTGTGATCACAAGTAAAATGGAAAAAATGATAGAAAATACTTTATATTTCATGATCATTCTCCTTTCTGCCTGTATGATTCATACCGATCACAATGAAGATCACAACCAGAAAGATGATCGTTGATAATGCCCATAGAGCTGTTTTTACATCGGTCTGTGCTCCTTTTGTGGCATTGACAACATAAGTACTGATCGTATCAAACATCGATGGTTTTGTATAGGTTGTAATAAAATAATCATCTAACGTTAACGTGATCGACATCATAAATCCAGAAACAATCCCAGAAGTTAATTGTGGCAGTACGACCTTTCTTAAAGCTCCAAATGGAGAACATCCAAGGTCTAATGCCGCTTCATATAACTGAGGGTCCATCTGTTTTAAGCGAGGAATCACGGACAGATATACAAACGGACTGCAAAGCGAAACCAATCCGATCACGAGTGGAATATAACTTGCTTTATCCATCTTAAAAAATACGATCAATAAGACACAGATAGAAAAACCAGTGACGACATCCGCATTGACAACCGGAATCTGATTCATCAGATGAATCGGTCTTTTTAGTTTCTTTGAAGAATAAAAAGCACCGATCGCACCAAGTGTTCCAAGGATTGTTGAGATGACCGCAACGACTAATGCCAAAATAAGCGTTCCAAAGATCATTGCTCTAAGATCCTCGGAATGAAACAGATACACATAATTCTTTCCTGTAAAACTTCCTGATTTTCCAATGATCGCAGAATCCATAAAACTGTAGACCGCTAAGATCAAGATTGGCAGATACATTAACAATAAGACAATTCCAAGGAAGATACTCTGTATCGTTTTTTTATTCATATGCATTGTCCTCCTTGTCTGAAAATTCTCCCGTCATCATACTTAGCAATAAGATCAGGATCAAAAGGATCATGGAAATAACAGATCCATTGTTCCAGTCGTACATGCTGAAATAACTTCCAACCAGACTTCCCATAATATAGGTGCTGTTATACATCATATCAAGCACAACATAATTCGTCATGGATGGAAGAAATACCATCGTAACCCCGCTGATAATTCCAGGAATGGATAGCGGCAGGATCACTCGTAAAAAGACACGGTAAGACTTTGCACCAAGGTCTTTTGCTGCCTCAATATAACTATGATCGATCTTCGCAATCGTATTATAGATTGGAAGGATCATAAATGGAAGGAAATCATAAGTCATACCGATCACTGTATTTAGGAATGGATGAAATGCAAGATTTCCTTCGATCAATGTTAAGATTTCTTTTAATGCCGTGATACGCAGGGTAAAATTGATCCACATTGGCATTACAAATAACATTAATAATACATTCCCACGTCGAAATTCTCCTTTTGCAAGAATATATGCTACTGGATATGCGACCAAAAGACAGACGATCGTTGTCACAACCGCGATCATCGCACTGTAGATCAACGTTCCGATTGCCTTGCTATCTATAAAAAACAAAGTAAAATTCTCAAGAGAAAATTCACCTGCTCCATTGGTAAATGCATAATATAACAAGATCAATACCGGACATACAACAAAAATAACCAGAAATAAGAAATACGGAATACCTAGGATGCTTTTTAGTTTATCATTTTTCATTCTGCATCCTCCAAAACTCTCTCAAATACCATAGCATCTTCAGGAATTACGACACTGACAAAGTCACCAATGTTCCATAAATCTTCATCATCAACCGAATATTCTACTTTATTCTCACTTAAAATGCGGTAATTATAGTGATCTCCCTTATAAATGATCGAGATGATATTTCCCTGAAAATATCCTTCTTCTGGATCATCACTCAGATCAGCAAGTTTCGATGGGAAGAACATTTTAAGTTTTTCTCCTTCTAAATGAGCTTTATGGCTGTCTTCATCTACGATATGTCCATGTTCTAGTTTATATCCTTCAAAGACTTCTTTAATTGGAACCGGTACACAGCCATCCGTCAATCTTAAATAACCATCTTTTTCCATAACTCCAACGTAATGATTGACTTTCAGATCTTTTGGCATCGTATGGATCGTATCTGCAGTAAAATCAATTCCAACTTTTGTTCCAGGTGTTAACTCATGTAAGATATGTGCTTCAATCTCATTTTTGTCTGATAAAACGGCAACTTCATAAAATTTACCACAAAACAGACAGGAAATCACTTCTCCTGTAAATTTTCCTTTGTCTGGAGTTGTCAAAATAACATCTTCTGGACGAATGACAACATCAAGTCTTGTTCCAGGTTCGTGATCATCATGACATACAAAATCATGATGTGCAAAATGGATCAGATTTCCTTCTTTTTTAATACCATCAAAAATATTGCTCTCTCCGATAAAGTCGGCAACAAAAGCATTCTGAGGTTTATTATAAATCTCTTCCGGTGTTCCAACCTGCTGGATCTGTCCTTTGGACATAACAACGATCTTATCAGACATCATCAAAGCTTCTTCCTGATCATGTGTGACAAAGATAAAGGTAATCCCTAATTCTTTATGCATATTTTTTAATTCAATCTGCATCTCCTGACGCATCTTATAATCAAGAGCACTTAACGGCTCATCTAATAATAAGATCTTCGGTTCATTTACGATCGCACGTGCGATCGCGATACGCTGCTGCTGGCCACCAGATAAACTGTCAATCTTTCTTTTTTCAAATCCTTCTAAATCTACGATTTCAAGTACACGCTTTACTTTTTTCTCAATTTCATCCTTCGGTACTTTCTTTTCTTTTAAACCAAAAGAAATATTATCATAGATATTTAAATGCGGAAACAATGCGTATTTCTGAAATACGGTGTTAAACTTTCTTTCATTTGGAGGAAGGTCACTGATATCTTCTCCGTTAAATAAAATCTCCCCGCTTGTCGGTGTTTCAAATCCTGCTAACATTCTTAAGATGGTTGTCTTTCCACATCCAGAAGGTCCTAAAAATGTAACAAACTCTCCTTCATTGATCGTAAGATTAAAATCATAAATAACCGGTACATCTTTCGCATAACACTTTTTGATATGTTTTAATTCTATAATCGGCTGTTTTTTCTCCATTAATTTTCTATACCTCCATATTTTTAAGTCTTTTCTATCTCTGTATTCTAGAAGATAAATCCTGCGATCAGGTACATTATGGCTGCTACTACCCCTGAAATCAATACATACGGCAGAGAGCTTTCGTATTGATCATATACCGTCACCCGGCTGGCTCTTGCAGAAATAATTCCAAGATCCGATACCACACAGGCATTTGCGCCAAATAATCCTGCGGATATGATCGCTCCAATACAAAGTGGCAGATTCGCCCCTAATTTTGGCAGAACAACGATCATGACAGGAATTGCTATCTGATATAGTGTATAATTCAGACTATATAAAAATTCAGTAAAGCTAAAAATCATAAATATTACAAATGGGATCAGGCTTACAACTGGAATCATCTGACAGATCGTTTGAACCAGTCCTTCCATCCCCATCGTATCCATAACTTCCTGCATTGCATATCCTAACATAAGGATTATGACCATGTCCAGCATATCTATAAAACCATCGATCACACATTGGAGATATTCACTGATCGTCATGATTCCCTGCAAAATGTAAAGGACTCCGGTCACGACCAAAGCGATTCCAAATGCAAGAAAACAGTCAAGTCCTGTAGCGATCAATGCAATTACAACTGCCGCCATAGGAATTACTAAATTCAAGACACTGATATTTTGTTTTCTTTCATCATCTTCATCAAAATCATTTTCCTCTTCTTCTGATCCGTCGGTTAATTCTCCAAGTTGTTTCCCTTGTTCGGACATCATATATGCTTTTTTCATATGTCCGAATTTAGGCAGAATTCCTGCTGCAAATAAAAATGCTACAATGCATGCAATGATCGCATAAAACATAAATGGAACTGATTTTAAGAAAATCTGCATAGCCGCTGCTTTTCCATGGATATTTTTCGCATTTGCAATCTGGAAGATAATAAAATATCCCCACGCCCCTACTGGAAGCATAGCGGAAACACAGATGCTAAATGTTCTTATGACATAGGCAAGCGCAAGTCTTGGCTTCTTGATCTTATCGATCAATGGGGAAAATGCGATACCTGATGTAAATGCAGACACATAATCATCGATCGACATGATTCCTGCATAAATGCCAGATGCCGTTAAGAGTAGTTTTTCATTCTCTCCAAACCTTTCTGTGATATATTCGGTAAATGCCTTCGTTGCACCACTGCGTTTCATTGCAATGACTAACCCACCGCACAGAAAAAAGGACATATACATTTCAATATTTTCTGAATCTGCCAGTACAATCTTACAGTCGTTAAAAAAGGCTGTAATAGCATTCCACTTATACCACAAGATGTAAAGAGATAAGGTTCCCATCAAGGAACTTTGAAACACATCTTTTGTAACAAGCGCGTAAATGAAAAGTCCGATCATCGGGACAAGAATCCAGATAGATGCTCTGGAAATGTTTCTTGGTATAAAAAATAATAAAATATTAAACAGTATAAAAAAGATCCATAGCTTTCTCATAGATGGATCAATTCTTTTGGGATTCATATAATAAATGATCCGGTGTAAAATTGATTTTTCTTTCATAGAAATCTGCCTCGTTGTTTTTATATTTTTGTCATAAATATTTTGAAAGAAAAGACATTATAATCCTCGATTGTAGACGTCATTGATGACTGACTGTGCATGTTCCAATTCTTTTTTCTGAATGATCGCATCCCTGTCGCTGAAGATTGCTAACATCTCATCTACAACATCTTCGATTCTTGGGTTACTGATACGATATAAATAACCAAGCATTCTTGTGATCGTGTAATCGGTTGTCATCTGACGATATGCGATTTCTTTGCAGAAATCATCTGGGAAATCTTTCTCTTTTAATGCCTGATATAATTCATCACTTTTTGGGTTCATCGTTTTTTCCTCTCTAATTTTCATTTCTATTTTCTAATAACCATTTGACCGCTTTAGCAAGCCTCTTTCCGGAATCAGCAAAATGACCGCCACTGTTAAACTCTAAAATGGTTTGTTTTATATAACATGTTTTCTGTTTTATCTGTAATTGCTGCATAAATACATTGATCTCCATAAATTTTCTGTTTTTTTCTTGGATTTATTTTACAAAATATTTTTCTTAATTTATCACATACTAAGAAACGAGGAGGTTTCGATGCATGAAGGATAAGAAAAAGAAACAAGAACTTACAAACGAAGAAATTGATGAAAATATCTTCGAGATGTGTAACATCTGCTCTACAACAGACTGTACTGGATTGATCCAGGTTGTTCCAAGAACAGAAGCCGAGCTTGAATCTTACGAAGAATTATACCCCTTCCGGCCACCGTTTTTACCTCGTGATGATGATTAAATCACCATCCATTTTCTCCTGTGACAAGATCTTATGGTATTTTATGACTGTAAGGTCTTGTTTTGTTTCTATTCATCTTATGTTACTGGTTAGTCGTAGAATCTTCCAGCTCCTCTAACGCATCCATATAGTTATTCATCCATTCCATCTGCCATTGTCGTGGATCTACTTCTGGTATCTGGGATAACGGATCGATGTCATCAAACATTCCAAGATTCTCTGCCATATCCAGCGGAAATAAAGTTTCATCTGCACCGATCACTACTTGATCTCCGACTTTGAGATTCCTGTCATAAGATGTTAATTCTTCCATTGAAATCTTTTCTGGTTCATCCATGGCATCTTCTTTTACATAAAAAGTTAACATTGGAATCTCCGCTTCTTCTGGTTCTATCTTTATGATTGTATAAATTGGTATTTCATTCATTGTTTTATTTTCCTCAATTCTTTCCAAACAACTGTTCTTTTATTTTACCAAATATGTTAACAGAATAAAACCACCTTTTTTGACACACACTATTTTAAAATCACAATAGAAAGGCTGATATCAAATGGGTAAAAAAATCTTAAAACTAGGAATGCTTACTGCGGCAGGTGCTGCAATCATTACACTAAAAAAGTCTAAAAAAGAAAAGCTTGTATATTCTTATCCTCAAACAGAAGTAAAAAAATCCGATTACAAAAACACAGAATTAAATAAACAGAAGAAAAATAGCAAAGGAATTTATTATTCCAGTGGAAATTATGAGGCTTTTGCAAGACCGAAGAAGCCAAACGATGTAGAGAAAAAATCTGCCTATCTTGTAGGAAGCGGTCTTGCTTCCCTTGCCGCTGCCTGTTTTCTGATTCGTGATGCACAAATGCCAGGAGATCATATTCATATCTTAGAAACCTCCGATATTGTAGGCGGTGCCTGTGATGGAATTGCTGATCCTGATCGGGGTTATATTATGCGTGGCGGCCGTGAAATGGAAGATCATTTTGAATGTCTGTGGGACTTATTTCACAGTATTCCATCCTTAGAACATCCAGAAAATTCTGTGTTAGATGAATTTTACTGGTTGAATAAAGAAGATCCAAATTATTCTTTATGCCGTGCAACAAAACATCGAGGAAAGCCGTCTGAGAATTTTGGCAAATTCAATATCGACGATAAAGGGCGAAAACAGATCATGAAATTGTTCTTTACCGCAAATGAAAAATTATATGATAAAACGATTGAAGATGTCTTTGACGAACATGTTTTTGATTCTGATTTCTGGTTATATTGGCGAACCATGTTTGCTTTTGAAAACTGGCATAGTGCCCTGGAAATGAAATTATACCTGCAGCGGTTTATCCATCATATCGGTGGACTGCCTGATTTTTCCGCTTTGAAATTCACAAGATATAATCAGTATGAATCTTTGATCCTGCCAATGGTAGAATACCTGAAACAAAATGGTGTGATCTTTCATTTTCATACACAGGTTACGAATGTGATCTTTTCCTTTGAAAATGATCAAAAGATTGCAAAAAGTATCGAATATATCAAAAATAATGAGACAAAAATTCTTCCATTAACAAAAGATGATCTTGTTTTTGTGACAAATGGAAGCTGTACCGAAAGCACTCTTTATGGAGATCATCACACCCCTGCAAATGGAGATGCCCAGATTCGTACTGCGGGATGTTGGAATCTATGGAAGAACATTGCAAAACAAGATCCTTCCTTCGGGCATCCAGAAAAATTCTGCGAAAATGTCAGTAAAACACGTTGGGAATCTGCAACGATCACTACCAGTAATACAAAGATTATTGATGCAATCAAGCGAATCTGTAAACGAGATCCACTTTCTGGCAAGGTTGTTACTGGAGGAATTATCTCCTGTGAGGATTCAAACTGGCTGTTAAGCTGGACGATCAATCGTCAGGGACAGTTTCGGGAACAAAAAGAAGATGAAATCTGTATCTGGGTATACAGTCTTTTTTGTGCTACACCAGGAAATTATATTCATAAACCAATGAAAGACTGTACTGGAGAAGAAATTACGGCAGAATGGTTGTATCACATTGGAATACCATTGGATGAAATTGATGAGTTAGCCAGAGATCATGCAAATACTGTACCAACAATGCTGCCTTATATTACTGCGTTTTTCATGCCAAGAACTGCCGGCGACC
Organism: Eubacteriaceae bacterium; assembly: GCA_902362875.1. Taxonomy (GTDB): domain Bacteria; phylum Bacillota; class Clostridia; order Lachnospirales; family Lachnospiraceae; genus Anaerostipes. The sequence goes on along the minus strand of CABIYF010000010.1, from coordinate 78,077 downwards.
GGCCGGATGTGATTCCTGATGGGTGTGTTAATTTTGCATTCTTAGGTCAATTTGCCGAAACACCAAGAGATACAATCTTTACAACGGAATATTCTGTTAGGACTGCTATGGAGGCTGTATATGGATTACTTGGCGTTGACCGAGGAGTGCCGGAAGTTTGGGGAAGTGTGTATGATGTAAGAAATTTATTGGATGCAAGCGTTCGACTGATGGATGGAGAATCTTTGTTAGGTGCAGATCTGCCAATGCCTGTTGAGAAATTAAAAGGGTGGATATTGAAACTTATCAAAGATACGGATATTGAGAAGTTATTGAAAGAATATATTTTGTCCCTGTAATATCTAAATGAGCTGCTGTGAATTTCCAATAATTCTCGTATATTTCAATATCTCTTCTTTTTTTTGTATTACCCATGACTTTTCCTCCACCGTTGCATATGATATTTTCTACGATTGTTTAACTATAATTATATTCTATTATCCACAAAATTACAAGTAAATACGAACATTTGTTCTCATTTGCCAATTATAATTTTTTAATTTATAATTATTTGCAAAAGAAAAAGGCACACACCCTCTCAGATATGTGCCTCAAGAACCTATTAACCCTAATCTAAAAATCAGAATCTTAAAGCCTTAATTATTTCAACTGTGCAGCAACCTCAGCCGCAAAGTCTTCTTCTTTCTTTTCAATACCTTCACCAGTTTCAAAACGAACGAATCCTTTGATTGTAACATTAGCTCCGTTTGCTTTAGCAACCTGCTCTACGTATTTTCCAACTGCCTGTTTTCCGTCTTCAGCTTTCACATAAGCCTGATCTAACAGACATACTTCTTTTAATTCTTTGTTCAGACGTCCAACAATCATTTTTTCGATGATGTTTTCTGGTTTGTCTGGGTTTTCGTTCATAGCCTGAACTTTTAAGATTTCTGTTTCATGCTCGATGTAATCTTTAGAAACTTCATCTCTGCTTGTGTATTTTGGAGAAATAGCTGCAACCTGCATTGCTACGTTTTTAGCCATCTCTTTGATCTCGTCGTTAACTACGTCTGTAGCAACTTCTACTAATACACCGATTTTTCCACCAGCGTGGATGTAAGATGCAACAAATCCGTCTGCTGCAGATACTTTAGCGAATCTACGAATGTTTAAGTTTTCTCCGATAACGGCGATTTTTCCATCTAATGCTTCTTTAACAGTTTTTCCAGCTTCTGCTTTAGAATCTTCTGCTAAGAATCCTTCGATGTCTGCTGCCTGTGTTGTAAGAGCCTGATCAGCTACTTCTGCAACGTAAGCTTTGAATGTATCATTCTTAGCTACGAAGTCTGTTTCAGAGTTAACCTCAACGATAGCTGCTTCTTTTGCATCATCAGATAATGCTACTGCAACAAGTCCTTCAGCTGCGATACGTCCAGCTTTTTTAGCTGCTTTTGCAAGACCGTTTTCTCTTAAAAATTCAACTGCTGCGTCCATGTCTCCTTCTGTCTTTGTAAGAGCTTTCTTACAATCCATCATTCCGGCACCAGTCATTTCTCTTAATTCTTTTACCATTGCTGCTGTGATAGCCATGATTCTTTTCCTCCTAAATTAAACTTTTGTTTAGATTACTCAGCGTCTTCTGCAGCTTCTTCAGATTCTGCATCGATTCCCTGGTTAGCTTCGATAACTGCATCAGCCATAGCAGATGTGATCAGTTTTACTGCACGGATAGCATCATCGTTTCCTGGGATGATATAATCTAATTCTTCAGGATCGCTGTTTGTATCTGCGATTCCAACAAGAGGAATTCCTAAAGTATGTGCTTCCTGTACACAGATGCTTTCTTTCTTAGGATCTACAACGAAGATCATGTCTGGAAGTCCACCCATTTCTTCGATTCCACCTAAGTTCTTCTGTAATTTGTCTTTTTCTTTGTTAAGTTCTAAAACTTCTTTCTTTGGAAGTACGTCAAATGTTCCGTCTTCTTCCATCTCTTTGATCTTTTTCAGTCTAGCGATTCTAGATTCGATTGTTTTGAAGTTAGTCATCATTCCACCTAACCATCTCTGGTTTACGTAGAACATTCCGCAACGTTCAGCTTCAGCCTGAATAGAATCCTGAGCCTGTTTTTTTGTTCCTACGAACAGAACTTTTCCACCCTGTGCTACACATTCTTTAACTGCGTTGTAAGCATCGTCAACCATTCCTACAGATTTCTGCAAGTCGATGATATGGATACCATTACGCTCTGTGTAGATGTATGGTGCCATTTTAGGGTTCCATCTTCTTGTCTGATGTCCGAAATGTACACCTGCTTCAAGTAACTGTTTCATTGAAATAACGCTCATTTTAAATCTCCTTTAGTTTTTGCTTCCGCTGTTTTCATCGTTCTGACAAACCACTTTGGCACTTACCAGAATTCCAACAGCGTGTTTATTTTTACCTATGACAGTATATCAGACCTTGTCTATCTTTGCAAGAACTTTTTCATTTATTTTACAAAGAATTTTACAGCTTCTAAAATCAATTAATCAAGCTTTGTGATCTCGTCAAATATAAAGTCATTCACTACCTTAATATAGGTTCCTTTCATACCGGAAGATCTTGTCTCGACAACTCCGGCACTCTCTAGTTTTCTTAATGCGTTTACGACAACGGATCTCGTGATCCCGAATCTGTCTGCAATCTTGCTTGCGACTAAGACTCCTTCATTTCCTTCTAATTCTTCTAAAATATGGAGCACTGCTTTGTGTTCTGTGAAGGATAAAGTACTGATCGCGGAATCTACGATTCCTTTCTTTCTTCGCTCCTGTTCCACTTCTTCGCTTACGGATCTTAACATTTCAAGTCCAACAACGGTTGTTCCATACTCTGCTAAAATAATATCATCAATGGAATAATTTTCTCTCTGGCGGTACATAAATAATGTTCCAAATCTCTCTCCCGCGATATCGATCGGTGCGATGATCGCATAGTAATCGTCAACGTCTGACTCAAATCCTAATGTGGAAAGGCTGACGTTTTCATTTGTGGAAAGGATCGTTAATAGTCTTTCATTTAGTGAAAAATCAACATAGTCTTTGACATTTCCTGAGATCAGCTGGTGAAGCACTTCGATGTGATCTGCTTCCTTTTTTCCTAAGATCTTTCCTTTTTTGCTGATGACAAGGACATTTGAATTCATTACTTCTGTCAGGACTTTACAGATATCGTTAAATACAACTTTCTGTGAATTATTATTATGAAGTAATTTGTTGATCTTTCTTGTTTTATCTAGTAATTGTATACTACTCATCTAATATATCTCTCCTTATTTTGAAACTGGCTCCCCGGAAGTTTGTTCTTCTTTTGCTTCTTCTGGTATGTTGCATACGAATCCGCATTCTTTGTTAGAACATACAAGCTTCTTACCTTTTTCGATCATGTAGCTTCCGCATTTCTCACATTTGACTGTGGATGGTTTCTGCCATGACATAAATTCGCATTCCGGATTGTTTTCGCATCCGTAATATTTTCTTCCTTTTTTCGTTTTCTTTAAGACAACTTCTCCGCCGCACATTGGGCATGGGATTCCGACCTTTTCAAAGTGTGGTTTTGTATTTCTGCAGTCTGGGAATCCTGGACATGCTAAGAATTTTCCGTATGGTCCGTATTTTACGACCATATTTCTTCCGCACTCGTCACAGACAACGTCGGTTACTTCATCCTCAATCTTAACTTTCTCTAATTCTTTTTCTGCATTTGTCACTGCAATCTCAAAGTCTGGATAGAAGTTTTCGATGACGGATTTCCAATGGACTTTTCCTTCTTCTACCATATCAAGAAGTCCTTCCATCATCGCTGTGAAGTTGACATCAACGATGCTTGCGAATGCTTTCTTCATCATGTTGTTGACTGCTTCCCCAAGTTCTGTCACGTATAAGTTCTTCTTTTCTTTGACTACGTATCTTCTTGCTGTGATCGTTGAGATCGTTGGTGCGTAAGTACTTGGTCGTCCGATTCCGAATTCCTCTAATGTCTTAACTAAGGATGCTTCGGTATAGTGTGCTGGTGGCTGTGTAAAATGCTGTTTTGGATCTAACTCATTTAATGTAAGTTTGGTATCTTCATCGATAGATTTTAACATTAAGTTTCCTTCGGATTTTTCGTTGTTAATGTTATATACTGTTAAGAATCCATCGAAGGCGATCTTGCTTGCGGATGCATTAAATCGGTAATCTCCGGCAGCGATCTTTACAGATGTATTTTCATATTTGGCTGGTGCCATGCGGCTTGCCATGAAACGATTCCAGATCAACTGATATAAGCGGAACTGGTCTCTTGATAATTCGTCTTTAATGCTTGCTGGTAAGTTTGTCATATAAGTTGGACGGATAGCTTCATGGGCATCCTGTACCTTTTTGTCGTCTTTCTTGGCAACGGTTCCTGCCCCAACAAAATCAGCTCCATAAGTTTCTTTGATATATTCTTTAGCGGCAGCATCTGCTTCTACAGAGATACGAGTGGAGTCTGTACGCAGATATGTGATCAGACCAACCGTTCCCTGTCCTTTGATATTCACACCTTCATATAACTGCTGTGCGATACGCATTGTTTTCTGTGGTGCGAAATTTAACTTGCTGGATGCGTCCTGCTGCAGGGTACTTGTTGTAAATGGAAGTGGGCTTTTCTTTAAGCGTTCGCTTACTTTTACCCCTTCAACAGTGAATTCTTTTCCTTTTAAATAAGCTAGGATCTCATTCATCTCTTCTTCACTGTGGATTTCAATCTTCTGGTCTTTGTTTCCAACCAGTTTTGCCTCTAACGGCTTTTTGCTTCCTTTCACATCTAATAAGGCTTCTAGGGACCAGTATTCCTGTGGAATAAATAAGTTGATCTCTTCTTCTCTGTCACAGATCAGACGTAAGGCTACGGACTGTACTCGTCCGGCACTTAAACCTCGTTTGATCTTTGCCCAAAGGATCGGGCTGATCTGATATCCTACGATTCGGTCTAAGACACGTCTTGCCTGCTGGGCATCAACTAAGTTCATATCGATGTCTCTTGCGTGTTTGATGGAATCTTTGACAGCTGTTTTTGTGATCTCATTAAATGTGATTCGGCTGTAGTTTTTATTCTCCAGTTTTAACGCGTAATATAAATGCCATGAAATGGCTTCTCCTTCACGGTCCGGGTCAGTCGCGAGGTATACTTTGTCTGCTTTTTTTACCGCTTTACGAAGAGCTGCTAATACTTCACCCTTCCCACGGATCGTAATGTACTTTGGTTCAAAGTCATTCTCGATATCTATTCCTAAGGTACTCTTTGGCAGATCGCGAACATGCCCGTTGGACGCGATCACTTCATAATTTCTGCCCAGAAATTTTTTGATTGTTTTTGCTTTCGCCGGTGATTCGACGATAACTAGATATTTTGGCATATAGTATTACCCCTTATTTACATTTTTTTGATATATAAATTTTGATGAGTCAGTTTGATATATCCTTTCGCTTCTAATTGAAATAATGCTTTGATCACTTCTTCATAAGAAAAACCGGATGCACTTAAGATCTCATCAATATGTTTCGGTTTCAAACTCAACATATCATACACCCTTTTTTCTGCCTTTGCAAGAGATTTTGTACTATGCTTTGGAAATTTTCGTGAAATTCCTGTGAATTCTGAAAATTCTGTTAAAATATCATCGACATTTTCAACTAATTTTGCTCCTTGTTTGATCAAGCCATGACATCCTTGGCAATGTTTGTCTGTGATCATTCCGGGAACCGCGAACACTTCTTTGTTCTGATCAAGCCCGCAATCCGCCGTGATCAGCGATCCGCTCCTTGCTCTGGCTTCTGTGACTAGGATTCCGTCACTTAATCCACTGATGATGCGGTTCCTTTCTGGGAAATGCCATTTGAGCGGTTCACTGCCTGGCGGGTACTCAGAAATAACTGTCTGATTCGCATACATGTCATAAAATAACTGAAAATTTTCTTTTGGGTAAATGAGATCAATCCCACATCCTAAAACCCCAACAGCCTGTCCTTTTTTGTCGATTATTTCACGGTGAACCGTCCCATCTACGCCCCTTGCGAGTCCACTTACGATCTGTACGCCTTGCTGAGCCAGCTCTTTTGCGAACTTCTTTGAGATTTCGAATCCATAAGTTGTCGGATATCTTGATCCAACAATCGCTATTGACAGTTCTTTTTCTTCATATGGCTGACCTTTTTGAAAAATCCCATATGGAGCATCATAGATCTTTCTTAATCGATTCGGGTAAGCAGCTTCTTTTTGAATGATAAAACGGATATTTTCACGATGCAGGGCTTCATAGCCTTTCTTGATCGCTGTTTCATCTCTTGAATGAACGAAGCGATCGTATTCAAGTTGTGTCATGCGTTCTTTTAAGATTTCTGGGTTGATCTTATAGAGTTCTTTTGGGTGAATGAAGATATCCATCAATTCTTTTTGCTTCTTGATCGGCAACAGAACTTTGCCGCATAGCCAGTACCAATATAATTTATCTTCCATATTCAAGCACCTCTTTGATAAACCCTGTATTTCTGAAGGTCATGGCTTCCATCAGGTGGATCGGTTTGATCTCTGATTCATTTTCCATAAGCATGATCGTCAGGGCTACTTTTAAAATCTTATCCATTCCTCGTCTTGTGATCTTGCCAGATCGATAGGCAAGATCTAAAATCTCTTTGCATTCTTTGGATAAATGAAGGAGCTTGTTTAACTGTATGTGGCTTAAATGGCTGGTATCACTGCATTGATAGTTTTTTAATAACTTTTTTTCTCTTTGAATGGTTGTTTCGATGCGTTCTTTGATCTGATGGGATGTTTCTTGACTCTCTTTTTGTATCTTCTGTGTATCAGCCTCTTTTTTACTTAGACATAGGACCATGTCAAAACGGTCTAAGATCGGGCCGGACAATTTCTTTAGATAACGCTTTTTTTCATGATACGTACATCGACAGGTCCCATCTTCCAATCCATAACCGCATGGACACGGATTCATGGTGGCAATCAGTTGAAAGTCTGCTGGGAACTTGTGGTAGATCCCATTTCTGGTGATATCGATCGTTCCATCTTCCAATGGCTGTCTGAGTGCTTCGATACATTCTGTTTTAAATTCCATAAATTCGTCCAGAAATAAAATGCCATGATGTGCTAATGTGATCTCTCCTGCCGTCGGCGTCTTGCCGCCTCCAAGAAATGCGGCTTTCGGGATCATTGAATGTGGCTGACGAAATGGTCGGGTATCGTCTTCTAAATACCTTGGAATTCCAGTGGCATCATAGATTGCCTGAACTTCCATCTTCTCCTCTTTTGATAGTTGCGGGAGAATCGTCGGGATTCTTCTGGCTGCCATTGTTTTTCCTGAACCTGGGGAACCAATGACCAATAGATGATGTCTTCCAGTGACTGCGATCTCCATCGCTCTTTTTAAATGTTGTTGTCCGATGATATCACTGAAGTCTTCTTCTGACTCTTCCTTGTGATAAGTTGTTGCACTTCTGCAACTTTTTTGCTGATATGTTCCATGAAAATAGTCCAGAACGTCCTGTAAACTGTTCATAAATACCACTTCGATATCTTCGATCCCTCTTAGAGAATTCTCATCTTCACTTGCCGCAAAGAACTTGTGAATGCCTTGTTTTCTTGCTTCTAAAACGATCGGAAGACAGTTTCCTACACCTCTGATCTTGCCATTTAGTCCTAATTCTCCCATGATACAGATGTCATCTAACTTGCTTGCATCGATTAAATTCAGGCATCCTAAAAAGGCCACGGCGATCGGGAAATCGAACGCGGTTCCGTTCTTTCTTATATTGGCTGGGGATAAATTAACGGTGATCTTCATCGACGGTAAGGGATGGCCGATGGAGCGCAGTGCTGATGCAACCCGCTCTTTTGCTTCCATGGATTCTTTGGAAAGATAGCCTACCATTGTAAAATATGGCAGGCCGTTTCTGATCTCTACTTCTACGTGGATGAGCTTTCCGCTCACTCCACTGACGATTCCTGTGATTACTTCCTGATAAATAGTACTCAACTCCTTTTCTTCTCAAAAAGGAAGCTGGTTTCAAAATGATATGGTTAGTTTATCACAAAAGTAATATTTTTACAATCTTGTTTATTCAAAACAATTGTGATTATTTTAATAATTTTTTTAATTCACTCATAAATGTGTTCACATCTTTGAATTCACGGTAAATGGCTGCAAATCTTACATATGCAACTTCATTCAAATCCTTTAATTTGTCCATGACCATCTCTCCGATCACGGATGTTTCAACTTCTCTTGTTCCCATGTTATAGATCTTCGTCTCGATCTCATCGATCGCTGTTTCGATCTGTCCCATGGATACTGGGAGTTTGTGACAGGATTGTACGATTCCATTCCTGATCTTATTTCGATCGTAGAGTTGTCGTGTTTTATCTTTCTTGATGACACTCAACGGTTCTGTCTCTATCTTCTCATAAGTTGTAAAACGTTTTCCGCATTCGTCACATTGTCTTCTTCTACGGATCGCATTGTTGTCTTCTGCCGGTCTGGAATCTACGACTCTGGAATTCTCACTTCCACAATATGGGCATCTCATCTTCTTGTACCTCCGTGTTTTACTGCTTGAAGTATATCATTTTTTCTGTAGAAAAGAAAGCTTTTCTTTTATTTCAGGCATTCTTTTTCGTTGATATCGACTAGGATCGTATCTCTGCCAATCCTTACAATGCATTTGTAGGGGATTTTGTAAACTTTATTCTTGCCAACACATATGATCATCTTTGTTGTTTTGGGGACGATCAGATAACAGATCTTTCCCGTATGGATTTCAAATTCGAGGTCTAGGACAAAGCCTAAACATTCTCCTGTATTACAATTGATCACATCTTTTTGCCGAAGTTCTAGAAATTTCATATCAGAAATCCTTTTTCTTCCTATTATAATAGTATTCTTTTTTTACATGAATAGAAGCAGAAAAAAAGCAGGAGATCTGATCTCTCGAATCTCCTGCTTCTTTATTATAATGATATAAAGAAAGATTAAGCTTCTTTCTTTGGTGCTGGTTTCTTAGGAACTAATTTCTTTCCTGTAATGATTCCTTTTGGACATTTACCTGCACATAATCCACAACCTACACATTTATCGTAATCGATCTGTGCGATGTTGTTTTCAACTTTGATCGCTCCAAGACGGCATACTTTTTCACAAGCTTTACATCCGATACATCCTGCTTTACATACAGACATAACGTTTTTACCGAATTCTTTAGAGCTGCACTGTACTCTTGTTTTCTTGTTTTCTGGTACAAGGTCGATCAATGCTTTTGGACATGTTTCTGCACATTTTCCACATCCTACACATGCTTCTTCATCGATGTGAGCAATTCCGTTCACGATAGAGATCGCATTTTCTGGACATACAGCTGCACAGCTTCCAAATCCCATACATCCAAATTCGCATCCTTTTGGTCCTGCACCTGGTACGTTCATAGCTTCGACACAGCTCTGAACTCCAGAGTACTGGTATTTGTCAGATGCTTTTTCGCAAGTTCCGGCACATTTTACAAATGCGACTTTCTTCACGAATTCTCCTGCTTCTACACCCATGATCGCACTGATCTTCTCAGCTGCAGCTGCTCCACCAACAGGACAGCCATTCACTGGTGCTTCTCCATTTGCGATTGCTTTTGCAAGTCCATCACAACCTGCGTATCCACAACCACCACAGTTATTTCCTGGAAGTTCTGCACGGATGGCTACTTCCTTCTCGTCTACAGGAACTTTAAATTTCTCTGAGGCAATTCCCAGTAAGATTGCGATAAGCAGACCGGTTCCTCCGACAACAACCATGGCAAGTAAAATTGCTGATATATTCATCTTCTTTACCTCCTAAATAAGTCCTGAGAATCCGAAGAATGCAATTGCCATTAATCCTGCTGTTAACAGTGTGATCGGCATTCCTTTGAAAGATTCTGGGATGTTGTTGTATTCCATCTTTTCACGGATACCAGCAAGGATAACAATAGCGATCAGGAATCCTAAAGAGATACCGATACCATTGACTATGCTGGCGATGAAACTATAGTCGTTCTGTACGTTTGTTAATGCTGTACCAAGAACTGCACAGTTTGTTGTGATCAGTGGAAGGAATACTCCCAGAGATTCATATAATGCTGGCATAGATTTCTTTAATACCATTTCTACGAACTGTACTAATGCTGCGATTACCAGGATAAATACGATCGTATTTAAGTATGTTAAATCTGTTGGTACTAATAAAAATGTATAAATTAAATTTGTAACTGCTGATGCGATAGTAATAACGAAGAGAACGGCTGCACCCATTCCGGCTGCTGTCTCAACTTTCTTAGAAACTCCAAGGAAAGGACATAAACCAAGGAACTGGCTTAATACGACGTTATTTACCAGCGCTGAACCGATGGCAATTAACAGTAAACTTTTCATCTTAATCCTCCTTATTTGTCATCTACAGTTGTATCAAAAAAGCTTCTGGAACCGCAAGCGCTGTTTCCGCAGTGAGAACAATCTCCGCATCCACCACTTGTTGCTTCTCCGGCTTTTTTAGGTTTTTTGCTCTTAACTTTATTCTGGATTGCTACTAAGCATGCAAGTACGAAGAATGCTCCAGGTGCCAGAATAAAGATTGTGATTGGTTCGTATGCAGATGGCATTACCTGCATTCCGAAGATCTGACCTGCTCCTAATAATTCACGGAATGCTCCTAAAATTGTCAGGGCAATTGTAAATCCAAGTCCCATTCCAAGTCCGTCAAAGAAGGAGTTGATTGGTCCATTCTTTGCTGCAAATGATTCTGCACGTCCAAGGATGATACAGTTTACTACGATCAGTGGGATGTATAATCCTAATGCATCGTTAACTGCTGGAACATATCCCTGTAATAAGAACTGTACGATTGTTACCAGAGATGCGATAACTACGATATATCCTGGGATACGTACACGATCAGGGATAACATTTCTTAATGCGGAAATGATCATGTTAGAGAACATTAATACGGCTGTTGTTGAAAGCCCCATTCCTGCACCGTTGATCGCAGATGTTGTTACTGCTAATGTAGGACACATACCTAACATTAAGACGAAGGTAGGGTTTTCTTTTACGATACCATTAATCAATCGTTCCATTGGATTTGGTTTCATGTTTAATTACCTCCCTTCAGGCTCTTTGAATATGCAACACAGCTGTTAACTGCACTTGTGACAGCACGGCTTGTGATTGTTGCACCACTGATGGCATCTACTTTAGAATCATCGTTCTTTCCAGATCCATCTTTTACAACTTCAAATTTGTCTGCTTTTTTGTTTTTAAAGTTACTCTTGAATTCTGGTTCTTTGGCTTTCATACCTAAACCAGCTGTTTCGCTGATGGATAATGTTTCATAACCATTGACTGTTCCATCATCTCTGACACCTACGGATAAAGATACATTTCCACCGTATCCTTCTGGGTTTGTTACAGAGAATACATATCCAAGTTCTTTTCCGTTTTTGTCTACTGCTTTTACAACTTCAGAAATTGTGTTCTGTCCAAGATCATTTTTCTTTAAGACAGCTGCTACGTCTTTCTGGTCTAATTTTACTGTATCGAATTTCGCTGCATCTTCAAATACGGCTTTGTAAGCTTCCTGTTTTGTCTTTTCTTCCTGTGCGGCGATTGGTGCTTTTGTTACGTTATATACGATACCTAAAAGGAGTCCTGCAATTAATGTGATCACACATAATTTAATACAATCCATTACGAGATTCTTATTCATTGCTCTTACCTCCTTTTTTTACGATTCCAAATGGAGTTGGTACTGTCACTCTCTCGATCAGTGGAACTAATAAGTTTGCAATGATGATTGAGTAAGATACACCTTCTGCCATTGGTCCGAACAGACGGAATAATCCAGTTAAAATACCAAGAACGATCGCATAGATGATCTTTCCGTTCTTTGTAATTGGAGATGTTACATAGTCTGTTGCCATGAAGATTGCACCTAACATTAATCCACCACTGAAGATCTGTGCTGCCATGTATGATAGATTAAATCCATGACCACCGAAGATCAGTACGAAGATTGCTACAACTGCAACGTAAACACATGGGATGATTGGGGAGATAACTTTCTTAAATACTAAGTATGCTCCACCGATGATCAGTAATAATGCAGATGTTTCACCAATTGTTCCAGGAACGAATCCTAAGAATGATTTCATAACATCTACGCTTTTTCCCTGTTCCATAACAGCAAGTGGTGTTGCTGTTGTCACACCATCATATGTAAATGTTGTCATTCTTGCTGCAAATGAGATCATTAAGAAACATCTTGCACCAAGGGCTGGGTTCATAAAATTCTGTCCCAATCCACCGAATACCTGTTTTACAACGATGATCGCGAAGATTCCACCAAGGATCGGCATCCAGAATGGAGCTCCTGATGGTAAGTTTAATGCAAGTAACAGTCCGGTTAATGCCGCACTTAAGTCACCTACAGTGATTGGCTGTTTCATAAGTTTCTGGTAAATATACTCAACGACAACACAGGTAGCAACAGAAATTGCAACTGTCAGTGCCGCAGATGCTCCAAAGATATAGATACCAAAAATTGTAGCGGGTAGTAATGCGATGATAACATCTAACATAATCTTTTGTGTTGAGCCGTTATCTCTTACATGAGGATTGGCTGACACATGATATAATGTTTCGCTCATATGTATCTCTCCTTTATTTCTTTCTACGGTTAGCTAATACCTGTTTACGACCTGTCTTCATGGACTGTGCAAGGTTACGTTTTGCTGGACATACGAATGAACATGATCCACACTCAACGCATTCTGCTCCATAAAGTTTTTCAAACTCGTCAAACTTGTTATGATCTGCTAATACAGATAATTTTGCTGGCATCAGCTTCTGCGGACAGACGCTTACACATCTTCCACAACGAATACAATTGCTTGGCTGGTTTGCAGCAACTTCATCTTTTGTGAACGCTAAGAAGCATGAGAATGTTTTCACAGCTGGTACGTCTGTTGTAAACATTGCCATACCCATCATAGGTCCACCAGAAATGATCTTTTCAGGCTGTGTTTTAAATCCACCAGCTGCTTCGATCAGTTCTTCTACATTTGTTCCTGTACGGACTTTAAAGTTGCTTGGGTTTTTGATCGCATCTCCAGTCACTGTCACAATACGTTCATATAATGGTTTTCCGTCTTTGACAGCTTCTTTGATCGCTACGATCGTAGCTACATTATCAACGATGCATCCTGCATCTGCTGGTAACATGCTAGAGTTGATACTTCTTCCTGTTGTTGCATAAATTAAAGAACGCTCTGCACCCTGTGGGTATTTTGTCTTTAATGTTGCAACACTGATTCTTGCATCACCTTTTACCAGTGCTTCTACTTTGGCAATTGCATCTTTTTTGTTATCTTCAATACCAATGATACCTTTTGCTTTTGGGAACATATCAAGTACGATATTTAATCCTTCAATTAAAAGTTCTGGTGTTTCCATTAATGTGCGGTAATCACCTGTGATATAAGGTTCGCACTCGGCTCCATTTACGATGATATACTCGATCGCATCTGGATCTTTTGGAGCTAATTTTACGTGTGTTGGGAATCCGGCTCCACCAAGTCCTACGATTCCGGCTTCTTTGATTGCTGCTAAAACATCATCTTTAGACATCTGGTCATAAGGTTTTGCTTCGTATGCAACTTCTTTAAATTCTCCGTCATTCTCAATTACGATAGAGTTAACTTTTGCTCCGGCTGGAGTCATTCTTGGCTCGATCGCCTTTACAGTTCCTGAAACAGAGCTGAAAATATTCGCGGATACAAATCCTCCAGCTTCTGCCACCTTCTGGCCTACTAACACCTGGTCTCCCTTGCTAACGATTGGCTGTGCAGGAGCACCGATGTGCTGACCTAAAGGTAAAACAACATCTCCTTTTGGCAGGTATTCGGTGATTGGTGAATTCTTTGCAAATTCTTTACCATCTGCCGGATGAACACCGCCGCTAAATGTAAACAATGCCATTTTAAGCCTTCCTTTCTTCTTTACATTTTTTTCCATTGCGAAAAAAAAGAGTTCTCATGAAATGAAAACTCCTTTGAACACAAAACTTATGATATCATAGTCTTTTTTATTTTTCAATGTTTTTTTAACATTTTCTTTATATTGCATACAAAATTCTGTGTTTTTTCTTCAGAATTCCTTAAGATTTTGAAGAAATTGGCAATTTACTTCTATATAATATAGATTATCTGCATATTATTTTCGAATCTGTCCATTGCCATAAATGATGAACTTACTTGTTGTCAAGGCATCTAATCCCATTGGTCCTCTGGCATGGATCTTCTGTGTACTGATTCCGATCTCTGCTCCGAAGCCAAATTCAAATCCATCCGTAAATCTTGTGGACGCATTGACATAAACTGCTGCCGCATCAATCTGGTTTAAGAATTCCTGAGCATTCTGGTAGGAATCTGTGATGATTGCCTCGGAATGTCCTGTATTGTAATGATTGATATGTGCTACTGCTTCATCAAAGCTGTCAACTGTTTTGGCAGAGATGATGGAATCTAAGTATTCTGTACCCCAGTCTTCTTCTGTCGCAGGAATAACCTGGTCATTTAAAGCACAGACTCTTTCATCTCCACGCACCTGTACACCTTTTTCTAATAAAGCTTCAATGATGGCTGGTCCATGACTTTCTAAGATATTTTTATGTAAAACTAAAGACTCACATGTATTACATGTTCCAAGTCTCTGTGTCTTTGCGTTGATGATGATGTTGACTGCCATATCTTTCTGGGCAAATTCGTCAACATATACATGACAGTTTCCTGTTCCTGTCTCGATCACTGGGACGGTGGAATTCTTTACCACGCTCTGAATGAGTCCTGCACCACCTCTAGGGATCAGAACATCTAAGTAATCGTTTAACTGCATCATCTTTGTCGCTGTCTCACGGCTTGTGTCTGTTAAGAGCTGAATGCTGTATTTTGGCATATGACAAGACTCCAGTGCACTCTGGATCACGTTTGTGATCGCAAGATTTGAATTGATCGCATCGCTTCCACCGCGCAGAAGACATGCATTTCCTGTCTTAAAACATAGGGCAAATGCGTCCGCTGTTACATTTGGGCGGGATTCATAGATGATTCCGACAACACCGAGTGGCACTGTTTTCTTCCCAATCAAGAGTCCGTTTGGTGTTTTCTGCATATGTTCTACAGAACCAATAGGGTCGTGAAGTTCGGCTACCTGACGTAATCCCTCTGCCATTGCTTCGATACGGTCAGGGTTTAAGGATAAGCGGTCGATCAATGCTTCGCTCATCTCATTTTCTCTTGCTGCTTCTACATCTTTATAGTTCTCGCTTAAAATGTATTCCTGATTCTGTACCAGACATTTGGCTGCTTCTCTTAATACTTCATTCTTTTGTTCGATTCCTGCATTACCAAGAATCACGGATGCCTCTTTTGCCTGTTTTCCTAGTTGTTCTAACATTATGAATGCCTCCTTTTCGGTGCGTTTGGATTCCTTTTGAATCTGTGATCTATTTTAGCTGATTTCTTCTAGTTTAATCCTTTTGGTTTTAACGGAGTGATAGATCCATCTTCATTTTTGATGCTTACGTTGTTAAGCTGTGCTCTTAAGTTGGCACGAACAGACTGAATGTATTCATGTCTTAACTTTCTCTGTTCCTCTTTCTGTTCTGGTGTTAATCCGATGGATTTATCTAGATTGTATAATTCATTAATTCTCTGAATATCTTTTTCTTTCATCTTTGATCGTTCCTTTCTGTATTCTTTCTATATAATATATGATTCCTTACGCCTTAAAGTATGGGCGTTCTGTTAAGTATTTTTTGAAGTCAAAGTCTGGACGTTTATGTGCTAAGAATAATGTTCCAACTTCTTCTCCTGCAACGACTTTATTGACGTTATTTAGATCATTGCTGTTAACGATGACCATATCGGCTCCAGCATCTGTTACGATATTGGCTGCTGCGATCTTTGTCTCCATTCCGCCGGTTCCAACTTTCGTTACGGCTCCTTTTGCCATTCTTCCAATCTTTTCATCTAAGACTGGTACTTCGGAGATCAGTTTTGCCAGTGGATTCTTGTGTGGATCATCTGTATAAAGTCCGTCAATATCTGTTAAGAGGATTAAAAGATCTCCTTCTACAACCGCTGTTACAACTGCAGATAAGGTATCGTTGTCACCAAACTCGATTTCTTCTGTGGATACGGTATCGTTTTCATTTACGATTGGGATCACGCCAAGTTTTAATAATTCTTCGAAAGTATTCTTAGCATTGTATCTTCTCTCGTCATTGAGCATCGTCTCTTTTGTGATCAAAATCTGAGCAGATCCCTGATTGTATTCTGCAAATAGTTTCTGATAGATCATCATTAACTGTCCCTGTCCTACGGCTGAGCATGCCTGTTTCATTGGAAGGGATGTCGGACGGTTTTCTAATCCTAAAGCTTTAAATCCAACACCGATCGCTCCGGATGATACTAAGATCACGTCTTTTCCACTGTTATGTAAGTCTGTTAAGACACGGACTAATTTCTCTAATCGGAATAAATTAATGTTTCCTGTTGCTTTGTGAATCAAAGAAGATGTACCTACTTTGACGACGATTCTTTGTTTATCTTTTAGTTTTTCACGATTATTCATTTTACATTCACTCCTTGAAAGGTATTTTACACTGTAACGAGGGCTTGTGCAACCTTAATTCCATCCATTGCTGCTGAAGTGATACCACCAGCAAAGCCTGCTCCTTCTCCACATGGGTAGATTCCTTTGATATTGCTCTCGAATCCTTTATCTCTCTCGATCCTTAACGGGGAAGATGTTCTTGCTTCAATTCCGCAAAGAACTGTATCTTCTCTGTTAAATTCTTTGATCTTTGTATCAAAATATTCCATTCCTTCAGAAATCGCTTCACTGACTGGTTCTGGAAGGCAGTTTCTTAAGTTTCCAAAGCTTGTCATTCCTTTGGTATTTGGTGTGATCTCTCCAAAAGATTGTGTGATCTTTCCTTCTCTGAAATCTTTCAATGTCTGGACCGGAATCTTTCCTTTTCCTTCATGAAAAGCTTTTGCTTCCCATTTCTGCTGGAATCTTACACCTGCTAATGCGTCATCTCCATCAAAATCATCCGGTGTAACACTTGCGATGATCGCACTGTTTGAATTCTTTGCTGCACGGTCGTGGTTACTCATTCCATTGACAGTTAATCGTTCTGGTTCAGATGACGCATTGACAACAAAACCTCCTGGACACATACAGAAAGAATAAACGCTTCTTCCATTGCCTGCATGATATGTCAGTTTGTATGATGCAGCTGGCAGATCATATTTGTCTGCGCCTTCTCCATACTGGGAGTGATCGATCATCTCACGTGGGTGTTCCACACGAAGTCCGATCGCAAAGGCTTTTGGATTCATCTCTAAATTGCGGTCGGATAAAACTTTAAATGTATCTCTGGCACTGTGTCCCGGTGCTAAGATTGCTGCTTCTGTTTTGATTTCTTCTTTATCGTTGATGATCAGTCCTGTTAATTTTCCATCTTTGATCACGAAATCTGTCACTTTTGCCTCAAAACGGACATCCCCGCCAAGCGATTTGATCTCTTCTCGGATTCCTGCAACGACATTTCTTAAAAGGTCTGTTCCGATATGCGGTTTATTTTCGTATAAGATTTCTTCTGGTGCACCATGTTTTACAAACGTTTCTAAGACAAATTTATTTCTTCCGAATTTGTCTTTTACCAATGTGTTTAACTTTCCGTCGGAAAATGTACCTGCGCCGCCTTCTCCAAACTGTACATTGGATTCAGGATTCAGCTCGCCAGTTTCCCAGAAATGCTCGACATCTTTCATACGGTTTGTGACATCTTTTCCACGTTCCAAGACAACAGGATGTAATCCGGCTCTCGCAAGCATCAGTGCTGCAAATAGACCTGCCGGTCCCATTCCGATCACAACAGGCGGGTGTTCGAAAGATCTTTGATTTTCTGGGAATTCAAAGATCTTTTCTTTGACTGCCATGATATTGCGGTTTTTGTTCTTCTTTAAGAATTTCTCTTCTTGATTCTTATTTAATGTCACATCAACGGCATATACATAAGATAATTCTTCTTTTTTTCTCGCATCGATGGATCGTTTTACGATCTTATATTGTTTATATTCTGTATTATGTAATGCTTTTTTTATCTTCTTTTCAAGTGCTGCCTCTTTGTGATCGATCGGCAGCTTGATCTGGTTGATTCTTATCATTGTCTTCCTATCTGGCTTGCTGCGATATATCCGGATGTGAATGCCCACTGGAGATTATATCCTCCACAGGTTCCATCGACATCTAATAATTCACCAACAACATAAAGCCCTTCTAATAACTTTGATTCTAGTGTTCCCTGTATGATTTCTTTTGTGGATACGCCTCCGGCTGTTACCTGTGCCATATCGTATCCCTTGTATCCTTTGATCTCAACTTCAAAATTCTTTATCATATCTAAGATTCTATGAAGATCCTTCTTTGAAATCTGTGCGACTGGCTTTCTTGGATTGATCTTTAGTCTCTGTAAGATCGCATATACCAGTTTTTTATTTAAAAATCCCTGGAAGAATTCTTCGACTGTCTTATAATTGCAGTTTTTTAAGAATACTTCGGTTGTTTCTTCCAGTGTCAGCATCTGCGGCATCAGATTTAGGTAGATTTTCACTTTTTTCTTTCTTCTTAATGCCTCGATTGCAAAATGACTGACCTGAAAGATTGGAATTCCGGAGATTCCGTATTTTGTAAACTGAACTTCTCCGTGTTCTTTGGCGATCAGTTCATTGTTTGCATAAACACTGATATCACTGACATTTCTCACTCCTGAAGTTTCTTTTAGATATTTTCCTTCCGCTTCTAAGCCTACCAATGACGGAAATGTATCTGTGATCTTATGGTGAAAGCCTTTTGCAAGCTTGTATCCACTTCCGTTGCTGCCTAAATTTGGCTGTGCGCATCCGCCAGCTGCCAGAATCAGATTGCTTGACTGGAAGCATTTATCGTTGCCATAGACATAGAAGATCGATTTACGTTTTTCTGCTTTTGTAACTTCAAACTCTGTCAGAATATCGACATGTAAATGTTTTAATTTCTGTGTCAGTGTGTCAACGACTGTTGCCGCCTGTAAGGATGAGGGGTAATAATATCCATTTTGCTCTGTAACAAGCATTCCGAGGGATTCGAAGAATTGAATGAGTTCTTCTAGTCCAAATTCTTCAATCATCGGATAGGCAAAAGAAGGTCTTTGCCCACGGTAACAATTCTCATCCATATAAGCATTTGACAGATTACATCTTCCATTTCCTGTCGCTAATATTTTCTTTCCTAATTTATCCATTCGTTCAAGCAAAAGGACTTTCTTATGATGACTGGCTGCTGTGATCGCTGCCATCATACCGGAAGCCCCTGCTCCAACGATGATCACGTCATATTTCATTTGTTGTTTTTCTCCAAATTGTTCGTTTAACTGCTGTATGATTCCAGAAAATGATATACTTCTTCTCTGTTTTCAAAGACAAAATTCTCCTTTAACATATTTAAAATATCTGATGGAAGGTTTTCTTTCTTCATATCTGTGTACTCAAAAACTTCTTTTGTCTTATTGTTGATCACTGCAAGACTGCCATCTAAGATCTTAAGACTGTAGGTTGCTTTCACTTTCTTTTCAGCTTTTGTCGGCTTCTTTAGCGCTGTCGTTGTTACCTGAGAGCGAACTTCCTGAATCTTGTCCATGTTTTCATTTCTTGAAAATGCCAGATAGCACATATATGCGCATAAAACAGTGATCACGATCATATACATGATCAAAAATCGATTGATCTTCTTCATGATATCACCCTCCTTTGGCTATATTGTTACCAAAGATGGGATTATTTATACAAAAAGCCCAGATCTGTTACGACTTGGACTTTTGTTATCATTTTTACAATAAATGTAATTTCTTTGCTAATTTTACGATCAGATTTCCTTTTGGAATCTTTGTAAGTTCTTCTTCTGTAAATACTTTTAACTTAATGATCGCTGCAAAATAGATCAGTGCTCCCACTGGAACTGCAATGATCACGCACACCGCAAAGCATACTCGTCCAAATGGAAGAACACTTTGAACTGCGTACTGAATTACAAAACATACGGCACCCATGACGGCTGCACTTAATGCTGGCTTGATAAATGTCTTTGTGATTTCCTGATGGAATCCTGTATATTTCTTGATAGAATGTGCATTTAACAGACACATGACAAGTGAGAATGCCATTGTTGCAAAGACTAATCCATATGTTTTGCAATCGGTATAAGTTAATAATGCCCATAATACAACGATATTTACAACAACAGAAATTGCTGAATGTTTGACTGGCACTCGCATCTTACCCATTCCCTGTAAGATACCGTTTGTCAATGTAGACAGACAATAGAAAATAACAGAGACTGCCCCGATTCGAAGCATCGCAGCTCCTAGTCCTTTGGCATACACGGCACCAAAGATCAGTCCATTGATCGAACTATTTAAAACACCAAGTCCTACAGCACATGGGATTGCGATCATCATTGTAAAACGGATTGCCATCTGGATACTGTCGTTCATCTCGTCCTTCTTTCCTAAGGCATAAGCAGCAGAAACATTTGGCACAATCGCATTGGAAAGTGCGGATGCCATTGCTACTGGAACGTTGATCAGCACATTATACTGGCTGCTAAACAATCCGTAAAATCCTGAAACTGTTTTTGCTGTAATTCCCTTTCCTACCAAGATATTACTAAAGATCGTCTGATCGATCGTTGCACTACAGTTATAGATTGCTGTACTGAAGATAACTGGTGTGATCGTCAATAATAAGATCTTTAGGATATTTCCATAAGATTCAATATATTTTGTGCGGTCATGTTTCATCTGAATCTTAACTTTTGGCTGATATACACGATAAATGATCAGACAGAAGATCAGTCCTGTTAAAACACCGACTCCTGTACCGATCGCACTACCTGCGGCACCATGTCTTGCAATCTCATATGTGATCGTATTGGATGGCAGATATGGCAGGATCAGCACATACGCCATCAAAATACTAAAGATCGCATTTAAGATCTGCTCAATAATCTGAGAAATGGATGTTGGCACCATGGTATTATGTCCCTGGAAATATCCTCTTAGTACTCCAAGAATTCCAGAGAAAAAGATCGTTGGAGAGATCACCTGAAGGGCAAGTGCTGCACCTTTCTGGTGTCCGACAAAGGTTGGTGCTCCAAAATATGCGATCAGTGATGCGATACCACCAACAACAATCGCATAAACCAATGCTCCATAGAAGATTCTCTGGGCATTGATGTATTCTCTCTTTGCAAGTCTTGCAGAAATTGACTTGGAAACTGCAAGTGGGATACTGAAGGATGCGATCAGCAGAATGATATTGTAGATATTATATGCATAGCTATAATACCCCATTCCTTCCTCGCCGATGATCCCAAACAGTGGACTACGGTATAATAATCCGATCACTCGGCAGACAATGGATGCTGCGGCTAAGATCATTCCCTGCATTAAAAATGAGTTTTTGCTGCTTTTACTCATACTAAACCTCTTTCATCTCTTGTATATTTCGTCTTTGTCAGAATCTCTTCCTGACGTTTTTCCATATCTTTTCGTTCTTTTTCTTCCATATGGTCATATCCAAAAAGATGTAACATGCTGTGAGCGATCAAAAATGCATATTCTCTCTCACGGCTGTGTCCATAATTCTCAGCCTGTTCCCATACCTTGTCCATGGAGATCACGATATCTCCAAGCAGAAATTCACCGCTTTCCGGGTCAAATGCCATTGGATCTTCTTCGATCTTTGAAAAATCTGCCGGCTGTTCATATTCTGCCATTGGGAAAGATAATACGTCAGTCGGACGATCAATCTCTCTTTGTTCTTTATTGATCTCATGAATCGTGTCATTATCGGTTAACATTAAGTTTACTTCGCACTCATAAGGGCAGTCCACATAATCGATTGCTGCCTCAATAACCTCATGTGCAATCTTCTCATAAGGGATATTGATCTCTCCCTCGTATTCATTCTCGATTATAATACTCATAACATTCCTATCTTCTGTTCTTTTTGTTATTGTTATTCTTATTCTTTCTCGCAGATTTCGCTGCTTCATACTGATCGTATGCTGCAACAATCTTCTGTACTAATGGATGTCTTACGACGTCCTTATTCGTAAGTTCACAGACACCGATCTCTTTGACTTTTCTTAACACTCTCAGTGCTTCTTCTAACCCTGAAATGCTGTCAAATGGTAAGTCTTTCTGTGTTAAGTCACCTGTAATGATCGCTTTGGAACCAAATCCAATACGTGTTAAGAACATCTTCATCTGTGCTGGTGTCGTATTCTGTGCCTCATCTAAGATAATGTATGCATTATCCAGTGTACGTCCTCTCATGTAAGCCAATGGAGCAACTTTGATCAAGCCTTTCTCCATATTCTTCATAAATGCATCGGCTCCTAAAATCTCATACAGCGCATCATATAATGGTCTCAAGTACGGATCAACCTTACTTTGTAAGTCTCCTGGCAGGAATCCTAACTTCTCTCCGGCTTCGATCGCTGGTCTTGTTAAGATGATACGGCTCACTTCATCATTCTTAAACGCTGTGATTGCCATTGCCATCGCAAGATATGTCTTACCAGTTCCTGCTGGTCCAACGCCAAACGTGATCATCTTATCTTTGATCGCTTCGACGTATTTTTGCTGTCCCAGAGTCTTTGGTTTGACTGCTTTTCCCTGAATCGTATGGCAGATCACATCTTTATCAAGTTCCACAAGACTTGTGGATTTCTCTTCCATCGATAAGGATAAAGCATAATTTACATTCTGCTCTGTGATCACATTTCCTCGTTTGGATAATTCGAGTAATTCATCGATCACAGAGATTGCATGATTGACTGCCTGCTGTGTACCAATACATTTTAACTGGTCTCCACGCAGGATCAGGCTGACATGCAGTGTTTTTTCGATTTTCTTCATATAGGCATCGAACTGCCCAAATACATTCCCGCCATGTTCTGCTGGGAAATTCATTTCTATTTCAACTGGATTCATAAAATACTCAGTCTCCTTCTTTGCGTATATTCTTATGTATTTTACCATCTGTCACAAAGTTTTTCAACCTGACTGGCAAAATACATGCGATCTGATTCATAAGTTTCTGATGTTTATTACTGTGCCGTCGTTGGTGCGATCATCTCTTCCTGTTTTTTTGTTAATTTCTTGATATTTCGGATCTTTCCGACACTTTCTTCTTTGATGATCGATGCCCTCACTTCATATCGGTTGTTCTTCTTTTGATAATTTCCTTCACAGTGAACGATCTTTGCCCCTTCTTTTGTTTTTTTCGCAAGATAACGTTTTAACTGTTTTTTTAATTTGAACTGTGCTTCTTTTTTGGTTAAGATTTTCTTCTTGGGTTGATATTTTTCCGTCGTCTGAAATGTGATTCCAATAGGAAGATAAAAAGAAGCTCCTATTTTTAATGATCTTCTCTTTGTTACGACGTTAGTATGATTCTGCCTTTTCTTTACAGGAAGGTCAAACTGATACTGACCAAAATATACATTTTTGATACTTTTTTTCGTATCTGTGATCGTTTTTTCGTAATACTCCACCGGGATGGAATTTTCATATACCTCTTTGGTACGCATGATGATCTCACCATCTGCCTTGATCTTATCTGTCTGTGTCACAGTAAAATCATCACTGTAGTAATAGATCAGACCAGATATCAACGTTGTTCCTTTTTTCACGCTGTCGCCTGTACTTACTAGTGGTGTCCCGCTTTTTACTGCCATTTTTGTGATGATCCCTGACTTATTTGCCACGATATCACATGGTTTCTTCGGATTCTGCTTTGTTTTGCGGTCCAAGGTCTCTTTGATCTCGATGTGTAGTCTTGTTCCCTGAATGGAACAGGATACCCACGCGATCTCATCATAATCTTCCCTCAGATGATCTTCCAATGCATCACAGTCAATCTGGTATTTTAATGTCCCCAGATGATAGTAATTATCCGTGACATATTTTAATATATCACTTTTTGAATATACTTCTCCTCCTGAAACCGTGATCTCCCATAAAAACTGGCTAAAAGAAAGGATCATCATTGCACATAAAAATATGGAGAAGAATAATATTTTACGTTTTCTATGTTCTTTTAAAAAATACGGCAATCCCTTTTGTCCTTGTAACGTAAGCTCAACATTTGCTTTCTGGGCTAATGCTGCCAACATCTGATACGCACTTCTTCTGATAAAAAAGACATAGCCGTCTGATACTGGTTTTAACTCCCACAACACAAGGTGATTTTTGGCACAGAGATTTAGGAAACGCTCTGTCTGATATCCTTTGACTTGAAAATATAACCTTCCAAATATAAAATGCAGGATCTTAAGCATTTACCATGCTCCTTTCAAAGAATATCATACATATTCCAGCCTTTTGATCTTTCCTTTGACTTTCATTGCCTCCTGTGAATAAAAATCAACCGTTAAACCGCATCCATAGATATTTAATATAACATGATTGCCCTGAATGGAAATCGTATCCTCATCATACGATACGATTCCTCTGTAGTTTTCTATGTACGCTTCACAGTTTCCTGTCAAGGTAATGATAAAATCTCCAAACACCACATCTCTTGGAAGCGAAAGTCCTTTGGCGATCGCTTCTTTTGGTTTCTTCTTCATGAAAAACTCCTTTTGTGGCATTTGGTTTAATATATGCCGAAAAAAAGCACCATATACCTGTTCCCAGGTAAATGATGCTTATCTTTTCAATTAAGTAAAAATTATTTAGATTTTCTCTTACGAGCCGCTTCAGACTTTTTCTTACGTCTTACGCTTGGCTTTTCGTAATGTTCTCTTTTACGAATCTCCTGCTGAATTCCTGCTTTTGCACAGTTTCTTTTGAATCTGCGAAGAGCGCTATCTAAAGATTCATTTTCTTTAACGATTACGTTAGACATTCTATTCCCGACCTCCCCTCCAGTCTTGTACTTGTGCATAGGACTGTTTGGGTTTTAATTTTTTGCACTAGATTAGTATATCACATTCCAGAGATTTGTCAACTATGAAATTTGACTTTCTAAAATTTCTTTTACTTTTGCTACTGCTTCTGGGATTCCGGCTGGGTTCTTTCCTCCGGCCTGAGCCATGTTTGGACGTCCTCCACCGCCGCCTCCAACGCATCCGGCGATCGCTTTAATTAAGTTTCCAGCGTGTGCTCCTGCTTTCTGTGCTTCATCTGTTACCATGGCAACTAAGAAGACTTTTCCGTCTTTCTGGGAAGCAAGGACAATGACACCTTCTCCTAATTTCTCTTTTAAGTTATCTCCAAGTTCACGAAGTCCGTTCATATCAACGTCTTCTAAGGAAGTTGCAAGAAGTTTTACTCCTTTCACTTCTTCTACCTGATCCATAACATCTCCTAGGGCATCTTTTGCAAGTTTGCTCTTTAAGGATTCATTTTCACTCTTTAATTCTTTCACTTCTGCAAGAAGAGATTCAATTCTTGTAAGCAGTGTTGCTGGTGTAGCTTTTAATGCTTTCGCTGCTTCTTTTAATTCTTCTTCCTGTTTGTGGTAGTAGTTAAATACTCCCTGATCTGTCACAGCTTCGATTCTTCGAACTCCTGATGCAACACCAGTTTCAGATAAAATCTTGAATGCTGTGATCACACCTGTATTCTTTACATGAGTACCACCACATAATTCTACAGAGAAATCTCCCATGGATACTACTCGTACTTCATCTCCGTATTTTTCTCCGAACAGTGCCATAGCTCCTGTTTTCTTAGCTTCTTCCATAGACATAACTTTTGTTACAACTGGAAGATCTTCAGCGATCTTTTCATTGACGATCTTTTCAACTCTTGCGATCTCATCATCTGATAATGGTGAGAAATGTGTAAAGTCGAATCTTAAATGTTCGGCATTATTTAAAGATCCTGCCTGTTCTACGTGAGTTCCAAGAACTTCTCTTAATGCTTTCTGTAATAAATGAGTTGCACTATGGTTCTTAGCACCTAATGCTCTGTTCTTCTCGTTCACAGTGAAGACTGCTTTGTCTCCTACGTTAAACGTTCCTTCCACTACATGTCCAACATGTCCGAATTTACCACCGGATAATTTGATCACATCTTCTACTTCAAAAGATGCATCTCCACTAATGATCACACCTTTATCTGCTTCCTGACCACCGCTTGTTGCATAGAATGCTGTCTGATCAGCAACGATTGTTCCTTTGTCTCCTTTGTTCAGAGTTGAAACAACTTCTGTCTCTGTTGTCATGGCTGTGATCTCACCTTCACAAGTAAGCTCATCATATCCAACGAATTTTGTTGTCATGGCTGGATCTAACTGTTCGTAAACCGTTGCGTCTGCACCCATGTAGTTTGTTGTCTTTCTTGCGGCTCTGGCAGTTTCTCTCTGAACCTGCATTTCTTTTTCAAATCCTTCTTTATCTACAGAAAATCCCTTTTCTTCTAAGATCTCGATTGTCAGATCTAATGGGAATCCGTATGTGTCATATAATTTGAACGCATCGCTACCTGCAAGTTCTTTGCTGCCTTTCTCGTTCATATCTTTTTCCATATCTGCTAAGATGGACAGTCCCTGATCAATTGTCTTGTTGAACTGTTTTTCTTCCTGAGATAAGTGATTGAAGATAAATTCTGCTTTTTCTTCTAATTCTGGATATCCATCTTTGGATTCACGAATGACTACTTTACTGATATCTGTTAAGAACAGGTGATCGATTCCAAGTAATCTTCCATGTCTTGCTGCACGACGGATCAGACGACGAAGTACATATCCACGTCCTTCATTTGATGGTGTAATACCGTCAGATAACATAAATGTAGCTGAACGGATATGGTCTGTGATAACACGGATAGATACATCTGTCTCGTGGTCTGCACCATAAGTAACTCCTGCCACTTTACAGATCTCATCACGGATTGCTTTGATAGAGTCTACATCGAAAATAGAATCTACTTCCTGTACAACAACGGCAAGACGTTCCAGTCCCATACCTGTATCAATGTTCTTATTCTCTAATTCTGTATAATGGTTGTGTCCGTCATTCTCAAACTGTGTAAATACGTTATTCCATACTTCCATGTAACGGTCACAGTCACATCCTACAGTACAGTCTGGGCTTCCACATCCGTATTTTTCTCCACGGTCATAGTAGATCTCTGAACATGGTCCGCAAGGTCCTGCACCATGCTCCCAGAAGTTGTCTTCTTTTCCAAAACGAAAGATTCTCTCTGGTGCGATTCCGATCTCTTTCTCCCAGATCTCAAACGCTTCATCATCATCCTGATATACAGATGGGTATAATCTGTCTGGATCTAACCCGATCACTTCTGTTAAAAATTCCCAGGACCATGCAATTGCTTCGTGTTTAAAATAATCTCCAAAAGAGAAGTTTCCTAACATCTCAAAGAATGTACCATGTCTTGCTGTCTTACCAACATTCTCGATATCTCCTGTACGGATACACTTCTGACATGTTGTCACTCTTGTTCTTGGTGGTACTTCCTGTCCTGTGAAGTAAGGTTTCAGTGGTGCCATACCAGCGTTGATCAGTAATAAACTGTTATCATTCTTTGGCACAAGTGAAAAACTCTTTAATGCTAAATGTCCTTTACTTTCGAAAAACTCAAGATACATCTTCCTGAGTTCGTTGACTCCATATGCTCTCAACGTTTCATCCTCCTAGTGTCATTTCATTATATTATTAAGAAGACCTTGTCTTTACGGCTTTTTAGCTGCATGAGAATATAAACTCATGCAGCTAAATGATCTTCTCCTAATCATGTATGATCTTATGCTTCTTTCTTCTTTGCCTTTGCACGACCAGTTCCGAAATAAATTCCTGCCGCGGAGCATGCAAAGAGAATCGCAAACTTCAATACATAAGAGACTAATTCTGATAAAAATGCTGTCATAATCTTGCCTCCTTATCTTATAAAATCGATTATACCAAATCGAACTTAGAAACACAAATATTTTCTCACAAAGATTACATCTTAATCCTCTTTTTCTAATAAATCTGTGTAGAAACAAGAATAATTTCCTGTATGGCAGGCAGCTCCAATCTGCTTTACTTTGGCAAGTAAAGTATCTCTGTCACAGTCGATATATAAATCTTTAACATATTGATAATGTCCGGATGTCTCTCCTTTGATCCATAATTCATTACGGCTTCGACTGTAATATGTCATGATTCCTGTCTCGATCGTCTTATCATAAGCTTCCTTGGTCATATATGCGACCATCAAAACTTCATTTGTCTTATAATCCTGTACAACAACGGTTAACATTCCGTCGCTGTTTAGTTTGAATTCATCAAAACTCATCTTGCTGTTTAATGGTTTTGCTTCGTTACTCATCTTATAAGGCTCCTTTCGTAGAAAGCACATCTGTGATCCTTGGATCCATACTGGTTGCTTCATCTAAAGATTTCGCAAATGCTTTAAATGCCGCTTCGATCATATGATGATTATTTTCCCCATGTAATTTCTTTAAATGGAGATTCATCATACTTCCGTAAGATACCGCATAGAAGAATTCTCTTACCATTTCTGTATCAAATCCACCCACACGATCAACGGTGAAATCACAATCCATCACAAAATATGGTCTTCCAGATAAGTCGATCGCACATAACATTAATGTCTCATCCATTGGAAGCATAAATGATCCATAACGTTTGATCCCTTTTTTATCTCCAACTGCCTGTTTGATCGCTTCTCCAAGAACGATTCCAACATCCTCGATCGTATGGTGGCAATCGACATAAAGATCTCCTTCGACTTCCACATCAAGGTCAAAGAATCCATGACGTGCAAATGCATTTAACATATGGTCGAAAAAACCGATGCCTGTATGGATATTTCCTTTTCCATTTCCATCAAGATCAATGGAAAGTTTGATCTTTGTCTCACTTGTATTTCTCTCAATTGATGCACTTCTACTCATATCTTTATCCTTCCTGATTCTCTTCAAATCTTACTTTCATGGAATTTGCATGTGCTGTCAGCTGTTCCTGATTTGCAAAGAATTCGATGTCTTTGTGTACTGACTCCAGAGCTTCTCTTGAATAGTAGATGACACTTGATTTCTTGATGAAATCATCAACACTTAATGGAGAGAAGAACTTGGCTGTTCCGTTTGTTGGAAGGACATGGTTTGGTCCTGCAAAATAATCTCCTAAAGGCTCACAGCTGTATGCACCGATAAAGATAGCTCCTGCGTTCTTGATTCTTGTCATAACATCAAATGGATTGGCTGTCATAATTTCCATATGTTCAGATGCGATTGCATTGGCTGTATCGATTGCTTCTTTCATATCACTTACAACAAGGATATATCCGAAGGAATCTAAAGATTTCTCCATGATCTCTTTTCTTGATAACTGATTCAAGAATCCATCGATCTCATCAGATACTTTATGTGCTAATTCTTCACTTGTTGTAACAAGGATCGCACTTGCCATCTCATCATGTTCTGCCTGTGAAAGCAAGTCTGCTGCCACATATCTTGGATTCGCTGTCTCATCAGCTAAAACTAAGATCTCACTTGGTCCAGCGATCGAATCGATACTTACATTTCCATAAACTGCTTTTTTCGCTAATGCAACGAAAATGTTACCAGGTCCTACGATCTTGTCTACTTTTGGAATAGACTCTGTTCCAAATGCCATCGCTGCGATTGCCTGTGCTCCACCAACTTTATATACTTTTGTTGCTCCAGCTTCCTTGGCTGCAACTAATGTATTGGCTGTAACTTTTCCGTCTTTTCCAGGAGGTGTTGTCATGATGATATTTTTCACTCCTGCAACGTGTGCTGGAACGATGTTCATTAATACAGAAGATGGATAAACTGCTTTTCCACCTGGTACATAGACACCACAAGTTTCCATTGGTGTTACTTTCTGCCCAAGCATGACTCCGTCTTCTCTTGTCTCAAACCAGCTCTTCTGAATCTGTTTTTCGTGGAAATCACGGATATTCTTGATCGCTTTACGGATAACTTTGATCAGTTCATCGTCAACTTCTTCGTAAGCTTCTTTAATCTCTTCTT
This sequence comes from Eubacteriaceae bacterium, assembly GCA_902362875.1. Taxonomy (GTDB): domain Bacteria; phylum Bacillota; class Clostridia; order Lachnospirales; family Lachnospiraceae; genus Anaerostipes. The sequence goes on along the minus strand of CABIYF010000010.1, from coordinate 47,862 downwards.
CTGTAACTAAAATGTTATCTTCGTTGATCTCCGCTTTATCAAACTGTGCTGTATAATCAAAGACTGCTTTATCTCCATTATCTCTGACATTTTTGATGATCGCATCGACTTTATCCTGAAAATCCCCATAGTTTGTAGGGCTTCTCTTTAATAAATCTGATAAAATATTTGCAATTGAATCTTTGTTTACTTTTACTATTCTCATGTTTCTTTCCTCCGGCCTATTCTTTTTCGTCCAAAATCTTCTTTAGTGCAACGATGATCTTGCTGATACGTTCCTGTTCCATCTTCTGGCTTACCTGATTGACTACCATTCTTGCAGATAATGGGCAAACTTCTTCTAAGACTTCCAGTCCGTTTTCTTTTAACGTTGTTCCTGTCTCAACGATATCGACGATAACTTCTGATAATCCAACGATTGGTGCAAGTTCAACGGATCCATTTAATTTCACGATCTCTACGGTCTGTAATTTCTGGTTGTTGAAATATTCTTTTGCAATATGTGGATATTTGGATGCCACACGGATGATCTCATTGCTGTTTAAATATTTCTTCGCTTCTTTTGGTCCGCAGACACACATCTTGCATGCACCGAATTTAAGGTCTAAGACTTCGTATAAGTTTCTTCCTTCTTCAAGGATCGTATCTTTTCCGACAACACCGATATCGGCTGCTCCATATTCAACGTAAGTTGGCACGTCACTTGCTTTGGATAAGAAAAATTTTAATTTTAATTCTTCATTGACGAAGATTAATTTTCTTGTTTTTTCGTCTTTCATTTCCTCGCATGTGATCCCGATCTCTTCTAATAAAGCCATCGCTTTCTTTGCAAGGCGCCCTTTTGCCAGGGCAAATGTAATATATCTCATGGTCTTTTGCTTCCCTTCTTTATACTGGATTTGTTGATTAGATGAAATAAAGAATTCCGCCTAAACGATGTTCTTTGGCAAACTTTTCATAGTCTGCTTTGCTGCACAGATCGTTCTTTCTCTCTAAGATGACTTTCTTTCCTTCTTTCCTTAATTCTTCTGCACGAAGGATCGCATCTTTCATCGTTGCTTCTTTATAAATGATCATTGTATCCATATGATCTGCTTCCATATGGATTCCCTGACGGCTTAATGCCATCATCAACTCGTCTAATACGATCGCAAATCCGACAGATGGGGCTTTCTTTCCAAACTGTTCGATCAGATTATCATATCGTCCACCTTTTAGGACTGCATCTCCAGTTCCATAGGTGTAACCTTTGAAAATAATTCCTGTGTAATAGTTATGTTTATTTAACATTCCAAGATCAAAGCTTACATACTGTTCTTTTCCATATAATTTTAAGATATCATATACGTTGCGAAGTCTCTCAATCGCTTTCTTAGACTGTTCATTTTCTACCATCGCTTCTGCCTGATCTAAGATTGCTACATCTCCATTTAACTCATTAAAATGTAAAAAGACATCTTTGATCTTATCGGATAAATCTAATGTTTCCACATATTCCATCAAACCGAAATAGTTTTTATTTAAGATCAATTCACGAAGCTGTGTTTTGACTTCTTCATCTTTGATCGTCTGTGTCAGTCCATTGAAGAATTCAACTTCTCCGATGGAAAGTCTGAAATCAGTAAGACCTGCAGCCAGGAAACAATCGATTGCCATTGCAATGGATTCTGTGTCTGCCTGTACGGATGCATCGTTAACTAATTCTGCACCTAACTGGCATGTCTCTTTTAATTTCAGCTGATAACTTGAGTTATTTAAAAATACGTTTCCTGCATAGGATAAACGGATTCCCATATTCTCTTCATTAAAATACTTTGCAATGCATCGTGCGATGGATGGTGTGACATCTGGACGAAGAACTAAAGTATTGCCTTCTCTGTCGAAGAACTTAAACATCTCTCTTGCGGATACGGTTCCTTTCTCGCTGTTAAATACATCAAAGAATTCAAATCCTGGAGTTCTGATTCCTTCATATCCATAAGATGCAAAGACTTTGTTTAATTTTGCCTTTAACTTACTTCTCTGTCCATATTCTGTTCCATATACATCTCTGACACCTTCTGGTGTGTGGACTCTCTTTTTATTCATATTTTTGCCGCTCCTTGGTACTTTATCGAATTAAAGTGCTACTTAGGTAGCACATCAAATTATCTGTATTTTACCAATCCTTACCTTATTTGTCAACCTTGTTCACTCTAATTCATCTTTTGATATGTTACATGAAATTCCTACAACTGAGAAATAACTTCTTCGATCACCTGATCCATGATCTCTACCGGATCATATACAAGATCCACGCTGCAATATTCACATATATCCTCTAATGCTCCAAAAATCCAAGGATTTCTTGCTTTGATCGTCTTCATTCTTCCATTTTGCTGTACAAAACTAATGAAAAATCCTAAAGTTCTGCTGATCTCATCGTCACCTTCTTCTAAGATATCCATTGTGATCACGCCACCATCCGTATTATCATATGCCATAAATAACAGTGGATTCTTTGGACGTTCTCCTTCTTCTTCCCCTTCGACCATCACTGGAAGATAAGTAAAATCTAAGATTACTTCAAGATCGATCTGTTTTTGATTCTTTAATTCGTCTTTTAAATCCTGATCTTCTAACATCACTGCCGGGAATTCTTTTTCTGCTTCTGGAATCTCTTTTACAAACATCTCCCATGTATCATTCTCTGCATTATAACGGCGAACGATGCCTTCTCCCTGCTCGATATCTGGATTTAGTTCTCCCTGTCTGACTGCTTCCACTGCCATGTAGAGATTCTCATAAGTTTCTGTAAGAAGTGCAACTTCCTCTTCATCCAACTGATATGGTTTATATCCTTTCTTATAAGAAACAAAATAAATCCAGTCACTGATCGTCTTAAAACGAATATCTAATTCATCGATGACATTTCTTTGTTCTTCTGGCACATTCATCATGCTTCCCCAGAAACATGTAAGGCTTGAATGTTCATCCATCAGATACTGTGCCGGAAGATCTCCTTCTTCACTTCCAAGGATCATATAGAAATCTCCAAGACCTTCAACTCCGTCAAAGACTGCGATTCCTCTTTCTCCGCTGAATTTTCCCATCACGCTGCAAAACACAGGTTCTTCTCTGTCTTTGAGCTGGATGGTTACAAGCTGTGTATCCCCAAGGTAATTCCAAGGCTCTAATTTGTCTAATTTTAATGTAATGTCGTATAACTGCTTCCATGCATTCTTTGACGCTTCTTTTCTCACTGAACTTTCCTCCATATATTTCATGTGATTTTATATACCTAAGATTTATTATAATAAGAAATGATTTTAATTACAACAAAATCCCGACTATCCTCCTATGATTTATCGATTTCATCTTTTTTTCTTTATACTTTTTCCAATTTCTGATATAATTGTTTGACGGATTTATCTTGTTATTTTAAATTAGATAACCGATTTTATTACCAGGAGGTATTTACTATGGCATTCGACGGATTTGTCATTTCAAATATTGTATCAGAACTTAATCAACAGATCATTGGCGGAAGAATCTATAAGATCTATCAGCCGGAGGCTGACGAGATCACACTTGTGATCAAAAAAGAGAGACTGACAACCAGACTTCATCTCTCAGCCAGTGCTTCCCTCCCTCTTGTCTATTTATCCAAGGAAGGAAAAGCAAACCCTATGCAAGCTCCAAACTTCTGTATGCTGCTTCGTAAACATATCAGCAGCGGAAGGATCATTTCGATCACACAGCCTGATTTTGAACGTATTATTGAGATTAAGATTGAACACTTAGACGAGCTTGGAGATGTCTGCCAGAAACGTCTGATCATTGAGATCATGGGAAAACACAGCAATATCATTTTTGTAAACAGCGATGATGTGATCTTAGACAGTATCAAACATATCTCTGCAAATATCAGTTCTGTCAGAGAGGTACTGCCTGGGCGTGCTTATACTTTCCCTCCATCTAAGGGAAAACACCCGTTAGCAAGCTTAACCGCAGATGATTTCTATCAGCATATCATCAAAAAACCATTGAATCTTTGCAAAGCACTTTACACTTCCATCACTGGAATGAGTCCTTTGATCGCAAATGAACTATGCTATCGTGCTGGACTTGATGGAAATGCTTCCACGGATTCTTTGACCGATGACAGTGCTGCCGGATTATATGGCCAGCTTGTGAAATTAAATGCGCTTGTAGAAGATGCAGCTTATCAGCCAAATATCATTTATTCTGGGGAAGAACCGAAGGAATTTTCTTGTATTCCTTTAACTTCTTATCCTGATTGTACAGAGAAAACGTATGACTCTATTTTTGACGTGTTGGTCGGGTATTATTCTGAGAAAGAAAAATATACGAGAATGAAACAGAAATCTTCGGATCTTCGTAAGATCGTGCAGACAGCACTTGAGAGAACAAGTAAGAAATATGATCTGCAGCTTCGTCAGTTAAAAGATACTGAAAAACGTGAGAAATTTAAGGTTTATGGAGAACTTACACAAACTTACGGTTATGGACTGGAACCAAACGCCAAATCTCTGACTTGTATGAATTATTACACAAATGAGGAGGTTACGATTCCTCTCGATCCAACAAAGACTCCTTTGGAGAATTCCAAGAAGTTTTTTGCAAAATACAATAAATTAAAACGTACTTATGAGGCTCTTTCTGAACTTGTCGTGGAGACAAAAGCTGATCTTGATCATCTGGATTCGATCTCTACTGCTCTTTCTTTATCCGAGGACGAGAAAGACTTACAGTTGATCAAAGACGAACTTTCTGATTATGGCTATATTAAGAGCCATGGAAAGAAAAAAGGCAAGAAACAGGCAAAATCAAAACCTCTTCATTTTATTTCTTCTGATGGCTTCCATATGTATGTTGGAAAAAATAACTATCAGAATGATGAGTTAAGCTTTAAATTTGCAAATGGCGGGGACTGGTGGTTCCATGCAAAGAATATGGCTGGGTCTCATGTTATTGTACGAAAGGAACAAGCGGAAACTCTTCCGGATGCTACGTTTGAGGAAGCTGGTCGCCTTGCTGCTTATTATTCTAAGGGTCGTCAGGCACCGAAAGTTGAAGTGGATTATGTGCAGAGAAAGGAACTTCGTAAACCACCGAAAGCAAAACCTGGATTTGTCATTTATCATACGAACTATTCTATGATGTGTATTCCAAATATTGATGGGATTGAAGTTGTTGAATAGACTGTATTTATAAATTCATAGTGTGCATGCCTTTTTTGAACCTTGAGCTTTCTTATACACAAAAAGCCTGAGAGAACTTTTAAAGAACTCTCAGGCTAAATCGCTTAATTTAATCGCCACCCGGTGCTTTGTCGTTGTAGCTCCACCATGCGGCGGTAAAGGCCGTTTTTGTCCATCAGCTCTGCCGGTGTTCCTTCCTCCGCAACCCGACCATCTGCCAGAACGACGATTTTATCGGCTGCCTCCACAGTACGCATTCGGTGAGCGATCACCAACACAGTCTTTCCTGCCAGCAGACGGGAGAGCGCCCCCTGAACCTTTGTCTCATTTTCCACATCCAGGCTGGCCGTTGCTTCGTCAAGAAGGACGATGGGAGCGTCTTTCAACAAGGCTCTGGCAATAGAGATACGCTGCCGTTCACCACCGGAAAGCTTCGCCCCGTTTTCTCCGATGGGGGTGTTGTAGCCCTGGGGAAGCCGATGAATAAACTCATCGCAGTTGGCCGCTTTGGCCGCAGCCCGCACTTCTTCATCCGTTGCGCCACGCTTACCAAGACGGATATTTTCCATCACGGTATCGTCAAACAGCACCACATCCTGAAACACCATAGAATAATCCCGCAGCAGTACCTCTGGGTCTACGGTAGAAATATCCACACCACCTACACGAATCACTCCTTTGGAAATGTCCCACAGCCTTGCGGCAAGCCGGGCACAGGTGCTTTTACCGGAACCAGAAGGGCCTACCAGTGCCGTGACTTCGCCCTCTTTAGCAGTAAAGCTTACATCATGTAGGACTTCTTTCTCATCATAGGAAAAGCCCACATGCTCAAAGACAATATCATGCCCCTTTGGCTCAAATTTCTCCGCGCCCTCCGCTGTAGGCGTGTCATAAATTTCATTCATACGGTCAGCAGACACCTGAGAAACAAACATTTCTGCAATGAGTGCCAAGCTTTGGTCGAATGGGGCATAGACACGAGTAATGACCAATAGAAACAGGAACAAAAGCATGAAATCAATGCTGCCGGACAGGATCAGATTTGCCCCCACAAGAATGGTCGTTGCCACACCCAGCCGCATGATAACGCTGGCGGCATTTACAAAAAGGCCAGTTCCCAGTTCACCCTGAATCGTAACTCGTTCATGTTCATCAATTTTCTGATTCAGACCGTTTAGATACCGTTCCTCTTGGTTTGTGGCACGAATCTCTCTAACATTTTCTAATGCTTCCTGAATACCGTCTGACACCCGGACAGCAGCTTTTTTCGTTCGTTCTGCATTGCGGGCGGCAATCTTGCGGCTACCAAATAGCAGGCCAAAGGCTATCGGTACACCCCACAGGCAAGCAATAGCCAACCGCCAGTCGTAAACAAGCAGGCACACAGCGATAATCGCCGTAGAGATGTAAGCACCGTACAGATACCCCAGCACATGAGACCAGACTTGTTCCATCCGATTCACGTCTCCCATGATAGTCTCGGTCAAGTCTGCCAAGTCCCGCTTGCCAAAATACCCAAGCGGCAGTTTACGAAGCCGTTCCGCCAGACTGAGACGTGTGGTTTTGACCTCATTATATACCAGCCCATAGGTAGCTTTGTATTGCTGCAAATGGGTCGCGAAGGACAAGAGGGCAAAGAGAACCAACAGTCCGAGGACAATCGCTGAACCAGGAAGCGGACTTCCTTCTGTCAAGGCTCCCATAAAACCAGACATTACCAGATACAGAATGCTGACACCGCCCATAACAACCAGATTCACGATTACTGTCCAAAATGTGCCTTTCTTTGTGTTCCGGACACCCTGATCGGTCAGGGCATATTTTCGCTGAAACTTCTCTCCAAACATTTACTCTGCCTCCTTTTCTCTGGTGATTTTCCATTGAACTGCCTTGTTATAGTCAGTCCACATCCGGGCATACAGACCGCCCGAAGCAGTCAGCTCCGCATGAGTACCCTGCTCGACAATGTGCCCTTCTTCAAGAACGATAATCTTATCAGCGCCCACAACAGTGGATAGACGGTGTGCAATCATAATAACAGTGCGGCCTTTCGTCAGTGTGGCAAAGGCCTTCTGAATCAGCACCTCATTCTCAGGATCGGCAAAAGCAGTTGCCTCGTCAAGCACCACAATGGGGGCATCCTTCAAAATGGCTCTGGCCAGTGCGATACGCTGTTGTTCACCACCGGAAAGATAGGTTCCTTCGGTGCCGATTTGTGTATCAAGGCCATCCGGCAGTTTGTCAAGAATATCCTTGCACTGGGCAGCCATTAGCGCGGCCATCACCTGCTCTCTTGTCGCTTCCGGGCGGGAGACTCGGACATTTTCCAAAATAGAGGTTTTGAACAAACGGTTATTCTGGAATACAAAAGCCACCTGATCCATAAGGACATGCGGATCGATCTGAGCAACATTGACTCCGCCGACTTCCACCGCGCCGGACGTTGCATCCCAAAAACGCGGAATCAAGCTGGCCGCCGTTGTCTTTCCGCCGCCGGACGGTCCCACCAGAGCTACGGTCTGCCCCGGTTCGGCTGTGAAAGACACATGAGAGAGTGCAGGGTTTTCCGATCCGTTATAGGTAAAACTCACATCCTTAAATTCTACTTTATTACTACGAGGGGACTGTGGGTGACTGGGTGCTTCCAGGGTAGGTGCCTCCATCACCTGATTGATCCGTCCCAAAGCGGTACTGGCCAACATCATACCGGAGGAAGCAAACATTATTTTTGCAAGCGCAGTGGAAATGATAGCTGAAAATACGGCATAAAAAACGAAATCGGCAACAAAGCCAGCAAAACTGCCGTTTGCCAGTGCGCCTGGAGCAAGGAACAGCGCCACTGGAACCAGAAACACGAACGCTCCTTCGGTAAAGGTTAAATTGACAGACTGAGGAACACGGCATACATCCGCCTGATAATGTTCGGCTTTGCTGCTGTAATCTTCGATAGCCTCCTGAAACGCCTTGAACGAGTAGACCGTCTGCTGAAATATTTTAACTACAGGAATTCCCCTTACATATTCTGTTCCCGCTTTTGTCATGCGATCCTGGGCCGCCTGGTATTCCGCCATCAGTTTGACATTTTTGCCACCCATCATGGAGAACATAGCAATTACCGAAATGACTGCCGCTAAAAGGCAGGCTGCCCCCATTCGCCAATCAAACAGAAACATCATGACCAGCATCGACAAAAACAGCACGATAGTGCCTACGATGTCTGCCAGATTATGTGCCAGCAGCGTTTCGGTGTCGGCTGCCGTCGCATCCAGCCGCCCGCGAATCAGACCAGAGGCGTTGGAATCAAAAAAACCCAGCGGAGCCTTCATCACATGAGCAACCCCTTGTTTTCGTATGTTGGAAGCTGTACGGAAAGCAGCCAGATGGGTACACATTAGGCCTGCAAAATACAGGATAATGCCGCCCACTGCGAACGCAAAGGCGATCCAACCATATTTGAAAACATTCTGCGCCTGTGTCCATTCCGGAGCTGCCTCAATCAGATCACGGGCCGCCAGCCAGATACAAATGTAAGGAGCCATGCTCAAAAGCATGGACACCGCCGATAGGGCCAGCCCTAAAAAGGTCAGGCCTCTGCGGCTTCCCGCATATTCCAGCAGGACAGCCACATCGTTCTTTTTTTCTTGTTTCATCGAATGACCTCCTTAAAATAGTGAGAAATATATTGGTTAGCATAAACTAACTTTTAAATAAAAAAATAAAGAATATCACACAGCACTCTGCTTGTGAAAGGGGCAGAGTGCATTCTACATATCACTGACGCAATCGCAGCAATTAAGACGACATCAGCTTCAACCATCCGGCCGTATAGAAAGTACGCAGCTGTTCTACATCCCGCATGGCCTGTTCCTGCGGAATATCGTGAACCACAATCTCAACAATGCCGCCCAACATACCACTGGCAATGATATGACACAAAGACGGGCTTAATTCTGAGATACTGTGTCCCAAGCGGCGGAGCGTCTCCATGTACCTAAAGGTGCTTTTCACTTCCAGTTCTACCATGTTATGAATAAAGTTTTCATAGCCAGTGCCTTCTGCGCCGCAAAACAATAACTTCACCGGTTCCCTGTGCTGGCAGACATATTCCACCATCCAATGAATGTAAGCTCCTGATTCCACGCCCATATGTTCCGGTTGTTCCTCTGCGGAAAGCTCAGAAAAGGAGATATGTGCATCCACATATTTACTCATCAAAATAGCGGCATGCGGTTCTACAATGGAAGCAAACAGAGCCTCTTTGCTGGAAAAATAGCCGTAAAAGGCCCCCGTAGTTACTCCAGCGTGTTTCACGATCTGCCGCAGAGAGGCTCCAAGAAACCCTTTTTCAGAAAATTCATCCAGAGCAGCCTGTTGTATTCTTTCTAATGTATCTTGTGTTTTTGATTCCATGACGGCCTCCATATAACAGTGTTATGTAACAATGTTATAATATAGCAGACAGCTACGTTTGTCAAGGCAAATAGCGGTTTTTTACAAACAAATCAAGCTTTATTCATAAAAACGGCTTCTGTTCACCGCAATGTCAAATGGTGAACTCAATTTGTGTTGAGGAAAGATAGTTGGGTAAGAATCTGGCGCAGCGGTTGAAAAATTCATGTTCCGATGTTATACTGTCAGTTAGATGTTGCTAACTATCGGTATCAATCACTCATAGCGAAAAATCGGAAGTTGAAAGGGAGAACATTGCAATGAACTTTTTTGAAAACACCCGTAAGCCGCAAGGTTTCGGCGGGAAATTGATGGCGAAGATGATGAACAGCGGCCACGCCAAGGTGTCGCAATGGGGATTCTCAAATATCTCCGCGAAGCCAGACGCTAAGGTGCTGGATGTCGGCTGCGGAGGCGGCGCAAATATTGCGACCTGGCTGGACAAGTGCAGAAACGGTCATGTCACAGGACTGGACTATTCGGAGGTCAGTGTGGCAGAATCTCAAAAGCTGAATGCTGCTGCCATTAAGCAGGGAAAATGCAGAGTACTTCAGGGCGATGTATCGGCGATTCCCTTTTCTGATGCGGTCTTTGATTATGTATCTGCCTTTGAGACAGTTTACTTCTGGCCGGGGCTGAAAAAATGCTTTTCTGAGGTAAATCGCGTTCTGAAAAGCGGCGGAACATTTCTGATTTGTAACGAGAGCGACGGAACGAATGTTGCAGATGAAAAATGGGCAAAGATAATCGGCGGTATGAAGATTTATAATCGTGATCAGCTTGCTGCTGCTTTGAAAAAAGCAGGTTTCACAGAAATAAAAACGTATACAAATACAAATAAGCATTGGATATGTATTGTCGCAACGAAATAGACAATTCCAGTTTATCTGGAGTTGGACAACGTGAAAAAATCGGGAATTTCGGAGGAATGAAAGTATGACTGAAAAAGAGTATAAAGACTTATCCGTAAAAGAGTTTACCAAGGCAGCGGAAGATTATGAAACCGATAAGGCTGGGATTTACGAAATGTGCAAAGCGGACTATCCCGACATACTCTTCGAGCTTGAAAAAGAGCCGTGGGATACGCTCCTTGACGCGGGCTGCGGGCCAGCACCCATGATTACCTTGCTTTCGGAAAATATCCGGACAGGCATTACACAGGAATTGACCTGACGCCGAAAATGATTGAACAGGCCAGGAAAAGAATATCCCCCATTCGGAATTTATCGTTGGAGATTGTGAAAATCTTCCGTTTTCGGAAAACAGTTTCAACGCGATTATCTGTGCCAACAGCTTTCATCACTATCCGAACCCGCAGAACTTTTTTAACAGCGTACAGAAAGTCCTGAAACTGGGAGGCAGATTGATTCTGCGTGATTACACGGCAGGTACGTTTGTACTGTGGCTGTGCAATCATATTGAAATACCTCTTGCGCATCTTGTAGGCCATGGCGATGTAGCAATGCGGAGCGAAGCGGAGATTCGCAAATATTGCGCAAAAGCCAAGCTTACGGTAGAACGCTTTGAACGGCGAAAAGGTATGCGAATGCACTGCATCGTCCGAAAAAAGAGATAAGTCAATCTGTGAAAGCTATCTGTATGCCAATGGAAATTTAATAGAAGTCGCTAAGAAGGTATAGATACACGTGTTTTGCCGTACATTTGGTTATAGTGACGTGGGCAGTAATTATCTCACAGAAATTATATTTCTTCAACATTGAATTCAGCAAATAGAAGATTTGTAATTATACATTCATAACTATCTTCTGATATTGGAAATCTTAATACTCGAAACTCCATTTTGTAATACGGATTATCTTTCAAATTAATATAATCAAGGCAATCTTTTTTATGAAAAGATTTATATTCGAGCTCCTCGTTGGAATGTCTCGTTATAACCAACCACGAGCGTCCCAATGTCGTTTTTGATGCAATAGTCTATCACTTTACGAGCGACTTTGCTCATATAGTCGTTCACCTTGTTATTACGGTCACGGGCAATCGTTTTTTGTCTTTTGGTTGGTTTTCTGCCGAAGTTTTGCTTTTCTTTAATACCCTGCAAACGGGCATTTTCTTTATTAAACCACTGGTTGATAGACTTGAGTCTTCTTCCATCGATGATGAAAGATTCTCCCATACTTGATACGGCAGTTACGAGATTATTGATTCCAAGATCTATTGCTAGTGCATTTGATGTGTTGAGATTTCTTTGGATACATTCAGCTTCGTATGTATACTGAATTTCAAAGAACCTAGCATTTGCTTTTGGGATAATACGAATTTCTTTAATCTTCAAGACTTAAATGATCCATCAACTTCTTTGAGTATCTGTTGGGCCATGTTGGAATTAAGTGTCTTATAATTATCAGAACTCTTTAAAAGGGCATAGTTCTTTTGATAATTAAGGTATTCTCCCTCGGCAAAGTAATATTGTCTAACGTTGTAAATTGCCTGATTAGCAAGATTCTTTGCAATATGGCACAAGTCTCTTAGAGTTTTATAGTCTTCTTTTGAAAGATGCTTTTTTTGTTGAAATGTACAAAAAGGCAGCCGAAACACCTTCGGCCGCCTTTTGCTATATGATTAAGAGAAAAGGTTATTTATTTTAAATATTGTTTTAATTACATTGCTTCGTAAATTGCTACGACATCATCTAAGATCTTTTCATCTGTGATTCCAGATACTTCTTCTAATGCAGCTTTTGCTCCATTTGCTTTGATCTTATCCTGTAATTCTACGCTCTGTGGATCTTCTGCATTGTCATATTTTAATGCTGCTGCCATTCCTGCTAATAACGCGTCAACTGGAAGATCATATTCTAATGCTGTCATTGTTGGTTTTGTTAAACGGTCTGTTGCGCTTAATTTTCTTAATGGCTCTCTACCTACACGAGCTGTGTCATCTACAAGGTATGGGTTTTTAAAACGATTTAAGATTTTGTCAATGTATTTAAAGTGTGCATCTTTGTCAAATCCATATTTGTTTACTAATGCCATACCACTCTGCTGCATTGCTTTTTTCACTGTCTTAAAGATTTCTTCATCAGCGATACTTTCGTCGATTGTCTTATATCCTTTGTAGTTTCCAAGATATGCTGTGATGCAATGTCCTGTATTTAATGTAAATAATTTTCTTTCGATATATGCCATTAAGTTATCTGCAAGGTTCATTCCTTCGATCTGTGGAACTGCTCCCTTAAAGGATGCTTCTTCTACATTCCACTCGTAGTAGTTTTCTACTACAACGTCGATTGGATTGTCTAAACGTACTGGAGGCACAATTCTGTCTACAGAACAGTCTGGGAATCCTACATATTTGTCTGCGTATGCTTTTTCTTCATCATTTAAGTTTCCATAAACAGCTTCTTTTAACTGAGAACTTGCTTTGACTGCATTTTCGCAGGCAATGATGTTTAAGTATTTTTCAGAACCGTTTTCTTTTCTTGCTTTGATTCCTTCAGCGATAGATGGAGCGATGATTGGAAGAATTCTTACTCCAACGGCTGTTGTGATGATTTCAGCTTCTTTCACTTCGTCGATCAGTTCAGGTTTTGTAGAATTTACTCCGCTGATATCTGTGATCACGATCTCGCTGCTTTCTACGTCTTTTACAAAGATTGTATATTTCTTGTCTTCGTTGATCTTGTCAATGATTTCCTGGTTTACATCTGCAAATACAACATGATATCCTGCTTTGCTTAACAGTCCACCGATAAATCCACGTCCAATATTTCCTGCTCCAAACTGAATTGCTTTCTTCATTTTCTTCACCCCTAAAATTAAATTCTAAATCTATAAGTATATATGTTAGGCATTTAATAAGCGAGAATGATTTCCCGCTTATTAAATTGACCTTGTCTGCTTAAATCTTATTTAAACATTTCCATGATTTCGTCAACGTTTTCTGTTGTTTTTAACTGTTCTAATCTTTCAGGATCTTCGATGATCTCAGAAATCTTAGCTAATAATCCAAGATGTTCATCACCAATTCCAGCGATACCGAAGACTAACTGAGCCTTTTCTCCATCAAAGTCTACACCTTCTGGATACTGAAGCATTACGATACCAGTTTTCTGTACTTTCTTCTTGGCATCTCCTGTTCCGTGAGGAATTGCTACACCTAATCCCATGTATGTTGTAACTGTTTCTTCACGTTTTACCATAGCATCGATATAACCTTCTTCAACATATCCAAGTTCATTTAACAGTTTTCCTGCTGCTTTGATCGCTTCGAATTTGTCAACTGGTTTTAATCCTGTTTTGATTCCTTCTTCTACAAGAATCTTTGCATTTCCTGTAGCAACTGGTGCTTCTTCTTTTGTTTCAACAGCTGCGGCTGTCTGAACTGCTGGGTCAACTTTTGCTGTCATCTGTTCATATAATCCATCTAAGTTTGGATCCTGTAAGAAGTTATTGATGATCACTAACTGTGCCTGTGGTGCAGATTTTCTGGCTCTGTCTGCTAAGACTGCCTGAACAACTGCGATATCACAATCTGCTGGGATGTTATCTACAGATGTATTGATAACTGTAAGGTCTGGTCTCTGTCCTTTTACACGATTTCTGAATTTTGTAGCTCCCATTGCAGATGATCCCATTCCTGCGTCACATGCAAATACGATCTTCTTAACTTTATCTGCGTCTTTCTTCTCTCCTGGGTCAACTGTGATTCCTTTAGATTCTGCTTTCTTTGCTGCCATATCGTCCTGTGCATCTTCAAGACTCTTACCATCTGACATACGAATGATCGGTGATGCGATCAAGAATGATACTACAGTTGCAATCAGTACGCCTAAGATCGTTAATGGAATCTGACTCTTTGGTGACATTGATAAATAAGCGATGATTGATCCTGGTGAAGATGGTCCAATAAGTCCGCATTTTGTAAATGTGAAGAATGTGATCGCACAAATGTTACCAATGATCGGAGCGATGATCACGATTGGGTTCATCAAGATATACGGGAAGTAAATCTCATGAATACCACCGAAGAAATGAATGATGATCGCACCTGGTGCAGATGATTTTGTTACTTTGTCTTTAGAGAATACTGCATATGCTAATAATACTCCAAGTCCTGGTCCTGGGTTTGCCTCTAACATGTACATGATAGATTTACCAGCTTCTTTTGCCTGTTCAATACCAATTGGTGTAAAGATACCATGGTTGATAGCGTTATTTAAGAATAATACTTTGGCAGGTTCGATAAAGATTGCTGCTAAAGGTATTAATTTTGCTTTTACAAGTACGTTAACTCCTGCTGTTAACACTGCTAATACGGCTGACATAAATGGTCCGATGATGAAATATCCAATGATCGCTACGATCATTCCTAAGATACCAACAGAGAAGTTATTGATCAACATCTCAAATCCGGCTGGCATATGTCCGTCCATTGCTTTATCAAATTTCTTGATGACCCATCCTGCAAATGGTCCCATAACCATGGCTCCCATTAACATTGGCTGTCCATCAAATCCACCAACTCCAGCGATACAACCCATGACTGCGATCGCACCCATGACTCCTCCACGATCTCCACCAACTTGTTTACCACCTGTGTAGGCGATCAGCATTGGTAATAAGAATGTTAACATGTATGGCTGAATCGATGCTAACTTCGCATTTGGAATCCATCCATCTGCGATAAATAATGCTGTAATGAATCCCCATGCAATGAATGCTCCGATATTTGGCATTACCATTGCACTTAAAAATTTACCAAATCTTTGTAATCCATTTTTCATTTACAATATCCTCCTTTTGTTTTCTATCTTCTCTTCATTTTGTTTTCGTAATAGTTGCCAAGGCTTGTTTCAAGTTCTGCCTCGACTGCATTTCTGTTTTTCTCGAATAAATAGGTGATGATCTGGTCTTTCTCGGCTAATGCTCCGCTTATTTCGCTCATAACTTCGCGATAAACCTTACTTACATCTCCCTGTGGAACAAGCATCAGGATCGCACCTTTGATCGGCTGTCCATCTTCGACGATCTCATCTTTTAAATAAACAAAGCCGAATCTGCAATGTCTGACACCTTTCGTTTCACAATGTAAAAATAATACATTCATACTCGGAATAAATGTGCTTGCGATATTCTCGCGTTTATTTAATGCAAAGGTGATCTCTGCTGCCATCGAATCATTTCTTGCAAATAATTCTCCAGCATATTCGATCAATTGTTTCTTATTTGTAATGTTTTCACCTGTTGATATTTTAATATTATCTAAAACCTGTAAGATCTCCTGTCCAAGAAGTGTCATATACTCGATGTCTTCTCTTCCGACTCTTTTTACTGGCTTTACAGCCTTTGCCGGATTCTGTTTTTTCTTCTTATCAACATTTTTGATCATGGCACTGATCATTTTCTTATCTGTCTCTGTTAAAATAGAATTCACATAGACATTCGGAAATGTCAGATTTAATTTTGCTGTGGAAATGATAAAATCAATTCCTTCTTTAATAAGTTCTTCTTCCTTGATATCCGCTGTGGAAATGATCTTTTGTACCATCAGCTGCGGAAATTCTTTTTTCAGATGAACTGCTAACATATGTGATGTTCCCATTCCATGTGGGCAGGCAACATAGACTGATAATTTTTCTTCTTCGTCTTTTTGCTGCTCGATCGCTACACAGAAATATAAAGCAATAAATCCTAACTCTCCTTCTGGGAGTTTTTCAATATGTAGTTCTTCTTTTAAGAAATCACACGCTTTGATCGTTGCTTTATAGATTTTGGAATATTTTTCTTCCAACATATCGATGTACTGGTTTTCTGTAAATACACCTTGTTTCATTCGATTGATCGCTGGCTTCATATGATTACACAAACCATCGATCAATACTGTATTTTCAAAAAATTCCATTTCCAAAAGTTTTTCCATCTCCACAATGATCCTCATGACCAGCTGTCTGACTTTAAAACTTTCTTCATCAATCTTGTTTTCACTGTTATTCTTCCATATCTTTGCCGCTAACAATTGCATCGCTATGTTATATACTTCACCTTTGGAAACTTGATGTCCTACAAAGTTGCTTAGCTTGGTACCAATCCAGTTTGCTATCTGGCATTCTGGCAAATGAGTGATTGCTGTCAGATCTTTTTCTTCTTTGATCTCATGTCCAAATCTTACTCTGTTTTGTGTTACCAGAAGATATAATCTCAAATGTCTGATAGAATGATCTGTATACTGGATATCCAGAACTTCCTGCATTCTCTCAAGAATATCTCTGGTGTTACTTAACATCTGTGGTGTAAGATCTGGAAACATTCGTTCTTTGATCTTCTTTTCTTCCTCAAACAAAACTTGTAAGGAACGTCCTCTCAGCCTCTTTCTTAATACCATTGTCACTGCCTGACGGTAATCTTCTTCTTTTCCTTCCCAGTAAATTCCCATCCCTGGTCTGCGGTAAAGAATCAGATTATAGTGATCAAGCCACTTTTCAATCTCTTCCAGGTCGTTGCTTAATGTTGCATCCGAAATATGAAAAAGGGATGTAAAGTAAAAATATTTGAGTGGTTTGTTGATCGTTAGCAGATCAAGTAATATGATCGTCTGCCGATCCGCTTTACTATATACTGGTTTGTTCTCATCCATATCGACAAGTTCCTTGATGAATTTTCTTGTTTCTGAATCTTCATCCACATACAACCCGATTCTTGGTTTCTTGACCAGTTTAAAGTCGTTTTCCTCAAACCATTCGTTGATGCGTGGCATTTCTCTTAATACGGTTCTTGAACTTAATTTCAGTTTTTCTGATATTGCCTGTATTGTAATTGGATTGTCAGCATTGAAGGTTGCTAACATCTCAATGATAAGTTTCTGTCTTTTTGTTAATCCGGATTTCTTTGACATTCTGTATCATCCCCCTTCACGTATTATTATATATACATGATACTTATACGACAAGTGATTGATGTGGTAGTTTTGGCTGTATTGAATGGTGACATCTTGTTGTCAGTATTTATACTTTGTCAGTAATAAATAGAGACAAATCTTGATTTGAAGGGTAGTCGTTAATGTTGTATGAGATAGAAATAAGAAAACACTTTTAGTTTCTGGAGTATCTATAATATCTCAAGCTTTTCTGCCTTCCGATTTCCAATCACTTAATCTGCAACCAATACAGTACAACATACACCCTACCGGCGTAAACCCTACAAATCAAAAATTCAAACGACAAACGGACACAGTAATTTTCATACTATGCCCGTCTGCCATTTTATTATAGAAATATTATGAGTAAGCAAATTTTAATAAATACTATCTCTAAACACAATCTTACGATATGCTTCAAATCGTAACCAGCGGTTAAAGAATTCGCTTCCTGGTTTGTATCCCTGTTCTTTTAATTCTGCAAACAGTTTGTCTGCTTTTTCTTTGGAATCAACCAGAATTTCAAATCCGCGTCCGTTGATCAGTGGTAATCCTTTGTATTCGTATTCTTCGATTGGAAGGATTGCTGATACTTTTCTGTCTCTGATCTGTACGGCTACTTTGTCTCTGAATACGATGACATCAAAGTAGTCTGGATACTGATAGCTTTCTCCTTCGACTGGGATTTCGTCTCCGATCGTGTAGGATTTTCCAGATGGTTTGATCTTTGTGACTGTCATACTTTCCATGTTGTAGTAGAATTCTTCAAAGATGTCACCATTGGCTTTTAATTTTCCGTGTGCGAAGACGCATTTTAAGTCTGTTTCTTCGTCAACTTCAGAGTTTTTGATAACTCCGCATGCGGATGTCATGTTTGTGATACGGTCGATTAAGATTAATTCTCCTAATGTCTTATGGTCATCAAATTCATCTAATACGATCTCTTCCTGTAAAATGACATCACATACTGCGATCTCATTCTTTCTTAAGTTGTTTGCAGGAATGTATTCTCCTGTGTTGACATCAATCTTATACTGGATATTTGTCACGATTCCTGGAATTTCTTTTGTTCCGATTTTTACGAAATATTCTTTTCCTGGTAATAATTCTCCGTCATCCATCCAAAGGACTGTTGCTGTAAAGGATTTGCTGACTGGAAGTTCCGTTTTATTTGCCAGAACACATCCTCTGGATACGTCTACTTCTCGGTCTAACTGGATGGTTACTGGACGGCCTTTTTCGGCTGTCTGTGCATCTTTGTCTCCGATTAAGAGGCTCTTAACTTTTGCGTGTTCTTTGCTTGGTAATGTCACGATCTCATCTCCGACAGAAATCTGTCCGGATTCGATCTGTCCCTGGAATCCACGGAATGTGTGGTTTGGACGGCATACTCTCTGAACTGGCATGTAGAATCCTTCTTCTTCGGATTTCTCACGTACATCAACAGTCTCTAAGTATTCGAGTAATGGTTCTCCTGTATACCATGGAATATTGTCTGATTTTGTTGTGACATTATCTCCTTCTGTTGCAGATACTGGAATGATCTTTACATTTGCAAGAGATAATTCTTCTTTTAATTCCTTGATCTGTTCTTCGATCTTTCTGAATGTTTCCTGATCGTATTTTACAAGGTCCATCTTGTTGACTGCAAATACGAAATGTCTGATTCCCATTAAAGCACAGATTCTTGCGTGACGTCTTGTCTGTACTAAAACTCCCTGAGATGCATCAATTAAGATAACTGCTAAATCTGCAAAGGATGCTCCTACGGCCATGTTTCTTGTATATTCTTCATGTCCCGGTGTATCTGCTACGATAAAACTTCTTTTTTCTGTTGTAAAGTAACGGTATGCAACGTCAATTGTGATTCCCTGTTCTCTCTCTGCCATCAATCCATCAAGTAATAGAGAATAGTCGATCTTTCCACCACGGCTTCCGACTTTACTGTCTAACTCTAATGCTTCTTCCTGGTCTGTATATAATAACTTGGAATCATATAAAATATGTCCGATCAGTGTGGATTTTCCATCATCTACACTACCGCAAGTAATAAATTTTAATAATCCGATCATCTTAGAAATACCCCTCTCTCTTTCTTCTTTCCATGCTTCCTGCTGCTTCATTGTCAATAACTCTGGTTGTTCTTTCTGAAGAAACCGCACTTAATGTCTCATCAATGATCTCATCAAGTGTTGAGGCTGTGGATTCCACTCCTCCAGTTAATGGATAACATCCAAGGGTTCTAAATCTTACACTCTTATGTTCAATCTTCTCACCTGGTCTTAATTTTAATCTGTCATCATCGACCATGATGATATTTCCGTCTCTCTCGATGACTGGACGTTCTTTTGCAAAATATAATGGAACGATATCGATTTTTTCGCGTTTGATATATTTCCAGATATCTGTTTCTGTCCAGTTAGAGATTGGGAATACGCGGATGCTTTCTCCTTTTTTGATCTTGGAGTTATATAATTTCCACATTTCTGGTCTCTGATTCTTAGGATCCCATGCCTGATTTTCATTTCTGAAAGAGAAGATTCTTTCTTTTGCACGAGATTTTTCTTCATCACGGCGGCCACCACCAAATGCTGCGGTAAATCCGTATTTATTTAACGCCTGTTTTAAGGCCTGTGTTTTCATGATGTCTGTATAAGCAGCCCCGCTGTCAAATGGATTGACACCCTGTCTGACTCCATCTTCGTTGATGTATTCTAACATTTCTAATCCATATTTCTTTGCTGTGTCATCACGGAATTTGATCATTTCTTTAAATTTCCATGTTGTATTTACATGTAAAAATGGAAATGGTGGTTTCTCCGGATAGAATGCTTTTAGTGCTAAATGTAACATAACAGAGCTGTCTTTTCCAATAGAATACAGCATAACTGGTTTTTCGCAAGATGCTGCTACTTCTCGGATAATGTAGATTGCCTCTGCCTCCAGCTGGTCAAGATGTGATAATTCGCTCATTTTGATGTCCTCCAATCTAATACTTGTTTGAATCTTTCTTGTTGATCTCTATAGTTTGCTCTTCTCCAGTGTATTTTTTGATCTTCCAGAGAATGGTATCTTTGCTTTCATTGACTGTCATTTCACTTCCCATGCCGCCGATATCAGCTCCAAGGAAAAATGCGATGGCTCCTGTCTTACATTCTTTTAAGCAGGATGTGCATCCCCAGCAGTCTTTTGGATATTTGATGTATGCCTTTCCGGTTTCATCGGTCTTTATAAGACTTCCGGGACAGACATCTAAGCATCGTTTGCATCCAACACATTTATTTTTGTTAATTCTGATGCTCATATTGCTCATCCTCCTTTATAAGTTCTCGTAAGATGACTTTGATCTGTCCATCCACTTTCTTTGTATTGACGTATTTTTTCCAGTCATCACTCTTTTGTGGATAATCAAGATTCTCTGCAAAGCTGTGCCATCTTGTCTCTTTTCTTGCTTTCAGATGTTCGATCAGCGTCAGACAGATCGTTAAGCGCTCTTTTAACTCATAGTAAAACATCAGTTCATGGTAATCTTCGGCACTTAACTGTCCTGATAATGTAATCAGGTTGTTGATCTTTTCTTTTGCAAGATTTAAGCAGTTTTCATTAAACTGATAATGGCTTGAAATTCCACCTGCATAGGCATCCATGACTTTCTGCATGGCTTCTTCCATCTGTTCGATCGTGAAAATGCTGTCTTTGTCAGATAAAATGTTGTTGTATTCTTTCACCTTCTCGGTTAATAACTGTTCTTCCTGATCACTGTCTGTATCAATCTTCTGATCTTTTAATTTTTCAATGATATCCAGTGCTGCGATCTCGCCTTCTACCAAAGCTCCTGTCACATATTTCTGTGGACAGCCTCCTGCAACATCTCCTGCAGCATATAATCCGTGAATGGTTGTCTCTCGGTTTGTGTTGACCCAGTAACCGCTGGCAGTGTGTCCACCGACGATATATGGCTCTGTTCCTTCGATTTCTACGTTTTGTTCACTTGGATCTTTGCCTTGCTCGATCCATTTTAATGTCTGGCTTGGTGCCATATTTAAGTATGCTTTCTTAAGGTCTGTATCCTTTTCCTTCTCGATTCCTTCGGTTCTTAGGTAACAAGGACCTCTTCCTTCTAAGTTTTCCTGTGTTGTTCCATAAACACGCTGGGATGTCGTGATCCCGTATTTATCTTCGTAAATCTCTCCTTTGGAGTTTACCTGTTTTGCTCCGACTCCCTGAGCGATCGTTCCAGTTGGTGCGATCGTATCTTTACACCGAAGTGCGATAAAACGCATCTCAAAGGTTGTCATCTCAGCTCCAGCGTCAATTCCCATCGCATATCCGGCACCCGTGTTAAATGGTGGATACCACATCTTATGTCTTGAAAATCCCGGATTGTTTGGTTTGTAAAGTCCTGCTGCCCCGCCAGTTGCACAAAGAACTTTCTTTGCACGAATCTCGTAAGCAGTTCCATTTTCCATATGGAAACCAAATGCTCCTTTGATCGTGTTATCTTCCACGATATAATCTGTGATATTTAAGTGATTGATCACCTCAACATCATCTAACTGATTCACTGCATCTGCTAAGATCGGTTTGATATTTTCTCCATTGATCTTAATATTTCGATTTCCTCTGGCAACATATTCTCCATTTTCGTCTTTTAAAATGACAAGTCCTAACTGTTCCATCTTTCTTGTCACTTCGTTTAAATGCTCTGACATCGTAAGAAGCAAGTCCCCTCGCACGATCTCATCGGCATCTTTCCTTGCATAATCAACGTAATCCTGTGGTTTTCTTCCCTTTACGATATAAGCGTTGATCGCGTTAACTCCGGCTGCTAAGCATCCGCTTCGTTTGATATTGGCTTTCTCGGCGATGACGATCTTTGCATCACTTTTTTCCCTGATCGTAAGTGCCGCATAACATCCAGCCGTTCCGCCTCCGATGATCAGGACATCGGTATGTATGATCTGTTGTTTTGTAATTTCCATAATCGGTCCTTTCTGGTATATTTCTTAAATGTAGAAGACATCGCCTTCCTGCATTTCTTTATTCTCTAGTAAATAAGTTTCCTTTTCATCAAATACATATAAACGGTAAATGATGATATCAACTTCTTCTCCAACGGTTACTGGATCTTTTTCCAAAGATCTCTCAGCTGTCACTTTGATCCCATTGATATTTACAACTACATCCAGGCGACTTCCACTAAAGATCACATCTTCGACAATTCCTTTTTCTGATGCACTCATATATCGTTTTAATTCCCCTTTTTTTGCTAACTCAAGGAATTCTGGTCTGACGATCGCTTTCTGTGCATGTTCTATTTTTTCAAATCCTTTTAAGGATTCATAATTTTCTACGATGGATGATCTTCCAACAAACTGGGCTACAAATGGTGTCTTTGGTGATTTATAAATCTCTAACGGGCTTCCCATCTGTTCAATCTTTCCATGATTCGTGATCAATATCTCGTCGGCAACCTCTACGGCTTCATCCTGATCATGTGTAACGAAAATACTTGTGATGCCAAGCTTTGATACCATTTCTTTTAGCCAGAGTCGAAGTTCTGATCTTACTTTTGCATCGATCGCTGCAAATGGTTCATCAAGAAGTAATACCTGTGGGTTTGGAGCCAATGCTCTTGCAAATGCGACCCTCTGTCTCTGCCCTCCAGATAACTGATTGGGATATCTGTTTTCAAGCCCTGCTAATCCTGTTAATTCCAGTAATTCAAAAACTCGTTCTTTGATCTGTTTTTTCGGCATTTTCGCAATTTCTAATCCAAATGCGATATTGTCAAAGACTGTCATATATCGGAATAATGCATAACTTTGGAATACAAATCCAATCCCTCGTTTGGCTGCCGGGATATCATTTACTCGCTTTCCATCGATGAAGATATCTCCTGCATTTGGATTTTCCAGTCCTGCGATCATTCGAAGCAGTGTTGTCTTTCCACTTCCACTTGGTCCAAGCAACGCTGCAAGTTTTCCTTTTTCAATTCCAAAACTTACGTTGTCTGATGCCCGGAAGTTTCCGTATTGTTTATAGATATTTCTCATTTCCACATACATTTTATCTTCCGTCCTTTCCCTGTTGTTTGTCCTGTGAGCGGTACCATGCGATATTTCTTAAGATCAGTACAACGACTGCGATCAATACTAAGACCGATGATACTGCAAATGCTGCTGTGATCGATGATGATGTCCCTGACATATATAATGCATCGATTTCTAGTGGTAAGGTAAATGTCTCACCTCTTGTCTTGGAAAGTGCATTGACTGCACCAAATTCTCCTAATGCTCTGGCACTACATAAGATGATCCCGTAGATCAATCCCCATTTCATCTGAGGAAGAGTGATCTTTCGAAAGATCGTAAATCCACTGGCACCCATGAGTGCTGCTGCCTCTTCTTCATCTTTTCCCTGTGAGTTTAAGATCGGTATGATCTCTCTTGACACAAATGGGAAGGTAACGAAGATCGTTGCTAGAATAACTCCCGGAATCGCAAATGCAATTCGGATATTTGTCCCAAAGAACGAGTTGATCGCTCGGATCGCTGGATATGTCCATCCAAGTCTTCCAAATGTCATCAAAAATGCAAGTCCTACGATGACCGGTGAAATGGAAAATGGAATATCAATTAAGGTTGCTAAAACCTGTTTTCCTTTGAAGCTGAATTTTGTTAATAAAAATGCTGCCATAATTCCGAAAAATGTATTGATCGCCACCGCAACAAGCGTTGCCAGGATCGTTACAAATAAGGCACTTTTTACATAATCCGTTGAGATGGAACTTACATAGAATTTAAATCCTTCACTTAACGAATTCGTAATGACGGAAAATAATGGTAAAACCAGCATAATGATCATAAATAAGGCACTAACTGTGATCAGGATGATCTTTGTTCGTTGTTTTCTTTTTTCAAACTTTTGCTGTTCATTCATGATTTTCCTCCTTATTGTGCGTTCACTCTTCTTGCCTGTCTCACCTGTATGATATTGATCACAAATAACATCACAAAGGAAATGATCAACATCACAAGGGCAATGGCGGTTGCACTTTTATAGTCGATATAGTTTAATTTCTGCATGATCACATAAGAAATCATCTGTGTATGTTCCTTGGCACTGTTTCCTGAGATATAGATCACACTTCCGTATTCTCCAATCCCTCTTGCAAAGGCTAATCCAAATCCTGTTAATAATGCAGGTCTTAATTCTGGTAAAATAACTTTAAAAAATGTTCTTGTCGGTGTTGCACCTAACATATAAGCCGCTTCCTCATACTGGTCATCCATCTTTTCAAGGACTGGCTGAACGGCTCTTACGATAAATGGAATTCCGATAAACACCAGTGCGATCAAAAGACCGATTCTTGTATAGGAAATCTTAATTCCAAAGTGTGCAAAATATCGTCCGATCATTCCATCTTCGGCATACATTTTGGATAATGTGATACCTGCAACTGCGGTTGGCAGTGCAAATGGAAGTTCGATCATTCCATCCATCAGGCGTTTCCCTGGGAATTCATACTTTACCAGTACCCATGCGATGATCAGTCCAAAGACTACATTGATCAGTGCTGCGATAAAGGAACAGCTGATACTTGTGATAAATGCATTTCTTACGGTTTCTTTCGATATCAGTGTAAAGAATTCACCCGGCGATAATTTTAATGCGTAAGCAAATACGGATGCTAATGGAATCAGTACGATCAGTGATAACATCGTTACTGTGACTCCCATGGTTAATCCAAATCCCGGAATGACTCTTGCTTTTTTCGCTTTTTTTAATGTATTGTTCTCGTTATTTGTATTACTCATCTTCATTCCTGCCTTCTTATTGGTTTGTGTAAATCTTGTCAAACAACGCTCCATCTTCAAAATATTTCTTGTAAGCCTGATCCCATCCTCCGAAATCACTGATCTTATATAGTTTCATATTCAGATTAAATGTATCTTTGTATTGTTTTAAGATCGTTTCATTCGATGGCCGGTATCCTTCTTCGGCTGCAAGTTTCTGTGCTTTGTCACTGTAGAGATATTTCAAATACTCTGTGGCGATCTTCTTTGTGCCATTGACATCTACATTATCGTCCACAAGACTGACACTTGGCTGTGCTAAAATACTAACACTTGGTGTGATGATCTCGTATTTCCCTGGATAATTCTTCACTGTCTGGATGGCTTCATTTTCCCAGGCGATCAGGACATCACCTTTTTTATTTTCTACAAAGGTTGTTGTCGAACCTCTGGCTCCGGAATCCATAACGGATACATTCTGATATAGTTTTGTTAAGAATTGTTCTTCTTTTTTCTGATCGTGATAGGTATCAATTGCATATCCATAAGCTGCTAAAAAGTTCCAGCAGGCACCTCCGCTGCTCTTTGGATCTGGAGTGATGACTTCCACTCCTTTCTTGATCAGATCATTCCAATCTTTGATGTTTTTCTTATTTCCTTTTCTTACAAGAAAGACGATCGTTGAGGTATATGGTGCAGAATCATTTGAAAATCTCTTCTGCCATCCTTTGTTGATCAGTCCTGTCTGCTCGATCAGTGAAATGTCATGTTCTAAGGCCAGTGTTACAACATCGCCGTTGCTTCCTTCTACGACTGATCTTGCCTGACTTCCAGAACCACCGTGGGACTGGATCACATTTACTTTCTTTCCATATTTGTCTTTGTAATATTTGATAAATTCTTTATTGTATTTCTCATAAAACTCTCTTGTCGGATCGTAGGATACGTTTGTGATCGTAAGATTTTCTTTTTTCTTATTTCCACATCCTGCCGTAGAAACCATAAGAATCATACAGACACTGAAAAGGATCATTTTTTTACAGATATTTATTTTGCTGGTTCTTTGTTGTCTTATTCTCATCGTTTCTTCTCCTTTGTTTTAATTCCATACTATTTCTGTATGTTTTGTATGAATTGGATTATATAGGATTTCTGTATACATGTCAATAAATATTGTTATAGAAATTTATAATAACTGATTCAAAGAAATTTTTATTGTATTTATCCCACTCCCATAAAAGCACGAAAAAAAGACGTTCTGACATATCTTTTCAATACGTCAAAACGTCTTCTTTTTACTATTTCATGTATTTTTGTAGATTTTTCTTTTGTTTGTTACTGATCTGACAGAATGTCTGTTTTCCATCTTTATCTTCGATACCGATCGTTGTGCTGTCCCCAAGAAGTACTTTTGTTAATGTACCACTTGTGTAGAAACGATACTCATTCCATGAAGTTGTATCCTGCACTGCATCTTTTCCAGATAACTTCTTTGCTTTCTCAACAACCTTAGAAACTTTGATCGCTGTGTCATTAAATTTCATCTTCTTATCTGTTACAATGATCTGTGCATCTGCAATTCTTGCTGCCACACTGCTGTAATTCTTCTGCTCTGCGGCATCGATCAGTGCATCTCCAACGGTTGAAGCGCCATTGTATGCATAAACATTCTCTGGAATCTCATCAAATACAATATAACTGTCACCATATACTTTGAACTCGAAGGTTGTATTATCTTCATCGATCAACGCATACGAATAACTTTGTTTATACTGCTTCTCTACATCCGTTGGTGTGATTCCGATCATTCGATTGCATCCTGTCACAATCTTCTTTACATATTTGCAGACAGGAATATTCGTTACCGCAAAGCTCTGATTCTTGATCGTATTCGTTGCAAAATCAACTTTAATGATCCTGCTGTCTTTCACTTTGCTTTTGTACTCCGCAATCTTTTGGTCTCCGGAAGTTGCATGAATGGCTTTGATCTTCTTATTCAGTGAACTTGTTTTTTTCTTTTCTTCTTTCAACTGGACAGACAGTTTATCTCTCTCATCTTTAAGGCTCTGATAATATTTGGATTCCACAACCGAGTCTTTTGACGGCTTAAAACATCCTGTCATCATCACACTGCTCATTGCGATAACCGCTGCTGTCAGTATATATTTTGCACCTTTCATATGGTTTCCTCCATTACAGGTCTTATCGTTTTTCGGCGATCTCTCCTGCTTTCTTATAGATGCTGTTTGGTGCGATACATCCACGTACCATAGACAATGGATAAATGTTGCTGTCATGACCAACGACTGATCCTGGATTTAAGATCGTTCCGCATCCAACTTCCACACGGGAACTTAAGATTGCTCCAATCTTCTTTCTTCCTGTCTCAATCTTTTCTTCTCCATTCTTGATCACAACATTTGTCTTGTCGGATTTTACATTGGATGTGATTGATCCTGCTCCCATATGAGACTTATATCCAAGAATAGAATCTCCAACATAATTATAATGAGGTACCTGAACGTTATTAAATAAAATATCATTCTTGATCTCTGTAGAATTTCCTACCACACATCCTGCTCCGATCAGTGCATTTCCACGGATAAATGCCCCTGGGCGCACTTCTGTATCTGGACCGATGATCGCTGGTCCGTTAATTGTTGCTGTCTTTGCAATCGTCGCACTCTTTGCGATCCATACGTCTTCTTCTGGCTGATCATATTCATCTTTGGACAATGTTGGTCCAATCTTTAAGATAAAGTCTTTGATCAACGGAAGAATCTCCCATGGATAGGTTGTCTGTTCAAATAATTCTGCTGCAATTGTCTGATCTAAATCCTGAAAGAACTCTTTGTTTGTTAATTCTACCATCTGACTTACCTCTTTCTGTTCTTATTATTTGAAATCTAATTCAATCGGACAGTGATCTGATCCCATCACATCTGTTAAGATCTTTGCATCACTGATCCGGTCTTTTAAGCACTCTGATACAATGAAATAGTCAATACGCCATCCCGCATTATTCTTTCTCGCATTGAAGCGGTAAGACCACCAAGAGTAGATTCCTGTCTGGTCTGGGTATAAATAACGGAAGGTGTCGATAAATCCATTGTCAAGAAGTATGCTCATCTTCTCTCGTTCTTCATCTGTAAAACCAGCATTTTTGCGGTTTGTCTTTGGATTCTTAAGATCGATCTCTGTATGGGCAACATTAAGATCGCCACAAAAGATCACAGGCTTTGTCTCCTCTAACTTCTTCAGATAAGCAAGAAAATCCTCTTCCCACTTCATTCGATAAGACAGTCTGGCCAGTTCACTTTGTGAATTTGGTGTATACACTGTAATAAAGTAATAATCTTCAAACTCCAGTGTGATCACACGTCCTTCCTGATCATGTTCTTCGATTCCAAGACCATAAGAAACACTGATTGGTTCTTCTTTCGTAAAAATACCTGTTCCTGAATATCCCTTCTTCACTGCATAATTCCAGTACTGATGATATCCTGGAAGCTCAAGATTAAGCTGTCCTTCCTGCATCTTACTTTCCTGAATACAGAAAATATCAGCATCTGTCTCATTGAAAAAATCTAAAAATCCTTTCTTCACACATGCTCTGATTCCATTGACATTCCATGATATGAATTTCATCTAATTTCCTCCACGTCTCTTGTTATAAAGAAACATAATAACTCCTGCTGCAACGATCACACAATATCCGATAAAGCTCAACAAATCTGGAAGCTGTCCAAAGAACAAAAATCCAAGGACTGCCGAAAACATGATCTGTGTGTAATCATAAACAGAAATCTCTCTTGCTGGTGCATAAGTATAAGCTGCTGTGATACCAAACTGTCCACCTGCCGCCGCAAGTCCTGTCAATAACAGGAAGATCAGCTGCTGTATGGAGATCGGATGAAAATCAACGATCAGATATGGAACACATGCAAGCATGGAAAATGTTGAGAAGAAAAATACGATCATTGGACCTTTTTCTCCTCGAAGTCCTAGTTTCCTTACACAGGTGTATGCAAAACCTGCGCACATTCCTCCTGCAAAACCAATGACGGCTGCTGGTGTTACCCCAGTCGCAAAACTTGGTTTCACAATAAATAAACTTCCGACAAATGCTGCGATAACGCAAGCGCACTGTGTCGGTGTTATCTTCTCTTTCAGTACTAAATAAGAAAATACGATAACAAAAAATGGCGATAACTTATTCAGACTGGAAGCATCTGAAAGCATCAGGTGATCTACCGCATAAAAGTTGCAGAAAATACCTAAGGTCCCAAAAAGGGACCTTAGAATAAACCAATGCAAATTTCTTTTCTGAATCTGAATCTTTTCCTTGCTGCGAATGAGCATCACAAATGCAATGACCGCTGCAACTAAATTACGGAAAAAACTCTTCTCAATCGATGGAAGATCCCCAGCCATCTTTAAAAACATTGCCATTAAAGCAAAGGAACAAGATGACAGTATGATGCATAAAATTCCTCGATTCTTATCTTTCATAACAAGATTATACTCTTGAAGAATATTCTCCAGTTCTTGTATCGATCTTTAACGTATCACCTTCGTTAACGAATAATGGTACCATTACCTGAGCACCTGTTTCAACGATACATGGTTTTGTAGCACCCTGTGCTGTGTTTCCTTTTTCTCCTGGTTCACATTCTGTAACAAGTAATTCTACAGAGATAGGTGGTTCAACCTGGAATGCATTTCCTGCGTGGGAAACGATTGTAACGTTCTCATTCTCTTTTACGAATTTTAAAGAATCTCCGATAACATCTGGTCCTAATGCGATCTGATCAAATGTTTCGTTGTCCATGAAGTAGAATAATTCTCCATCATTGTACAGATACTGCATCTCTTTACGTTCGATATGAGCGTTTTCAAATTTCTCTGTTGGACGGAATGTTTTTTCAACAACTCCACCATTCTTGATATTTTTTAATTTACAACGTACGAACGCTGCTCCTTTTCCAGGTTTTACATGCTGGAATTCGATGATCTGGTAGATGTTATTCTCGAACTGAATTGTTAATCCATTCTTAAAATCTCCTGCTGTAACCATATTATAATTGTCCTCCTTAAATTATATCTTTTCTTATTTTATCTTAAATCTATAGTTGAATCAACTATTTATTTGCTAATTTATAGATTTCGTATATATCATTCTCATCACAGACCTTAAATGATCCAATCGTTCTGGTTCCTTCATAAGAACATCCATGCGCCATTTTCTTCACTTCTTCGTCTGTTTTTAAGCCAATCTCTGCTGCTTCGCTGAAACTTGTCGGCATGTCAAGTGATGCAAAATATGCGACTGTTTTCTTGATTCCTTCCTGAGCTGCTTTCACATCGTCTGCTTCTTCAACATTCCAGACTCTTCTTGCATACTGGGCAAATCTTGCTGGTTTCGCATCATATACATAAGCTGCCCACGCACCCCACACAGTAGATAAACTTGCTCCATGTGCAATGTCAAACTTCGCGCTTAACTCATGTCCTAACTGATGAACTGCAAAATCTTTCTCAGCTCCAAGACCTGTGATTCCGTTATGTGAAAGGCTTCCTGCCCACATGATCTCGCTCATCGCATTGTAATCATGAGAATCTTTGATCGCAACAGCACCATTCCTGATCACGGTACGAAGCAATCCTTCTGCAATCTCATCTGTCAATTCATTATTCTCTGTCTGAGTGAAATAACGATCCAGCGTATGCATCATAATGTCTACAACACCACATCCAACCTGGTATTTTGGTAATGTATATGTAAGTTCAGGATTCATGATCGCAAATGCCGGACGATTAAAATCTGTAGAAAGTCCTCGTTTGATCTTTGTATCCTCATTCGTAAGAACCGCTGAATCACTTGTCTCACTTCCGGCTGCCGCCAGTGTAAGTACAACTCCGACTGGAAGGGATTTCGTAACCGTCTGCTTCTTAGACCAGAATTCCCAGATATCTGTCTCTGGATTGGCAGTTCCATGTGCAACAGCCTTTGAAGTATCAATGACACTTCCACCTCCGACTGCCAATACAAAATCTGTTCCAAACTCAATGGATTTCTTGACTGCCTCTCTTGCAAATGACAGTCTCGGATTCGGTTTTACTCCTCCGATCGTCATATAATCAAGCCCAGCTTCCTGTAATGATGCTGTAACCTGATCTAACAGTCCGCTTCTTACAACACTTCCTCCACCATATACAACAAATACTTTGGTTGCTCCAAGGCTCTTAGCAAGCTCTCCCACCTGTTTTTGAGTCTCTTTACCAAAAATAATCCTTGTTGGTGTGTACTGAGTAAATCCATGCATTGCTTCTTCCTCCATCTGATCATCTGATCTTGAAAATGATATATATGTTTCTTAGTTATCGTCTCTTGTTAGCTTTACGACGATCTCTTCAGCAATCTCTTCTACTGTCTTATGATCTGTATTCACTACAACGTCTGCAGCTGCTTCGTATTTTGGACGGCGCTGTTCCATCATATTAGAGATAAACTCTGTATTCTTATTACCACGTAATAACGGTCTGTCATCACTGTCTTTGACACGCTCTAAGATTACTTCTGGTGATGCTGTTAATAAAACAACCTTTCCATTCTTCTTCATCTCTGCAACGTTCTCATCACGAAGTGCGACACCACCACCGCAGGAAATGATCTGATTGTTCTTCTTCTGAAGCTCGATCAAAAGGTTTGTCTCACAGTTTCTAAAATATGTCTCTCCATATTCTTCGAAAATCTTATTAATAGACATTCCTTCCTTCTTAACGATCTCTTCATCCATCTCAACCTGTGGAGAGGCAAGAATCTTACTTAAATATGTAGAAACAGTACTCTTACCTGCTCCCATAAATCCGATCAGCAAGATATTATGTGTAAACAATGTCTTTGCCTGAATTCTTCTGCTGTTCTCTACAATATATGTAAAGATATCAAGAATCTCATCCTTATATGTATTCTCATCCACATGAGTGAGCAGCATCTTACGCTGTCTCTTTTCCTGTTCCGGCTGAAGGATTGGTAATCCATTCTGTTTCTTGTAGACCATGATCTCTTTGATGATATCCATTCTCTCTTCTAATACAGAGACAATCTTCTTATCGCACAGATCCAGTCTCTCTCTGATCTCTTCTAACTGACTCATCTTCTTGTTCTTTCCTTTTCTGTCCTAAATATTCCCATCTTTTCATAAATACAAAGTATGGTCTTAGATAGTATATCATACATTTCTATCTTTTTTCAATTCATTGCATCCATAATTTAAGCAAATTCACTTTGCTCTGTGATAAATGAAATAAAATCCTTTACAACTGGTGTCAGATATTTATCTTTTTTTAATACAAGATAGATATATCTTTCAATTTCTGGTGATACAATTGGGCGGATACAGACATCCATCGTATCAAGCAGCGGAATCTTTGGCACGATCGCAATTCCAAATCCTGCTGCAACAAGTCCTGCAACCGATGAATCTTCTTCTCCTTCATATGCAATTGCCGGCTGTCTTTTGATTTTTGAAAAGCAACTGTCGATTACCGGTCTTAAACCACTATTTCTTGTAAAATATACATAATCATAATCAACCGTATCTATAAGATCAATCTCTTCTTTCTCTGCCAATGGATGTCCTTTTGGCGTGATAAGAACCAGTTCTTCCTGTCCTACCGGAATAAACTCAAGTTCATCTTCTCCTTCTATATAAGAAGAAAATGCAAGATCATATTTCCCATCCTTTAATTCTTCTACGATTTTTTTTGTTGTTCCCTGTCCAAAAGAAAATCTGATATGATTTTCTCCTTTTTCTTCAAGATAACTTTTGATCAGATTCGGGATAAAGTGACTTCCCAGTGTAAAAATATACCCCATATCAATAAATCCGCCGCTGATCCCTGAAGTTTCTGTTAAAACTCTTCTTCCTTCATCCAGCATATCAAGAGATTGCTCTACATATCGTAAAAATAAAGCTCCGTATTTTGTTAATTTTGCGTTTCTTCCCTGTTTTTCAAATAATTTTACCCCTAATTCACTCTCAAGACATGATATTGCATGGCTTAAACTTGGCTGTGTAATTGACAGCATATCAGCCGTTCTTGTATAGTGTTCTTCCTTTGCCAAAGCCCGGAAATAGTACAAATGATTCAAATTCATAATCTATGCCCTCCCAATCCATAAAATTTATTTATGGATAGTATACCACATTCTTCATTGCATTTATATATTCACTTTGCTATAATTATTCTTAGAAAACTATTAAACATATTGGAGGATCATAATTATGGCAGCAAAGAATTTCCGTAAATTATTTGAACCGTACACAGTAAAATCTATGACATTACGAAATCGTATTGTCATGACTCCCATTGGAACAAATTTTGCTGAGCATACCGGAGAAGTAAATGAGAGAATCATTGATTATTATAAACAGCGTGCAAAAGGCGGAACTGGCCTGATCACTATTGAAGCAGCAAGCGTTTATTCACCACAGGGTGCAAGCGGTGCTTATCAGCTTCGTATTGACCATGACAATTACATTCCTGGTCTTTACAGATTATGCGAAAGCATTCATGACTGTGGATCTAAAGTCAGCATCTTATTAAATCATGCTGGATCTGCAGCCAATGGTAAGATGACAAACATCCAGCCAGTATCTGCATCTGATATCCCATCAAGAGTTGGCGGAGATATCCCAAGAGCTTTGACAACAGACGAGATTTATACAATCGTTGACAAATTTGCTGAAGCAGCAAAACGTGCTGTTACAGCAGGATTTGATGCTGTTGAGATTCAGGCTGGACATGGTTACTTATTAAACCAGTTCTTATCTCCAACAACAAATGACCGTACTGATGAATTCGGTGGATCTAAAGAGAATCGTGCACGTTTTACTACATTAGTATTAAAAGCTGTTCGTGAGACAGTTGGTGAAAATATTCCTATCTTCTTAGGAATCAGTGCTGATGAGCTTGCTGAAGGTGGTAACACATTAGATGATACATTAGAGATCGTTGAATATTTCAAAGATTATGTTGATGTATTTGATGTTTCTGCTGGACTTACATGTTCTATCCAGTACCAGTATGACGCAGATTACCTTCCAGATGGATGGAAATCATTCATGTCAAAAGCTATCAAAGAAAAAACTGGTAAGCCTTGCCAGACAAGTGGTAATATCCGTGAACCAGAAGTTGCAAACCGCATCCTTGAAGATGATGAAGCAGATCTGATCGCTATCGGACGTGGACTGATCGCTGATCCTGAATGGGTAAACAAAGTTCAGTTTGGTAACACAGATGACATCAATCGTTGTATTTCTTGTAACAATGGATGTACAGCAACATTAGGTGATGAACCTATCCGATGCAGCATTAACCCTGCTCTTGTTTCAGGTTCCCTATATAAAGACAAGAAATTAAAGAAACCATGTAATGTTGTCGTTGTCGGTGGTGGTACTGCTGGTCTTGAAGCTGCATGTACAGCTGCTGAAGTTGGCTGTTCTACAGTTCTGATTGAGAAATCAGGAGAACTTGGTGGACTTGCCCGCCGTGTAGGAAAGATGCCTAACAAACAGCGTCTTGGATATTTCCCACAGTACTTAGAACGTCGTGCAATGAAACTTAAGAATCTGTTTATCTGCAAGAATACAGAAGCTTCTATTGAGTTCATTGAAGGTTTCAAACCAGATATCGTTGTAAATGCTACAGGATCTGTTCCACTTCTTCCAAACATTCCTGGATTAAAGGAAAATTTAGAAGCTGGAAACGTATCTACAATCTTCGATCTTGTAGATCATGTAGATTCTTATCCTGAAGATTTAACAGGTAAGAAGGTTGTTGTTATCGGTGGTGGAAACGTAGGACTCGACGTTGTTGAATTCTTTGTTCCTAGAAAAGCTGACGTAACAATCGTTGAACAGAAAGCACATTTTGGTGAGAACCTTGACTTTATTACTAAGACTGGTTCTATCGAATTCATGAACAAGAACAAAGTAAATCAGTATCCTAATGCTTCTTTATTAGAAGTAAAAGATCACAGCTTTGTTGTAAGACATGACTATAAAGATCTTGAATTAGACTTTGATTATGGATTTGTATGTCTTGGAATGCAGTCTGCAACTCCTTCTCTTCAGGAATTATACAACCACTTCATTTATGAAGGTGTTGAAGTACTTAACATCGGTGACAGTGCTCAGACACGTCGTATCATCGAAGGTGTTAAAGAAGGTCGTGACATCTTAGTTGCATTAGAACGTCAGGATTTCATTTAATATCATAATTTTATTTTGATTTCACTCCTTTTGAAGGATTTGAAATAATTGATTGTAAATTTGTGAAAAATATGGGCCAGATTTTGAAAATCTGACCCATATTTTTTCTTATTCATTTTTTAATTAATGTCTTTTCTTGCGGTACTGCCATAATACAATCTTCTCAAGATAACGTTTTAATACGATCTGAATCTCTTCTTTTGGATTCATTGGTGTTACTAGAATGCTATGTAACCCTGTTCTGTTTGCTCCATAGACATCGGTAAACAACTGATCTCCTACAAAAAATGTATTCTTCTTATTCGTTCCCATCAGTTTCATTGCTTTCTCATAGCCTTTTACTGATGGCTTATTCGCTTTGTATACATAATATTTTCCATGAACCGCTTCACAAAAAGCTTTGACTCTCGGTTCCTTGTTGTTACTTGTAAAGCAATACTGCATTCCAATCTCATCAAGTCTCTTAAATAACTTCTTCGCTCTCTCATCTGCAGGTGCATTGTGCGGCACTAACGTATTGTCGACATCGAAGATCACTCCGCGGTATCCTTCTTTGTAATATCGTTCGAAATCAATATCATAGGTACTTCTGATATCTTCGGACGGGTAGAATTTCTGAAACATAATTTATCTTCCTTTTTACAACTTTTATAACTTAATCTTGTTTATTTTATAATAGCTTTATAAAATTGGCAAGAACAAAATAAAATATGAGACCAGATTTTTTAAATTTCCAGTCCCATATTATTGTTGATCTTATTTTTCTACGCCACTTAAGTATGCATTATAAATATCTTTTGAGATATTCTTCTTGATCGCATCATAAACTGGCTGTGCTTCTTCTCGCACTTCTTTCTGTGTCTTTGCATCTAGTTTCACAATCTTTGTACCACTGTCTTCAATGATCTTGATACGATCTGCAATTCTCTTATCAGATGCTTCTCTCGCATATGTCTTTGCTGTCTGTGATGCCTGATCGATGATCTTCTGCTGATCTTTTGATAGACTGTTATAGAATTCATCACTGACGATCAATGAGATATAATGTGGCAGATGGTTTGTCTCTACAACATAATCCTGCTGTTCATATAATTTACTGGAAACGATTACTTCATAAGGATTTTCCTGTGCATCGATCGTTCCCTGCTGAAGTCCGATGTAAACTTCACTGAATGTCATTGGTGTTGGATTTGCTCCAAGTGTCTTCCAGAACTTCAGATGATAGCTGTTCTCCATCGTACGGATCTTCTGTCCTTTGAAATCTTTGATGCTTTTGACATTCTTATTTGTAGACATGACACGAAATCCCTGATCGGCATATCCAAGGAGCTTATAGCCGCCTTTCTGATATACTTTCTCCATCTTCTTGTAGAATGCTGGATTATCTACAGCTTCTCGTGCCTGTTTGATCGTTGTAAACGCACTTGGCAGGTCAAATACCGCTGTATCTGGAAGGAATGTTACCTGTGGTGCTGTATTTTGTACAACAAATGGAATATCTCCATCTTTGCAGCTCTCAAGAAGCTCACGGTCTCCTCCAAGGGTACTGTTTGGATAAACTTCGATCTTCATCTTTCCATGACTTAATTTGGAAACTTCTTTTGCAAATTTCTCTGCATAAAGCTGTGTTACCGTATCTTCCGGACTGGAAGTTCCAAGCGGCCATGCATATCTTTGTACTTCGTCTTTACTCTGTTTCTTCTTGCATCCAGATAAGCTGAATAATAATACTCCCGCAAGAAGAACTACTACAGATCTTTTTATGATTTTTCTCATGAAATCCTAAACCTCCTTATAAAAGTGCCAGACTGATCTGTGGAATAAATGTGATCAAAAGTAAAGCGATCAAAAAGCAGATGATCAATGGCATTGCTTTCTGCGCAATCTTCATCACTGGGATATCCGTTAAGGATGATGCCACAAATAAGTTGACTCCAATTGGTGGTGTAACGAAACCAATTGCAAGGTTTACAACCATCATAACACCAAAATGAATTGGATTCATACCGATTGCTGTAACGATTGGTAATAAGATTGGTGTTAAAATAAGGATCGCTGGTGTTGTATCCATGACCATACCTACGATCAACAGGAATACGTTAATTACCAGTAAGATCACGACTTTATTATGGAAGTTGCTTAAGATCCATGCACTGATTGACTGAGGTACTCGCATCAATGTTAACACTCTTGAGAATGCAATGGATGCAGCAAGGATAAACAGGATAGGGGCATAAGTTCTGACACCTTCCACCATGATTCCCCAGATATCTTTAAATTTCATGGATTTATAAATAAATAAGCTGACGATCAAAGAATAAAATACGGAAATAACCGCTGCTTCTGTTGGAGATGCAACTCCTGTATAAATACATCCAAGAATGATCACCGGACTTAAGATCGCAAAAAAGCTTTCTTTGAATACTCCGATAAATCCTTTCGCATGTAACTGATCGATCTCTGCTGCGATCTTTTCTTTATCTTCTCCATGTTTCTTACAATAATAAATGGCATAGACCATTAATAAAGCTCCGATCAGTAATCCCGGTACAACTCCTGCCATAAACAGATCACTTACGGATTCTCCAGATGCCATACCATACATGATAAACGGAATACTTGGCGGTATGATAACCCCAAGACCACCAGCTACCGCTACGATCGCTGTTGCAAATGACTTGTCATATCCCAAACGAACTAAGATTGGAATTGTCATACTTCCTACTGCTGCTACAGTTGCAGGGGCTGATCCTGAGATTGCTCCATAAAATAAGCAGGTTACGATTACTGCACAAGGCATTCCTGCTGTTAACTTTCCAATAAAGAACGCAAAAACGTCAAAAATCTTCTTAGAGATTCCTCCTTTTGCCATGATCATTCCAGATAATACAAACATTGGAACTGCAAGCAATGGGAAACTGTCAATTCCTCCAAGCATGGAACGAATGACAAACTGTCCGCTTGCTGTAAATGATGGATCAAATGCTCCTGGAAGTACAGATACAATTCCAAGGGCGATTGAAATCGGAATTGCAATGATCAGACAAATAAAGAAGAGTAAAAATACGACTGCTGCTGACATTTATTTATCCTCCTTATCTTTATGAATCACAACCTTGAATTCAATGATCCAACGCTGAATGATACGAAATGCTACTAATACAAAACTTACTAAAGGCGCTGCCTGAATATAATACATTGGAATCTGGCATGCCGGACTTACCTGACCACTCTCAAATGCGCTCTTTAAATATAAAACGGCATAAGGGATCAGATATAAAAACAATGCAAGTTCGATTGTATGATTGATCACTTTAAATAATGCTTTCCCTCTCTTTGGAAACATTGCTACAAACTGTTCAATCTTGATTGAAATACACTTTCTGGTGCAGTAACTAACACTGATAAAACCTGACCAGATAAAGAGATATCTTGTTAATTCTTCTGACCAGGAAAGGGATGCTCCAAGTGCATATCTTGCAAATACCTGAATTCCCATGATCACTGTCATTGCGATCAATAAGATTACCATTAGAAACTCTTCCAGATTCTCATCAAGCCATTTTAGCATGATTCACCTCTTTCTACTTTCTGTAACGAAAGTCATTATTTTCACAAACTCTGGCAAAACTTTAACAATTTGCCTTACTAAATTATACCTAAAAACTATGAATTCAGCAAATATTTTTTGTCTATATATTTCATAAATTTTATCTATTATTTTTTACAAAACATTTATAAATATTAATGAAAGAAAAAACTGCCAGCAGAACTTTATCTACTGACAGAAATTTTATTTTTATTTCGTTTTATTTTCTATCAAAATTTACATAAACTGCTAAAATTACACCGATCACTGTAATGACAAGATTCATTAACAGGATATTTGCTTTATCCATCGTTCCTGCCAGAGATAAGATCGTATAATTTGATAAACTGGATGCGATCATAACGATACTTGTGATCGTTCCCTTGATCTCTGGAAACAGATCATTTGCTGTCGCTGTCGCTAACTGAAGGATAACCCCGCCTGCTGTATAACCAACGACTCCTGCTCCAATATAGCAGATGCCTGGTGTTCTTAAGAAATATACAACTGCGATCATAACTGCTGCAATCGCAGGATATATCACTAAGAATCTAACACCTTTGATCTTATTTACCAAAATCGTTGTGATAATGATCGCTG
The DNA here is from genome assembly GCA_902362875.1 of Eubacteriaceae bacterium. Taxonomy (GTDB): domain Bacteria; phylum Bacillota; class Clostridia; order Lachnospirales; family Lachnospiraceae; genus Anaerostipes. The sequence goes on along the minus strand of CABIYF010000010.1, from coordinate 8,066 downwards.
CAAGAGATCCCATAGAATAATAGGTCTGCATAATCGCTGGATTCTCGATTCCTGCATATTCTTTTGCAAAATCCTGTGCACAGTTAAGCCATAACTGGAATGTCGCTGTTCCTGTAAACCCGATCATGATCAATGCAAAACTCTTTAAAGAGAAATTTGCATTTTTAATATCCTGGATCAGAGAAGTTTTTTCTTTTGAAACTGTTTTCATTTCTGGTAACGGAATAAAAATGACAAGAATTCCAAGAATTAAAATTGCAATTCCGCATACATATAATAACACGTTCAGTGAAAGATTCATTCCCATGATCATTCCGATCATAAATGGAAGTAACAGCTGCGCACATGACATAGAAAACTTTGTAAGCATTGTTGCCATGCTGGATCTTGGTTCTAAGATTTCCACACAAGCTGGAATCACTCCCGTATCAAGGAATGAGTTTGCGATTCCTCCTAAGATCGCTGCAATATATGCAACTGTCATATTTGGTGAAACTGCTAATCCAAAGAAAAAGATAATATAAGATAAAATACCGATCAAAGATGCGATTCTTCTTCCAAGTTTATCAGACAGCGGTCCTGCAAATGGTAATGCGATCAGTCTTCCTAATCCTAACGCTGCTGCTACCATTGTAACCTTTCCGATATCATTAATTTCCCACTGAGAAATCAATGTTTCTTTTACAGCGACCTGTCCCAGAACAGAACAGCCGATTCCATGAATAAAATAATTCAGATATAAAATAAATGCACTTATGTAATAGTTTTTCTTTTGATTCATTTGTCTTCTCCAATTGTTAAATAATATTTTAAAATCACCCAAAGTTAATTTCTTAACAACCTCGTTAATACTATAACAATTTTTAAATCATAAAACAAATGAATCTTTTTTCAAAAATCAATAGATATTTTTTATGAATTTAAAAAAGAGGAAAAGAATATCTATGACTCTTCTCCTCTTTTAAATTTAATTTTTTAAAGAATCAGTTCTTATAATCCCTGATTTTCATGAAGGAACTGAAGCATATTATTTAAGTCATTCACTGCTGCCTGTCCAGGTGCAGATGCTTTCTTGGCTGCTCCGAATGTTAAAGCAGATCCGAATACTTCACCGCAAAGACGGCTGATCAGTCCTGTTCCTGCCATAGACATTGTGATGATTGGACGATCTGCATGTTCTGTATACATTTCTTCTGTTGCACAAAGAAGTGTTAATACGTCACGTCTGCAAGTTGGCATAACTGCGATCTTAGGGATGTCAGCACCAAGTTCCTGCATTTTGCAAAGTCTTCTTACGATTTCATCTTTCTCAGGTGTTTTGTCAAAGTCATGGTTAGATGCAACAACTTTTACTCCACATTCGTGAGCAGCTGCTACGATCTCTTTTACGATTTCATCACCTGTGAATGCTTCTACGTCTACAAGATCAACATATCCTGTTTTTGCAGCAGCGATGTTTAATTCTTTGTAAGGTTCAGCTTCGATTGCTTTTTCTCCACCTTCTTTAGATGTACGGAATGTGAAGAGGATTGGTGTTTCACCTAAAGCTTCTCTTAAATCTTTTAATACGTCTTCTACTTTATCGAATTCGAATACGCCTTCGAACCAGTCAACACGCCATTCAACAACGTCTACAGGGATGCTGTCAAATGTTTTAGCTTCTGCGATGATCTCATCTTTTGTAACACCTACGATAGGTACACAAATTTTTGGAACTCCGCTTCCGATTTCAATATTTCTTACTTTTACTGTATTCATTGACAATTTTCCTCCTATTGTCCGAATGTTCTCCCAAGGCTTTCACCTTGGGAGTTCACGTTACCAATACTAATTAATTTTTAGATGCTTCTTCTGCATTCTTTAATAATACACCATAACGTACGTTTACGAAAAGTGCTAATAAGATTCCGATTGCTGTAATTACGATATTCATCATGATTACATTTGTAGATGTCATCTTAGCAGCTGCTGTTAAGATCGTGTAGTTACATAAACTTGATGCGATCATAACTAAACTTGTGATAGTTCCTTTGATCTTAGGGAACAGATCATTGACAACGGCTGTTGCCATCTGAAGAACTCCACCTGCTGCTGCATATCCGATCACGAATGCTCCAACGTAGCAGATCATAGGTGTCTTGATCATGTAAACTAATGCTAACATTACAAGAGAGATTGCTGGGTAGATCACTAAGAATCTTACCTGTTTGAATTTTGTGATCAGTGCACTTGTTACAAATAATGCTACCATTGTACCTGCAGAATAGTATGTCTGCATAACTGATACATTTTCGGATGGAATTTTTGCAATTTCAGTACCAAATGTCTGAGCACAGTTTAACCATAACTGGAATGTTGCTGTACTTGTGAATCCGATCAGGATCAATGCAATACTCTCGATAGAGAAATGTGCATTCTTTAAGTTGCTGATGAAGGATTCAGATTTACCTGCTTCAGATGTTGCTGGGAATGGAGCAAAGATTGCTAAGATTCCAAGGATACCGATGCATACACCTGCTACAACTGGAAGCATTAAGTATGACATGCTTGTTCCTGCTACAACACCTAAGAAGAAAGGCATTAATAACTGTGCAACGGAAATGAAGAATTTGATTCCCATTGTTGCAATACCTGTATATTTGTAAATAATTTCAGTTACAGCTGGGTATGTTGCTGTATCTAAGAATGAGTTAGCGATACCACCAAGAACTGCTGCGATATAAGCAATTGTTGTGTTTGGTGAAAATGCGATTCCTACTAAGAAGATAACGTATGAAGCACATCCGATGATCACTGATAAACGACGTCCTAATTTGTCAGATAAAGGTCCTGCAAATGGAAGGGAGATTAAACGTCCCAGTCCTAATGCTGCTGCAATGGAAGTTACTGCCATAACATCTTTTAATCCCCACTGGCTTGCGAGCATTTCTTTTACTACCTGCTGACTTAAGATTGAGCACCCGATTCCATGAATGAAATAGTTCAGATAAAGAACTAAGGCACTTGGTATGTATTTTTTATCCATTTTTATAATTCCTCTCGTTTGCTATATGGTTATGACTAAACTCTAGTCATATTTGATATCTAATACTTCTTTCATATGGTCGATTGGCATATGTTTTCCTGTCCATAAGTGGAAAGCAGCATCTCCCTGGAATAACATCATTCCAAGACCGTTCATTGTCTTACATCCAGCTTTCTTAGCAAGTCTTAATGTTTCTGTCTCTCTTGGAGCGTAAACTGTATCTGTTACGATCAGGTCAGGACGGAAAAATGTTTCATCAGGAACAACAGACTGTCCTTCTAATGGTTTCATTCCTACACCAGTTGCCTGTGCGAATAAGTAGCTGTCTGCGATTTCTTCTCTTAATTTTTCTTTGTCATCTAAGTCATAAAGATTTACAACACAGTCTGTGTTTTCACGAATCTTCTTAACTGTTTCTTCAGCGTTAGCCCAGAATTTATCTTTGATGTTGAAGATTGACATTTCTTTGACACCGTCTAATGCAGCCTGGATTTCGATTGCTGTCGCAGCTCCACCGGCACCAGCGATTGTCATTTTTTTACCGATCACGTCGATATCGTTGTCTTTTAATGACTGCATGTATCCGATACCATCTGTGATGTGTCCGATCAGTTTTCCGTTGTCATTTACGATTGTGTTAACAGCTCCTGCCATTTTAGCAGCTGGAGATAACTCATCTAAGTACTGTCCTACAACTGTTTTGTTAGGCATTGATACGTTAGATCCAACCATCTTTAAAGCACGAAGTCCTTTGACTGCATCCTCTAATGTGCTGTTGTCAACTTCAAATGCTAAGTATGCATAGTCAAGTCCTAATGTTGCAAATGCTTCATTGTGCATTGCAGGTGAGCTTGAATGTCTGATTGGATAAGCCATTAATCCGATTAATTCAGTATGTCCTGTGATTCTCTCTGCCATAATTTTTACTCCTTAAATAATATGCTTGTTATTAGTTTCATTCACCCAAAAGTTAATTTTTTAACAACCTTATGGCTATATTATATGCCATATTGATTGATACTTCCAATATATCTTTTAGCGTTTTTTGATAGCTTCAGGCTATCAATTGTGTTATAATGACAGTAACCATTAATTATTATAATAAGGAAGGTCTGTATGAATTTAAATCAGCTGTATTATTTTCAAAAAGTTGCACAATTACAACATTATCACCAGGCAGCCAAAGAATTAAATATCTCTCAGCCAAGTTTAAGCCGTTCGATTGCCAATCTTGAAGAGGAACTTGGTGTTTCTTTATTTCAAAAAAACGGACGGAATATCGAACTTACCAAATATGGTTCTATCTTTTTGGAACATGTGAACCGTATCATAGAAGAAATCAAAGTTGCAGAGAATAAAATGAAATCCTTAGCCGGCAGTTCCAGTGGGCATATCGATATCGGTTATGTATTCCCACTTGCCAAAAGTTATATTCCAAGATTAGTGCGAAGTTTCTTAAATCAGCAGGAAAATCACGAAATCACATTTTCTTTAAGTCAGGAGATCACGAAGAATCTGATCTCTGATCTGAAAAATGAAAAATATGACGTTGTCTTTGGTTCTCTCGTTCCTGATGAACCGGAAGTCGAGTTTGTACCGGTTGTTAATCAGGAGATGGTCATTATTACGCCTCCAGAACATCCATTAAAATATAAGAAAGATCTCGTTTTGGAAGATCTGCTTGACTATCCTGTCATTGGTTATGATAAAACTTCTGGTCTTGGACGTTTTACCAATTCCATTTACAAGCAGAACCATATCAAGCCATCCATTGCTTTCGAATCTTCCGATGAGAATGCGATTGCTTCTCTTGTTGCAGAAGATTTTGGAATTGGTTTTGTTGCCCATGTGGAATCTTTACAGGAATATGATGTAGAGATCCTTCATCTTAGTAATGTAAAACCTTATCACACTGTTTATATGGCGTACCTTAAAAATATGCCGATGATTCCAGCCGTTCGTAAGTTTATTGACTTCACAAAAGAAACGATAGATATTTTCTATTGATTTTCCAAAAAAGATTTATTTGTTAAATAATTAACTTCATGTTATACTAAAGCCATCATAAATCATTCACCCAAACATTTATGATTCTGACAACCTCGATTATATGGAATTTAATTTTTTGATTTTTTGGATTTAATTTTTTGGAGGTTCAATTCTAATGAAAAGCAATTATAAAAACATTTTCACACCATTAACAATTAAGAACATGACAATGAGAAACCGTATCATGATGACACCAATGGGAACGAACTATGGTGAACAGACAGGAGAAATGAGTTTCTTACACATTGATTACTATACAGAAAGAGCAAAAGGAGGAGTTGGTCTGATCATGGTTGAAAACGCAAGTGTTGATTCACCACTTGGATCTAACGGAACAACTCAGATCCGTATCGATCATGACAACTATATGCCACGTTTCTTCAAATTATGTGAAACATTACACGCTCACGGAGCTTGCGTTGGTGTTCAGTTAAACCACGCTGGTGCTTCTGCTCAGTCTAAAAGAACAAATATGCAGCCAGTATCTGCATCTGATATCCCATCAAAAGCAGGTGGAGAAATCCCTCGCCCTCTTAAAGTAGAAGAAATTTATGAAATTGTAAAAAAATATGGAGAAGCTGCTGCTCGTGCACAGGCTTGTGGATTTGACTGTGTTGAGATTCATGCAGGACATTCTTACTTATTAAGCCAGTTTATGTCCCCTACAACGAATAAACGTACAGACGAATTCGGTGGCTGTCCAGAAAACCGTGCCCGCTTCACAAAATTAGTTGTTGAAGAAGTTCGTAAACAGGTTGGTCCTATGTTCCCTATCTTCGTTCGTATCAGTGCTGATGAACTGATGGAAGGTGGAAACACATTAGAAGATACTTTAGAGTTACTTTCTTACTTCCAGGAAGAAGTTGACGCATTTGACGTATCCGCTGGATTAAATGGTTCTCTTCAGTTCCAGATCGATGCTAACTACTTAAAAGATGGTTGGAGATCTTACATGGCAAAAGCCGTTAGAGAAAAATACAACAAACCTTGTGTAACTATGGGTAACATCCGTGATCCTCGTGTCGCTGACGATATCTTAGACCGCGGTGATGCTGATATCATCGGTATGGGTCGTGGACTGATCGCTGATCCTCACTGGGTGAAAAAAGTAGCTACAGGACGTGAAGACGAGATCAGAAAATGTATCTCTTGTAACGTTGGATGTGCTGGAAACCGTATCGGAGTTAACCGTCCTATCCGTTGTACAGTAAATCCTACTGTAAACTCTGGATTTGACTATAAGAAGAAAAAAGTAAATAAACCTTGTAACGTAGTTGTTATCGGTGGTGGTACTGCTGGTCTTGAAGCTGCTTGTACTGCTGCTGAAGTTGGATGTACTACATTCTTATTCGAAAAGAACGATCATCTTGGTGGATTAGCTGTTGAAATCTCTAAGATTCCAGATAAGAAACGTTTAAGAGACTTCCCTGACTACCTTGTAAACCGTGCTTCTAAATTAATAAACCTGTTTATCTTCAAAGGACAGGAAGCAACTCTGCCATTAATTAAAGCACTGCATCCAAACATCATCGTTAACTCAACAGGTTCTAATCCTTTACTTCCACCAATCAAAGGATTACATGACCACATCGACAAAGAGGGATCTAAAGTAGCTTCTATCACAGGAATGATCAACCACTTAGCTGATTATCCAGAAGACTGCACAGGTAAGAAAGTCGTTGTAGTTGGTGGTGGTGCTGTAGGTCTTGACGTTGTTGAATACTTCGCTCCTAAAGGTGCTGAAGTAAGCATCGTAGAAATGATGCCTCAGATTGGTAAAGACTTAGACCCAGTATCTAAATGTGGAACAAACACATTAATGAGAGAACACAATGTAAACCAGATGACTGAAACAGCTCTTTGCGAAGTAAAAGCTGATTCCTTCACAGTAAAAGTTGATGGAGAAGAAAAAGATCTTCCATTCGATTATGGATTCGTATGCTTAGGAATGAGAGCTAACGCTCCTGTTCTTGATGAAATCCGTGAAGAATTCGCTGATACAAACGTTGAGATCATCAACATCGGTGACAGTGTTCGTGCTAGACGAATCATTGATGGTGTTCAGGAAGGACATAACATCTTAAACGTACTTGCAGATCACGAATATCTGTAAGATATGCTTAACAAAAAACATATAATAATAACAAATATACAATAAAGCAGTTTAAATTTTAACTTGCTATCCTACCTACCTTAAAAATAAATATAAAAGTTGCAAAAAAGTCTGAAGAATTCTTTATCTTCAGGCTTTTTTGTTTGCACCTCTTCTTTTCTGCTCCTCTTTACTTACACTAATATCTTAAGAAAACTGAAAGAAAAACATCAACTTATTCGTTTCTTTTCTTTGTTAAGATCATATCATAACGATCAAGGAGGATTTTTTATGAAAAACAAACGAACATTTTTACTTCACCTATTATTTGTATTTTATCTGGCGGCATTAACTTGGATCATTTTATTCAAAATGGCAATTTCTTTTGACACGATCGATCATGGGATACGAAGCCTTAATCTGATACCATTCAAAGGCGCCATGATCACGAATGGGCGGATCAATTTTTCTGAGATAATCGATAATGTACTTGTCTTCTGCCCTTTTGGAATTTATATTGGGGTTTTGTATCGACATTGGAATTTGTCTGAGAAAGTGTTGTCTTTTTTCTGTGTGAGTTTGATTTATGAGGTTATGCAGTATGTTTTGGCGATTGGGCGCAGTGATATTACGGATGTGATCATGAATACGGCTGGAGGAATTGTTGGGATTTTGGGTTATTCTCTGCTTCGTAAAATCTGTCGGAATGAGCGCAGGGCAGAAATTGTTGTGTTGGTTTGTGCTGTTTTGGGGAGTGCGGCTGTAAGTGGATTCTTGTTGGCGGTGTTTTATGCTAATTAAATTGTAATTTGGATAGTCGTTCATTGTATATGAGAAAAACGAAATAATAGCATAGCAGATCCAGACCAGAAATTTTGCTCGCCGTTTTGAACGGTCGCT
>CABIYF010000009.1 GCA_902362875.1 Eubacteriaceae bacterium | reverse complement strand
ATACAATAGGCAGTTTCGCCCTCGACTTTCATATAGCCCTCATTGAATGTCGAACCGATAGAACCGTCATTCATTACTTTTTCAATGATACCGACACGCTCTGCACTTTCCGTCCAGTATTGCTTACTTTCTGCATGGACGGGTGTAGTCGGTAAAGCAGTAACGACAGTTGCAAGAGCTAAGAAGCCCGTACACAATCGTTTTAACATCTTTTTCATAAAATCTAATGCTCCTTTCATTTTGGGTAATAAAATAGCCGTCCAATAAGAACGGCTGGAAATAGAAAAGGAACGTCATTTTAGGCGTTCCATAATCTATAAAATATTCAGTTTTTTATACTGATGTGTTGCTCATCAAAATCTCAAATCAAGGTTATTTGACACCAATTTTGACACCAATTTTTTGTATATTGACGATTTCTGATGAAATGTGATAAATTCATAAAACCCGTGAAAAGCCTGTAAATAGGCACTTTACGGCACTCTATGAACTAAGACAAAAGCGACGCTGTAATAACAAGAGATGAGTGCTAATTTTTTTATTTTTTCTTATAAATGTAATTATACAATGAATGAAATAAAGAAAAAGGAAGAACAACAAAATCATAAATTTTATCATTCTTCCTTATCATAACTATTTATATTTTTCTACTTCTTCCAAAACAGGAATCGATGGGGCTGCTCCTTGTCTGGTAACTGCAATCGCAGATGCTTTAGATGCAATATCCATTGCTTCTTTGATCGTCTTTCCATTTAAGATTCCTGCAATAAAATATCCCGTATAGGTATCTCCTGCTGCCGTTGTATCGACTGCTTTTACCTTGTAGATTAGCTGCTCCACATACTCGTCACCAAAAATGCAAACAGACCCTTCACTTCCCAAAGTTAATACGATCGTTGCATCTGGAAATCTCTCATGTAACAGACCAGCGATATATTTTCCGTCAATCTCTTCTGGCTCATCCATCTCAAGAATCTGCATTGCCTCGATCTCATTTAAAATAAAATAATCGATCTGGTCTAATGGAAGCTTCAGTATCTTCTCATTCATTGGAGATGGATTTAAGATAATCTTCATTCCCTCTTCTTTTGCTTTCTCTGCGATATATGGAAGTTCGTTAATCTCATTTTGAATCAGTAAATAATCTTCGTTTGTAAAATCTTCAAAGACTTCGTCAACCTGTTCTTTTGTGATCGCCTGATTTGCTCCTCCAAATAAAACGATACAATTATCACCTTCATCATCATTTTGTATGATCGCATTTCCTGTCCTTACATCGTCAAGAATTTTGACAAGATCTGTATTCACTCCTGCTTCTTTTAACTGCTCCAGCAAAAACATTCCATCTGTACCGATCGCACCAGCCTGATATGTTTCAACCCCTGCACGTGCAAGTGCAATGGACTGGTTTAATCCTTTTCCACCTGTATACACATTTAATTCTTTTGCTGACAGGGTTTCTCCTTTTTTCACAAAATGTGGCACTTTGTATACATAATCAATGTTTAATGAACCGAATGATAATATCTTCATATGAACCTCTCTTTCTAAAACTTAATACACTCAATATGATTTTACATCCTTCCGTCCACAAAATCTACTCTTTTAACATCATCTTTTTTAACTCCAGCCGTTTCTCGATCTCTAATTTTGAAAAGATCCTTGCAACCAGATTCTTCACATATCCATAAGAATAATGCATCGATTCGGCAATCTCTTTGTTTTCCTTTCCCTCTGCAACTGCTAACGCGATCTTCCATTCTGTCGGTGTCAGCTGCTTTTTGATATCCTGTGCATATTTCGATAATTCTACCGTTTTCCTGCTCTGTCTTTGCTGATAACGTTCCAGATGTCTTTCCACTCTTGCCATCAAAATCTCTTTTGCAAACGGCTTCACAATATAATCCACCGCCCCTGCTTTTAAACCTTTGACCTCATAATCCATTTCTGAAAAACCTGTGAGAAATATAATGGGGATCAGTTCGCACCCATCAATTTTCTTGATCTCTTCGAGGGTTTCGTACCCGTCCATCTGCGGCATATCAATATCTAGTAAAATAAGATCGGGTATGACCTTTTTGTTCAAAAGATTTAGTGCCTGTATTCCACTTTTGGCTACGCTTACATTATATTGTTCTGATAAAATCTCTTCTGCCGTCTTTAATAAAATCAGATCATCATCTATGACCAGAATACTGTTTTCTTTCATCCTATTCCCTCCCATCGTTTCAGAAGAATTTCTGCTTCTTCAAAATCAAGCTGGTCTATTGCCTCTGCGGTTTGTTTTAATAAATCTTTTTCGTCATTTGTCATTTGATTTTCTAACAAATGCTGAATCTGCTCTTTTGCTTCTTTTGCCTGATATCTTGTAATAAATATCTTTAATCTTTCCTTTGCTTCTTCCTTTGACTGGTTGTTATCATTCTTCTTTGTAGAATCGTTTGTTACTTCTTTTTGTGTCATATGAAGGAACCTCTGTGCTGCTGAATATGCGCGGTTCCATTCAAGTTTCAGTAATGGATACCCTGATATGATATATTCGATGTCTTCTTGTTTTCCTCTGATCTCAAATTCCCTTGCAATCTCAAAAAGGCTGTCTGCCCCGATTGCTTTGGCATTGCTTTTTAGCGTATGCATCATTCTTGTAAATTCACAAATCTGTATCTTATCCTTTTCCTTTAGGATCTTTTCCACCTGATCCATATTATCTTGCTGGTATTGTGCAAAAAATTGAATCAGCTTGCGGTATTGCAAAAAGTTCCCATCCAGAAGTTTCAGTCCCTCTTCCATTTGTATGTCCGCCTGTTTGAGCAGATCATGAATCTCTTTTAACTCCTGCTCCTCCATTTCTGGCTGCTGTTTATCGTCTTCTTTCATAAATACAATTTCTTTTCTTAAATATTTTAAAAGAAGCTCCTCTAACTTTCTCCACATCACAGGTTTGGGAAGATATTCGCAAAATCCCTCTTTTAAGAATGTCTGTTCAATTCCTTTGGTGACATCCGCACTCAAGGCGATCACTGGAGTCGCAAATGTTTTGTCTTTTCTTAATATTCGAATGGTCTCTATTCCATCCATCTGCGGCATCATATAATCAAGGAAGATCATATCGTAATTATTTTCTTTTGTTTTCTCGATACATTGTGCTCCACTTATTGCTGTATCCACAAAGATCCCTGTTCTTTTTAACAACGATCTTATGACCATAAGATTTTCCTCATTATCATCAACGACTAAAATCTTCGCCTCCGGTGCTACAAAATATTTTCTGTTCTTTTCGTTATGCTGTCTGCATTTTTCATTGGAAATCTTATGCTCCGTCTCTGTTTTCATTGGGAGTTCCACAAAAAATGTACTTCCTTTCCCATAGATACTTTCCACACGGATCGTTCCTTCCATCTGTGTCACAAGCTCTCTGGCAATTGCAAGTCCAAGTCCTGTTCCCTCAATATTCTGATTCTTCTTATAATCCACACGTGTAAATGCATCAAACAAAATGGAAAGATTTTCTTCCCTGATACCGATTCCTGTATCTTTGATCTCGAAGATAATTCTCTTTTCGTGATCTTCTTCCTTTTTATGTACTTTCAGATCAATCTGTCCTTCTTTTGTATACTTTACCGCATTATTCAGGAGATTTAAGAGAACCTGTTTGATATGTATCGCATCTCCAATAAGATATGCCGGCAAAGTTTCATCAAAGATCAAATTCATCTCCAATCCTTTCTGCTCTGCCTGCTTCTCACCGATCAGCATGACTTCTTCTAACAGCTGTAAAAGTTCATATCTTCCTTCTTCAATCTCTGATCTTCCAGACTCGATCCTTGAGATATCCAGTACATTATTGATCAGTGAGATCAAATATCCGCCGGAACGTTCAATACTTTTGGCATACTGTCGAATCTCTTCATTCTCACTTTCTCTTAAGATCATTTCGTTCATTCCAAGCATAACATTAATTGGTGTTCTGATCTCATGGCTCATATTTGCCAGAAAGGCACTTTTGGCTTTATTGGCTGACTGTGCCTCGATCCTCGCTTCTTCCAAAATCTTTTGTTGTTTGTTATACATCCTGAAATGCAGATACATCGCCAGTGCAACAGAAACCGTAGATGCGCAAAACCCCATAAGAACATCCGCTATGACTTCTTTTTCTGAAGAAAACCATATGACTGTCTGCGGATTATGATATGCCATGAGAATCGTTGCGATATATACCGCCATTTCTGCAGTCACTGTAAAAAACATTGCTTTTCCCTCAAGCATAAAAATGGTAAATAAAATTCCAAACATATAAAATGAAATCATGCCGCCTTTATATCCGCCTGATTTAAAAAATAAATACGGAAACATCACCAAAAAGATCATGATGATCGTGACAACATAGCAAAACTGGTAATTTCCACTTTTATAGGCATAAAATAATAACAAAAATGATAATACCGCAATTCCTGTGTTAATTCCCAGAATAATAAGATCCTGATTGTTTATATAGGAGGAAATTCCATTGACCAGACTGATCACTCCTCCTGTCAGTGCAAGAACGTTAAATAATCTTACTCGAAATGGCAGGGATAATCGGAATAGTGAATGTTCTCCCTGTAATAGTTTATTGATCAATTCTTTCAAGAAATCCCCTCCCCTTTTATCGCTTTTCTTCTTTAGTTTATCACAATTTACCTGCCCTCCCTAGTTACTTTCAGTCATTTGTTTTAGAATCTCAGCAGATTGTTTTAACTTCCTTTCTTCTTCCTCATTCAATTCGATCGGTACCTGTGTCTCAATCCCATTTTTTCCTACGATTGCGGGCATACTTAAGACAATATCTTCGATTCCATGCGCCCCATGCATCATGGTTGAGACAGGAAGAATTGCTTTTTCATCTTTTAAGATCACTTCGCAGATACGTTTTACTGACATTGCGATTCCATAATACGTTGCTTTTTTTCTCTTGATGATCTTATATGCACTTTCTTTTACATCGTCTGCGATTGCTTTCATTGCCTCTTCATGATCGTAATGTCCCCGCATCTCGCAAAAATCATTGACTGGGATTCCTGATACATTAACACTGCTCCATGCTGCGATCTCACTGTCTCCGTGTTCTCCTATAATAAATGCCTGAACACTTCTGCTGTCTACATCAAGATGCTCCCCTAACAGATACCGGAATCTTGCTGAATCAAGAACCGTTCCCGACCCGATCACACGGTTTTCCTCAAATCCGCTGATCTTTATCGCTGTATATGTCAATATATCCACAGGATTCGATACGATCAGAAGAATTCCTTCATAAGCCCTGTTTGAAATCTGTGGTATGATCCCCTCAAAGATTTTCTTATTTTTCTTCACAAGGTCAAGTCTTGTCTCTCCTTCTTTCTGATTTGCACCGGCAGTGATTATAATGATCGCAGCATCCATCATATCATCATAATCCCCGGCATATATCTTCATTCTTCCCGCAAATGGTGTTCCATGCGTGATATCCATAGCTTCACCTTCTGCTTTATCTTTGTCCACATCAAGCAGGACAATTTCTGAAAACAGTCCACTCTGCATCAGACAGAATGCTGTGGCACTCCCTACAAAACCACAGCCTATGATCGCAGCTTTTCTTTGATTTAGTTGCATTTTACTATCGTCTCCTTTTTTCTTTTTAGTATTTTTCTTATTTTGTGATTTATGCATTAAAATTTGTGACTGTCAGTAACTATTCGAATCTTTCTATTTCTCATAGAATAAAGATATCTAACAGGAGGTTTTATATCTCTGACTATTCTAAAAAAGGAGGATATTATATATGAAAAAAAGAACAGTATGTAAAAAATTATTTGCTATATTTCTCTCATCTATGATGCTCTTTACCTGTATTCCGTCAAAGGTAAAGGCCGTTGATGACTCTGAACAAACCATTATTGATGGTCTTGTTGACATCCCAGATGTTTTTGTCGACAAGGATTCCCAGGATCTTGGAGGGGATCAGGTTTATTATCGTAAAACGAACACTTCTCTTTCCATGCTTCCAATCAATTGTTACCAGAAAGCTCTCTTGACTGACTTTGTAGATGATACCGTGTCTATGGGACGTTATAAAGGCGATGATCTCATATGCGACTGGGAATATCTGGCATGGATCTTATCCTGCATGAAAGGTCAGGCAAACTATGGCTACCTAAATGATGATCTTTGTTATCTGACGACATATGGTAAAAGGCGAAAAGATGAATTAAAACTTGATAATGTATGGTATTATGGCGGCGGTCTGTTCACAGAAAGCAGTCTTTCTAACGCACAGAAGCATGTTCTTACAGACCTTACTCAGCACACAGCAGATGGGAATCCGTCATTTCCTTATAAAGAAATTGATACAATATCAAAAGATACTGACGAATCTCCTGTTGTCGCAAGATGGATTGGTGCGGTTCGTGCAAAAGACAGTGACATTTATGGACGCTATAAATGTTTTGCTGTTTATTTTCATAATTTCCGTGTTTCACCTATTTACCCTATGTATGATAATTCTTACAAACGTGTCATCAGTGATGAAAAAAAGACCAGCAATATTTATAGTTCTGATATCCGAAATAACAGTGGTGTTGAAGTATCTGGCACACAGTCACTTACAAACTCCAAAACTTATGGAGCCTTAAGCAGTATCAGTGGTTCTAAGTCTTATTCTTACGAAGAATCCATCACAATCTCTCATTCCAAGAGTCTTCCATTTTTCGGTGATATCGAAACCTCCCTTGGATTTTCTGCCAGCCAGTCTATCGAAAAGGGATGGTCAAAAGAGGAAAGTGAAGAAAAATCAAACCAGACAACTTCTGAGGTTTCTCTTTCTCTCCCTCCATATACGGCAGCACTCATCCAGCAGCAGAATAAGATTCAGACAGCCACAACTTATTACAAATGCCCTGTTTTCATCAACTATGATGTAACGATCGCAGAATATGACCGTAATATCCGTGGTGGAAAATTAAATTCCTATATTCTTGCAACTTTCTCTGGTTCCGGAGCAAAAAGTGCCCGCACTGATCTGAAAAAGAGAAGTTATCTCCAGGCTAGTATGAATGATCCTGATGGAATCAAGTGGGCTGATGTGAAAAAATATAAATATGCAGATGGACTTTTAACACGAATCCGAAGAAATGGCCTGATGTCCGCTGCGGGAGGTTCCTACAACGAAACTTTATCTTCTATTTCCAGCAAGGTTGATGATCTGATCCCAACTCTTCCACTATCAGAAGTAAAGATCACCAGCAATGCTATAAAATCTATCAATACCGGTCAGAGTTACAACTTATCTGCATTAAAACTTGCAGGATACAATACAAAAGGAGCAAAATACTATGGATTTGATGCCAAAAAGGGACTATGGAAGATCTCAACTTCCTCCGGAAAAGCCACAACTTCTTCTATTGCAACCCTTTCTGGCAAAGCTGGAAGCCAGGTTCTTACTGGTAAGAAAAAAGGTACCCTTTATCTTACTTATTTTATCAATGACAACACATACAATACAGCTGACCATCTTGAAAAATACTCCACAAATGCTTCTGTAGAGCGTCCGATCATCAAGATCAGTGTCAATGAAAAAAACATCATTAGCGGCAATGCAACTTACACTCCATCCAAAAAAGCATCCGGTACCATCACCATTCCGTCTTACATCAAGCGCAAAGGTAAAACATACCGTGTAACAAAACTTTCTGACAATGCTTTCAAAGGCAACAAAAAAATAAAGAAAGTCATCCTTCCTGAAACAGTCACCAAGATTGGTAAAAAAGCTTTTTATGGATGTAAAAACTTAAAAAAGGTCACAATAAAAACCACCAAATTAAAAAGCTCCAGCGTAGGAAGCAAGGCATTTACTAAATCATATAGTAAGATGACTGTTTATGTACCTAAAGGGAAAACTTCTAGTTATAGGAAGATTCTTTTGAAAAAGGGGTTGTCTAAAAAAGCTCATGTAAAATTCTGATTTTGTGGGGAGGATTGGCCAACTGAAGTCTTTCTGTATATGATAAAAAATAAATAATGGTCTGGAAAAGCAGCTAGAGAATTTTGCACACGTTTTTTACAGATCGCTTATCCGCCGGCTTTCCTTGCGAAACTCGCCTTCAAGGGGATTCAAATCACAACTCTTTGAGGCTCAGACATCGCACCAAGCCGGCTGCGAATCCGTAAAAAACGTGGCAAAATTCTAATGCTGCTTTTCCAGACCATTATTTATTTTTTATCATATACCTGAAGGTTATAGTGCTGAACCCACAATATGGTGGGAATTCGAGAGGGATATGTATGGAGAACGGTATTGGTTGATAATTTTTGTATTTGTTAACGGAAGATGAATGCAATTCATAGACACCGATTTGTTGAGCTGTTTGAGACTGATTACAAACGGAAATTTACTAATTTCTCAACATTCTGTCTGCAAAAGAAAAAATTATCTGCCAATATCGTACACCATACACATCCGTGGTGGTTTGAATAGCCTTCTGTGTATATGAGAAAAACGAAATAATAGTATAAAGGATCCAGAACCATTGAAATTTTGCCGTCGTTTTGAACGGTTCGCAGCGAACTTGGTCGATTGTCTGAGCGTCAAAGACTATCGATTTTGATACCTTTGAATGCGAGTTATCGAAGGAAAGTTCGCGAATCAGCGACCGTTCAAAACGGCGAGCAAAATTTCTGGTCTGGATCCTTTATACTATTATTTCGTTTTTCTCATATACATTGAACGACTATTCAAATTAAAATCTATCTTTCATCAATAGGTGTATATTCCTTACGTGGTGCCACAGCCTTATAAGCCGGACGAATAATACGATTACCGTTCGTCAATTCTTCCATTCGATGTGCAGACCATCCAACGATACGTGCGATCGCGAATAATGGTGTATATAACTGATGTGGTAATCCTAACATGCTGTAGATAAATCCACTATAGAAGTCGATGTTTGCGCTGACTCCTTTGTAGATTTTTCTCTTCTCGCCGATGACCTGTTTTGCGAGACGTTCTACAGTTGTATATAAATGATATTCTTCTTCTCTTCCTTTTTCTTCGGAAAGCTGTTTTACAAATCTTGAAAGGATCTTTGATCGTGGGTCAGACAGAGAGTAAACTGCGTGTCCCATACCATAAATCAGTCCTGCTTTGTCGAAGGCTTCTTTGTTCAGCAGTTTTAATAAATATTCACGAATCTGATCTTCATCGGACCAGTCTTTTACGTTGGCTTTCAGGTCGTCAAACATCTGTACAACTTTGATGTTTGCACCACCATGTTTTGGTCCTTTCAGTGAGCAAAGTGCTGCTGCGATTGCTGAATATGTATCGGTTCCTGAAGATGATACAACGTGTGTTGTGAATGTAGAGTTGTTACCTCCACCATGCTCTGCGTGAAGTACTAACGCCATGTCTAATAATTTTGCTTCCAGTTTTGTATATTTGCTGTCTGGTCTTAACAGATGCAGGATATTCTCTGCTGTGGAAAGTTCTGGGTCTGGAAGGTGGATAAATAAACTTTCTCCTCTCTCATAATGGTTATATGCCTGATATGCATACACTGAAAGTACTGGGAATAATGCGATCAGCTGGATGCACTGGCGCAGTACGTTTGGCATGGAAATATCACTTGCATAGTCATCATAAAAATAAAGTGTTAAGACACTTCGTGCTAATGTATTCATCATGTCACGGCTTGGTGCCTTCATGATGATGTCTCTTACAAAGTTTGTAGGAAGCTGTCTGTATTCTCCAAGCATTCCATTAAACTGTTTTAATTCGTCTTTATTAGGGAGTTCTCCAAACAACAGTAAGTATGCTGTTTCTTCAAATCCAAAACGGTCTTCTTCAATAAATCCCTTTACGATATCCTCGATATCAATTCCCCGGTAATATAATTTACCTTCGCACGGTACGACTTCACGGTCGATCATTGTGTACGCATTGATCATGGAAATGTCAGTCAGTCCTGCAAGGACACCTTCACCGTTACGTTTACGAAGACCTCTTTTGACGTCGTATTTTGCAAATAAATCTTCGTCGATCTTCTTATTACATTTCTTAGCCAGTTCTTTAATCTCAGGGGTTACCTCTGAAAACTTATTAGGCATATCTTTAACCATCGTTTTTCTCCCTCCTAGCAATTGCTATCGTTTCTAGTTTACATCATGGTATTTTCCAAGGAATTCTCTTGTTCTTTCATTATCAGAACTAAATACCTCATCTGGAGATGCATCTTCAACAATGACTCCTTTATCCATAAAGATGATCCTGTCTGAAATTTCTTTTGCAAAAGCCATCTCATGTGTGACGATCACCATTGTAATGTGAAGATCTGTCAGTGATTTGATAACTTTTAAAACTTCTCCGGTAAGCTCCGGATCAAGCGCAGAAGTTGGTTCATCAAAGAAAAGGATCTTTGGTTCTAAGGCTAATGCTCTTGCGATAGATACACGCTGTGACTGTCCACCAGATAATTCACATGGATAAGCATCTGCCTTTGTATCAAGACCTAATTTCTTTAACAGCTCCATTGCCTTTTCTTCTGCCTGTTTCTTAGGAACTCCTGCAACACATACAGGGGCTTCCATTACATTTCTTAAAACACTATAGTGTGGAAACAGATTAAAGTTCTGAAATACAAATCCCGTTTCCATTAAAATTTCTTTCAAAACATCTTTGCCTGCATAGACTGGTGATCCATTCTTTGTCTCAACCAGTGTCTTTCCATCAATCGTGATCGTTCCAGATGTGATCGTCTCTAACTGATTCATACAACGCAATAATGTTGATTTTCCTGATCCTGATGATCCAATGATCGAAATGATCTCGCCGTCATTGATGTCGAAGGAAATATCTTTCAATACGGTAAGATCTCCGAATTTCTTCTCTAAGTTTTTAACGGATAAAATACTCATCTTCTTTCCCCCTAACGATAATAGTTCATTCTTTTCTCAATAACTGAGAATACTTTCGATACAATGGCATTCATGATCAGGTAGAAAATACCTGCTACAACAAGGTAGATCATTCCACGGCTTCGTGCCATCTGGTTGGTTGCCACAACATAAATCTCCATAACACCGATAACATGAGCTAAGGATGTATCCTTAACCAGTGTCATACACTCACTTCCAAGCGATGGTGTGATGATCTTTACAACCTGCGGTAAAATGATCTTAAAGAATGTCTGTGTCTTATTAAATCCTAATACTTTCGCTGCTTCATACTGACCTTTTGGAATTGCCTGAATACCACTTCGATAAATCTCAGCAAAATATGCTGCGTAATTTAAAGAAAAACCAATAACCGCCGCTGTCATACGATCAAGGCTTAATCCTGCGATATAATATAATCCAAAATAGAATCCATATAACTGCAGGATCAGTGGTGTTCCTCTCATGATCAATAGGAAAAATCGAATTGGCATCTGAATGATCAGAAGCTTTGACATTCTTCCTTTAGCAATTATCATACCAAGAATCAGTCCAAAAATCAAAGTCAGAAAGAATAAGATCAATGTAGATTGCAGACCATTTTCAATTAATAACTTTACGATTTCTGGAAAACTTTGTGTTCCATCCATAATTTTCTACTCCTATATTACTTATTTTTATCTATATTTATAAGGGACGGGTTATTCCTTTATAATATCTTTATAAACGGAAAAAGGGCTTTAGCACGTAAGCCCTTTCTTCCTTAAAATTTATTTCTTTAATTATTTGATCGTTGTGATGTCTTCATCAAACCATTTTTCGCTAATCTTCTTTAATGTACCATCTTTTGCCATTGCTTTTAACTGTTTTACAACTTCGTTGCAAAGTGCTTTATCATCTTTTCTAAATCCAATGACATATTTTTCTTTTGCTACACTGTCTTCTAATACTTTATATTTACCAGCATCTTTCTTTGTGTAGTATTTTGCAACAACTTCATCCATAACAGCTGCATCTAATCCGTGTCCTAAATCATTTAAAATCTGAACATTGTCTGCTAACAGTTTGATCTTTGAATTCTTTAATTCTTTTACACTATCTGCAGCATCAGATGCTGTAGATCCTGACTGAATTCCAACTTCTGTATCTTTTGTAATGTCTTTTAAAGATTTGATCTTACTGTTTGCTGGTACAATCAGTACCTGATGGTTGTCCATGTAAGATTCTGAACATAACATTTCTTTTGCTCTGTCTTTGCTGTATGTAACACCATTCCATAAACAGTCAACTTTCTCTGTATTAAGTTCCTGTTCTTTGGAATTCCAGTTGATTGGCTGTAATTTTAATTTGATTCCCATTCTCTTTGTTACTTCTTTTGCAAGATCGATATCAAATCCTACAATATTATCTTTCTTATCTGTAAATCCCATTGGTGGAAATGATGAATCAAGTCCAAGAACTAATTCTTTCTTAGACTGTACATCTTTCAATGAGTTGTCTGTCTTTGTTTTCTCTTCTTTCTTTCCGCATCCTACGAGCATAGATGCTGCAAGTGCGACTGTTAATAACCCGACTAAAAACTTTTTCATAATTTATCGCTCCTTCATACATTTTATTCAATCAGCACGCTACCATGCTAAAGTGCTTGTTTAATAATAGCAAAGTTCTTTTCTTTTGTCAATCTGTATCATTTGGTTTTTGTTACAATTTTATTACATTTTCATTGAGCTTTCATGAAATTTATGGTATTCTTAGTAAGTATATAAAAGGAGGATATTATGATGCATTACAAGAAACTTCTTGCTGCTGCCTTAACAGTCGGCTGTACAGCAACTGCTGTTCCAGTACACAATGCGAATGCAGCAACACTGAAGATCGGTTACGGTGGCAAAACCCGCTACTATACCGGAGCACAATTAACATTTGATTATAAAAACAATAAACTTTCCGGCAAATACGCTGGAATCCAGATCAGCAATACAAATATGGTACCTTATTATTACTATCTCGTAAAACAGGGACCTAAAGTAAAACGCAGCTATTCAGCAAAAACTGGAAAGATCGTATTAAAATATGGTAGGAAAACACTGACTGCCTATTCTGGAAAACGTACATACTATTTAAATGGTGCCAAAAAGACATTCAGCGTTGCACCTACCAAGGTAAAATATTACTCTACCGGAAGCACGATCATATTGATGCCTGCCAAAGAAACCGTTCAGGGACTTGGAATGACTTATCGATATACTTCATCTTCCAGAAGAGTTTCCATGAACTATCTGACAAGCAGTTCTGCTGCAACTACAACTCAGTCAAAACCTGCTGCGACTGGTTCAACATCGAAAACTACAACCGTATATACAAACTATGCTAAGACATTATCTGCATATGTATCAGCTGAAAAGAAACAGCATCCAACTTATGGAGGCAAGAGTATCTCTACAGCTACTTATACAACTTATGTCAACCCAGCAAAAGATACGACACATAACTATCAATTCCTGCGTTTGAATACATATCGTCCGGTAAATGCTACTGCTTATAACAATTTATTAAACAGCAAATTAAAATCCGGCAGCGTATTAAAGAACAAAGGAAATGTTCTGATCGCAGCTGCAAAGAAATATAACATTGACCCTGTATATCTGCTGTGCCAGACAATCCTTGAAACAGGATATGGACAGAGTGTTTTATCTCAGGGAAAATCCGTAACTTCCGTTATTTCTGGAAAATCTGTCGTAAAAGACAGTTCAGGAAAGGTTACTGGATTTAAAACTGTCAGCGGAAAATACATTACTTCAAAGATTTCCAAACAGAAAGTTTATAACTTATACGGTATCAAAGCCTATGACAGCGCTCCTCAGCTTTGCGGATTCAGTTACGCTTACTACCAGAAATGGACAAGCGTAGACAAAGCTATTTATGGTGCTGCCCAGTATGTAAGTGAACAATACATTCATAATCAGACACATAATCAGAACACATTGTATAAATTCCGTTATAATCCAAACAGTTCAAACCTCTGGCATGAATATGCAACAGATCCTGCTTATGCGAAACAGATCGGGTATATTATGTATAGCCAGTTTAGGTCTGTTTATGCTTCTGGTGCTACGTTTACTTATGATAAACCGAAATTTAAATAGATTTTGATTTTGTGAGATTGGCCAACTGGAGTCTTTCTGTATATGATAAAAAATAAATAATGGTCTGGAAAAGCAGCTAGAGAATTTTGCACGTGTTTTTGACAAGTCGCTTATCCGCTCAATTTCCTGCGATAACTCGCCTTCAAAGGTATTCAAATCAGAAATCTTTGAGGCTCAAACAATCGCCCAATTGAGCTGCGAACTTTTCAAAAACACGGCAAAATCCTAATGCTGCTTTTCCAGACCATTATTTATTTTTTATCATATACCTGAAGGTTATAGTGCTGAACCCACAATATGAGGGGAATTCGAGAGGGGTGTGTATGGGGAACGGTATTGGTTGATGATTTTTGTGTTCGTTAACGGAAGATGAAAGGAACTTATGAACACCGATTTGTCGAGCTGTTTGAAAGCGTTTAAAAACACTTCCGCTTTCAGGAATATCTATATATAGCATCTCAAACTTAATCTTTTGTCTACCAATCCTTTAATTTACAACCAATACAGTACACCATACACATCCTCCGCCCGAAACACCCTTCATTTGTAAACCTATCCGACTTCAGCGTATAAAAAGAAACAGGAAAATGAATTGTAGGGGTCTGAAATAGTAGAATTCCATAGGAGCTTTGATAGGTTCGCAGCTGGCTCGGTGCGCTGTTTGAGCGAAGCGAGTTCGCATGGAGAGCCAGCGGATAAGCGACCTGTCAAAGCTCCGTTAAGTGGAATTCGTTTTTCAGACCCCTACAATTCATTTTCCTGTTTCTTTTTATACGTCAACAACCTTGAGCCAAGCGACTTACAAATCCAAATTCTGTTTCGGGAATATAATTGTAATCTTCGTTCCTTTCCCAAGTTCACTCTCAACTTCCATCTCTGCATTATGGAATTTAGCTCCATGTTTCACAATAGAAAGTCCTAGTCCTGAACCTTTCTTCTGATTGGAATGGCTCTTATCGACTCTGTAGAATCTTTCGAAGATTCGATCAAGATCTTCTTTTGGGATACCGATTCCTGTGTCTTCTACGATAACAACTGGATAATCATTCATCTTGGAGATTGTAAATACGACTTCTCCGCCTTTGTGATTATATTTGATCGCATTTTCGCATACATTAAAGAACATCTCATAAAGAATCTGCTGGACTCCTCGGATCTTTGTGTGGATTCCGCGAATATGAACCGCAACGTCTTCTTCCTGACTTCTTCTTGCAAGATCGTTTTTGATGCTGAAGGCAAGTTCATAAAGGTCAACATTCTCCCAGTCGAGCTGGACTCTGTTCTCGTCGAGTCTGGATAGTTTGATGATTCCTTCGATCATGGAGATCAGTCGTTTGGCTTCATCGTAGATCGTAGCTGAAAATCTTGGCATATCTTCTGGTTTTACCAGGCCGTCTTTCATAAGTTCTGCATATCCGGAAATCGTTGTCAATGGAGTTTTTAATTCATGGGATACATTGGCAGAAAATTCTTTGCGCATATTCTCTGCTTCTTTGATCTCTTTGATCTGGCGTTCAATATCCATATTCTGTTTTTCAATCTTATCAAGCAATGGCGTCAACTCACTATAGGTTTTGTTCTTTTTAGGGTGTATCAAGTCAATCTGGTTAATTGGTTCCACAATACGATCGGTCGACATTCTTGACAGTGCAACTGCCAGAACTGTGACAACTCCCATCATCAGCAAGATGATCGGTATAATATCTTCCATCTGCTTTAGGATCGTCTGTGTTTCACGGCTCATTCGAAGTATGGTACCGTCTTTTAACTTTACTGCGTAATAATATGTCTGCTTTCTTAATGTCTTTGACATACGGGTGTCTTCCCCGTATCCTTTTTTGTAAGCTTCTTTTATTTCTTTACGTTTTTTATGATTCCCCATGGATTCTTCTTCACCGCTGCTGTCATAGATAACATTTCCATCTTTATCAACTCTGGTAATTCTGGTCACGGTAATATCTTTATATTTGTCAAGGTTTTGTTTGTCCTCAAAATTAAGTGAAGCCGCCAAATAGGCCGCCTCATCTTTAATTCCTGATTTTACCTGTTCCATATAACGGTAATAAGTAAACATTCCAAGGAGTGTTGTGGTGATCAGTACCGCCACAACTGCGATGTAGACCATATTATTAAATATCTTTCGTTTCATTATTCATTGCCTCCGATGCGGTATCCGATTCCTCTGACCGTCTCAATAAGTTTACCGCATTCGCCAAGCTTTTGCCGTAATGAACGGATATGTACATCAACGGTTCTTGTCTCTCCGTCAAAATCATATCCCCAGATATTAGTAAGAAGCTGATCTCTGTTTAATACATTTCCTTTGCTCTCTACTAACAAACACAGAAGTTTAAATTCTTTGTTCGTAAGTGTTACCTCATTTCCACAGGATTTTACTTTATGTTTATTTGGATAAATCTTAAGATCACCTACAATGATCTCATCTTTCTTCTCGTCTCTTCTTGATCGTCTTAATACCGCTTTAACTCTGGATACAAGTTCCATCATTCCAAATGGTTTTGTAATATAATCGTCTGCCCCGCTGTCAAGTCCAAGTACTTTGTCATACTCCGTTCCTTTTGCTGTCATCATAATGATCGGCAGATCTTTGGTCGCTGATTTCTTGCGAAGTTTTCCTAAAATTGATATTCCGTCTTCCCCTGGAAGCATAATATCTAATAATACCAGTTCTGGTTTTTCTCCGTCACTTAAAGCTTTTAAAAACTCTGATCCATTTTCAAATCCACAGGCATCAAATCCGGTACTTTGTAAGGTATATGTCACCAGTTCTCTGATATTCGGATCGTCTTCTACAACAAAAATCACAGGCTTCCTCCTTTATATTCCCCAGTGATCGCAAATTCGACCCATTCAGCGATATTACTTGCATGATCTCCGATTCGCTCAAAATACTTGGCGATCATAACGATGGCTACGCATTCTTCTCCTTTCTCAGGATCTTCATGAATCAGGGATATCGTTTCTTTCTTTACTTTGTTAAATAATTCATCTACGGTATCATCCTGTTCGATCACTGTATGAGCGATCATCAGATTCTGTTTGATAAAAGACTGTACGCTCTTGCTGACCATACTGATCGTAGCTTTCGCCATCTTATCAAGATGTGTGTTCTCTCTGATTTCAAGAACCTCAGCATCTTTTCTTACGATTCCTGTAATATCACATGCCTGGTCTCCGATTCGTTCCATGTCAGATACCATCTTCATGGCCGCTGAAATGACACGCAGATCGCTTGCCACTGGCTGTTGCTGCATCAGAAGTTTCATACAGATACGTTCTATATCCCTCTCCTTCTGATTGATTTCCTCTTCCATTGTAAAAATATCTTCCATCAGTTCTTTGTCTCTTGTTGCAACGATCTTAGCTGCTGCCGTGATCATCTCTTCACACAAAGAACCCATGTCGATCATCTCCTGGTTTAATCTAAGCAGCTGTCTGTCGAATCGATTTCTCATCTAAATCACCCAAACCTTCCTGTAATATAGTCTTCTGTTCTCTTATCCTGTGGCATAGAAAATAACTGATCGGATTTTCCATACTCAACCATCTCTCCTAACAGGAAGAATGCTGTATTATCAGAAATTCTGACTGCCTGCTGCATATTATGTGTTACCATGATGATCGTATACTTTGATTTTAATTCTACCGCAAGATCCTCGATTTTGGAAGTAGAAATTGGATCAAGTGCTGATGTTGGTTCATCCATTAATAAAACTTCTGGTTCTACAGCTAACGCTCTTGCGATACAAAGTCTCTGCTGCTGACCTCCAGAAAGTCCTAAGGCGCTTTTCTTTAATCTGTCTTTTAACTCATCCCAGATTGCTGCATTTCTTAAAGATTTCTCTACGATATCATCTAATTTTGCCTTGCTTCGGATTCCATGTGTTCTTGGTCCATATGCGATATTGTCATAGATGCTCATTGGAAATGGATTTGGTTTCTGAAATACCATTCCTACTCGTTTTCTTAATAAGTTGACATCCATGTCTCCATAAATGTCTTCTCCGTCCAATGTCACTTTTCCTGTGATCTTACAACCTTCTACAAGGTCATTCATTCTGTTTAATGATTTTAATAATGTAGATTTACCACATCCAGATGGTCCGATAAATGCTGTAATCTCATTTTTCGGAAGATCCAGATTAATATTTTTTAAAGCCTTGAATTTTCCATAATACAGATCAAGGTTTTCAACTTTCATTTTACTATCCATATTGGTTACCCTTTCGTAATTCGTTTTGCAATAAATGAAGATACGGCGTTGATCACAAGCACGATCAGAAGTAATACAACGGCTGTTGCATATGCCTGATTGATATGTAATCCCTCGCAGGATAATACATACATGTGAAGTGCCAGTGTACGTCCAGATCCCATAACATTTGCTGGAATCTCTGCGATCGTACCTGCTGTATACATTAATGCTGCTGTCTCACCGACGATACGTCCGATTCCTAAAATAACTCCTGATAAGATTCCAGGAACTGCTGATGGCAGGATAATACGAAATACGGTTCTTAACTTTCCTGCTCCAAGTCCAAAACTTCCTTCTCTGTAAGAATCAGGTACAGATTTTAATGCTTCTTCTGTCGTTCTCATAATTAAAGGCAAGATCATGATCGCCATTGTTGCCGCTCCGGATAACAGACATAATCCCCATCCTAGTGCTTTTACGAAAAATAACATACCAAATAATCCATAAACAATCGATGGAATTCCTGATAATGTCTCTGCTGTTAATCGAACGATCTCAACTAATTTATTTCCACGTTTTGCATACTCTACTAAATAGATTGCTGCAAATATTCCAAGTGGCACTGCAAATAATAATGATAAGACTGTCATGATCAATGTATTGATGATCGCTGGGAATACGGATGCATTCTCACTCGTGTATTTTAGTTCAAATAATTGTGAATTTAAGTATGGCACTCCATTTACAAGGATATATACAATTAAATATGCCAGTACTGCAACCGTTGCGATCATTGCAACATTTACAAGAAGCCATAACACAAAGGATAACGGCGTTCTTTTATATGATTTCATTCTTTGTTTCCAGGACGTTTTATTGATTGCCTGGATTTTTTCTACTGATTCCATTTCTCTCACCGCTTCCATTTTAATGTTCCTCCTTGCTCTTTAATACTGCAAAACAAAGGTTGATCATTAAGATAAATACAAATAATACAACTGCTGTTGCAATCAATGCTTCTCTGTGAAGGTCTGTTGCATATCCCATTTCAAGGACGATATTAGAAGTTAAAGTACGAACTCCAGAGAACATTCCATCTGGAATGATTGCCTGATTTCCGGCTACCATTACAACGGCCATTGTCTCACCAATCGCACGTCCGATTCCTAATACAACTCCTGCAAGAATTCCTGATTTTGCTGCAGGTAATACTGCAAAAAATACGCTTCTCTCATGGCTTGCTCCAAGTCCTAAAGATCCTTCATAATAACTGTCTGGCACTGCACGGATCGCACTTTCTGATACTCCGATAATTGTTGGAAGAATCATGATCCCAAGTAAGATAGATGCTGTAAATACACAGTTACCATTTCCAAACATATTACGGAAAGTTGGTACTAATACAACCATTCCAAAGAATCCATATACAACGGATGGGATTCCTGCCAGAAGATCAACTGCTGGCTTTACTATTTTATAAACTCGTTCATTACAAAATTTTGCCATATAGATTGCTGCAAGGATTCCAACTGGAACTCCAACTAAGATTGCACCCGCTGTTACATAAATACTTCCTATAATCATTGGGAAGATGCCAAAGATTCCACTCTTTGGCATCCAAATCTTTCCTAATACAAAATTTCCAAGTCCGATCTTCCCAATTGTAGGAACTCCATTTATGAACAGAAATGCACAGATCAAAATTACTGCCAAAATTGAGGCACATGCTGCGAGCAAGAATACGACATGCATGATTTTTTCTGAATATTTCTTCATTCTTACCATTCCTTTATATTGATGATTCTCTCTTATTTAATATCTGCCCATTTTGTTGTTTTTCCTGTGTAGATATCTTTTACCTGAGCACTTGTTAATTCATCAACTTTGCTGTCTTTATTTACGATAACTGCGATACCATCTTTTGCGATAACTGTTGCTTTCACACCTTTTTTAGCTTCGCTGTCTGCAAGATCACGAGATGCCATACCGATATCACATGTTCCTTCGATCGCATTTGTAACACCTGTTGTTGAGTCACTCTGCTGTACTTCAACTGTTACGTCTTTGTTTGCTTTTGCATATGCTTCTTTTAATTTTTCCATAACTGGTGTTACTGAAGAAGATCCACCAACAACAACTTTACCTTTTGCTCCGTTTGATTTGTAAGCTGGTGCTTTCTCGTCTGCTTTGATATATCCATTATCCTGAATGATCTTCTGTCCATCTGCACTCATGATGTAGTTTTCAAAGTCCTGAGCCTGTTTGCTTAATTTATCTTTTGTTACGATATTAAATGGACGAACGATCTTGTATGATCCATCTTTTACAGTATCAACACTCGCCTCAGCTCCGTCGATCTTAACTGCTTTTACTGTATCATTTAAAGATCCTAAAGATATGTATCCAATGGCTGCTTTGTTTTCTGCAACTGTTGTCATCATTACAGATGTTGAGTTTGTGATCTGTACACTTGATGTTGTTTTATCTACTTTATTTCCATCTTTATCTTTCTGTTCAATTCCGAATAACTCAATGAAAGCTCCTCTTGTTCCTGATCCATCTTCTCTGGATACTGCTGTGATATTTTCATCAGATGCTGCTTTCTTATCATTACTTGAGCTTCCGCCACATCCTGTTAAAAGGCTTGATGCTGCTACTGTTGCTACTGCTAATGTTAATAATTTCTTTCTCATAGTTCTTTCTCTCCTTTTGAACTTTGTGTTCGTATCAATTACAGATATTATGTTACTTGGGAAATGTAAAATCAAAAAGAAGAGTTGTGTAAAGTTTTTGTTAAATGTAAAATTTTGAATAGCGGAAATTATTGGTGGAATATTATAAAAAGAGATCATGTGTCTGCAACCCACTTTCGTTCGGACTCTCACGTAACTGTACTAAGCTCCTAAATGGTCATTCGACCATCCACTCGCTAAGTGCAGACGTGTTCGTACGGTTGCCGACACATGATCTCTTTTTATAATATTCAAATAATTTACGTTATTCAAACCTCTACGGAGTGTGTATGTTTTACTGTATTGGTGTTTATAATAAACACTCTGTCTGCCGCTACATAAATTGGAAGTTGCTAACGTTTAACATATACACCCACTTAAATTTTTCAATCTTGTAATTGTCCACACTTTAGACTTCTGGTATATGATAAAAAATAAATAAACGATCGGAAGGGCAGCATTAGAATTTTGCCACGTTTTTTACGGATTCGCAGCCGGCTTGGTGCGCTGTTTGAGCCTCAAAGAGTTCTGGTCTAAATACCTTTGAAGGCGAGTTCGCAAGGAAAGCCGGCGGATCAGCGATCTGTAAAAAACGTGAGGAAAATTCTCTAGCTGCTCTTCCGATCGTTTATTTATTTTTTATCATATACTCAAAATCTACAGTTGGCCAACTACAAATTTAAAACTTTATAATCTTTTGCTGTTAATGTAAATTCCACTCCATCGCTTACATATACGTTATTGTTTTTATCTACAAAAACAGCCTTTGCGTTATATTTCTTTAACAATTTCTGGCTTTTCTTTACTCCTAAGCTGAAACATGCTGTGGATAGTCCGTCGGCGTTTAGTCCTGAATCACAGATGATCGTGCATGATCTG
Organism: Eubacteriaceae bacterium; assembly: GCA_902362875.1. GTDB lineage: Bacteria > Bacillota > Clostridia > Lachnospirales > Lachnospiraceae > Anaerostipes. The sequence continues at coordinate 81,709 of CABIYF010000009.1, read as the reverse complement.
ATGTCTGTTTTTACGCTGTAGCCTGTTTTGGAGTCTAGGATGTGGAAATAGCGTTTGCCTGTTTTTTTGTCGGTGAAGTATTTTTCGTAATCTCCAGATGTTGAGATGCTTGTGCCGGATTTTACTTTAACTCCGCCTAGGACTTCTCCGTCTTGGCCGTTTGGGTCTTGGATTCCTACGTTCCAGTCGGAGCCGTCGGATTTTTCTCCGTAGATGGCGATACTGCCTCCTAGGGCTACCATGGCTCCTGTGATTTCTTTGTCTTTTTTGATGAGTTTGATGGCTTCGTCAGTTCCGATTCCTTTTCCGTAAGCTCCTAGATCTATCTTGGTTTCTTTGTCACATGCTAGGATTTCTCCGTTGTCTTTGACTGTGACGTGCTGGCTGTTTTCTGAGAGGTCGCCACTGATTGCTTTTTTGATTTTGCTTGCATCTGGTACCTTTGGATTGCTTGATTCGAAGTCCCAGAGTTTTGTTAAGGCTCCGATCGTTGGATCTACGGTGTTTCTTCCGTCTGCGTAGGAATCCTGACTGATCTTGATTGCTTGTTGTAACCAGCCTTTTAATGATCCTGTAACTTTTGTTTTTCCGTTGTTTTTCTCTAATTCTTCGTTTATTTTTGAAACTTGAGAGCTTTTTAGTCTCCATGATAATTGTTGTTTCTCTAGTTTCTTTTCCATATTGATGATCTTTTGTTCTGTCTGCTCTAAGTTGTCACTTGTTCCGTAGAGTGTAATGTTTGTGACTGTTCCCATGGCAAAGTCTGTGTGGCTATAGGTTGTTGTTTTCTTTTTGCAGCCGGTCATCATAGCTGGGATCATGCTTAAACATAAGAGGCCTGCGATTGTTTTTTTGAATGTTAATTTCATGGAGAACTCCTTTTTATTTTTTATAAATTGATATACTGCCAGCCGTATTCCTTATAAGCTTTTATTTTTAAATTATTTTGTCCAATATATTTTTTCAGCGCTTGTTTTCTTTGTCTGTCTGAAATAGAGTCTTTAAGCATTTTTACTGCTACGATTGGATGTCCTTTACACAATTTGTAAATGGATTCTTCTAATAATGCTCCATCTTGTGCGTATTTTGCTTTTGTTACTTTATAACCATCGTTTGTTTTCTTTAAATACATAACTCCAGGATAACTTCCAGCAGAATAATCCTTTAATAAACTTCCATAACGATAGTATGTTTCACACCAAAAATTTGCATATACTTTTGCACCATTTTTTGTATCAATAATCTTATAGACATCAATCATTGGAATGATTACAATATTTTCTTCTTTATTGTCTTCATATGTCTTTTTCGTTTCTTCAAACACTGCTTTTACTCGTTTATCTTTTCCTGTGTAGTGATATTCCGGCAATTTTGTATCTATTTTTGCTGTTGCTTGTGTATGAAGATTAATCTGCTCACTTTGTACTTTCGGCTGATTTTGTTTTCCTGATAAAGTATATAGTTTTAAACCATCTTTGTCTACCACAAGTGCTGACTGATTTTTATTTTCTTTGGCATCTTTCCACGCATATAGATATGGACTTGCTGATACATCCATTGCACGAATCTGATCGCCGATCTTTCCTGACAGACTACTTGAATCTTTTATTCTGTTTTTATTATCTTTTATGATTTTCTGATACAGATCATCTTTTTTATTGATTTCTTTTGTTGGTTCTATTTTAGAGAGTTTCTTTATATTCATGTCTTCTAATGAATATGCATAAATCTTTCCGTCAACCTTTCCTTGTAATTTATTGTATACGATCATCCATTTTTCATCTTTTGATACCTTGACCTTAGTTTCTAATCCTGGATTTTCTTCATCCCCCTCACTGTTAAAGTGATCACATCCAATTTTATCAAGGTCAACAGCTGCTATCACTTTCTTTTTATTTCTGTCATACACCACACTTCCCACAGAGTCAGAAAGAACCACCATATCATCAGAACAATAAGACAATTCCATTACCTCATTTTGAAACTGTGTGTAATTTTTCACTCCATAATCAAGCCATGCACAAATCTCTTCTGCTGACATTGATTGATCACTTTTCTTGATCGTTGCGTAAACTTCGTCTTTCTTCGTTGTTATTCCTTGACTATTTTCCTTCCCACACCCTGTAAATAATGCTGCTGCCATAACAGCACTCACTAATAATAAAGTACCTTTTCCTAACTTCCTCATAATGATTCCCCTTTCAATCATCTTATTGTTTTTTTGTTATATATTTTATGAATACAGACTTTATCATCTGTAAAATCAACACAATCACTACAACTCCTATGATTGTAAACATTGCCTGAGTGATTCCTTTCATAATATATCCTGTATTTCCTCTTCCAAGATCAAGGTACAAACTGACATTCCAATAAATATCATGTCCAAATGCTAATCCTACTCCCAATCCAATGCTGTTTCTCCACGCATCTTTTCTAGTCTTAGAAAAAATAACACACAAAAGAATCAGGACTATCACAGGAATCGCATCATCAAATATCATATAAATATTTTTTGGAAGATCTGCTCTTATGCTTGTAAAATAACCTATAACAAGTCCTAAAATAAAATATATTCCAACCAAAATCCATACCCTCTTCTTTATCATACCTTTTCCACCTCCATTTATATCCCTATTCTGCATCTATACCCCTATTATACAAAAGAAAAGCATCAAAAAAGAAAACAAAATCTTAAGATTATGCTACATAATTCTTAACGATTTTGTTTTCTTCCGTTTACTTATGTTCTCTCTATAATTGGACTAGCCGTCTATCGGCAATACCTTTTCTATTTATAGAATATCTTACTTATCTATATTTGTCAATATATTTCATCAACATTCTAAAATATATCACTGTCTTCACCAATCTTAATTATAAAGTTTAATCCATCACTTACATACACTTTAAATTTCTACGATCTTACCATCACAGATCGTATATTTCACCTTACCTTTTAACTTCCACCCAGTAAATGGAGAATTCGTTGCCTTAGATTTATATTCCTTGACTTCCCATTCTTCCTCTGGATCAAATAGTACAACATCTGCAGGTTTTCCTTCCTGTAATCTTCCCTGTTCCATATTGTATAACTTCGCAGGATTGATCGTCATCTTCTCAAGAAGCTGCATCATGGATAGATATCCCTTGCCTACAAGTTCTGTCACTCCAAGTGCCAGAGATGTCTCGATTCCTGTGATTCCGCTTGGTGCCTGATCGAGTGGTTTGTCTTTCTCTTCTTTGGAATGTGGTGCATGGTCTGTTGCTATAATCTCGATCGTGCCTTCCTGTAATCCTTTGATGATTCGCTGTCTGTCTTCTTCTGTTCGAAGTGGTGGATTCATTCTTGCTAATGTTCCGTATTTTAGAACGGCTTCTTCTGTCAGTGTAAAGTGATGTGGTGATGCTTCAGCGTAGACATTGGCGCCTTTTTCTTTGGCTTCTTTGACGTAGTCTACTGCGACACCAGAGCTGATATGCTGAATATCTACTTTCGCTCCAGTCTTTACTGCTAATTCGCAATCTCTCTTTACCATCACTGCTTCTGCCATATATGAGGCTCCGCCGTAGTTTAATTGTTCGGAGACTTTTCCCTGATTGACTCCTGGCTGTTTGATGTATGCAGGATCTTCTTCGTGGAGACTAATCGGTACATCTAATTCTTTGGCTTTCTTCATAGCCGCTTCTACGATCTTCTCGTCCATCAGTGGAATTCCATCATCTGTAAATCCACGGACTCCTGCTTCGTACAGTGCATCCATATCTGTTAATTCTTTTCCTTCAAAGCCTTTGGATACGGCTGCTGCCTGCCATACTTTGATTGGCAGCTGTTCACATCTTTTCTCAATCTCTTTATAAATGTCCACGGAATCAACGACTGGTTTTGTATTCGCCATACATACGACAGTTGTAAATCCACCAGCTGCAGCTGCGGCTGATCCTGTGTTTAAATCTTCTTTGTATGTAAATCCGGGATCACGAAAATGTACATGTACATCGATAAGTCCCGGTGCTGCGATCATTCCTGAGGCATCAATGATCTGTTCGATGCCAGAAATTTCATTCCCTGATTCATCCTTTCCAGATTCATCATTTACCTTTCCAATCTTTGCGATCTTCTCTCCGTCTAATAAAATATCTGTTACCTGATCGAATCCAGTCTCTGGATCCATCACTCTTGCATTCTTAATTAAAATCATTATCTGCCTCCACGATCGTATGCTGTTATTTTACCTGTTCTTTGACTGCTTCTGCAACAGTCTCTAAATTATCCTGTGTCAGTTCTTTTTCTGATTTTACAACGATAACATAGTTCTTTCCGCTCTTTGATGTGATCGTTCCAAATGCATTGTATGCTGTCTCATCATCAATTTCTTTTGTCATTGGCACGAATGCTACTTCTTCTGTCTCGATCGTATCTCCGATCTCGTAGTTGTGTCCTTTTTCTTCGAGTGCCATTACCTCGTTAGAGATCGTCTCATCTAAATCTTCTTCCATGATCTCCTCGGATTTTCCTTCGCACTGCTGAATGCTGACATTCATTCCATTGACTTCAAAACTTTGGTCTGCTGCTTTAGTTGTAATCTTTTGTTTAATTGCAAATCCTCCGGCTACAGATAAGCAGATTCCTACAACTGCAAGAAATTTTTTATTAAAAATAATCTTTCTCATGGTTATCCCTCCTTGAATGTTAAGCATTTTGGTTAGGTATAGTATACCCTATTTCGGGTATTAATTGCGAGTTATTTTTTTCTTAATTTTTTCTTTCCAAAAAAGATACCTTTTACCTGATGTAAAAGATTTTGTTTTGGTGTCTTTTCCTTTTTCACAAGTCTTCTTGCCTCATTTAAGAAATGGATCTGTGAATTAATATTATCTTCCCGTTTCTTCTTGGTCGTGTACTCTCCATTGGAAAGCAGTACCTGTGCCTGAATATTATCTGACTTCATGATCTCGATCATCTTTAAGATTCTTTGTTTTAATCTCGGATCATAGACTGGTGCGGCAACTTCTACACGTCTTCTTGTATTTCTTGTCATCATATCTGCAGATGAAATATAAATATCTGTATCGTCTCCAACACCAAATGCATAAATTCTTGAATGCTCTAAGAATCTTCCAACAATACTCTCTACCCTGATATTCTCTGTCTTGCCTGGAATTCCCGGACGGATACAGCAGATTCCTCGGATTAGAAGAAAAATCGGAACTCCTGCTGTTGATGCTTTTGATAATTCATCAATGATCTTTCGATCTGTCAGCGAATTCATTTTCATAAAGATTCCACATGGCTGAAAACTTTCCGCTTTCATCCGCTCGCGTTCAATTCTTTTTATGATCCCATCCTGAAGACTCGATGGTGCAACAAGCAGATGCTTATATGATCCATTTAGATTAAAAGTTGCCATGTTATGGAAGAAAACTGACGCATCATGTCCAATCTCTTCCGATGCTGTCATAAGACTTAAATCTGTATACAATTTAGATGTACTTTCATTATAATTTCCTGTACCGATCTGCGTGATATAATAGATTCCGCGGCTGTTTTTCTTCGTGATCAGACATACTTTGGAATGTACTTTATAATCTTCCATCCCATACATCACCTTGCATCCGGCATCTTCCAGAATTTCTGAATAATTGATGTTATTTTCTTCATCAAATCTGGCTCGAAGTTCCATTAAAACAAGAACCTCTTTTCCATTTTCAGCAGCTTCACACAGATATTTGACGATCCTTGCCTGTTTTGCAAGACGATAGATCGTGATCTTAATCGACAGTGTCTCCTTATCTCTGGCACTTTCTTTTAATAATTCAATAAATGTATCCATGCTGTCAAATGGAAATGATAACAGTTTATCTCCTTGTATGATCTGCTTTGTCACACTCATACCCGGAATAAAATCTCTGTTTAGGGCTGGCACAAATGGACGGTAGCATCCACTCTTGCGTTCTTCTTTGGAAACCTTATCTGTGAGTTTATACACATATTTTAAATCTAACGGAGTCTGGCTTCTGAAGATATCCTGTTCTGAAATATTTAAACGCACAGACAGGTATCGTTTGATCTGCTTATGATCATTTCCTTCTAACTCTAGACGGACTGGTTTTAATCTTGCCCTCATCTTAATGATCTTCTTCATATGGCTGCGGTAATCATCCGTTGATTCGTAAATTTCGTCATCTGGATTAATATCTGCGCTCCTTGTGATACATAAAACTGCCTTTTCTTCCACCGTATAATTTTCAAACAGATCATCGCAATAATATAAGATGATATCTTCAAGAAGTACATATCTTCTTCCATCTCCCGGAAGGAAAACCATACGCTCTAACTCTTTTGGAAGTCCGATGATTCCAAATGATATCTTCTCCTTCTTCTTTAAAATCAGTCCTATTTGTAAAACTTTATTCGGAATATGTGGAAATGGATGTTGCTTTCCAATGACGATCGGCGAAAGCACTGGAAGGATCATTGCCTCATAATAAGTTTTTAACTTTTTCTTCTCTTCTTTTGTCAGTTTGTCTATCTGACACCTTATGATATTTTTCTCTTCTAATTCTTTGGAGACTTTCGCAAAGATCTGATCTCTTAATTCATACAATGGTCTGACATGTTTTGCAATCTCATCTAACTGCTCTTCCGGGGTCAGATCCGAACGGATATCTCTGTGATTGTCATGGATCAGGCTCATTTCATGAATACTTCCTACCCTGACCATAAAAAATTCATCCAGATTGTTTGTAAATATCTCAAGAAATTTCAATCTCTCAAAGATTGGAACATTCTTCTTATCTGCCTCTCTTAACACTCGTTCATTAAACTTCAACCAGGACAATTCCCTGTCCTGTGTGTAGGAAAAATCGTAGTTTTTACTCATAAATCCTGCCCTCCATGATCTCTTTGGCTGTTTTGGGGATTGTTTTTGGGTAAAGAAAATCCGGAGAGATGTTCCCCGGATCCTCATTGTTATTAATATGCGAATTTTTCTGCAAAATATGCTTTCAGATCTTCGATCTTAACACGTTCCTGTTCCATTGTGTCACGGTCACGTACTGTAACTGCATTATCTTCTAAAGAATCAAAGTCAAATGTTACACAGTAAGGTGTTCCGATCTCATCCTGTCTTCTATAACGTTTACCGATGTTACCACGTTCATCGAATTCGCAGTTATATTCTTTTACTAATTCTTCATAAACTTTCATCGCACCATCACTTAACTTCTTAGATAATGGTAAGATACCGATCTTAACAGGTGCTAATGCTGGATGGAAATGAAGAACTGTTCTTGTATCTCCACCTTCTAATTCTTCTTCATCATAAGCAGAGCATAAGAATGCTAATGTCACACGGTCTGCTCCAAGAGAAGGTTCGATAACGTATGGAATGTAACGTTCTTTGTTCACATCATCAAAGTATGTTAAATCTTCACCAGATGTGTTCTGATGCTGAGTTAAATCATAATCTGTACGGTCTGCGATACCCCATAATTCACCCCATCCGAATGGGAACATAAATTCAATATCGGATGTTGCTTTAGAATAATGAGATAATTCTTCTTTCTCGTGGTCACGCACTCTCATCTCGTCTTCTTTGATTCCAAGTGTCTGTAACCAGTTGATGCAGTAGTTCTTCCAGTATTCGAACCATTCTAAGTCTTTGTCTGGCTCACAGAAGAATTCTAATTCCATCTGTTCAAACTCACGTGTACGGAAAGTAAAGTTTCCTGGTGTAATCTCGTTACGGAATGATTTACCGATCTGTCCGATTCCAAATGGGATCTTCTTTCTTGATGTTCTCTGAACATTCTTGAAGTTTACAAAGATTCCTTGTGCTGTTTCAGGACGTAAGTACACTGTATTCTTCGCATCTTCTGTAACACCCTGGAATGTCTTAAACATCAGGTTAAACTGACGGATTTCTGTGAAATTCTTCTTTCCACAAGATGGGCATACAACATCATGATCATTGATGAAGCTTTCCATCTCTTCTTTGGACCATGCATCTACAGATCCTTCGATCTCCATACCATGTTCCTGCATATAATCTTCAATCATTTTATCTGCACGGAAACGTTCATGGCATTCTTTACAATCCATTAATGGATCAGAGAAGTTTCCAAGATGTCCTGATGCCACCCATGTCTGAGGGTTCATTAAGATCGCAGAGTCAATTCCTACATTGTATGGACTTTCCTGAACGAACTTCTTCCACCATGCTTTCTTTACGTTGTTCTTAAGTTCTACTCCAAGGTTTCCATAATCCCATGTATTCGCAAGTCCTCCATAAATTTCAGAACCACTGTATACAAATCCACGTACCTTGGCAAGGTTAACGATTTTCTCCATTGTTAATTTCATAATAGCCTTTACCTCTTCACTTTTTTGTATTATTATATATTGTATCTTGTAATAAGTAATTTTTCAAGGTATATTTCAAAAACTTAACGCTTATAGATATATCAAATATACTGAATGAATATTACTTTTTATATTTTTTTATATTATAATAATTGATGTTATTAATGAGATATGAAGAAAGGGAATTTATAACCATGTATCAAATTGACTATACCAATGTTGGTAAAAGAATGAAAACTCTGCGTAAGCAGGCAGGGTACACTCAAGAACAGATTGCTGATGCACTTGACGTAACAGTTGCATTCATCAGCAACATTGAAAACGACCGTGTTAAGATGAACCTTCGTGTACTGTCTTATTACGCAAAACTTCTGAATGTATCTATTGATTATCTTCTTCGTCCAGAATCAGATGATAATGGTGAAAAAGATAACGTACTGAACAAAGAAATTCTTCGTCTATTGGAAAAATTCTCTACAGACGACAAAGAAAAATTTGTTAAAGTTCTTCGCATTTTATGCAAATAGATTACATATCTCAGACATAAAAAGAGCCGGATGACCGGCTCTTTTTTATTAACTCTTTTTTCATTAAAATCTGATCTTACAAAAATAATAAAGATTTAAATTCGTGATTCACATGATAACGCATATATTCGCGAACGATCTTTTTTAATTCCCATAAAACATCCGCACTGACTTTAAAGGTATAAAGCTTCTCGATCGAACTGTAGAGAATGTACTGAAGTGTATATAATGTTGCAGGGCTTACTTTCACTTTCCCATGTTCACATTTGTTACATACCACTCCGCTTTCTCTTGCATCAAACCAGATCAGATCTTCACTGCTCCCACATTTTACACATCTGGATGCTTCGATTCCGATTCCATATAATGCAAGGATCTTAATCTCATAAATACAGCGGACCAATTCAATATTGATCGTCTTTTTTTCTAATGCACGCAGTGTCTGATAGAGTAATTTTAAGATTTCTAACTCATCGTTATTCTCTCTTGTCAGATAGGATGCAAGTTCACAAAAATAACTCGCATAATAAATGAGATCCAGGTCTTTTTTCAGAGTATCAAAATAATTCTCAACCCCGGCCCACATCAGATTAAAAGAATTTTTTCCCTCATATAAGGAAAACTCTCCAAATGTAAATGGCTGACAGGCTGCCGCATACTGACTGGTTGCTTTTTTTGCACCTCTTGCAAATGCCGAGATCCTTCCACGCTCTTTTGTGAGGAGTACGATCCGCTTATCATACTCCCCGATATTTCCAGCCTGTAAGACCATACCTGTCACTTTGATCTCTTGTGACATCTTTATACTTCTTTCTTATCATATCCGTAGTTCTTAAGCAGCATATCACTGTCTCTCCAGTCTTTTTTCACTTTGACCCACAACTGAAGATTTACTTTCATATCAAGAAGGTTTTCCATCTCGATCCTTGCCTGTGTACCGATCTTCTTAAGCATAGATCCCTGCTTTCCGATAATGATCCCTTTATGGGAATCTCTCTCGCATACGATCGTTGCATCGATATCCACGATATGTCCATGACGTCTGACCTTCATCGCATCGATCACAACAGCGATTCCATGCGGAATCTCTTGGCTTAACAAGCGAAGTGCTTTCTCACGGATCAGCTCTGCACAGATCTGTCTCTCTGGCTGGTCTGTGATCGTGTCTTCATCAAAATACATTGGACCTTCATCTAAATATTTATAAATGCTGTCTATGACATCATCTGTATTCTTGCCTTTCAGAGCTGATACCGGTATGATTTCTGCAAAGTCACATACATCTTTGTAAGTATCGATTGCTTCTAAGATATCTTTTTCTTCCACTGTATCAATCTTGTTGATCACCAAAATGATCGGTGTTTTGATCTTAGATAACTGTTCAATGATATATTTTTCACCGCCACCAATAAAAGTACTTGGTTCTACTAACCATAAAACTACATCAACTTCATTTAATGTGCGTTCTGCAACCTGTAACATATAGTTTCCAAGTTTATTTTTTGCTTTGTTGATCCCCGGTGTATCGAGGAAGATGATCTGTCCTCTTTCATCTGTATACACAGTCTGAATACGATTTCTTGTTGTCTGTGGTTTGCTTGATGTGATCGCGATCTTCTGTCCGATCAAGCGGTTCATTAATGTTGATTTTCCAACATTTGGTCGTCCGATAAATGTTACAAAACCAGATTTAAATTCATTTGCCATAAATTGTCCTTTCCCTGTTTTCTCTATAGTACATGTTTTACTTCATCAAAATATTCTTTATTCTGATCGATCTTCTCTTCATTTCCAATGCAGCAGCGGTTTCCTGCTTCTACGACTGCTTTAACGATCGGTGCTAATGCTCTGATATCTTCCTGTGTACAGGATAATACCTGATCTCTTACCTTCTGAAGCTCAGCTTCTGTCTTACCTAAGAAATATGCATGGAAACTTCTTGCCCCCATATCAACCGCTTCCATTGGCATATCCATGCTTCCGATCGTTCCAATGATATATTTCTTCATATCACGATCATCTGCATCAAAATCTGCTACATAATCTGCTGCCTCGTCATATACTTTATAAGATTCAGAAAGGTTTGGATCACGGTATGTCACAAACATAGAATCTCCCTGATCTGAGAAGCTGCACATGCATCCATACGCACCACCTTTGACACGGATCTGAATCCACAGATATTCATAGGAGAAGATCATCTGAAGCACTTTTAACGCTCCTGTATACTCAAGTCCTGCATCTTTAAAGTTTCCAGCACATGCCACATATTGAACACCGCCTGCCGTTGCAAATCCTTCATTGCTCTTTGTACATGTAACTTTGACTTTCTCACCCTGTTTCTGGTCTTCATATAATCCTTCGATAAAGCTTTCTACTTCAGCTTTCATGAATTCAGGTGCTTCTTCTTTTCCTGTATAACTGATCGTCATATTTTGTTTTTCAAAGATCATTCTTGCAGCTTCTTTTAAACCATTAACGATATTGTCATATTCTTCATCGAAATCTTCATACCACTTCTTCACAGTCTCATACATCGTAATCCCCTGAATCGCTTCACGGTATGCTGCATATTCTGAGAAATAAGACATCGCACGGTTTGCCGCACTCTTATGACCTGTTTCAGTCAGTGTGATCTTAAGGTTTGTATAAATCTGTCCGATGATCTCTTTCAGTCGTTTCTTATGATCTAATTTGCTTTCAAATGCCACTTCTTTTAATAACTCAAATGCTTTTTCGATATTAGAATAGAAGCATTTTGTCTTTAAGATAAACATTGGCAGAAATTCATGCACATCCGTTGGCATCACATCCATGGTCGCGCTGATGCCACCTGTCTCAATGCTGATCTCGTTTCCTAATTCCTGATAACTATAGTGTGTTGTATCAACGATCGTTAAGATCTCTGCTAAAAATGATGCATATGGCACGAGATCCATTGGCACATGACTCATATCAAATGCGAGTTTGACGTAAGCGATCTTGTTTGTAAAATACTGATGCCATAAGACTTTCACACCTCCAAGTTCAGATTCCACATTGGATAATGGTTTGACATCTTTTCTGATATCTTCAATGTCAATCACTGGAATCTTCTCTAATTCCTCTTTTGTTGAAGCTTCTTCCTGTGATGCTTTTAACTGTTTTGTCTCTTCCACTAATTTCTTCACTTCATCTTCAGATAAAGAATCTTTATAAGCTTTTAATTTATTCGCTTCTTCCTGGTCTTTGACCTTCTGTAAACCTTTCTTTGGCTTCATAATTACGATGGACTTATGTTTGTTATTGATCAGATTTTCTTTGATCAGATTTTCAAAATAACCATTCTCTATCTCTTCTCTTAACTGTTTAAATGTCTCATTTGTCTTGATATGGATAAATGGTTTCTCATCGTCATATAACCAGCTGTCATACATCTGAAGTCCATACATCAGTCCCTTTGGAAAACGTCCAAAGTTTGCTTCTCTGTATTTGAATTCATAATAATTAAATGCAGCTAAAAGATTTCTTCTTGGAATTCCTTCTTCGGCGATCTTTGCTAAATTCTCTTCTAAGATCTTAACAAATTCTTCTTCCTGATCATCCCTTGCTTCCTGTGCGATCACAGAAAATACTGGCTGCATGATTCCATTGTCATAAGAGCTTTGAATATCTTTTCCGATCTGTGCATCCATCAGTGCTTTCTTAACCGGCGCCCCTGGTGCATCAAATAACACTCTGTTTAAGATTTCAAATCCTAAATAGAGCTTTGCATCCAAACTGTCCCCGATGACTGCATTATAAGATAAATAAGTCTTCTCTTCTTCAGAATCATTTTCCCCGACTGGATAATATTCTTCGACTCGTTTTACTTCTGTAAATGGCTGCTGCTTCTCCCATGAAGAATCAATCTGTTTCTCATCGAAATCACTTAAATAATGTTCATCGATAAATGTCAGATATTCATCAACATCCATATCTCCATACAAATAAATGTAACTGTTGGATGGATGATAATAAGTCTTATGAAAATCAAGGAACATCTCATAAGTCAGATCAGGGATTGCCTTTGGATCTCCACCTGACTCAAATCCATATGGTGTTTCCTCTAATAATGATTTCTGGATGATACGTGCAAGCTGCTGGTCTGGAGATGAGAATACTCCTTTCATCTCGTTAAATACAACACCATTATAAGTAAGGTCGGCATCTTCACTTAACAGATCATAATGCCATCCTTCCTGTTTTAAGATCTCTGGTTTCTTGTAGATGTTTGGATAAAATACGGCATCAAGATAGACATGTACCAGATTAAAGAAATCTTTGTCATTCTGGCTTGCAACCGGATAGACTGTCTTGTCTGGATATGTCATAGCATTTAAAAATGTGTTTAATGATCCTTTGACCAGTTCTACAAACGGGTCTTTCATTGGAAATTCTCTTGATCCGCATAATACGGAATGCTCTAAGATATGAGGTACTCCAGTGTCGTCTGTCGGTGGTGTACGAAAGCCGATCTGGAATACCTTATTGTCATCTTCGTTTGATACGACAACGACTCTTGCCCCTGTCTTGTTATGTTTTAAAAGGTATCCTGTTCCATTTAATTCTTCAATAGATTCCTGTTTGATAATTGTATATTTATTATTCATAAAATCTTTACACAATCTCCTTTTTCTATATCATTTGATACCTTTTATGCTACTACAAATGGAACAGAATTGAAAGGGGTAGTTTTGGTAGTTTTTATCGTTTTACTGATTTTACTGCTGTGTAGGAACTATAGTAATATGCTCCTGAAACTTTTTTGGCTGTTCTTATTTTGAAATAATATCTTTTGCCTTTTTTTAATTTAGTTTTTGTGTAAGATGTTTTGCTGGCAGAAACTGTGGCGATCTTTTTAAAACCTGATTTTGATTTTGTGGACATGTAGATCTGGTAATTGCTGATACCGGATACTTTGTTCCATGTGATCTTGATTCCGTTTTTACCGCTTTTCTTTACACTTTTGATCTTTGTTGGTTTTGGTGTGACTGTTACTTTGCAGATTGCTTTGGCTGAACTGTTGAGTGTTGCTGTGATGTATACTTTCCCTGCGGATTTTGCCGTGATCTTTCCATTTTTATCAACCGTTGCGATCTTTGTGTTGGAAGATTTCCACTGTACGGATATTTTTTTGCTGTTTGCAGGATCATACGCACTTAGTCCTGTTGTTCTTCCAACCGTTGTATTGATATTATTCTGACTAATGACAAGACCGATCTTGTAATTATAATCAACCTTTCCGGAAATTCCGTTAATCACTGTTGAATTGCTGCACTGCCATATCTGATAATTCTTCTTATAGGTGCAGGAATTACTGTACTGTGCAACCCATTTTGGATATTGATTAAATACAGATGCTGTGAGTTTTGTTTCAAAATAATATTTGCTGCTGTATACACCAAGATTATTATATCCTGCCGCCTTCATTGTGTTTAAAAATGTCTGTGCGATCTGGCTTGCTTTTGTAGCTGTTATCTTGCTGTTATTCATAACAGATTTATCTTCCATATCGTAGTAGATCGGATAAGACAGATTCTTTCCTTCTAACATTCTTATCACATGTTCGGCTTCACTCTTTGCTTTCTCTGTCGTATCCGCATAGGAATATAAGTAAACTCCATATGGTATATTCAGTCTCTCACATTCGCTTGTGTTATATTCCCATTGTGGATCATCCTGTGTCCAAGTCTGTGTTGTCTCATTCCACTCATTCATTCCATATCCACAACGAATGATCGCAAAATCTACTTTCCCTGTATTCTTTACTTTCTCCCAGTTGATCACTCCTTGATGATAACTTACATCAATTCCCTGTGCAGATGCATTCTCAGGCCGTTTTACATTGATACTTGTTGTTGTCCTCGCTGCTGTTTTCGTTGAATCAACAATTAATTTTCCATTTTTGTAACGGAAACTATTCTCTATTCCTTTTTTCTCGGCCTCACTTGCACTTAATGCTGTCTGGCTTCCCCATACCTTGCAGGCTGGCTTCACTCCCATCAGAAAGCTGATCAGCAAAAGAATCGTTCCAACGATCAATCCTGTCAGCATACCTAGTTTTTCACTTCTTCTCATTTTACCCTCCTTTTGTCTGGCGGTTTATAAAACCTGCCCCTCATTGCTGCTGTCTCATTGTTTTGTTAAATTCATTATAGCATGGATAAAATGACAAAAAGTGAACATTTTCTTAAGATTTTGGCAATATTATACACACCCCATCTTGATCATCTCTTTTTTCAGACGCTTGATGATCTTCTTTTCCAGTCTTGAAATATAAGACTGTGAGATTCCAAGAAGGTCTGCAACTTCTTTCTGCGTTTTTTCCTCGCCTTCTTTCTGGTTGATCCCGAATCGTAATTCAATGATCATCTTTTCACGTTCCGTCAGTGTTGTCATTGCACGCATCAACAGTTTCTTGTCTACTTCATGTTCCAGATCTTTATAAATGATATCGTCATCTGTTCCGAGGATATCGGATAATAACAATTCATTTCCGTCCCAGTCAACATTTAACGGCTCATCGATGGACACTTCCATCTTTGTCTTATTATTTCTCCTTAAATACATTAAAATCTCATTTTCAATGCATCTGGATGCATAGGTTGCAAGTTTGATCTTCTTTGCTGGATTAAATGTATTGATCGCTTTGATCAGTCCGATCGTTCCGATGGAAATTAAGTCTTCCACACCAATTCCTGTATTGTCAAATTTCTTTGCTATGTACACGACGAGTCGTAGATTTCTCTCGATCAGCTTTGCTCTTGCCTCTTCCTGCGCTGATGTTCCAAGCATATGGATCATCTTCTGTTCCTCCACCGAATCAAGCGGTGCCGGAAGGATTTCTGTTCCTCCAATATAATGAATTTCATTTCCTCTTGCAAAAAATGTTCTCTTTCCACTTACCAAGCTTAACTTTAACACGATATTACCTCCCATTTTTTATCAAGTCCGGATGCAGCAACATTTCATATTGTCCCCATTTTGATAAAGAGACTTTGGAAACTGCGATCACTGCATGTGGTACTTCTATCCTTCGTTTTTCCTTCATGATCTTTAGATTACTGACATAGATTGCTGTCATGATTCCCCCTTCTTTTCCAATACTTCGATAAGGAATCAGACGAATCTTGTCAGTTTCATACTTTTTGATAAATTCCTCTAAGGAATGATGAAAATACCTCTTGAATGCTTCTTCTTCCAGAATGCAGACTGGAAGATGACTGATCGGGTCATATAAGAAATTTCCTGTATCTACAAAACCGCATACGCAGACTCTCGTATCGTTCCATAGAAATTCAACTTCATAAAAACTTTCTTGTTTTTCCAGAAAATCTTTTCCAAATAAATGGTATCCTTTTCTTATCAAAACTGGTGTAGCCGCTGCACATATGATCCACGGCATCAAAAAATGCTGTCTTATCACTGTGAAAACACCGCCGCTTACTGCGCTCGTCATCCATGCATACACACTGTAAATCACCGCTTTTTTCATAGATATCTCATATGCCGTTTTCATCGTTATGATCAAAACCGGTTCTATCAGGCAAAAACTTAACGTATGATATTTACTACAATATTCAACGATCAGACACCCGCCAAGGCTTCCAATTCCTGCGGAATACAACATTCTTAAGTATTTCATCTTCTTTTTTAAGATTGTTCCAAGCAAAATGAGTTGTATGATCCCCATCACCCATTGTTCCAAAAACATCTCTATGAAATACATAATGCAATTATAAAAAAGAGCGTAGAAATACTTTGTCAAAATATAGGTTAAAAAGCCAACAACTTCCTACAGATTTTGACGGATTCTTTCACACTTTTTCATCATCTGTTAAAATATATGTAGTAAAATGTAGAAAAAACAAAAGAAAGGACAGTTTGACATGACACATGTGATTCATGAAATTCCACCTGTATACAATAAAAACAGCGAGATTTTAATTCTTGGTTCGTTTCCTTCTGTAAAATCCAGAGAAGGACAATTCTTTTATCATCATAAACAAAATCGTTTCTGGAAAGTATTATCTGCCGTCGTAAATGATGTGCTGCCTGAGACGATCGACGAGAAGAAAGAGTTTTTATTAAGAAATCATATTGCGGTGTGGGATGTGATTGCCTCCTGCGATATTGAAGGCTCTAGTGACAGTAGTATTAAAAATGCAGTTCCAAATAACTTCTCAGATATATTAAAAGCGGCTCCGATCCGTCAGATATATACCAATGGTGGAACCGCTTATAAACTTTATCATAAATATTGCGAAAAAATGACAGGGATCAAAGCTGTGAAACTTCCTTCCACAAGCCCTGCCAATGCTTCTTATTCCCTTGACCGCCTGATCGGTGAATGGAACGTTATCGAAATAGATCATCATCAATGATCAGATGTCAAAACACTGACCTTCCTTAGTGATATCTTTTACGATCTGATTCCATTTGCGGCCATCATCACAATTTAGATAGTGATGGTTGATCTTGTATTTTTGGAAGCAGTGCATTGGAAATACTGTTTTGCAATCCGTATGCTCCAGAAAATAATTCATTCCCCAGCAGTATTTATCTTCCTGTCTTGGGTCAAGCAGCATAAATGCAACATCAATCTTCTTACCTTCCAGATATTTCATCTCTTCCTGGAAGGTATTTTTGTAATATTCGTTGTCTTCCTCTGGTTCTCCATTCCAATGCCACCAGTTTAGATCACCTGCATGGTAGATCACCTTTCCTTCTGCTTCAACAATGTATGCCACTCCCATATCATTCGATTTTAAAGTTTCTACTGTGATCTCTCCTATTTCGTTTTTCTCATGTGGTTTCATGATTCGTGCATCTTCCTTTGTTTTCACATCATCGGATATGATATACTGCACTTTTTCATATTGCTCTTTTAATTTCCAGATAACCGGATTATAGTGGTCTGCGTGGCTGTGGGATACAAACACATATAATGTCTTCTCTTTATCAAATGCTGGAATCTCTCCCTGATAATAGTCGAATAATAACACTGTGCGTTCCATTTCTACCATAAAACCGCTGTGTTCTATAAATGTGATCTTCATTTTGCATGATCCTCCAAAATCTTTTCTTTCATCTGTGGATCGAATGTTTCTGTGCGAAGCATTTCAATCTCGTATTTGTATGGCGGATAGGATTTCTTTCCATCTTCTGTTTTGATATATGGTGTCTCTAAGATCTTTGGTACATTCTCAAAATCTTTATGATGAACGATATGATTTAATGTCTCAAATCCGATCGTTCCAAATCCAAGATTCTCGTGGCGGTCTTTGCCTGCTCCGACTGGATTCTTGCTGTCGTTGATATGAAAGACTGCAATCTGGTCTTTGCCAACTGCCTTATCAAATTTATCGATTACTGCTTCAAATCCTTCTGTCAGATCAAGTCCGCTGTCACTTACATGACAGGTATCAAAACATACTCTTAGATTCTCAGGGTATTTAACACCATCATAGATTCTTTTTAATTCCTCAAACTCACGTCCGATCTCGCTTCCTTTGCCTGCCATCGTCTCAAGTGCGATCTGAACCGGCATATCTTTGTACATGACTTTGTTAAGTCCTTCAATGATGCGGTCAATCCCTTTGTCTAAACCTGCTCCAACATGAGAACCCGGATGAAGCACGAGGGTATGACTTCCCATGGCTTTGGTACGTTCTACTTCCACTTCCAGAAATTCGACTGCCAGTTCAAATGTCTCTGACTTTGTCGTATTGGCAAGATTGATGATATATGGTGCGTGAACGACAAATGTATCGATTCCGCTTTCTCTCATCAACTGAGTACCTTCCTCGATTCTTAATTCTTCAATCTTTTTTCTTCTTGTATTCTGTGGTGCACCTGTATACACCATAAATGTATTGGCTCCATAAGATAATGCCTCTTTCACTGATCCAAGAAACATTTCTTTGCCTTTCATCCCTACATGAGAACCGATCAACATAATTTTTTCCTCCGAATTTTAAATTTTTCTTCTTTTTTCTTTACTATTCTGATGCAGATTATACCGAAAATGTCCGTTAAAATCTATATTTTGCAACTTTTTTAAATTTTTTTAATTTTTTTTGCAATTTTTATTGACAGATCACACCTATAGTGATATTATAACCTTGTTGCGCAGTTGTGGCGGAATTGGCATACGCGCTAGACTAAGGATCTAGTCCGGGTTAACTGGGTAGGGGTTCAAGTCCCCTCAACTGCACTCAAGCCGATGTGGCGGAATTGGCAGACGCGCTGTGTTCAGGTCGCAGTGAGCTTACGTTCGTGCGAGTTCGAATCTCGCCATCGGCATAACCGAAGTTGAAGCTTCGGTTTTTTTGTTTTTATGGATATTTTTTCAATCCTGATGAAATTTACAAAACTTATTTATCCGTTCGTATATAGTAAGAAAGCGGTACAGGAAGCTCATGGATTCATGAGCTTCCTGTACCGCTTTCATCTGCTTTATATTTCTTTTGTTCTTTTAAGATTCTGATTATTTTAAACGTTCTGCAATTGCCTTAATAAAGTCTTCACTGTTTACAGCATTTACATTCTCAAGAGTTGTGATAAGTGCTAAGTCTTTTGTCATTGTTCCGCTCTCGATCGTATCTAATGTTGCTTTCTCAAGCTTGTCAGCGAATTCCATTAATTCTTTATTGCCATCTAATTCTCCACGTTTTCTTAACGCTCCTGTCCATGCGAAGATTGTTGCTACAGAGTTTGTAGATGTCTCTTCCCCTTTCAGGTGTTTGTAATAATGACGCTGTACTGTTCCATGAGCTGCTTCATATTCATAGTATCCGTGTGGTGATACTAATACAGATGTCATCATTGCTAATGATCCGAATGCAGAGGAGATCATATCACTCATAACGTCTCCGTCATAGTTCTTACATGCCCAGATAAATCCACCTTCTGATTTCATAACACGTGCTACTGCATCGTCGATCAGTGTGTAGAAATATTCAATTCCTGCTTCGTCAAATTTCTCTTTGTATTCTGCATCAAAGATTTCCTGGAAAATGTCTTTGAATGTGTGGTCGTATTTCTTAGAGATCGTATCTTTTGTTGCAAACCACAGATCCTGTTTTGTATCCAGCGCATATGTAAAGCAGCTTCTTGCAAAACTTGCGATAGAATCGTCAATGTTGTGCATTCCCTGAATCACACCTGGTCCGTCAAAATCATGGATTGTCTCTCTGATCTCTGTACCATCTTCTCCTGTGAATACTAATTCTGCTTTTCCTGCACCTGGAACTTTGATTTCAACGCCTTTGTATACATCACCATAAGCATGTCTTGCGATTGTGATCGGTTTCTTCCATTTGCTGACCGTTGGCTCGATTCCTTTGACTGTGATCGGTGCTCTGAACACTGTTCCATCTAAAATCGCACGAATTGTTCCGTTTGGACTCTTCCACATCTCTTTTAAGTCATATTCGTCCATACGTGCTGCATTTGGAGTGATTGTTGCACATTTGACTGCTACACCATATTTCTTTGTAGCTTCTGCAGAATCAAATGTTACCTGATCGTTTGTCTCGTTTCTGTGTTCCAACCCAAGGTCGTAATATTCTGTCTTTAAATCAATAAATGGTAATAACAGTTCATCTTTGATCATCTTCCAAAGAATTCTTGTCATCTCATCTCCGTCCATCTCTACTAATGGAGTTGTCATCTGAATTTTGCTCATGGTTGTTCCTCCTGCGTTACGTTATATTTGCTGTCTGGCTGTTATTTTCAGCTTATTGTTGTTTATCATACCAAAAAAACTGATAGTTGTAAATAAATGTATTAAGAATAGTACACGGTATTCGAAAGTTCAAAAACAAAACTGTTCCGGTCACCCCGGTATTTTGCAATGGAATATTCAATCGCAGTATGTGCTGCATCATATCCTGTGGAATGAAAATAAAATAGTGGATCTCCATTTTTGATGTCCAAAAGGTCTGCACATGTCTCATCTGCCAGTATCACATCCAGTTTTCGCTCTATGGATGTAATATCTCTTCCTTCCTTATGAAATGTCTGATATAAACTTTCCTTTTCAAAATCAACTTCTGACAAATGTTCAAACAGCCTGCATGGCACATATGTTGTAACCAAGACATTTGGCTGATCATCTATGTATCTTAGTCTTACAAGTTTATAGACTTTTTCTGTTTCAGTCAGATTCAGTTTCTGTCTGACTTCCTCGTCTGCTTTTTCTTGTTTAAATGTCAGAACTTTCGTTGATGGCGTCAGTCCTTTTTCCTTTATTTCCTTATCAAATGTCTGAATCACCTGCGCAAATTCCTGCCGGATCGTTGGATCACATACGATCGTTCCTCTTTTTTTGCGTTTTTCTAAATAGCCTTCATCCACCAGAATCTGTACTGCTTTGCGGATCGTCGGGCGGCTGACCTTATAGATCTCTGCCAGTTCATATTCATTTGGTATGATACTTCCCTGTGGGTAGACTCCGGTTAGAATCTTATCTAATAAATCTTTTTTTATATCTAAATAAAATGCTCCCATTCTAGACTCTCTTTCTTTTTTCTTTCACTTTACCGGATTTTTTATTTTATGTCAATTTATTTTCCACTATTTCGCTTACATAATATTGACATAATAATTACATAATGTTATATTATAATTAACATGAAACAAACATATCAGCAAAAACAGGAGGTTTTTTATGAAATCATATACATTAGATGATCTTGCCAGAATGATCGATCATACAAATTTACACACGGACGCTTCTCCAAAAGACATGGAGATCTTATGTACTGAAGCAAAGGAACATCATTTTGCCATGGTTGCGATCAATCAGGTGCAGTCTGCATTATGTGCGAAGTTACTGGAAGGAACAGATATTCATACTGGTGCTGCCATTTCTTTCCCATTAGGTCAGACAACGATCGCTTCCAAAGTATTTGACACAAAAGATGCCATTGCAAATGGTGCAAATGAAATTGATTATGTTGTGAATCAGACAGAGATCAAAGCTTCTAACTGGGATTATATCAAAGACGAGATGGCACAGATCGTTGCTGCCTGCCATGAAAAAGATGTTACATGCAAAGTCATTTTTGAAAACTGTTATCTGACTGATGACGAAAAGATCAAACTTTGCGAGATCGCAAAAGAAGTGAAACCTGACTATATCAAAACATCCACTGGATTTGGTACTGGCGGTGCTACCTTTGATGATGTCAAATTAATGAAAGAGCATGTTGGCGATGAAGTAAAGGTAAAAGCTGCTGGAGGAATCCGTGATGCCAAGACATTTATGAAAATGGTTGAATGTGGTGCTGAGCGTATCGGAACAAGTGCCGGAATCGCTATTATCAAAGATTTTGAAACTATGATGAAAGAACAAGGAGTTTCCACTCTTGAGATTTAGGGAATTCTTTCTTTAGGAGGCTGTTTATGAATCAGTTTAACTGGGATCAGGCTTTTACTTTAGATTTTGATCTAAACGATGGTCTGTCCAGACACGCAGAAACTACAAAACGTTATCTTTCCCAGATGAAAGATATGTATCAGGATCAGGAAGTTGTTGATGAAATTCTTAAGAAGGAAGATCCTTTGATCTATGAATTTTATGAACTTGGATGCCCGGAACGTGCCGGAGATCTTGCATTTGGCACAACAATGATCCATCCCGGAAAGATCGGGAATGAATATTATATGACCAAAGGGCATTTTCATCAGATCGTGGATACTGCCGAAGTTTATTATACGTTAAAAGGTAAGGGCTATATGATGCTTGAAAATCTTGACGGAGACTGGAAAGTTGAACGGATGGAGAAGGGAAAAGCTCTTTATGTTCCACGCGGATATGCTCACCGTACTATTAATACCGGTGATGAAGTCCTGACTGCTTTTTATGTATTTGATGCAAATGCAGGGCATGATTATGGAACGATCGAAACCAAAGGATACCGTCATATTGTTTGTGAAATTGATGGCGAAATAAAAGTCCTTGATAATCCTCGATGGTAATTGGATCATTTTTCATTTTTTAGATACACAAAAGAGATCCCAGACATTTAGAATCTATATCTTCTAGATGTCTGGGATCTCTTTCTAATATTAAAAGGTATTAACAGCTATTTTGACACATGCAGTAACTGATGTGCTTTATGACTTCCCGGTGCTCCAAAATATTCATCATATAAATGTTTGATATCTGGATTCTCATGGGAAAATCTTAATTGTGAAGTCTTGTCCAGGAAGTATAGGTTAGATCCACGGTCGGACGCCATTTCTTTTCCTTCATGGATTGGCTGCCCGCCTCCTCCTACACATCCGCCTGGACAGGCCATGACTTCTACAAAATGATAGTGTACTTCTCTCTTACGGATTGCTTCCATCAGATTTCTTGTATTCTGAAGTCCACTAACAACTGCAATCTCTACCGTATTGCCGGCAATATCGAATTTGGCTTCTGTCCATCCGTTTTTATTTACTCCACGGATTTCTTTGAATGCATCTGCTTCTGGGTTCTTTCCTGTGATCAGGTAATATGCAGAACGAAGTGCCGCTTCCATAACTCCACCAGTTGCTCCAAAGATCACTCCTGCTCCTGTTCCTTCTGTAAATGGAGCATCAAATGCAGAATCTTTTAATGTCTTTGGATCAATGTGGTCTGCACGGATCAGACGATCTAATTCTCTTGTTGTTAATACGAGATCCACTCCGTGTCCTGCAAACTCACCATGGAATAATGGTTTCTCTCTTTCGTCTTTCTTTGCAAGGCATGGCATGATAGACAACGCAAAAATACGGTCTGGGTCAATGTCCATTTTCTTTGCAAATGCTGTTTTCATCACTGCTCCGAACATCTCCTGTGGAGATTTGGCAGATGACAATCTGTTTGCCATCTGTGGATACTGGGATTTGATAAATCTTACCCATCCCGGACAACAGGATGTAAACATTGGATACATATCAAGATCTCCCTTTGTAAATCTCTCTACAAATTCGGTTCCTTCTTCCATGATCGTAAGGTCTGCTGAAAATGTTGTATCAAATACATAATCAACACCGATCCTTCGCAATGCATCCACGATCTTCTCAACCATTGCTTCTTCTCTTGATAATCCCAGACTTTCACCCCATGCAGTACGGACTGCAGGTGCGATCTGTGCCACAACGATCGTATCTTTATCTTCTAATGCACGATATAATTTTTCTGTATCGTCACGTTCTCTTAATGCTCCTGTTGGACAATGTGTGATACACTGTCCGCATAATGCACAGTCTGCTGTTTTGATATCTCTGTTTCCTGAAACTCCAACCGTTGTTCTTGCTCCAGTTCCAGATACATCCCAGATATGCATTCCCTGAACCTTATCACATACCTGTATACAGCGCATACATTTGACACATTTACTTGCGTCACGTACCAGTGGATATCTTGTATCCCACTCTTCTACACAGATTTCTTTCTTATATGGACTTTCCACAACATTCAAGTCATTGGCAATCGTCTGTAATGTACAGTTTCCACTTCTTACACAAGTTGCACATTGTGCATCATGCTGGGAAAGGATCATCTCTACGGTATGTTTTCTGTTTCTTCGTACTTTGGGACTGTTTGTATAGATCGTCATTCCTTCTTCAACCACGTTGTTACATGATGTTACAAGGTGGTCCTGGCCTTCGATCTCAACTACACAGACTCTGCACGCTCCAATCTCGTTGATATCTTTTAAATAACAAAGTTTTGGGATTGGAATATGGATGGAGGCTGCTGCTTCCATGATCGTTGTACCTGCTGGGACTGCGATCGTATGGTTGTCGATTGTAATATTTACCATTTTGTAGCCCTCCCTCCTTTAAAGATTCCGTAACCAAAGTGGTCACAGCGTAAGCATCTTCCAGCTTCCTGGCATGATTCTTTATGTGTCATGCAGTTTTCAATTCCTTCAAAGTCTTTGATTCTCTCTCCGGCTTCTCTCTCTGTAAGATTTACTCTTCCACAAGCCGGCTTGTCCTCTAACTTCGGTTCTGGAATCTCAACATCTGCTGTGATCTCATGATGGAATCCAAGATATTCATCAATATTTGCTGCGATAACTTTACCAGCTGCGATCGCAGAAATTACGGTAGATGGACCTGTCGCACAATCTCCACCTGCAAATACTCCAGGCATCTCTTCGAATCCACCGAATTTCTCTACATTGATCTTACCTCTCTGCACTGGAACTCCTGCTTCCTCAAAATGCTGGTATTCGATATCCTGACCAATCGCTACGATCAGTGCCTGACATGGGATAAATACATCATCTTCACCTGTTGGCTTTACAGATGCTCTTCCACCTTTGATGTTACTGATCATCTGTGGAGTTACCCATACACCTTTTACATTGCCTTCTTCGTCTTTCTCAATTCTTGAAGGTGCCATCAGAGTTTTGATCTCAACGCCTTCTGCTTCCGCACCTGAAATCTCATCTGGCAGGGCTGTCATATCTGCGACCCTTCTTCTATATACGATGCTGACTTTCTTCGCACCTAATCTTACGGATGTACGAACTGCATCCATGGATACGTTTCCACCACCGATAACGGCGACTTCTTTGCCTTCTAAGCTCTCCTGCGTTCCGTATCCAACATTTCTTAAGAACTGTACGGCTGAGATTACACCTTTGGCATCTTCTCCTTCCAGTCCTAATTTCTTATCTGTACTCGCACCGATCGTAATCAGTACTGCGTCATATTTCTCTTTTAAATCCACAATGGAATAATCTTTACCAATGGCTTTTCCACAGTCTACTTTCACTCCTGTGTCCAAGATTGCCTGAATATCATCATCTAAGCGTTCTTTTGGAAGTCTGTAGTTTGGAATTCCATAACGTAACATTCCTCCAAGTTTTGGAAGCATCTCGTATACTGTTACCTGATGTCCCATCAACTGTAAGAAATAAGCAGCACTTAATCCACCTGGTCCACCACCAACAACGGCAATATTCTTACCAGTAGATTCTGCACATGCTGGAGGTGCAACATAACCTGCTGCATCTGCTGCCATACGTTTTAATCCACGGATATTCACAGCATCATCGATCATATTTCTACGGCATAATGCCTCACATGGATGCTCGCAGATAAATCCGCATGTTGTAGGGAAAGGATTATCCTTTCTGATCAGACGGATCGCATCTTCATATCTTCCCTCACGTACCAGTGCGATATATCCTGGAATGTCTACTCTTGCAGGACATCTTGATACACATGGTACCGGCTGTTTTAATGTGCTTAAGCATCTATGATACATGATATGTTCTACATAATCATCTTTAAATCCAATGACTCCTTTATACACCATATTGGCTGCCTCATACCCAATGGCGCAGTCTGCGGATTCCATAATGGATTTTGCTGTCTCCTGTATCTCTGTTAATGTTCGGATCGTGGCTTTGCCATCTAAGACATCTGTGATCAGATTCTTCAGCTGTCCAAGTCCTACACGGCATGGAACACACTTTCCACAACTCTGTGCATGACAAATCTCTAAGAATGCTCTGGACATATCAACCGGACATAACCCTGGCGGGCTTGACTCGATTCTTCGTTCCAAATCTTTATAAAGTCCTTCCACAACCAGTTGTGCCTGGTTTGGAGTCCTTAATTCTAAACGACTCATGACTCATCCTCCTTAATTCCTCTATATCAGTATATTGGTTTCAATTATAGCGGGGAATTTCGAGCAATTCAACCATTTTTTGTGCATTCTATACGTTAAATTCGTAACAATCCTAATATTTTTTGTGCATTGTAACGTTAAAATTCTAACAAAGAAATTCTGATTTGAAAGGTAGTCGTTAATGTTGTATGAGATAGAAATAAGCTAAGCACACGCCCTCCGTCTACTACAACTTTTATTTGTAAACCGCTCAGCCTTCAGCGTATAAAAAGGAACCGAAATATGAATCATAGGGACTGAAATGATAGGATTCCATAGGAGTTTTGACGGAATCGCAGCTGGATCGGGCGATTGTTTGAGCCTCAAAGACTACTGGTCTAAATATCTTTGAAGGCGAGTTATCGCAGGAGATCCAGCGGATAAGCGTTCTGTCAAAACTCCGTCAATGGAATCCGTTTTTCAGTCCCTATGATTCATATTTCGGTTTCTTTTTATACGTCAACACCCTCCCGGCGTAAACATTACAAATCAAAATTTAGTAAGAAACTATGATTCCCCCATCGCATGCATACAAACTACTAACACCCTTAGTATCAACAATATCCACATCCTGGGCATGTAAATTCTTCTGAATCAGTTCCTTCACATAAACAGCTCTTTCATAACAATTACAGTGTGAAATAACGAACTTTCTTCCTGAAAGATCTCTTCCTTCGCTGTTCATATGTTCTACCATCTTCGCAAGTGCTTTCTTCATTCCTCTTGCCTGGGCTGCTTTCTGGATGACTCCGTCTCTTGTTCCGATCATGACTGGTTTGATATTCAGTGCGCTTGCGATCGTTGCGGAGAGTCTTGATAGTCTTCCGTTCATTCTTAATACTTCTAATGTCTCTAAGACAAAATATGTTCTAAGACTTGTTGTGTATTCTTCGATCTTCTCAACGACTTCTTCAAACGGCATTCCCTGACTTGCATATTCGTATAGTTTACGTGCGATCAGTACCTGTGTTGTAGCAGCTCCTCTGGAGTTTATTACATGAATGTTCTTCTCTCCATTCTCCTCTTCGTAAAGGTTCTTTCCAAGTACTGCACTGTTGTATGATCCGCTTAATTCTGCAGATAGTGTTACTACATAAATATCATCTGCCTTGGAATAAGCTGCCATGTAACTCTCTGGTGCAGGGCATGCTGATTTTACTGATTCTTTGCTGGCTGCTACTTTCGCCAAGAAATCTGCCTGATCAAAAGTTTCGTCATCTATAATCTCTTCTCCGTCCACTAATAAGGTTAATGGCACCCATGTATAACATCCTTTTTTAATATCTTCTTCTGTCAAATCCGTACAGCTGTCACAAACAATATGAAAACTCATATTCGTATCTCCTTTTTACAACTTTCTTATCTGGTATTCATTACTACTTATTCTAACATATATCTTTCGAAAAAGAAACATACAAACTAAGTTTCTTTGTGGAATGTACCCATAAGTTTGTGAAAAATTCTACAGATACTTTGTTAAAAAATGGCATAAGTTATGAAATATACCCACATTTTTTCACTAAAAAATTTTTTCTTATCTTATAAAAATTCCAGAAATCTCTCTTTTACTTCCTGATCCCATGCTTCTTCTAATGTCTTATCTAACACAAATGTCTTTCTTGAAACTCCGGCGGTGCATTTTAAGCCTTGTCTGTCATATAAGACATTGATGAAAAGTCCTGCGACTTCATCTTCTCTGATTGCGAGATTATATTTGGCAAGAATCTCGCTGACAAGGTCTGGTTTTAACATCATTACGAACTGAAATGACAGTGGTGTTTTCTTGCCTTTGACAAGTGAAAAGATCTTCTCTTTTTCTTCTTTCCACATGACGTATGGATACATTTGCATCTCTTCCCATTCTTCAGTGTCATAAAATTCTTTTAATATCTTTCCATCAAATTCGTATGCAATATTCATGGAAAGTTTTCCTTCACTCATCAAAAAATCATCAAACAGATTTCCTCCTAAAAAACCTGCCATAAATTTCTTGATATTTTCTATTTCGATCATAACCATAGGCTTCTTCTCCTGACTAAAAAATGGAACCCTGCCTTTGATCAGGGTTCCATTTTATTGTATCTTTGTTTGAATATTTTTTCAACTGATTTTACTGGCCATAGCTGTAATACTGGCTGTCGGAACTTTCATTATTATAGTTGTTATTGTAATTGTTGTTATAGCTGTTGCTGTTTCCACTGTTACTGCTTCCGCTATTACTGTTACTGCTATTACTGTTACTGCTATTGCTGCTTGTGCTTGGTGCATCGGATTTCTTTCCTAATGTCACTGTCAGTGTCTTCTTCTCGTAAGTTCCCATCTGATTCTGACGTTTTACGACGATCTTGACTTTCTTGCCAGCTTTTAAGTTTGAAATCTTTTCTTTTAATCCATCCATTGTAGAAACACTGCTTCCATCAATTGATACGATCACGTCACCTGCGCTGATTCCTGCTTTCTGAGCTGGAGAGTTCTTGATTACCTGCTGTACATAAACACCAGATGGCATATCAAACTGGCTTGCCATAGAGCTGTCAATTGTCTGTCCTGATACTCCTAAGTATGCCTGCTCACTCTCACTTGTTGCTTCGTTCTTGATCAGTTTATTGATGATTGGTTTTGCTGTATTGATTGGAATTGCGTATCCCATTCCTTCTACGTCTTCAGAAGAATATTTGACTGTATTGATACCGATCAGCTCACCTTTGCTGTTTAATAATGCACCACCACTGTTACCTGGGTTGATCGCTGCATCTGTCTGGATCAGTGTCATTGTCTTGTCTGTTAACTGAACCTGACGGTTTAAGGCACTGATATATCCACCAGTTACTGACTGTCCATAACCTAAAGCATTACCGATCGCAATTGCTCTCTCACCGGTCTTTAACTTGGAAGAGTCACCCAGTGTGATCACTGCGATCTTCTTTAATGTAGAAGCTTTCATATCTTTTGTGTTAACTTCCACAACTGCCAGGTCGGCATCACTGTCTGTACCACGGATCGTTGC
Source organism: Eubacteriaceae bacterium (assembly GCA_902362875.1). GTDB lineage: Bacteria > Bacillota > Clostridia > Lachnospirales > Lachnospiraceae > Anaerostipes. Next base: position 52,118 of record CABIYF010000009.1, on the reverse strand, counting down.
ACTTGCACTCTTGCCGTCAACAAATCCTACAGATAAGGATTTCGCATCTGCGACAACATGGTTATTGGTAACGATTAAGATCTTGCCATCTTTCTTTCCAATGATAATTCCAGAACCAACACCTTCTGATTCGCTGCTCTGTGTCTGTCCGAACCAGCTCTGGCTTGTTGTCTCAAACTTTCCTGTGATGGAAACGATTGATGGCATAACATTTTCTGATACACCAGAAAGATCATCACTGCTTGTGCTGGAGCTGCTACTTGTCGTCTTTGTTGTCGCGAGCTGTGTTGCTCCATTTCCAACGCCTGCCTTTGAGAATCCAAAAGTAACTCCCTGCATCACAAGTCCTGCGATCAATCCAAATGCAACTGCTGATGCTGCAAGCTTTGCTGCGTATTTTCCTCTTCCTGATTTCTTTGGTTTCTTATTTGAAGTGTTGGCTTCTTCAGCTCTCCACTGATCGGAAGTCTTCCACTGTCCGTCTTGATTTGTATGATATCCATCCATAATGATGTTCTCCTTTCAATCCTGGTCTTTTGTCTTCGATCGATGTCTGATCTTTGTAAGTTTTTTGCTTTATGAGATAAATATATCCTATAAATGTGTAAAAAATGTGATTAATATGTTACAAAAAAATGGATTTTTCAAAAAATGAAGTATTTTTTATTTTCCCTAAAAATAAGAAAAAGTTAAGGCAATTTCTCGTTGTATGATCGTTGTTTTTCCCTTATAATAGAAGCAGTAAAAAAGGAGAATTATTTCTATGATCAAGCAAAATCAAACCTATTTAAACAGGCTGCACGTCGTGATGGATGCTGTCTGCATTTATCTTGCAGGATATGTGGCCTATTATATAAGATTCAAGTTGAATATCCACGGCTTTTGGTTGAATAAAGAGATTTTTGAGTATAATCGTTATTACAAGGAATTCTATCAGTATCAGCAGCCTTTGATCGCTTCACTGATCTTTTTACTATTATTATATTCCTTTTTCGGTCTTTATACACCAAAGCGTTATCAGCGTGGTTCAAAAGAACTTGTGAATCTTGTGAAAGCAAACCTGATCGGACTTGGAGTTTCTGCCTTTGTGATCACCGTATTCCAGATTCAGAATTTTCCACGTTCCCTGTACCTGCTTTTTTATTTCTTTAACTTTATCTTTGGTGTCTTTTCAAGGTATCTGATTCGTAAGTTCTTGAAAGTGAACCGTAAGAAAGGAAGAAATATCAAACATACTGTATTTATCGGATTCAGTACATCTGCGGCTGCATATATTGACCGTATTAAGGCGAATCCACAGTGGGGACTTAAAGTTCATGGGATCTTTGATGACCTTGTAAGCAGTAACTTTGAATACCGCGGTATCAAGAAGATTGGTACTTTAAAAGATCTGGCAGCTTACCTTGAGAAATCCTCTCTCGATGAGGTTGCGATCACACTGAACCTGAACGAATACCACAAACTGGAACAGATCGTAGCAATCTGCGAGAAGTCTGGTGTTCATACAAAGTTTGTACCTGATTATTATAACTTTATTTCGACAAACCCATACACGGAAGATCTTGACGGACTTCCAGTTATCAATATCCGTAATGTTCCGCTTACCAACACAGTAAACCGTGTTATCAAGCGTCTGATCGATATTGTCGGTTCCATTGTGGCACTGATCCTGTTTTCACCGATCATGCTGATCGTGGCAATCCTTGTGAAGAAGAGTTCTCCAGGACCAATCTTCTTTGCACAGGAACGTATCGGACTTGGTAATAAACCATTTAAGATGTACAAGTTCCGCTCCATGGGAGTTCAGGATCCTAAGAAAGAAGCCAAAGAATGGACAACCAAGAATGATGCCCGCGTTACACCTGTCGGGCGTGTGATCCGTAAGACAAGCCTCGATGAACTTCCACAATTCTGGAATGTATTAAAAGGCGATATGAGTCTGATCGGTCCACGACCAGAACGCCCTTTGTTTGTTGAGAAATTCAAAGAAGAGATCCCTCGTTATATGATCAAACATCAGGTTCGTCCAGGTATCACAGGATGGGCACAGGTCAATGGATTCCGCGGTGATACTTCCATCCGAAGCAGAATCGAACATGACCTTTATTATATTGAGAACTGGTCTTTGGGACTTGATATCAAGATTTTATTCCTTACATTCTTTAAGGGATTTGTCAATAAAAATGCATACTAATAACAAAACGGATGGAGTTTCTCATCCGTTTTTTGTTTGAAGGGAGACTACTTTATGGCACATAAAAAACATATTAAAAAAAGGCGGCGATCACCGATTCGTTTCTTATTTTTATTCATTATTCTAATCGCAGCACTGATTGGAATTGTTGTTTTTACACTTCATTCAAAACTTGGCAAGGTTCAGACAAAAGAGTTAAATCAAAGCCAGCTTGTCACAGTTAATAATGATAGTAACATGAGTGATTATACGAATTATGCTTTCTTCGGAATTGATTCACAGACAGGAAGTATGTCTGACCGAGGCAACCGTTCAGATTCGATCATCGTTGTGAGCATCAACAATTCCACAAAAGAAGTGAAACTGCTGTCCATTTACCGCGATACATATTTAAGCATCAACGGAAAATACAGCAAAGTAAATGCCGCTTATTCATGGGGCGGTCCGGAACTTGCGATCAGTACGATCAATCGTAATCTCGATCTGAATATCGAGAAATACGCTACTGTGAACTTTAAGATCCTTGCAAATATCGTTGATGCCGTTGGCGGTATTGAAGTTAAGGTTGATAAAAGCATTCTTAAAAACCTGAATTCTTATATCAAAGATATGAACCGTATCAATGGTGGTAATTCTTCTACGATCAAAAGTGCTGGAACTTACACGCTTGATGGTAATCAGGCCGTTGCTTATTCCAGAATCCGTTATACTGCAGGCGGTGATCTTGCAAGAGCCGGAAGGCAGAGAGAAGTTCTTGAAAAGATTTTCGAGAAAGGTAAGAAAAGCCCATTGAAAATGATGGCTGTTATGGATGAAGTTCTTCCGCAGGTTAAGACAAATATGAGTCAGGATGAATTATTTAAGATGGTGCTATCTGTATTTAAATACGAGATCAAAGACCAGCAGGGATTCCCTTGGGATCAGAAAGAAATGCGTTATTATGGAACTTACTATGGATTCCCTACGACATTGAAAGAAAATGCGATTCGTGCTCATAAGTATTTGTTTGGTACGAAAGATTATCAGGTTAGTGATGAATTAAGCAAGATCAATCAGAAGATTATTTATCGGGTTGGATACTAATTGTTATATCTAGAAATTCAAGCAACATATCTATTGTATCAAAAGGAGATTTTTAAATGAATGAATTAGATTTTAAAAACAAAAAATACAACGAAAGAAATTTTAAAGTCGATGCAATATGCAAAGCATATGCTAATCGTGGACTCCTCCAAGCTGATATTGCAAAAAAATTTGGAATGAAAATATCCGAAGTTGGAAAAATACTTCGTGATTTTGGATATAGTCACACAAGAAAAAAGACAATAGAAAATATGAGACCAGGTGAAACCCAAAAACCCATTCTCTTTCTTGATGACTATAATTTTTTAGATAACTATGATATAACAATATTTATGATATAATAATATTTGAAAATCCAGATACTCTATAAAATAAAGGGCTATCGCATTAAGCGACAGCCCTTTGTTTTAAATAATATTCTAAAATTAATCCTTTTTATTATAAATCTTTTAAGAATTCAAGAAGTTTCTCCCCAACCATCTGCTGTCCTTCTTTACAATAAAACAAATCTCTGACTCTCTGTCTCTCTTCAACAAAATGGTCTTCATCCTTCGCGATACTATCTAATTCTGTCATCAACTCATCAAATGTTGCCGCCTTATATCCCGGTGTCACCTCATCATAATCATAATACATCTCACGATCATTCTGAAGGTAATCCTCATAATCAAAGTTATAAAAGATCAATGGTCGATCTAACAACAGATAGTCAATATAAGTGCTTGAATAATCACTGATCAGAATATCCGTATCCATCAAAATCTCCTGAATATCCATGGATTTCTTCGTAATATCCGTAATATTGGAATACATTGAAAAATCAACTTCTTCATCCTTATGATAGAAATGACGGCGTATCACAAATACCATATTATGATCTACACACCACTGATTCAGCTTATCAAAATCAAACTGTTCATTCAAAGGAAAAACTGTTTTCCCTTCCTGTCTGTGTGTTGGTGCATAAAGAATAACTTTCTTACCCTTAGCCGCCTTCTTTAACTGATGGGATGGTGTAAACATTCCATCCTTATCATAAAACACATCATTCCTTGGCTGCCCAAGTGTCAGTATGTGGTCTGGTTTTCTTCGAAATGCACTTTCATAAATCTTTGCATAAAAATCACTGGTCGCAACGACATATTCTCTTCCTAATGGAATCTCCTGAATCGATCGTCTTAACTTCTGTCCTTTGCTGTCCCAATTCTTTACCTTATCGTCATCGTATCCAACTTTCTTTAATGGAACACCATGCCATAGATTTAAGAATATTGCTCGTCCCATAAATGTATGGTTTACATCACTGATCCCATTGCATACAACAACGTATTTGGCTCGAAGCTGCATCCATATTCCTTTGAGACTATTAAACATATAAGCTTCATAGCCAAGGTTTCTGACCTTTGCACACACCTTCTCATCTTTTGTGATCCATACTGGACGGATATCATCGTGTTCCTGTGCTTCCAGAAATAAATATCGTGGATTATCTGCAAACTGTTCTCCCAGCCACGCCCCAAATATATAAATCTTTCTGCTTCTTGGAAACAAACAGGATAGATACATGACCAGATACTTTCCAATAAGTCCCGCTGCTTTTTTCATAAATACCCCTTTATCCCCACAGCCACTGCATCAGCTTGCGGACATTTCCTTCCTTTAATACATGGTTGTTCTTATAGAAGCTTAAACGACGCAGCTTTCCTTTGTAATATAACTCACCATAACATGCTAAAAGTTCATATACGTCCAGGCTGTCTATCTCTTCACCATAAGTATCCACAAAGCCTTGTACCTGCTCCATAGATTCGATCATCATCCTTCGGTAACTGTTCTTACCTTCTTTGAGACGATGATATAAATATACCGGATTCTTCGCATTCTTGGCTCCAACAGAGTTGTTGCCGTGCTGACGGTAATACATCGTGGATTCATTGACAAATCCAATCTTGCCAAAGACTTTTGCGATCAGTGCTGCCCAGTAATCATGCATGATGATCTTGGAAATCGGCAGTTCCCGCAGAAAATACTGTTGCAGACAGCGATTGATCATCACCGTACATCCTGTCACTGAATTCTGAACCATCAGCTGGTTTAACACAATTCTCTTTGGAATATCCGCATACTGGAAAAATGATTCTGCGATCATCTCCAGATTGCTGTCCGCCACAGATAAATCTGAATGCACCAGAATCGGTATCTTGTCTCCATATCGAGCTTCCAAAGACTCCATCTTCTGTAATGTCAGATAAATCTTATCCGGCTTCCATACGTCATCCTGATCACAGAACATAAAGTATGGTCCATAAGAATTACGCAACAGGGAAATAAAATTGTCTTTGGCACTTCCCTGCGGCGGATCATTCTTTATGATCGTTACCTGATCTGGATGTTTCTTGCTGAATTCTTCTATAATGCTGATCGTATGATCGGTAGAACCATCATCCCCAACGATCAGCTGCCAGTTTTCATAGGTCTGAGCTGCAATTGATTCTAACTGCGCTTTTAAATAATCCTCTCCATTCAATGTCGCTAACAGAATCGTTACCATAATTGTTTTCAAACCTCCTGACAAATTTTATCTATCTGCTTTTTTTCTTTATCAGATCAACGATATGCTCAGATGCGTGTCCATCATCCACATGATTGTATTTTGCACTATATGCCTGATATTTTTCTTTCCATTCTGATGGATCATAAGTTTTAATATCCTCAATCAGCTGATCTGTATTCTTTGAAATTGGTCCTGGAGCTTCTTCCACAAAATCAAAATAAAATCCTCTAAGATTTTCTTTATAATTTTCCAGATCATATGCAAAGAATAACATTGGTCTCTTTAATAAACTATAGTCAAACATTACAGATGAATAGTCTGTGATCATCATGTCTGATACAAGATAGAGCCATGCAATGTCTTTTGTTTCATCAAATGTATAAACGAATCCTTTATATGGGCTCCAGTCAATCTTATCTGATACAAGATAATGATATTTTACGATGAAAATATATTCATCAGATAATTCTTTCTGTGCCTTATCAAAATCAAGTTTGGATACAAATTTGTATTTTCCTTTGACACTATATTCGTTATCTCTCCATGTTGGAGCGTATAAGATGATCTTCTTATCTAATGGTAATCCAAGTTTCTTCTTGTATTCGTCGATCTTTTCTTTGTTGTTATCTCTGATCAGAATATCATTTCTTGGATATCCAATCTGAAGAATTGGTCTGTCTTTAAATGCAAAACAGGATTTGAAGATCTCTGTTGAAAAACTATTCTGTGATACAAGGTAATCCCAGTCATTACATGTTGCAAGGAACTTTCTGTGATATCCTTCGATATTTGTGCTTCCACCCATATCCATACGGTCCATATCAAGAGCTAACTTCTTAAGTGGTGTTCCATGCCATGTCTGGATATATGTTACATTCTTTTTCTTTCTGCAGTACTTAGGCTGACGACTGTCAAATACCCAGAATCCCGCTCTCATCAGATACCAGAAATATGGGAAATAGTTATTTCTGATCTTCTTGCAATTTCCTGGCACCTCAATACTTGTATCAAATAAAAACCAGATACATTTATATTTCTTATCTAATCCCTGACGGATCATCTCCTCATAAATATAACGAGGGTTTCCTGTATAGTTTCTTCCGTTACTGCTCTGGAAAATGATGATTTTCTTGCTTGTTGGGATTATATGTGTTAATTTCTTATAAATTTTAATTGTATATTTCTTTATTAACTGTTTCATATTCATAAAGCACTATTCATCCTCTTTTGTAATTGTTGTTCCAAGTCCAAGATCTTTCTTGATCTTTGTTGTAGAGATTCCTTCTGTTCTTGGAAGATAAACAACTTCGCAGTAATCTTTTAAGAAATCAAATTTACCTTTCCAGTCATCTCCCATAACAAATGTATCAACATGATATTCCTGTACATCGGAAACCTTCTGATCCCAGCTGTTTTCAGGAATCACTAAATCAACGTAACGAACTGCTTCTACCAGTTTTTTTCTTTCCTCATAGGTAAAATAACATTTCTTCTGTTTTTCATTCCAGTTAAACTCATCTGTTGAGACAACAACGATCAGATAATCTCCAAGTTCTTTTGCTCTTCTTAACAGATTGATATGTCCTGCATGTAACAGGTCAAATGTTCCATATGTGATAACTTTCTTCATTTTAAAAACTCCTTGTACTCTGTTTTATTTTGTTTTTTCTTCATATACTTTACTTACTTCTTCGATTGAACCACGAGAGATGATCTGACCTTTTTCCAGTAAGATTGCTTTATTGCAAAGTCTCTTTACCTGATCTAAGGAATGGGATACAAATAATACCGTAACTCCTTTATCAAACATACTCATGATCTTCGCTTCACTCTTCTTTCTGAATTTCGCATCTCCAACAGATAGTACTTCATCCAAAATCAAAATGTCTGGTTCTACTAATGTTGCTACAGAGAATCCAAGTCTTGACTTCATACCAGAAGAATAATTCTTAACTGGCACGTCAATAAACTTTCCAAGTTCAGAGAACTCAATGATCTCATCTAATTTCTCGTCCAGAAACTTCTTTGAAAATCCAAGAACCGCTCCATACAGATAAATGTTCTCACGTCCTGTATACTGCTGATCAAATCCAGCTCCAAGTTCCAGAAGTGGTGCAATCTTTCCTTTTGATGTTACTGTTCCTTCTGTCGCTTTCAATACTCCTGCGATAACTTTTAACAGAGTACTCTTTCCTGCACCATTCAATCCAAGAATACCCAGACGATCTCCTTTATTCAGTGTAAAGTTAATATCTTTTAATGCCCAGAATTCATTGTATGAAATCTGATGTTTTAATAATTTAATTACATAATCCTTTAAGTCATCTACTTTTTCCTGACTTAAGTTGAACTTCATTCCAACATGTTCAACCTTTAATACTTCTTTCTTTGCCATGATACCCTCCTAAATATGCAGAATGAATTCATCTTGCTTCTTATAGAAGAAAACCAATCCTACAATCACGCTTACAATTGCAAATAATACTGATGCTGCTAAAAATTTCAGATTCATTGGCATACCAAAAACTGCCTGTCTGAAGTTATGGATCAGAAGATATAATGGATTTAACTTTAAGATCCATCCAAATCCTGAATTTAACAGTCTCTCTGGATAATAGAAAATAGCAGATGCATACATAATGATCATCAGTCCTACAGACCATAAATATTCAAGGTCACGGAAAAATACCGCCATAGTAGATAAGATCATTCCTACACCAAATGCTGTCACCAAGATTAAAAACAATGGCACAATTGCCTGCAGCATATAAATTGTTGGATATACATGTAAAACTGCACCAACAGCAACCAACACGATCAATGAGATTGCAAAAATAATATAATTAAATAACACGCTTGATAATGGGTAAATATATTTTGGTACATAAACCTTCTTTATCATACCAGCGTTCGTCCTAATCGCTTTCATCGCACCATTCGTTGCAGATGAAAAGAAACTATACATCAGTCGTCCACAAAGAATATACACTGGGAAGTGTGGATCTTTGTTGCCAAACAATGTACCGAATACTACACTCAATACGATCATTGTCATTAATGGTTCCAATAGTGTCCATAAAATTCCAAGATAAGATCTTCTGTATTTTAACTTGACACCTTTCTTTACTAATTCCCATAAAAGGAATCTGTACTTTTTAAAATTTTCAATATACGCTTTCACTGTACTTCTCCATTTTTATTATTTCTATATATCATTTGTTATTATACTATTTTACTGGCTAAGATTCAATTTAATTTTATAACCGCAACGGAGTTATGCATAACTCTGTCATTGCATAACTCCGCTGTGTCTCTTTTTAGTTGCTATATTATTATTTTTCAGTACGATATCCATCTGGATTCATAGACTGCCATTTCCAAGAATCAGCACACATTTCTTTGATTCCTTTTTCTGCAATCCATCCAAGTTCTTCTTTTGCTTTTGTTGCATCGCAGTAACATGTTGCAATGTCACCAGCTCTTCTTGGTTTGATCTCATATGGAAGTTTCTTACCACATGCTTCTTCATATGCATGTAATACATCTAATACACTATATCCAATTCCTGTTCCAAGATTGTAGATACTTACCTGTGGTTCCTGTTCAAATTTCTTTAATGCTTTGACATGTCCTTTTGCAAGATCCACTACATGAATATAATCACGGACTCCTGTTCCGTCTGGTGTATCGTAATCGTCACCGAATACTCCTAATTTCTCAAGTTTTCCAACTGCTACCTGTGCGATATATGGTACAAGGTTGTTTGGAATTCCTTTTGGATCTTCTCCGATCAGTCCGCTTTCATGTGCTCCAATTGGATTGAAGTAACGAAGTAACACAACGTTCCATTCTGGGTCTGCGACATGGAAGTCTGTTAAAATCTGCTCTAACATTCCTTTTGTCTGTCCATAAGGGTTTGTAATCTGTCCTTTTGGGCATTCTTCTGTGATTGGAATAAATGCTGGATCTCCATATACTGTTGCAGATGAACTAAAGATGATATTCTTTACCCCATGATTTCTCATAACATCACATAAGATTAATGTTCCTGTAATATTGTTATGATAATATTCTAATGGTTTCTGTACTGATTCACCAACCGCTTTTAAACCTGCAAAGTTGATAACTGAATCAATATCTTCTGCATCAAAAATCTTATTTAAAACTTCTCTGTCAAGAATATCAGCTTCATAGAATTTCACAGTCTTTCCTGTAATCTGTTCTACTCTCTTTAATGCTTCTTCACTTGAATTATATAAATTATCTACTACTACAACTTCGTATCCTTCTTTTAACAATTCTACACATGTATGGCTGCCGATATATCCAGCACCACCTGCTACTAAAATAGCCATGATCTTTCCTCCATCATTAATTACATTAATATTTACACTACCTTTTATAATAACACACTTAACATATATTCAAAAGTTTTTATTTATGAGCATTGTCTGCCTTATTCCAATTTTAACATACTACATGCTTTAATTTTTATATATTTCGTTATTTTTCCATATCGAATTAGTTTCTTAACAAACTCAATACAAATTGATGTTGCAACTGAAACTGCAATAAGAACAATATAATCAATCCATATATTATAAAAAGAATATATAAAATCGTGAAAATAAACTGCTCGAAACATTGTATGGGTCAAAAACATATTCATTGAATGTTTCCCTAAAAACTGTAACACTACAACCAAAGGTTTACACCACATAAAAAAATGTATGCATATATAACGATATAAGCTGGTGCGATCCCTTCCCATAGATAAATAACGATTCAGCGTATATATAGGTGAATTTAACCAACAATCTAGTCCCACATAATTATGATGAAAAACATCACCAATATTGCTATTCCTTTCATACATAATGTATCTTTTTTCGTAAAATTCATCCTATAGTTCTCCCTTTTTATTTTGTATCTTGATTTAGCTGTACCATTTGCAACTTATATTCAAATGACTGACGGTCTTTCTGTACAATTCTTGACAATATTAATCCTGCAAAAAATGACTGCAATGATGCCATTGCAACAAATCCACTTACAATCAATGTTGGAAATTTTGCAACTAGTCCTGTTTTTAAATAAGAAGTAAAGACTGGTGCAAACATAGCAACTGCAATAATTGCAAGAACAAGTGCTAATAATCCAAAAAACTGCATTGGCTTATAATTTTTATATAATCCCATGATTGTCTTTAATACCCTTGCTCCATCTGAATAAGTATTTAATTTTGATTTACTTCCATCTGGACGGTCTCTGTAATCAATGATCACATTCTCAACAAGCATGTTTTTATCTACCGCATGAATACTCATCTCTGTCTCAATCTCAAATCCTTTTGACAATACTGGGAATGTTTTTACAAACTGATAGCTAAATGCTCTGTATCCAGTCATGATATCTCTTATATTACTTTTAAACAAACGATTGATCGTTCCTCGTACCAGACTATTACCAAAATTGTGGAAAGGTCGCTTGTTTTCTTCAAAATATGTTGATGAAAGTCTGTCTCCAACCACCATATCTACTTTACGTTCTAATACTTTTTCTGCCATCTCACGTCCAAATTCCGCAGGATATGTGTCATCTCCATCAATCATTATATAACATTGCGCATTGATTTCTCGAAACATTCTTCTGATAACATTTCCTTTTCCCTGTTGATACTCATCTCTTACTATGACACCAGCATCTTTGGCAATCTGTGCTGTATGATCTGTTGAGTTGTTATTATAAACATAGATCGTTGCCTCTGGTAATTCCTTTTTCCAGTCATCAATTACCTTTTTAATTGTCTTTTCCTCATTGTAACATGGAATTAATACTGCTATTTTGTCCATTTTCCTACCTCTCCTTTATGTCTTTTTCATCTTGTATAAACCCTAATATTAACGGAATGCTCATAATAAAGAAATAAGCATACCGCATATAAACAATTGGTCCTATTAAGTTGATCCCCATATTTAGTATAATCAAACTAAATGCCGCTATTGTTTTATACTTTTTTTTAATTAATGCATATACCATTATAATTATAAAAATATTCATATAAAATCCTATATTAAAAATCCAACCAATATATGGATTTTCTTTTATAGAATACATTGTATTCCATATTTTTGAACGAATCGCTTTCGTTCTAGGACTATTTTCCATCCCCAAAAAATATTCTTTTTCAACGGTTATGCCATTATAATACAATACACCTTTTCCATATCTTTCATAATAGAAATATTCATAGTTGTTGTTAATTGCAGCCTGTATATATACCCCCGGATACCTAAACAAATATTTCTTCCAGACTTTCAAAAAATCTTGTTTTTGTTTTGCTGTCTGCTGTTTATTATATGTTGCTTTTACTGGATCTGCAAATCTTGGATTATATACCTGTATTAAAAAATGATAATCCCTTCCTGGACACATTGTATTTTCTATAATCTTCTTATCTTTTGTTGATATTTTCTTTTCATGTTCTTTCAAAACTCTGGCAACCTGCTGTAATGGCACACTCAACATCTCTTTTTCACTTCCCGGTGCAATCTGTGCTGCTCGAAATACTACTTTCGGCATAAATACACCTAGAAATATTATTGGTATTAAAAAACTGACAAAAATTCGTTTTCTCGCACCTTTTCCAATAAGTAAAAAGATTGGTAATGCTACAATCAGTAGATACAATCCATTATTTCGAAATAATCCCATAAGGATAAATACAATAATAAGTCCAATTAAATTTTTCTTATTTTCATAAAAATCTACCGGACTTTTTAGCATATGAAACAACATGATGGTTGCTATCAATACACATATAGTGAAAAATGTATCCTTACATAAGGATAATGTTGTTAATGGTGCCAAAGGCCATAATGCGTAAAAGACAAAAATAATTCTTACAATCTTTTTATTTACATTAACTTTTTTCAGATAAAGTATTATATAAGCAAACACTCCTATCATAAGTATTATCTGAATCATCGTCAAACAAAAAAGTCCAATTGTCTTATGTCCAATGTTTTTACCAAACTCCACAAACAATCCTAATATCAATGTATGAAATACTGGATGATGATTGTTCCACAATGATCGTTCTGGATTCACTAAATTCACATATTTAGCTGTCCAGCACATTGTACTATTGTGGAAAAACTGTCCTAATTGATCGCCCACATCTGGATTTGCACTACCTGGATAAAATATGATTATATATGGCAGCCAACATAATAATAAAATCAATGCTAGTATAACTACTTTTTTGCGAGTAATTTCAAAACTTGTTTTATCCTTATCTTCTAGTTTATCTAAAACTCTATATACCAAAGATATAACCACAAAAAATAAAGCACTTCCAATCAACCACACAATTAACATTTTCTTCTGAAATACCAAATTCCAGTTATTCTGTACAGAAAAACTATATCCTATAATTTGTATTCCCGCTAATAATAATGATAAGAAAATTTTTACTCTTATTTCCAAATAATTATTCAATTTTTTCATGATTCCTCTATCCCTTTATTGTTTCTTTTTCTGCCTTTCTCTCTTAATGTTTTATTTAATTGCTCTTCCCTCTATGTAATACCTTTTCTCACTTGCATGTCCCATGGAAAATGTCTTTCTTGGCAGTGTTCCATCTGTCATTACACTTGGGAACAACTGATCTTTTTCCATTGCTGGTAATTCAATTCCCACCGCATTCTCCTGTTTTGCAAGTTTTTTCAGTACATCTTCCCCATGAATATAATCAACGACTCCTGAATTTTCTATTAAATATTTATCAAGAAATGTCTGAACTTTATCTACTGCCAATTGATGTTCATGAAGATTCAGATGTAATACTTCTTCTTTGTTTCCATAATAACATCTGATTTCCTGTCCATTTTGACCACAACACTGTTCTTTCAGTGCTTCTACTAATTCTTGTGGATCAGTTCCTGTGATAACCCTGTGGATTGGTTCAAACTGCTGGGAATCATCGTGAAGATTTTCCAGTTCTACTAATGCATATCTTGCCAGATGATTCTCTACATGTTTCCACTGATGATTTTGTTTTAACTTCTCGTAACATGCTTTAGCAGTTGCTAGAGAATGATTTCCATCTCCTACTGCATAGTACATTGGATGTTCACTCAAATCTTTATATTTTTCTGCCATCATCTGCTCATATTGCTGTAATCGCTTAATAAATTGTTCTTTAAGTTCTCCATCTACCAGCCATCCTGCAATATGTCCGCCTTTTTGCATCAGATCAAACTCATACAATTGTAACATATTTTTTTTATTTTGTGTAATTAATTCCAATAATTCATTCTTCCAATCATCACAAAGCAAAATCACATGTGGCAATTCAATCGGTGCCTGATATCGAATCTTCATTCTTGGCGGAATTCTCTCCATGACTGTTTTCTCTGTAGAGCGAATCTTTGCCTCATCTTCTGGTGTGTAGCTGTATTCTTCCAGATCGATTACACCTACTACTCCTCTTCGTATCTTGCCATTTTGCAGGGTTCTTTCCACATATATAAATGATTTTTCGTATGTTTTCAACAGATGGTTGTCCACATAATTCTTCATTGTGGACTGAATTTTACGGATTTTCTCATCTTCATCTTTACTTCCAAGTTTCGCTTCTGGAAGCATCAGATGTAATGTGGATGGTGCTTCTTTTACATAGTCTTCTACTTCTTTCCAGTATTCCGGCTGTGATGAAAACTGATCGCAGGCGATCACTGCCCATTTCTTCATAGAATCTACTTGTGGCATTAGTATGTCTGCTGGTATAAATGTACTCAATTTTTCATTCCTCTTTTCTTAATCTTCTAATTCCTTCTCACACATCTCAAGTGCCGCAGCAATTACCGCATCCATATCATAATATTTATATTCGCCTAATCTTCCACCAAAGATTACATTCTCTTCCTGGTCTGCAAGTTTCTTGTATTCTTCATACAACTTTCCGTTCTTCTCATCATTCACTGGATAATATGGTTCATCTCCCGGTTTCCATTCTGAACTGTATTCACGGCTGATGACGGTCTTAGGGATATCATTTCCTTCATCATCTTTTCCAAACTCAAACCATTTATGTTCGATGATTCTTGTCCATGGAGTTTGGGCATCTGTGTAGTTAACTGCTGCATTTCCCTGGAAGTTTGGCTTGTCTAAGACTTCTGTCTCAAATCTTACAGATCTATATTCCAGTTCTCCTAATTTGTAATCAAAGTATGCATCCACTGCTCCTGTGTATACAACTTTATCTGCTAATTGATTCAATTCTTCTTTATGTTCAAAGTAATCTGTATCCAGTCTTACTTCCACATCACCAAGCATATTGGCTACCATCTTTGTATATCCGCCAACTGGGATTCCCTGATACAGTGCATTAAAATAGTTATTATCAAATGTCAGTCTTACTGGAAGTCTCTTGATGATAAAGGATGGAAGTTCTGTGCACGGTCTTCCCCACTGTTTCTGTGTGTATCCTTTGATCAGCTTTTCATAGATATCTGTTCCAACGAGACTGATCGCCTGTTCTTCTAAGTTCTTTGGCTCTGTGATTCCTGCTTCTTTTTTCTGTTCTTCAATCTTTGCCTGTGCTTCTTCTGGTGTTATAACTCCCCACATCTTGTTGAATGTATACATATTAAAAGGAAGAGAATATAACTCTCCTTTGTAATTGGCTACTGGTGAGTTTGTGAATCGGTTGAACTCTGCAAACTGTGTGATATAGTTCCATACTTTCTTATTGTTTGTGTGGAAGATATGTGCTCCATATTTGTGTACATGAATCTTCTCTATGTCTTCTGTGTATACATTTCCTGCAATGTTTGGACGTTTATCGATCACTAAAACTTTCTTACCCTTTTTCACTGCCTGCTGTGCAAATACAGCTCCGTATAATCCAGCTCCTACAATCAGATAATCATATTGTTTCATTTGTTTTCGTTTCCTTCCTGTCTTACTATAATATTTTCTCACTATGATACTTTCTTCTTACTATGATAACTGCTTTTCATTTTATTACATATTTCCTGCGCAGTAAAGCAAGGATTGCCAAGGCTGCCCATCCTGCAAGACTTACTACTGCTCCCATTTTTAACCCTGGTGTCATATAGTTTAACTCTACCTTATGTTCTCCTGCTGTCATGAAAATCCCCATATACATTCCATTTGCTTTATAGATTTTCGCATTCTGTCCATCAACTTTTGCACTCCAGCCATCGGAATATGGAATTGTGACACAAAGCATTCTGTCTTTATCGGTCTGGAAGTTTCCTTTAAAAGTATTCTCTCTATATTCAATATTTTTAAGTGTATGTTTCTTTAAGTTCTCCAGTTTATGAAAAGTATTCTGCTTCTTAACTGTGATCAGTGTAATATCATCATACTCATAATTACCCGGTACCTGAAAATCTAACCTTACAGTTTCTTTTGATTTGCTTGTATGATGATTTAATTTTACCATATAGTCTTTTCTTCCAAAGTAATATGGATTTGTCGGATTCTGAATATGGATCTTTTGCTGCACATCGTTGTCACTGACAAGAATACTGCTTGTTCCTTTCTTTCCTTCTAATAAGAATTTATCATTAATTTTAATCTTTCCTTTGTATTCAAGATTTTTAAAATACAGGTATGTTTCCTTGTCCTTTTCGACTGGCACGGTAATCTTACAATATTTTTTTCCTTTTGGAGATGAGATATCATTCTCTGAAATTGTTGTAGATAAAATATTCCCATCTTTTGCATTTTCTATATGATTTAATATACTCTGCTGTGGTTTTTCATTAAGAACTACTCCATTTAACATTGCCTGTTCTCTTTCAACTCCATTGAGCTGATCATATTGTTCTTCTGTCATGTAAGAATCGTATCCATATCCAAATGGAAGTGCATAAAGATTCTTATATAATGTAAGATTTCCATTTTGTTTTACTTTTTTCATTCCATATGGTACATCCGATGCAGTTGTCTGTTCTTTTCCTATCTTCTTTTCCTTCGGAATTGTCATATATTTTACACCAGATAATGATAATAAGCCGATCCTCTGATCCAGCCCTTTATATTTATCTGCATACTGCATTCCAAGTGTCTCATAACTTTTTACCGTATCTGTCACACATTTGGGTGTGATACTGTAATAACCGCTGATCGTATTAAGATCATTGATCAATCCATAGTTCTTATAGCGGTATCCCTCTGCATGAACCCTGTACAAAGATGAATCTTTGACATTTTTAAGCATTGTAATATTCTCTGTTCTTAATTCCTTCAATGCTGTTCCCTGCTTTAGAAATTCGTTTGCATACGCATATTGGTTTGTATTAAAACGATAATATCCATGAATTCCTACTGAGATCAGAAGCAACACAGCTGTCACAATCCTTGCACTTCTTGTCCTGCTGTCGTATCCCATCTTCTGAAAGATAAGAAATACTGCATAAAATACAACCATCATGATACATGCTGCCATAATTCCAGGATTCTTAAGCATTTTTCCACCTGATACGCTGATCACTGCACATAAGATGATATACAAAACAATGCCTGCTCCAATTCCGATCTTCTGTCTCTTCGTCATCAGAAAGAGTCTTGGATACATCTCTGCAGTCAGAAGTGCCACGATAAAACTTAAGACAAACGCCCATCGGTTATTCGCATAAGATAAACCGTTAAATACATATCCAAAGATTGGGAAGATCAATGCAACCACGCTTCCAAGAAATGCAAGGCGGTATTTCTTATGTTTCATTCTTCTTGAAAATATGGTAAACAATACAACAATTCCTACAATTGGCAGATATCCTGTGTTCGTATTACTTCCAACATTTCCATAACCGACAAAGTTCTCAAGAAACATCAGATAATATTTTCCTGGATAAACCAATAATGTTTTCCAGTCTGTACCACTTCCATATCTTCCATTGCCAAGGAATCCGATCACAGAAGGAATCAGGATCACTGCTGCCATACAGATTCCAAGAATATAATACCCTCCGAATTTAAGAATCGTTAAGAAGAAGTTCTTGATTCTGTCTTTCTCTGTATATTTGTAAAATCTGATCCATGCATAGATCACTGAAAAGATCGTAAGCATGTAAAAGAAATAATAATTGCTGATTGCTGATACACAGATCATAACAATAAACAGATATGGTCTCTGCTTCTGGTAGATCTTCTCAATTCCAAGACAAAGCAATGGAAAATAGATCATTGGGTTTAAGAAAAACGGATGCCTAAGTCCAAGCCGGAAACAAAATCCGCAAAAGACATACGCTAATGCCCCGATCACTGTTCCATACGTTCTCTTCTTCATCTTTCTTGCATACAAAATAAATGCGATTCCCGCCAGATACATTCGAAGCAGGATCATAAAGTTGTACATGATCTCTGTATATTTTACTGGTACAAATCCATACAGAAGATTTAATGGATCACCGATCGCATAATAATTCAATGTTGCAATGACATCTGCTCCATAGCCAAGGCTCATATTCCACATCATAAGTTTGGGATGTCCTGCAATCAGATTCTTAACAAACTCCCTGAGCAATTCTCCATAGTATGCCAATGCAGAAAAATGCTGGCTTAAGCCATCCTCTACTCCTGCACCCCATACAAAGTTTTTTCCTCCTATAAAAAAAGGAAGGAATGCTGCCATACACATTAGTAAGAACATCAGTGTATACATTCCATAACAATATTTTTTCTCTTTTTCTCTCATATTCTGTTTCCTCTACCCTTTATCTTATTGCTTTATAGTCAGTTTTAGTATATCATATTTTAGTTGAAAATTAATGAAAAATATCTTAAGATGTTAAGTATGTATAAAATTTATTAAGGAGGAATTTATGTTAACCGATTTGATCAAGAAACTATATAATGATTCAAGAATTCGATATATATTTTTCGGAGGACTGACAACTGTTGTAAATATTGTTGTATTTGCTCTTCTTGAAGGTCCTTTAGGAATTGATTATAAAATTAGTAATTTCTTTTCTGTCGCAACAGCGATCTGTTTCGCTTTTGTTGTTAACAAATTATATGTATTTCAGTCAAAATCCAAAACTTTTGGTGATACACTGCATGAATTTGTTAAGTTCGTTCTAGGTCGTCTTGTGACAATGGCTGTTGAAGTTGGTGGTGTTCCATTTTGTGTGGAGATCATTGGACAGCCTAAAATGATCGCGAAACTTGAAACACAGGTCATTGTTATGATTGTCAATTATTTTATCAGTAAATTATTTGTATTTAAATCTGGATCTGAACAAGATAAGTAAATGAGTCTTATTCAGATTCTTTAGAAGAGGAGTAGTTTTAATGAAAGTAACTAAGAAGAGATATTTATTTCTTACATACACCATTTTATTTGCAATCTTATGTATGATTGTTTTTTACCCGTTTTTTACAAACCATTTGTCCCTGATCTGGGGACGTTCTGGAGAAGATGGAACATCACAGCATTTAGCATCTCTGCTTTATTATGGAGATTATATCCGTACTTTCTTCAGTAATCTGATTCATGGTAATTTTCAGTTTCCTATGTGGAATAACAGTATTGGATTCGGTTCTGACATCCTTACTACCTTGAATTACTATGCAATCGGTGATCCATTGAATATTGTGTATGTGTTTGCTAACAAAGCAAATGCATCTTACCTATATACTTTTATGACACTTTTCCGTGCATATTTAGTTGGTATTTCTTTTATTATCTTTGGATGCTATTTTAAGAAGAATCCTTATGGAATCCTGATTGGAAGTTTTACTTATATCTTCTCCGGTGTATTCCTTAATTATGCGATCCGTCATCCTTTCTTCTTAAATCCTATGATCTATCTTCCATTGCTGATCATAGGTGTTGAGAAGATTTACCGTAAAGAAAAGCCTTATCTATTCACGATCATGGTTGCGATCTCAGCTATGAGTAACTTTTATTTCTTCTATATGCTGACTGCTGTTGCCGTGATTTATGCACTGATCCGTTTCCCTGTTTATAAGGAAGCTGGATTTTTCAAGACTTTAGGACGTTTTGCTGGATGGTATAT
Organism: Eubacteriaceae bacterium; assembly: GCA_902362875.1. Taxonomy (GTDB): domain Bacteria; phylum Bacillota; class Clostridia; order Lachnospirales; family Lachnospiraceae; genus Anaerostipes. The sequence goes on along the minus strand of CABIYF010000009.1, from coordinate 32,230 downwards.
TCTTGGATTAGGTCTGTCCATGATCCTGCTTCTTCCAGTCATCATTGCATTTATGGGCAATGCCAGAAGTTCTTCTGGGGTGAATTATTTTAGTATCTTTCTTTATCAGAGAAAATACTATCAGTCCCTCATTCTGCAGTCCATTGGATTCCATCTGCCAGGCAGAGGAACTTCACTAAACTTTATTGCACTGGCTTATTGCGGTGGAATTGTACTATTGTTAAAGAAATCCAAAGAACGTTTTCCTTACAAAGCCTCTTTGATTCTAGGCGTTGTATTTACGTTATTCCCAATCTTTGCTTATGTGCTTCATGCATTCAGTTATCCTATGAACCGATGGCATTTTGCACTGGCTTTCATTATCGGAGCTGTTTTAATGGAAGTCTATGAAGATCTGTTAAACCTTACATTGCTTCAGAAGATTGGTATTGTATTTGGAATCATCTTTTATTATATGGCTTATAAACGTTATGCAGAAGGTGCTTTAGATGTTAAGTATGCAGCTATTATTCTTATATTAACTGCAATCGTATTATTTGTAGTCAATGAGATCCCATTTATGTCAAAATTCCATCTGAATCATTTACTTCTTCTAGGATTAGCCTGCTTTTCAGTTAGTTTTGCTGGTTTTGGGCATTATTCAACCAGATTAAGCAAGGTCATTAATTCTTATGTTGCGTTTGATGAAGCTTATGATTTATTAGGTGAACAGGAAGATTCATTATTCCGCTCTGCAAATATTAAAGTTAATCAGCTTGACCGTGTTGATGCCATGAATGAATCGATTCCAAACTGGGGAATTATCAGAAACATTCCAACTACTTCAAACTATTACAGTATTACCGATAAAAATGTTTCTGATTCTCTGGAGAATCTTGGATTGAACCAATATCAATATAAATTTAAGTTCAAAAAACTTGATATGCGCGAAGGCCTATTAAACTTATACCATACGAAATATATTATTATAAACAAACTAAATGGTGCTAAAATTCCAAATGGTTATAAATTGATCAAATCTGATGATACACATAGCCTTTATGAAAATAAAAATATTGTAGCATTCGGTTATACCTATAATACTTATGTTACAGAGAAAGATTTTGAAAAAGCAAATGCCGTACAAAGAGAACAGACAATGACTCAAAATGCTGTTATTTCTGACACAAGTGATATTGCTTCTGCATCATTGCAAAAATCTTCTATCGCTAATGATTTAACTACACATGATATTTCCACAAATTTCTACTATCATAAGACTAAGAAAAAAGGAAAACTTGTACAAATCAAAGTACCGAAAGAATATTTCAATGATCAATGTTATATTTATCTTCAAAATGTACACATGATTCCTTCTAATAGTGGCAGAAATCATATTCTCTATACTGGTAAGAATAACACGAGATTTAGAGTCGGTATTGCTGGACATACCTCTACAATCTTTAATGCGGAACAGGATTCTATTTATGAGATTGGCAATAGAAATTATCTGCTTGAAGTTAATACAAACAATATTAAAAAAGATCAGAAGTATGTTACCTTATCTATTATCATGAGCCGCAGTGCTACTTATAAGATTGATAAGATTTCTGTTGTTCAGGTTAATAGCAAAAAACAGGCTGCTGCACTAAACGCCTTAAAGAACAATCCGCATTTAACTGATATTTCTTATGATGGTGCAAACCATTTCTCAGGAAATATTAAGACAACCGATGATCGTATCTTATGTATTCCTTTCGCTTACAGTAAAGGATGGAAGGCTACTGATAATGGTAAATCTGTAAAAGTAATTAAAGTAAATGGCATGTTCTGTGGTATTGTTCTAAAATCTGGAACTCATAATATTAAATTAAACTATACAACTCCTGGTCTTAAGATTGGTGCTTGTATCTCATTGATCAGTTTGATCATTTTGATCGTTATCTCAAGAAGCAGAAAGTTATCTATTTACAAGAAAAAATAAACTTAATAAAAAGAAGCTGGATTCCAGATCATTGAATTCTGGAATCCAGCTTCTTTTTATTTAAGTTTATTTTTCTTTTGATTTCACAACTTCTGATATAATATATCTCGGCCGCATCTTCACTTCATCATAAATCTTTGCAATATAATATCCAATCACACCAAGACTGAACATTAGAATACTTCCAACCAGCAATAGTAATAAGATCACTGTTGTAAATCCTGCAACTGCATGTCCTGCAAAATACATATACAATGACTGTACTCCAAGTATCACTGCAAATATAAAGAACACAATTCCACAAAATGTCACTATCTGCATTGGTGCTGCACTAAACGATGTAATGTTATTGACCGCGTATTTTACCAATGATTTAAACGACCATTTGGAAGCTCCTGCTTCTCTCTCCCGTACGTCAAATTCTACATAAGCTGTCTTAAATCCTACCCATGAAGATAAAGCTCTGAAGAACACATTACGCTCTGGCAGCTTTAGAAATTCATCTGCTGCCTGACGGTCTAATAACTTAAAATCAGATGCCCGAGACATATCGATTCCTGTTGCATCACTGATAATCTTATAAAACGTCTTGGCAAACATCTTATGAATAAAACTTTCTTTTCCTCTGGATGCCTTCACACCCTCGATCACTTGAAAGCCATCTTCCCATAATCTGTACATCTTAACCAATACTTCTGGCGGATGCTGGAGATCGCAGTCCATAACTGCGATACAATCTCCATCTGCCTGCTCAATTCCTGCAAATACTGCGGATTCTTTTCCAAAATTCCTTGAAAAACATATTCCTTTGATACATGGATCTTCTTCCTTAATCTTTCGTATTTTGTCCCATGTATGGTCTTTCGACCCATCGTTTACAAATACCAGCTCATAGGGTATCTGCTCCCTGCTCAAAATATCTCCTACCACCTTGGCAGTTTTCTCAATCATCTGTTCTTCGTTATACGATGGAAGAACAACTGACAGTTTCTTACCCATTCTACCTCTAACTCCTTAATTGTCTATTCGACAGTGATCTTCGCACTTACATTATCTTCGATCGTCATGTTCTTGATCTTTGTTAATTGAATCTGTACGGTATGTGTTCCCGGTTCATATAATCTCATATCCAGTTTTGGATTCAGATCTTTGACAACAACCTTATCGATAACTGAACGTAAACCACTGATCTTCACTTTGATCTCCTGATCGTCAAATGTCACGTCATAATTCTTTGTATTATTGATCAGTGCAATCTGACTTGTCGGTATCGTAAGTGTACGACTCTTTTTCTTTTCTATGTTCGCACGTATTACCACATTCTTAATCTTATCTACGGATTTCACAAATGAAATTCCATCTGGAAGCTTGATATCTGATGCTTTGATCGTCTTTTCAATACTCTTTGTACTGTCACTGATATCCAGCTTCGCCAGTTTGATGCTGTCAACCTTGTCCAGATCTTCTTTCGATCCTGTGATCTCGATATGTTTTGGCTGATAATCAATACTTCCAAGAACATATCCTTTTCCCGGACTTCCTTTGGTATCCACTTTAAATGAAACAACCTTAGTTCTTGACAGACCAATCTTGACCTTGATCTTGTTCGTATCCAGTTTAATTCTTTCCTGACTTACCTCGTCTCCGTCTTCATCATAGCATTTTACACTCTGTGTCATTGTGACATCTTTTTTGACACCAGAAACATTGACAACTGCAACAATCTGTTTAATTCTGCTCACAACGCTCTTTGGCCCGGATATGGAGATAAGATTTGGAGTTGCTGTCTGTGTACTGACAGTATACCCGCTTGCAGGCTTTCCTTTCACTTCTACAACAACAGGAATCTGGTCACTCTTGACATCTTCCAGTACAACTTTAACTGTTGCGTTTCCTGTATCCACATCTAACTGACTCTTATACCTTAATGCCTCAACCTTAATCGGAATCGCATGAACATCGGACATAGATGATACATCCGCAGTCGCACGGAAATCTGACTTTGTCAGACGGTCTACAATATCTTTCTTTCCTTTCACTGTAAAACTCACTGTATCTCCAGATTCAATCTTATATGTCTGATTCAGTTCATCTAATACCTGTTCATTCAGCATATCTACAGGAACATCACTAAATGTCTTCTTAATCACCGGATTATCCGTATTAATTACAAACATCCAGAGCAGAAATGCAAAAACAACAGAAAGTATTTTCAATAAAAGATCACTTTCAATTCTTTTTCTCATTACGATTCCGTCCCTTCCATAATTTAAACTTCTTATTCTGTCCTTTTTCTTCTCTCAATACAGAAAGTTCATCTCTAAGTCCCTGCGGATCTAAATGTCTGATGATCTTTCCATCTCTTGCAATCGAAATTCCTCCTGTTTCCTCTGAGACGATGACTGTAAGACTGTCTGACACTTCACTGATACCTACTGCTGCTCTATGTCTGGTTCCCATCTCTTTGTCTATCTCCACACTATCACTTAATGGAAGGTAGCATGTTGCAGATACAACTCTGTTGTTCCTGATGATCACTGCTCCATCATGAAGTGGTGTGTTATGTTCAAATATATTGATCAGCAGCTGGCTGCTGACTTTAGCATCGATTGGAATTCCTGTTCGCTCATATTCTCCAAGTGCAACCGTTCTCTCCAACACGATCAATGCTCCTGTCTTTACTTTACCCATCTCAATTGCTGCCCTTGAAATCTCCTGCAATGTTCTTGCAGTATATTCCTGTTCTTCCTGTCTGCTCTCCGTAGAGAAGATATCGGTTACCCAGTTCTTCCTTCCAAGCTGCTCCAGTGCATTACGAAGTTCTGGCTGGAATACGATCAGAATTGCTGTAATTCCAACACTCATCGTATTAGACAGAATCCATGATACTGTGTGGAGCTGCAGAATATATGCTGCAAATGCGATACAAAGAAGGATAATAATTCCTTTTAATAATACCCATGCCCTTGTTGTCTTGATCCACTTAACGATTAGATAGATCATAACACTGACGATCAAAATATCTACAATATCATTGATCCCCATCTTCGGTATTGATGTCCAATATATATACTTTTCAAGTCCATTGAAAAATTTGCTCAAATCTATTCTCCCTTTTCATGCTCTTTGTCTTGTTCTTTATGTTCTTTTCTTCTTAAACTGAATCTATGTGCTGGTGCTGTGATCTGCGTCACATTAAATTCTTCTTCTTCCACAGATACCTTTGGCACTGCTCTTACATAATAATAATATTCTTCATCTTCAAATTCAAATGTCTCTTCTCTCGTGTAGTCTATTACATTATATAAAAACTGGATGATGATCGCGATCACGATACTTACTACGACCATCCCGATCTGTGCCAAAATAGAAACTTCACTGTTTGCAAAATATCCACCTGCAAACAATAAGATCACATACGCTGCTCCTCCTACCAGAATTGATACTTCCCAGCTGCGTGCCGCACCTTTTCTTCTGATTACAGTTATCAGTACCACGATCAGACAGAATATTCCAAAATACAGCAATAATTCCTTATTATCTATTGCTCTTGCTGCGATCAGGCTGTATATCTTTCCATGTGCTGCTCCTGTCTGAAGCTGTGTCACCGCCTGTGAGACCATCGTTGCAAGATAATAAATAAACGTTCCCATTAAGATAGCAGGAATTCCTGCAATTCCTGCAAACATTCCTGCAAAGATCGGAATGCATGCTGGCAATTGAAAGTAAAAGAATACCGGTGCCATCATCAAATAAATTCGTGTCTCTGGAAATACTCTTTGGTACACTAAAAAATATAACAAAACAGCAAGTACAAAAAACAATGCAACTTCCAGAGAAACATGTGCCAGCTGTAAAAATATGACAACATAGAAAATCAATGAAAGGACTGATGTTGGAATAAATACATTAATAATTCCCATCATAACAAGGAAAAATGGTGATGCAAAAAAATCTGTATAACCAAATAATCTTCCCATTGCATAAAACAGGATAAATCCGCTTAGGAATCTGATTCCTGATTGAATATATCTTCCTCTTGCTGCTATAAATTTTAAAAGCCGTTCTCTATATATCAATAATTTTTCCATCTTCGTCTTCCTCCGGTGCGATCGTTGGACTTACATCCTCATTCTCTTCCACTTTATAAAGCATCTCGAGTTCCTCCAGATGTTTGTCATAGATCAGAACTCTTGCCCTTACTTCATCATAATGTCTGGCTGCACGTTTCTTTATAAAATGACTATAAATAAGATACACTGCTATATAAATGATCAAAACAACTGCTGCTAATATAATGATCTTCCCATCTCTCAGGTTCATGATCACTGTATCCATCTTCACAACACACAGCAATCCTGTCAAAATAAGATATGCGATCAACAGACAGATACTTGTCTTGATCTGTTCTAATCTGATATAGTCTTTCTTCTCATATTTATAAACACGGAAATCGTCTTTTCCATGATTCTTCTCATATCTGGCCATCTCTGCCATAATCTTTACTTTCTCTTCTGAAATCATATGCTTTCACCTGCTTTTTCAGTCTTATTTTTTATTATAGCATGGAATATAGCAAAAAAAAAGAAGCCATCCTGCCAATGCGTAAATAATTTACAAAGACAAACACCATATGATATAATAGTAGAATAAACTTTATCAAAAAAGAATAACGGAGAGGCGAGTAATGAATTTAAAGACACTATTAAGAACACCGAAAGAAATAAGAGAAGAATATTCTCGTATTCAAGCGGAAACAAAACAATTATACGCCAAAAGCATTTGGCGTCAATACACAGATATTTATGTTAAAGCCTGTGAAAATAACAAAGTACAGGATAACGTCGTTCTCTATGAGAGCTTTTGGGGGCGTGGTATCGTTGATAATCCACATGCAATCTTTTCTTATCTTCTTTCAGAACCAAAATATTCTCATTTAAAACATGTTTGGGTTCTTGATGATTTTGAAGCAAACCAACGCATCATAAAAAAATATAAGAAGTTCAGCAATGTAAGCTTCGTTATGTATGAAAGCAAAGAATATCTTGAAACTCTGGCAACTGCAAAATATTTAATCAACAACGTAACATTTAAGCCTTATTTCGTAAAAAGAGATGAACAGGTTTACATCAATACATGGCATGGAACCCCTTTAAAATCCATGGGATATGAACAGGTTGGGGGAAATCTTACCAGCAATAACATGGTTCGAAATTTTTTATTAGCTGACTATCTCATTTCTGCAAACGAAACAATGACAAACATGTATCTGGACAGCTATAAGTTAAGAGGTTTATATCCTGGAAAAATCATTGAAGATGGTTATCCTAGAAATGACTTCTTATTCCAGACTGACAAAGCTGAATTCTTAAAAGAACTAGAAGCTGAAGGAATTCATGTTGATCCAAATAAGAAGATTATTTTATATGCACCAACTTGGAGAGAAGCATCTTCAAATGTTGCTGTCGTAAATCCTGATGAATTTATAGAATTTAAAAATTGTATTGAAAAACATATAAATTCAGACGAATACCAGCTTCTGATCAAACCTCATCAATATGTATATCAGCAGTTAAAACATATGGACGAGTATAAAAACATGTTTATTCCTGCAACAATTGATGCAAACCAGTTAATGTCTATCGTTGATGTTATGGTTTCTGATTATTCCAGTATCTTTTTGGACTATCTGGCTACAGGAAAACCTGTTGTATTCTATATTCCTGACTTAGAAACTTACCGTGCTGTCAGAGGTCTTAAAATTGGTGTTGAAGATCTCCCTGGATTTGCAAGCAGCGAATTAGAAGAAGTTGCTGAATTTTTAGGAGATATTGATACACGCCAGAAAGAATATGAAGAAAAATATGCAGATGTCAAAGAAAAAATTGCAAAATATGACAATGGTGAAGTAACAAAACGTTTAGCAGATCTTGTTTTTGAAGGAAGTTTTTCTGGAAAATCCATCACTACTTCTTCCAAGAAACCAAAACTTTTATTAAGCAGTGCAAAGATGTTAGACAATGGTATCACAAACTCCTTCTTAAATTTATTATCTATGATTGACTATGATAAATTTGATGTAACTGTATACCTGACTCAGGACAGCAGAAAAAATGCAGCCTTGGATGCTCGTGTAGAAAATTTAAGAAAAGAAATTCGTGTTTTACTAAGAAAAGGACCTATCTCTGCCAGCCTTGATGAAGAAATCCGTCGAGAATTCTGTATTTACTTAAGCAGAGAAAAGACTAAAAAATTTGTAGATAGAATCTACCCTCATCAAATTTCAAAACGTGAATTTAAACGAGCATTTGGTTTTGCTGAATTTGATTATATTGTGGAATTTAATGGATACAGTCCTATTAATGCTTCCATGTTTTCAGCCGGCAATGCGATTCATAAATGCATCTGGCTGCATAACGATATTAAAGCTGATATGAATCGAACAGTGAATGGTAAAAAACCATTGTTAAGAAATATGAATTATGTAACTTCTATATACAATAAATTTGATCGTCTGGTTTCCTGCGGTGAATCTGTAATGGAAGTTAATAAGAAAAAACTTGGAGCTTCAGACACAAAAGATAAATTTACATATGCAAAAAATATTGTTGATATTGAACGAATCGAAAACTGTATCAAAGACGATTCTGTTTTTGAAATGAATGGCAAAAAATATTGGCCAAATGAAAATATTCCTTCTGAAGTCAATGCATACAGCATGGATTTAGTTGAGCTGCCAAGTGATGATGAAATCAGTTTTGTCAGCTGTGGACGTTTATCTACAGAGAAAAACCATACTTCACTTATAAAAGCTTTTAGAAAATTCCATAAAGAAACTCCAAAATCTAAATTATATATCGTTGGAGAAGGGCCATTACGTCCAAATCTGGAAGCTGAAATCAAAGAATATGGACTAGAAGACAGCGTCATTTTAACAGGAATTGTCAGAAATCCTTTTGCAATCATGCGCCGTTGTAATTGTTTTGTCCTTCCATCTCATCATGAGGGACTTCCTATGGTATTATTAGAAGCTCGTTCTTGTGGACTTCCTATTATTGTTTCTGATTTCTCAACAGTACGAAGCAGTCTCTATCCAGATGGACAGTTGCTGATCAAACAGACCCCAGAAAGTATTTACAATGCACTTTGTGAATTCCGTGATGGTAATATACCTGTTTGTAATTTTGATCTGGAACAATATAACAAAGAAGCTTATGAAGAATTTGAGAATGCAATCTTATAATTTAAGATGGAGGATATACTATGGAATTGGAAAATAACGTAATCTCATATGAGGACTTTTGCGGAAAATATGCAAAAGAAATGAACGACGTGCGAAAATATAATATCGCCTATGGTTCAAAATTAAAAGATCCTGTTCGTTCAGATTTAATTTTATTTGTTGGCTCAAATTTAAAAGATTCCGACGAACTTTCCAGTATCATTTCTGATACTTTAGCCAATAAAGGGAATAAAAAAGTTGTTGCCATTGCGCAGAAAGAAATTGATGCCGAAATTCTGAAGAATACAATTGAAACACATCGTTTCCGAACAGAGAAAGCTCATGAATATCTGGCAACTGCACAAACAATTGTTACTGACAGTATTTTACCATTTTGGTTTATAAGAAGGAAAGAACAAACCGTGATCTATCTTTGTTCCCATAACACTCTTGCACAGGAAAATCGAGTCGCTCGTATTCCTTTTTCCACTGCAATGCTGAAATCTTCTAAAATTATCGTAAAAGATCACGATGAATTAGATAAATTACATGAATTATATGGAATCAAAGATGTCTATCATAAACCAATTTTAGAATCTGATATTGCCCAGGATAAAATCAATATCATTCTTGAAAAATCAATAAACGCAACAGAACATATTTTCAAAAAAGAAAAAGAAACTATTGCAATCTATGTGAAATGGAATGAATTCTCTTTAATTTATCCTTGTATTGATTTTTTAACATCACAATTTGATTATTCACGATTTGATGTAACATTATTATTATCAAAAGGATTAGACAATGAAATATCAAAACTTCAGATTGAAAATTTAAATAAACATGTTCGTGTATTGCAGAGAAAAGGTACTTATTGTGAAACCATGGAACAATACAGAAAAACACAATATTTAATTCGTAACATGCAACAATTTGAAAATGTATATGATGCATACCAAAAACTAGACAATAATATCTTAGAACGCGAACGAAAAAAAATCTGGGGAGACTTATCCTTCGATTATGTAATTGGACTCGGTTATATTAGAGCCGTTTGGCTGACTCTTTTAGATATGGATAACACAAAAGGAAAATTCTATGTAGAACCTAGACAGAAAAATAATTTGTTTTTACCAGAGACCGATAACTCTCCAAAGGCACATACATATTTTAATCAAAATAAACTTTATAATATGGTATTCGATAAATTTTTATTTACCTGTCCTGACATGGTTCAATTTGGAATTGAAAAAATGAAATTAGATTCCAATAAAATTTATGAATTTCCTATTGCTGCAAATACTAATGCTGAAGACTTTAAATCCATTCCACTACAAACCGCAAAATATCGTGGACAAGATTATTATGTTTTAGATCAGAATTATTTTACACCAAATAAAAGTCGTGTTGATATCATCCCTGTTCCTAAACCAAACAGTTATATTTCTGATATAAGGAATCAGGATATAGAGGAATTAATCTCAAGATTTTCTCAATTATACACTAATAATGAAAATCTTTATATTCACGGAGAAGTATGGTCTGAAATTGAACCTTTTGTTATCAGATATGATCTTGAAAGCCGTGTCTTTTCGCTAGGAAATACCAATTGGCAATTTGACAAAATGGGACAGTTTTTTGAACAATTGGATGGTTATGTTACTACAGACAATCATGAAAGAGCAAATGCAATTCGAACATTCACTGAACAGCTTGGTCTTCCAAGTTTTGAATTATCTGAAAGCAAAATAACAAAACTTGAACCAGAATTTGCTGATATGTCTGAATGCCGAGAATTTGTAAAAACAGAATTTGATCGTTTATTTGTATAATTATCTCTTTAATTTTATAAGATTTTGCTATAAAGTCAAAAAACAAATTGGCTGGGTTATCCATTATATGGAATAACCCAGCCAATTTATTTTATGAAAATTAATCCTTCTTATCCGAAGTATCTCTTTAATAATCCTTCAAATGCTTTACCATGACGAGCTTCGTCTCTGGCCATCTCGTGAACTGTATCATGGATTGCATCTAAGTTTGCTGCTTTCGCACGTTTTGCAAGGTCAAATTTACCTTCTGTTGCTCCGTGTTCTGCATCAACACGCATCTCTAAGTTCTTCTTTGTGCTGTCTGTTACAACTTCACCTAATAATTCAGCGAATTTAGCTGCATGTTCTGCTTCTTCGTATGCTGCTTTCTCCCAGTATAATCCGATCTCTGGATATCCTTCTCTGTGAGCAACTCTTGCCATTGCAAGGTACATTCCAACTTCAGAACATTCCCCTTCGAAGTTTGCTCTTAAATCAGCTAAGATATCTTCACTGACACCTTTGGCAACACCTACTACGTGTTCTGCTGCCCATTCTTTTTCTCCTTCTACCTGCTCTTTGAACTTATCAGCTGGTACTCCACACTGTGGACATTTCTCTGGTGCCTGTTCTCCTTCATATACATATCCGCATACTGTACAAATCCATTTCTTCATAATTTTGTTCTCCTTTATACTTTATATAATCATTTATATTGCTTTGCCTTACGGCTTAGTATCTCTGAATTAAAAATAGTAATTGTTACTATTTTTAACTTGTCTTTATATTACCATCACATTGTATTTTTGTCAATGCTTTTTTAAACAATTTTTGCAAATTCCTTTAAAATATACAACGTTCTGTGTAATCTCTCCTGGAAAATTCTCGCTTGCGATCTCATTCAGCTTCTCATCGATCGGTGCCATATCCAGATCAATGACTGCTCCACATTCCTGACATACAAAATGATAGTGTGGATCAGTGCATGCATCGTAATGATCTGCTCCTCCTTCGTAAGATAACTTTAGTATCTCCCCTCGCTCGCTTAATAATGCAAGATTTCGATAGACCGTTCCAAGACTGATCTTTGGAAACTCCTCTTTGATGTTCATATATACCATGTCGGCAGTCGGATGGTCTTTGCGAGTCATTAAAAATTTGATGATTGCATCCCTTTGTTTGCTTTTCTTTGTTGCTGGCTGCATAACCTCTTCCCTTCCTTCTTTCTTTTATTCAAATAGTAATTGTTACTATTTTTAGTATATATATTTCAGCACGTTATGTCAACCATTTTTAAGCAAATTGTATTATTTCACGTACACAAAGCAGACAGGAGGGTCTTTCCTGTCTGCTTTGTGTATTTTTAAACTTAAGAGGGTTTCTATGAATGTATGTTTCCAATCTTCTTTCATTTAACCTTGGAATACTTTATGTGGATTCAGGATATTCTTTGGATCAAATGCTTTCTTGATTCCGCTCATCAATTCAATGGTTTCAGGATCAAGAGATTCTCTTAAATATGGTTTCTTTGCAAATCCGATTCCATGTTCTCCGGATACTTTTCCACCTAACTGTGCAGCCTTTTCGTAGATTTTTTCCATTGCTGCTGCCATTCGTTTTTCAAATTCTTCCTGGCTTAAGTCGTCTTTTAAGATATAAGAATGAAGGTTTCCATCTCCGGCATGTCCGAAACTCTTGATACGGATATCTACTTCATTATGTAAGTTATGCAGATATTCTACCATTTCGTTGACTTTATTTCTTGGTACGACCATATCTACCTCATCCATATCGGTTGTAGATCCTTTAATCGCTTCAAGGAAGGCTCCTCTGGCTTTCCAGATAGATTCTTCTCTTTCTTCTGTGTCTGAGATCAGTACATCGATCGCTCCTGCTTCTAAGCAAAGTTTTGCAACCTTGTCATAGTCTGCTTCAATCTCTTCTGTTGAATTGCCATCAAACTTGAGCAGAAGGTACGCATCGGATTGGGAATCTGGGAATTTTTTACCTAGGTACTCTTCTGCATCAATGATGACCTCCCTCTGCATAAACTCAATAGCGGTTGGGATTGCTTTGGATTTAATAATGAGAGGTACTGTGTCAATTGCTTCTTTTAAGGTTTTAAATGGTATCAGTAAACTAATTGCCTTTTTAGGCAGAGGGAGTAATTTTAATGTGGCTTTTGTGATAAAGCCTAAGGTTCCTTCGGAACCGATCATCAGGTCTTTTAAGGAATATCCGGAACTGTTTTTTACAACCTTTCCACCAAATTCCACGATCTTTCCATTTGGAAGAACGACTTCAAGACCTCTGACATAATCTCTGGTCACGCCATATTTTACGGCACGCATACCACCGGCATTTGTGCTGATATTTCCACCGATCGTTGCGGATTTCTCTCCTGGATCTGGTGGGTAGAAGAAATCGTGATCCTCAACGTAGGCAGCAAGTTCCATCAATAAAACTCCTGGTTCTACTGTGATCGTTAAGTTTTCTTCGTCAAGTTCTAATATATGATTCATAAGGCTTGAATCGATCATGATTCCGTGTTCAATTGCTACGGATGATCCTACCAGACCGGTTCCAGCTCCTCTTGGTGTGACCGGAATATTATTTTCATATGCGTATTTCATGATCTGTGAAATTTCTTCTGCGGATGTTGCTTTGACTACCACATCTGGGTAGCTGCTTGCTCCACCTAATTCATCATGGCTGTATTCTTCGTTGATATTTTCTGCATATAAAATTCTTTCTTCGTCTTTTACGATATTCTTGATAACTTCTAAATCTGCTTGATCAAATTTCTTATAACTCATATCTCTTACGCCCCTTTCGCAGCTTTAATCTTCTCGATCAGTTTTGGTACGATGTCATAGACATCTCCTACCAGACAATAGTGTGCTGTCTTAAAGATTGGTGCTTTTTCATCGGAATTAATGGATACGATGCAGTCAGAGTGATCCATTCCAGCGACAAACTGGATGGCTCCTGATACACCACAGGTAATGATCAGTTTCGGGCGTACAGTTCTTCCACTTAATCCTACCTGGCATTTTGCTTCTACCCATCCTGCTTCTGCAAGTGGTCTTGTGCAGGCTACCTGTCCGTCTAACAGTTCTGCTAATTCTTTGATCATTGCAAGGTCTTCTTCTTTCTTGATTCCTCGTCCTGCAACAACTAAGACATCAGCGGATTCAATAAATTTCTCTGGTTCTTTCTTTACAATATCTAAAACATCTACGTGTGCTTTGATCTTTTCTTTATCGATCGCGCATGGGATGATCTCTCCGTGTGTTTCCTCAGTTCTCTCTGGTGCATTCATGACTTTATATCTTACGGTTGCCATCTGTGGTCGGTTGTTTGGTGTTAAGATATGTGCCATGATATTTCCACCAAATGCTGGTCGGATCTGGGACAGGTCTGTGTTCTCATCCATCTCAAGGATCGTACAGTCAGCAGTCAGTCCTGTCTTCATTCTTGCTGCTACCCTTGGTGCTAATTGTCTTCCGACAGTTGTTGCTCCAGTAAGGATCGCACATGGCTGGTGTTTCTTAATGAAATCTTCAAATACAGATGTATAAGATTCAATCTTAAATCTTGCTAATTCTGGGAAGTCGTAGACAAATACTTTGTCGACTCCGTAATGTAATAATTCTTCTGCTTTATCTTCGATGTTATTTCCCATAAACAAAGCATAGACTGGATGATTGATCTTGCTTGCCAGTTCTCTTGCTTTACCGATCAGTTCGTATGTAACTGGATGAATCTCTCCGTCAACATGATCGACATAGACTGCGATTCCGTTCCACTGGCTCTTATCAATCTCTTCTTTCTTCTCATCTTCTACATATTCAACAGCTCCGGCTGGTCCTTTCTTTACGCAAAGTCTGCACATCTTACATGCAGCGTTGATGGAAAGTTTTCCGTCCTTTTCTTCCATCGCTCCAAATGGACAAATATCAACCAGAACCTGTGGATCTTCAACTTTTTCCTGATGTATTACTAATCTTGGCATTATTCTTTCCCCCTTTAGATAAATTTCATATCTGTGATCATATGGAATAACTTGTCTGCGACTTCACTTCCATCTCCGTCCCATACTTCGTGATGGTCATTGGCTGTTGGAGGGAAAATTCGTTTTACCTGTGTTGGTGATCCATTTAATCCATAATGTGTTTCGTCTTTGTCTTCCATATCATCTAAGGAATATACTTCGATCTCACGATCTGCTGTATCCATCTTCTTTACATAGGATGGAAGTCTTGGCTGGAAGATGTCTTTATCTACAGATAACAGACATGGATACTGGACTTTGGCGATCTCCAGTTCTTCCGGCAGATCCATCTCGATCGTGATCGCATCGGATTCTACTTTAGATATCTTCTTTACATTTGATACGCTTGGGATATTTAACCATTCAGATACTTCGGAACCAACCTGTGCTGTATCTCCGTCAGTTGTCTGTTTTCCACAAAGGATCAAATCAAAATCTCCCATCTTCTTGATTCCCTGTGCGATCGTATAACTTGTTGCCAGTACATCGGCTCCACCGAATCTTCGGTCAGATAATAATGCTCCACGATCAACTCCCATGGCGAATGCTTCTCTGATGACTGCCATTGCCTGTGGTGGTCCCATGCTGATCACGCTGATCGTTCCGCCTACTTCTTCTCTGATCTTAAGCGCTGTCTCTAACGCATACAGATCATATGGATTCATCTTTGAATCGGCTCCGTTTCTTAACAGTACACCGGTTACTGGATCGACTTCTACTTTATTAGATGCCGGTACCTGTTTGATACATACTAAAATGTCCATTGCTATTCCTCCTCATTCCTAAGACTTTCTATCCTTTATCTTAAGCTCTTCCGCTCTGAATTGGTACTACCAATTTTGTTTTAAAAAAATTTGGATGTTTTCCGCATCCATTTTCTTTTTTATCTGTTTCATCTTATTGGTACTACCAATTTATGTTTTTATTATATATACGTTGTCTAGTTTTGTAAAGTCTTATTTCATATTTTTTATTTTTTTGTTAATCTTGCATAAAAAAGAAGAGCCGAAACGGCTCTACCCTTAAAGTTCTTTGTGAATAATTTTATCAATCATATCAAAATGTTCCATCAATGCTTTCTGTCCATTGTCCACATCTCTCTTTAATAAACATTCCACGATCTGCTTATGTGCTTCCTGCAGCATTCCTTTTCGTTTCTCTGTTCTTAAGATCTCTCTTCGCATCTCAGAAATAAAGATATCGATCACTTCTGACAGAGCATCTAAGATGTTCACGATCAGAACATTGCCGGATGCTTTTGCGATCGCATAATGGATCTTCTTATCATACATTGCTTTCTCATTATCATCCGTACTCTGATCCAGTGCATTCACGTATTCCTGTAATTCTATGATGTCTTTTGTCTCTGCATTCTTAACTGCAAGTGCATATGCCTGCATCTCCAGTCCGATACGGATCTGGTTGATCTGGTCATAATCAAGCTTATCCAGCATAAACATCATAGAAAGGGCATCTACCATATATCCCTTAAAATTTCCTGAGATATAATTTCCTGCTCCTTGTCTGCTTGAGACAACTCCCATGACGGTTAAGATCTTTAATGCTTCACGGACGGAATTCCTGCTGACTCCAAGCTTCTCTGAGATTTCTCTCTCTGGTGGAAGACTTTGTCCTAGAACGAGTTCCTGATCCATGATCTGTTCTTTGATACTGTCTATGACGATCTCATAGGCTTTCTTCGTTTTTTCCATATTCATATCCATTCTGTCTGTTGTTTTTGTCTTAATCATATAATTGTTAACATTATATCAGATTCACTTTTTTTTGAAAAGCCCTTGCAATATTGGGCAAATAGTTGTAGTATGTAAGAAAGTTAGATATAGTTTTCAATACTACATAACGAATTTTATCATACTAGAATGACTGGAGGTTTTACCATGAAACATAAATTAAAAGATCCCGGAAGTGCTATTACTCATCTAATTGGAATGATCCTTGCAGCGATCGTTTCCATCCCTTTGATCATCAAGAGTTTTTTAAGCGGTGATTATGTCCGCATCGTCTCTCTGATCGTATTTACTTTAAGTATGATCGGACTTTATGGTGCGAGTACTGCTTACCACTCTTTTAATATCTCACCAAGGATCAATAAGAAGCTTAAGAAGCTCGATCATGCAATGATCTTTGTATTGATCGCTGGTTCTTATACTCCGATCTGTACGATCGTTCTTGGCGGTAAGGTTGGTTATGGATTATTAGCTGTAATCTGGACGATTGCAATCCTTGGTATCGTATTTAAGATGTTCTGGGTTACTTGTCCGAAATGGGTGTCTTCTGTGATGTATATTGCCATGGGATGGCTTTGCATCGTTGCGATCGCACCGATCATTCATGCTCTTTCCCGTGCTTCTTTTGGATGGCTGCTTGCCGGCGGTATTATTTATACAGTTGGCGGTGTGATCTATGCACTGAAGATTCCTTGGTTTGAGAATCACTGGAAGAATTTTGGTCTGCATGAGATCTTTCATCTGTTTGTGATGGGTGGAAGCTTATGCCATATGATCTTAATGTTCCAGATTTAATTTGTTATCATATCTCTTTTATTGATATATGAGTTATATTTACTTTTTTACCTTTTGCTCCTGCTGGTAGGTTTCTATCAACAGGAGCTTTTCCTTTCTGCTAAGGCGTTTGATCTTTGCTTCTCTGCTCATAGCTTCCTGTTTTGTCTCAAATTCTTCAAGATAGACAAGTTCTACGGGACCTCGCCCTCTTGTATACTTTGCGCCTTTTCCTTCATTGTGCATCTTCAGGCGGTGTGTGATGTCATTTGTCCATCCAGTGTATAAACTGTTGTCATTGCATTTTAATATGTAAGTTACATTTTTCATCTGTCTTATCCTCTGTCTGTATATTTTTTCGGCTTTTCTTTGAAGAAAGGCTGCCAGATCAAATCTGACCGCCTTTCCTCTACATCAGCCGGTTATGTTATGGCTGTTGTTTTCTTACTATATATTATAGTCTTTTTTTATTTTTGTCACAGTTTTATTCCAGATATTTTAAAGGATCTACACTCTTTTTATCTTTTTCCATCTGAAAATAGAGATTGGTTCCTTCTAATGTGTAATAGCTTGTTGGCTCTGCTACTTTTGCGATCACAGTTCCTGCATTTACTAATGTTCCTTCTTTTACTTTGATGTCTTTTAACTGCCCGTACAATACGGTATAGTCATTTCCAAGATCCATCAGAATAGTTTGTCCATATTCTGCTGACTTTCTGATCTCTCTGACTTTTGCCTGCTTGACTGCTTTTACCTCGGTTCCTTCTTTTGCTTCGATCAGGATTCCTTTGTTGATCCTGTACTGGTCAAGGGATTCAAAATAAATGGTGGAATCCACGCTGTATGGAAGAATGATATTGCCTTTGACCGGCCAGGTAAGTTTTGATGTACCATTATACGCAACATTTTCACTCATGGTACGTTTCGTTTGCGTCTTTGATGGTTCTGTCTTTTCTTTTGTTTTCTCTGTTGTCATCTGTGTTGTCTTGCTGGTTGCACTGTTGTTTGCTCCGATCGACCGTTCTTCTAGTTTTATTTCCTGTTTTGCCTGATCTCTCTTCTGCCGGAATGTCGCACTGTAGTATGCCATAACTCCAAGAAATAATACAAATAAAACGATCATGATCCCATAATATTTTCTTAACTGAAATGGGCTTTCCTTGCTGTTTTTTCTCATATTCATCACCTCAAACATAGTTTTGCCCATTTCACATTGTTTATTCATACAGATTTGTGATCGTCGTCTTTGGATAGTAATATTTCAAAATTTTTTTATAATTTTTTCCTTGTTTCGCCATCACTCCTGCTCCATACTGGCTCATTCCAAGACCATTTCCTTTTCCAAGGCAGACAATCCTTACCTGGCCTTTGTACTGTTCAAAATAAAAATTATTCGATGCTAAATGAAACCACTGTGCAAAGTCTTCGCCTTTGATCATAAGGGGATCTGCATAGACTTGTCTTACATATCCATTTTTTGTTGTTCTTCCAGTCCTTATATTTTTCTCTAACCGCTCTTTTGTGATTTCTTTGTTTGTCTTTGCTTTGATCGTACTGCTGATCTTTTCATAACTTAGAACTTTCACGCTCATGTAATCTTTCGCTTCGATATCGCTTAAACTCTCTTTTTCTCTGATGTATGGGAGGTCTTTTCCAAACCATTCTCGTGAGTCGAGTGTCATTCCAACACTTAATGCGTGAAAGTATGGTTCTATCAGTTTATTTTTGTATGTGATCACTTTGCCTGTTGTTTCACTGACTGCTTTCTTTCGTTTCTGATTCATTGTCTGATATGCACGATTTCCAAGTTCCTTCCTGTACTGGCTGTCTTCATAGGTTGTATATGGAAGTTTTTGTTTTGATATCTGTTTTTTATTTCCCATTCTTCTTATAATATCGGTTCGCAGTATCACTGCCTGTGCTTTGACTGCTTCCTCTTCCTGATCCATGGAAATCTGCCCTGGAAGTATTTTTAACAGGCAGGTCTCAAGATCGTCTTTCTTGTTTCCTGAAATGACCTGATAGCCACTGTCATAGTTTTCAAATTGTGTATTTGCGTCCTGCCGTCTTAAAAATACTGTGATCACGTATGGAATTGTGATCAATAAAAATATTAAAAAAAGTATATATATCATTTTATACCTCATTTTCTCCTCCTCTTTTTGTCCGTCTTACTATTTTATGTTACAATAAGGTTACTTAGAACTATCTGAACAGAAAGAGGATTGATTTTATGAAAATATATGATTTTACGATCAAATCACCAAGAGGACTTCATGCACAACCTTGTGCTGCTCTTGCGGCTATTGCACGTAAATCTTCTTCCAAAGTTATCATGGAACACAATGGACAGATCATTGATGTTGCTGATCCGATCCAGATGATGACATCTTCTGCCAGCCTCGGTGAACACATAATCATAAAAGTTTCCGGGAATGATGAAGAAGATATCTTGTTAAAACTAAAGGAAATTATTGACTCGCAACTTTGAGAAGAATATTGTTTGTTATTGTCAAATTATGTTATAATATGTGCTGTATAGGCCTGATCAATGCAGGCCTGATATTTTTGTATGTAGCGAAGGAGTATTTATGGATATAAATCATCTTACCTTGCTGACTGATCTTTATGAATTAACCATGATGCAGGGATATTTTAAAACAGGTAACGACGAAACTGTTGTTTTTGATGTTTTTTATCGTGACAATCCATCCGGAAGTGGTTATGCGATCACTTGCGGTTTAGATCAAGTCATTGATTACATCAAGAACTTGTCTTTTTCTTACGATGATATCGATTATCTTCGTAATCAGGGAATCTTTGATGAGGACTTTCTGGAATATCTTGCCGGATATCATTTTACAGGAGATATCTATGCGATTCCTGAAGGGACTGTCGTTTTCCCAAGAGAGCCACTTCTTAAAGTGAAAGCTCCGATCATGGAAGCCCAGCTTGTAGAAACTGCAATCTTAAATATCATCAATCATCAGAGTCTGATCGCTACGAAGGCTTCTCGTGTTGTTTATGCTGCTGGAGGAAGTGGTGTTATGGAATTCGGACTCCGTCGTGCGCAGGGACCGGATGCTGGTACTTATGGTGCCAGAGCTGCTGTGATCGGCGGCTGTGATGGTACTTCCAATGTCCTTGCCGGTAAGTGTTTTGATGTTCCGATCCTTGGAACTCACGCACACAGCTGGATCATGAGTTTTGATGATGAGTACAGTGCTTTCCGTGCTTATGCGGATCTTTACCCTGATTCCTGCACTTTGCTTGTAGATACTTATGATACCTTACGTTCTGGTGTTCCTAATGCAATTCGTGTATTTGAGGAATTAAGGGATGAAGGGCATATGCCAAAGCATTATGGAATCCGTTTGGACAGTGGTGACCTTGCTTACCTTACAAAGAAAGCCCGTGTGATGCTTGATGAAGCAGGTTTCCCTGATGCTGTGATCGCTGCTTCTGGTGACCTTGATGAGAATCTGATCTCCAGTTTAAAAGCGCAAGGGGCTCCGATCACTTCATGGGGTGTTGGTACGAAATTGATCACTTCTGAAGACTGCCCTGCATTTGGCGGTGTATATAAACTTGCTGCCTCTAAGCATAAAGGATCTGAAGAATTTACAGCGAAGATCAAGATTTCTGAAAATCCTGCGAAGATCACAAATCCAGGAGACAAAACAATCTATCGTATTTACGGAAAAGAAGACGGTAAGATCCGTGGTGATCTGATCTGTCTCGTTGGGGAAGAATATAATGAAGCTGATAATCTTACGATCTTTGATCCTCAGGCTACATGGAAGAAATCTACACTTGCTGGAGGAACTTATACATTACGCGAACTGCTTGTCCCTATATTTATCAAAGGACAGTGTTTCTATGAGAGTCCTTCTGTCATGGATATCCGTTCTTATTGTAAGGATGAATTAAATACATTATGGGATGAAAGCCGTCGTCTTGTAAATCCACAAGAAGTATACGTCGATCTTTCCATGCCTCTTTACAAGTTAAAGCATGAATTGCTCGATGCAAACCACAAAAAATAATTTAAATATCAAACACAAACTATAACTTATAGAAGGGAGAACAATCATGATTCGTTTTTTTGCGGATATTATTTATCTGTTCTTTTTCCTGACACTGACTGCACCACTTTATCCATTATTTGAGCATTGGAACAAAAGTGGAAAATCTCACAAACGTTCCTCTATGGCACAGCGTATGATTTTAAAATCTTTTAAGCTCTGCCTTGCTATGGCTGGCACGAAACTGGTTGTTGATGGTGAGGAAAATATACCAGATGATACTGCTGTTTTATATGTTGGAAATCACAGCAGTTATTATGACATTTTATGTAGCTATGTTGCGACTGGACGTGGAATGGGATTCTTTGCCAAGAAAGAGATGGAGAAGATTCCTTGTCTGGCACACTGGATGCGTTTTATCAACTGTCTGTTTTTAGACCGTAAGAATATCAAAGCAGGACTTGCTACAATGAATGAAGGTACACAGCTTTTAAAAGATGGATTTTCTATCGCGATCTTCCCTGAAGGTACAAGAAACCAGGATGAAGATCCTCATGAATTTAAAGAAGGAAGCTTAAGACCAGCTCTGAAAGCCAAAGTTCCTGTCATTCCTATGGCAATTTCAGGTACCGCTGATATTCTTGAGAATAACAAACGTTTTCAGGTAAAACCTACAACTGTTCATATTACTTTTGGACAACCAATCTATCCAGATCAACTTGAACGAGCTGAGAAAAAGCATCTTGGAGCTACAATTCGTGAAGAAATTATCGAAATGAGAAAAAAACATAAGACAAGTTAGAAAAAAGATGTTATAATAGTTAAGATATTCAAATGTATATACTAGGAGGAGAAGAGAAATATGAGTATTTGGACAGTCATACTTATTATTGCAGTTATCGCTGCGATCATTCTTGGTGTTCTGTACTTTGTTGGTAGAAAGATGCAGGCCAAACAGGAAGACCAGCGTGCACAATTAGATCAGATGGCACAGACAGTTAATATGCTTGTCATTGACAAGAAACGAATGAAGATCATGGATGCTGGATTTCCTAAGATGGTAACAGACAACATTCCAAAACGTGCCAGATTATCTAAAGTACCAGTTGTAAAAGCAAAGATCGGACCTAAGATCACACCATTATTATGTGATGAAGCAATCTTTGATGATGTTCCTGTAAAGGCTGAGATCAAAGCCGTTGTAAGTGGAATTTATATTACATCTATCAAGAATCTTCGTAATGTAGCACCCCCAGAACCAGAGAAACGTGGTTTACGTGCAAAACTTACTAAGAAAAGTGCTGAATATATGCGCAAGAACTAATCTCGATATTGTCTAAGATATCGTAAGTATAAAAATACCGCAGATCTATGAATCTATGAGATCTGCGGTATTTTTATTTTCTCTCTTGAATCTTTACGATGACATATCCTTTCTCGGTTGTAATATAACCGATCTTCAGATACTGTCCATCTCTCTTAATATATCCACCTTGTGTCGATGGTCTGTGATATCCAAACTTCTTGATGAATTTATCACCATAGGAAAAATGAACGCCTTTGATATCAAAGCTTTCTTCTTCCATATCTTCCTGATCTTCTCCGCCGCTGGATGCTGGCGTAAAGTTCTCTACATAGCCTTCGACACTCTTATAATCACCCTGCTTATATGCGTGGATCACCTGCATGTATCCAAAGCAGAATCTCAATGCTGCAACCGCACAGATCACAAGACATACTGCGGATAACAATTTAAAAAATGGTTTCTTTGAAAATACGAGGAGTAATACTCCTATGATTCCTAATATCGCAAATGGGATCACCCATCTTGCCTGTATCGTAAAATTACTGGCTTCATATAATAGTTTCATTATCCAAGCCTCCCTTCTATGTTCCTTTCAGTTGTCTGTGAAAGTTCTATCAGCTCTCTATGATGGAATCACAATATTCTAAAACTTTCGCAAATTCCATATCTCCGCCAAATAAATCCAAGGCACTTCCGATCGTTACATCGATCTTATCATTCCCAAAGTTTTTCAACAGTTCAAGATCGTCAAAATTCTTAACGCCTCCTGCATATGTGACTTTATTGCCGTCATACTGTGCTAACAGTTTCACAAGTTCCTGATCGATTCCTTGTGCTTTTCCTTCCACATCAACTCCATGGATCAGATATTCATCACACCATGATTCCAGTTTGTGAAAAAGCTCCACGGTTAATTCTTCTTCCGTAAACTTCTGCCAGCGGTCTGTTGTGATATAGTATCTATCATCTCTCTTTCTGCAGCTAAGGTCAAGTACAAGATGTTCTTTTCCTGCTTTTTCTTTTAAAGAATCTAGTCTGTCATAGTGAATCTTGCCGCCTGCAAATACAAAAGATGTCACGATCACATGGGATGCTCCTGCTTCGATAAATTCTTTTGCATTCTCATCTGTGATCCCGCCGCCGATCTGAAGTCCTCCTTCAAATGCTTTGAGTGCCTTTAAGGCTTGTACTTTATCTTCTTCATAGTACTGTGAATCTCTGGCATTGAGCATAATGATATGCCCGCCGTTTAAGTGATTATCTTTATATAGTTTTCCATAAAATGTGCCGTCTTTTTCGGATACAAAATTCTCTGTTGCAAAATCTCCCTGATCAAGAAGGCTTCCTCCTACAATCTGTTTGATCTTGCCGTTGTGAATATCAATACATGGTCTGAATCTCATCTTTTCTAATCATCTCCCGTTATTCTGTCATCTCTAATAAGTCAAATGCTTCTCCGCTTGGATCTGCTTTAAATACCATTCTCTCTCCAGTTATTGGATGATCAAAGGCGATCCTTGCTGCAAATAACCCGATCTCTTTGTATTTCTTCTTTGTCTTCTGGTAGATTGGATTGTACTTTGTATCTCCCCAGATTCCAAATCCTCTGCTTGATGTCTGGACACGGATCTGATGATGCCGTCCTGTCTCTAAATGAATCAGACAGTATGTGTATTTCATCTTGGAATCTTCCATCATATCAATGACTTCATAATCAAGGATTGCTTCTTTGGCACCTTTGGTTCCTTCTTTGACTACTTTCGATACATTGTTCTTTGGATCTTTTAATAAAAAGTCTCTAAAAGTTCCTTCGTCCTGTGGAAGCCAGCCTGTTAAAACAGCCTGATAGTCTTTCTCAAATGTATGGTCTTTGATCTGATCTGTCAAGGATGCTGCTGCCTCTTTCGTTCTTGCAAATACCATGACTCCGCCAACTGGTCTATCCAGACGGTGTACTAAATATAGTTCTGGTTCTCCGTCCATATTCTCTTCAAAGAATAACTGATTCTTCAGCTGGTGCAAAAGATCCATATCTCCTGTCTTATCACTGGAAACAGGGGTTCCTTTTGGTTTCTCGCACACAACGATCTGCTCATCTTTGTATATAATCTTTATCTTTTTATTTTTTCTCATAAGGTACTCCTACATCTTGAAGCGGTATCCAACACCCCAGATTGTCTCAATATACTGTGGTTTTGCTGTATTAACTTCAATCTTTTCTCTGATCTTCTTGATATGAACCGTAACTGTTGCAATATCTCCGAGAGATTCCATATCCCAGATTTTATTAAATAATTCTTCTTTGGTAAATACACGGTTTGGATGTCCTGCCAAGAATGTTAACAGTTCAAACTCTTTTGTTGTAAAGACTTTCTCTTCTCCGTTTAAATATACACGTCTTGCTGTCTTATCGATCTTTAATCCACGGATCTCGATGATATCATTGACTTCCATCTGATTGTTTACAAGTCTCTGATAACGGTTTAAATGTGCTTTCACTCTTGCTACCAATTCACTTGGGCTGAATGGTTTGGTAATATAATCATCTGCTCCGAGTCCTAAACCTCTGATCTTATCGATATCTTCTTTTCTTGCGGATACCATAAGAATTGGGATTTCTTTTGCTTCTCTGATCTGTTTACAAATCTCAAATCCATCGACTCCTGGAAGCATAATATCTAAAATGATCATATCAAAATCATTCTTTAATGCTTTCTCAAGTCCCTGCTGTCCATCTGTTTCAATCTCTACTTCAAATGAACTAAGTTCCAAATAATCTTTCTCTAATTCTGCAATTGAAAGTTCGTCTTCTACGATTAATACTTTGCTCATGTTATTTCTCCTTTGACTGATCGAGTACTTTATTTAATGTAAAGAATATTGTCGTTCCGGTACGCAGTTTACTCTCTGCCCAGATCTCTCCGCCGTGTTCTTCGATGATCTTCTTGCAGATTGATAATCCAAGACCACTTCCTCCTGCGGAATTTCTTGACATATCTGCACGGTAGGTTCTTCGGAAAATGTGTGGGAGATCTTCTTTGGATATTCCGATTCCATTATCCTTGATCGCTACCTGTACCTTGCGGTCAAATTCTGTTAAGGTAATGCTTACCTTTCCTTTGGCCTTATTGTTATATTTGCATGCGTTATTAATAATATTGTTAACAACCCTCTTAAGCTGTTCAGGATCGGCTGTTACCATTACATTTGCTGCACAATAATTACGGTATGAGAACATCATTCCCCGCTGTTCAAGGTCTGCTCCAATCTCGTCTACACAGTCTTTGAAATAGGAATTGATGTTGATTTTCTCAAAATTGTATGGAATGATATTGGAATCGATCTTTGAATACAGGGATAATTCGTTGATCAGTACGTTCATATCATTTGCCTTATTATAAATGGTCTTAATGTAGCGGTCCATCTTCTCTGGAGTATCTGCCACGCCATCCATGATTCCTTCCACGTATCCTTTGATCGCCGTGATCGGTGTCTTCAGGTCATGGGAAATGTTACTGATCAAATCTCTGTTCTGTTTTTCATAAACGATTCTTGCATCGATCGAATCCTTTAATTCCGCACGCATCTCATTAAATGCATTGCATAATTCTCTGATCTCCTCGCCGCCGCTGTTGATCACAACGTCATTATCGAGATTTCCATCCTTGATACGCTCCGCACCGGCTTTCAATTCTCTGATCGGACTTACGAATTCGCGATACATAAACCATGATAAAAATGTACTTGTTAAAATTAATACGCCGATTACCGCACAGGAAACCTGAATAAAAATATTGCGGTAATGTGGAAGTACTGTTCCAAGGTCTGTCATAATAAATACAGAGCCTTTTCCTCCATCACTGAATTTGAAGTCCTGCTGTTTCACAAGATAATTTCCTGGACGGCTTACGAAAAATCCTCTGTCTGCATCACTGTCTTTATTTCCATAGGATGGAAGCTTGTTGATCAGTTTTTCAGAGACATTTGTCTGTCCTATATAAGTGATCTTACCATTCTTGCGAATGATCAGATAAGAATCTTTGTCTTTTAATCTCTTGTTCACATCATTTAAGTATTGCTCATTGTCAAAAATCTGTGGATCTTTATTCACATGTTCTTCTAATTCAAAGAAGATTCCCTGTGTCTCTGTATTCATTGTCTTTAACGGATTGACAAACCGTTCAAATGAACCTGCTGAGAGATCTGCCTTGTTGATTCTTGAATACCCTATACTCAAACCAGCGATCGATACTATCATCACAAAGATTGGTAGCACGATCGCTGGTAAATAGATTAATCGAACTTTATTTACTGCTTTCATCCCATAACTCTCCTTTGGTATTAATATCTTTTATTATACCATAGTCATACGAAGAAACCAGAAGTTGAGCGATTATTTTATTTAATTTTTAGAAAGATTTTTTACCATTTGGAATATCTAATTTCTTGAAACGATGAAATCAAGAAGTGCATCTGCAACTTCTTCTTTTGTCATCTTTGGAAGCTGTTTTTCTTCATCTTTTGTGATCAGTGTGATCACGTTTGTATCTGTGTTAAATCCAGCTCCCTGTTCCTTCAGGTTATTGGCTGCGATCATGTCGATCTTTTTCTTCTCAAGTTTTGCTCTGGAGTTTTCTAACATGTTCTGTGTCTCCATGGAAAAACCGCATAGGAACTGACCTTCTTTTTTGTTCTCTCCAAGTGTCTTTAAGATGTCCTTGGTTCTTACCAGTTCAATTGACATATCACCGTCTTTTTTCTTGACTTTCTGGTCGCTGACATTCGCTGGTGTGTAGTCTGCAACGGCTGCAGATTTGATGATGATATCTTGTTCATCACTTCTGCTTGTCACTGCATCATACATATCCTGTGCGCTGACAACTGGTACCACATCAACAAACATTGGCGGTTCGATCGCTGTCTTTCCTGTAACTAAAGTTACATCAGCTCCTCGAAGCATTGCCATCTTGGCGATCGCATATCCCATCTTGCCTGAAGAGTGATTGGAAATATATCTGACTGGATCAATCGCTTCAATCGTTGGTCCTGCTGTTACTAAAACTTTCTTGCCTTTTAAGTCTTTTTCTTTGGCAATGGCTCTCTCAAGATGTGCCACAAGTACTTCTTCTGAAGGCATCTTTCCTGCTCCGCTTGTTCCACATGCCAGATGTCCATTCGCAGGCTCTACGATCTCATATCCAAATCTTCTTAATTTATCAAGATTATCCTGCAGGATTGCATTGTTATACATCTTTGTGTTCATCGCTGGTGAGATGATCACTGGTTTATTACATGCCATCACAGTTGTTGATAACATATCGTCTGCAATTCCATTTGCAATCTTACCAATGATGTTGGCTGACGCTGGTGCGATCAGCATAGCATCTGCTTTGTCTGTCAGTGATACATGTGCTACATGAAACTGAAAATTACGGTCAAATGTTTCTACAAGACATTTTGTGTTGGTCAAACTTTCAAATGCGATTGGGTTGATAAAGTTTGTCGCGTTCTTTGTCATAACTACGTGAACTTCGCATCCACGTTTCACTAACATACTCGCTACATTCGCCATCTTATAGGCTGCAATACTTCCTGTCACACCCAGTACAATCGTTTTTCCTTTTAACATGATCTTCTTTCTCCTACATATCTTCTAAACGTCCATGTCTTTCATAGTTTGTGCAGCGGGAAATCTGATTGTCATCATCTACAAATACAACTTTTGGTTCAAATGTCTTTGCTTCTTCTGGTGTCATATCTGCATATGCGATAATGATGATCTTATCTCCTGTTGCAACGCAGCGTGCTGCAGGCCCGTTTAAGCAGATCATTCCGCTTCCTGGTTCTCCTGGAATTGTATATGTCTCAAAACGGCTTCCGTTGTTAACGTCTACAATATGTACGTGTTCGTATTCTAAGATTCCTGCTGCTTCTAATAATACAGGATCAACTGTGATACTTCCTACATAATCTAATTCTGCCTGTTTTACTGTTGCTCTATGAATTTTTCCTTTTAACATGCTGATGTTCATTTTTTCTTTCTCCTTTAGTCTATTCGTTAATCAGTGTGTTGTCAATGAGTCTTGTCTTTCCAATGTAAACTGCCATCGCAAGCATACATGTTCCTTCAAGTTTCTCAACTGGTGCCATGGATAATGCATCGACTGCCTCTACATAGTCGATCTTAGCCATTGGTTCTGTCTCGATATTCTTCTTCATTGCTTCTACGACTTTGTTTGCATCTTTTTCTGTCTTGGCAAGTTCTTTTCCTAAAGCAACTGTTTTGGATAAGATCAGTGCTACTTTTCTTTCTTCTTCTGATAAATATGTATTTCTTGAACTCTTGGCAAGTCCGTCTTCTTCACGAACGATTGGGCATCCAACGATCTCGATATCCATATTTAAGTCACGTACCATACGGCGGATAACTGCTAACTGCTGTCCGTCTTTCTGTCCAAAATATGCTCTGTCTGGTGTTACGATGTTGAAGAATTTATTTACAACCGTACATACTCCTCTGAAATGGATTGGACGAGTTTTTCCACAAAGTCCTTCTGTAAGTCCTGTCATATCCACAAATGAGCAGAAGTCTTTCTCATACATTTCTTCTGGTTCTGGATGGAAGATCAAGTCTACTCCTGCGCTTTCGCATAATGCTGCATCATGTTCTAAATCTCTTGGATATGTTGCAAGGTCTTCTGTTGGTCCAAACTGCATTGGGTTTACGAAAATACTTACAACGACTTTATCGTTATCTTTTCTTGCTGCGTCCATCAGGCTCTTGTGTCCTTCATGAAGATATCCCATTGTTGGAACGAAACCTACGCTTAATCCCTGTTTCTTCCATTCTTTTACCTGTTCTCTGACTTCTTTTACTGTTGCTACGATTTTCATTGTTAAAACTCCTTCTTCCCATTTATATATGGGAATCTATATAAAATATGTCCTTATAATTTCCCTGCTGTTTCGGTTATATTCTTACTAAAATATATCTTTTTGTAATCTGTGTTGCGAATCTTTTTAATAATCTATATTGATAATTTTTAATATAATTTTTCGATTACATCATCACTGATCGCATAGGTATTTTCTGGTCCTGGGAAAGTTCCTTCTTTAACTGCATTGATATAGTCTTTGACTGCTCCCTGCATCACTTCTCCAACCTGTGCAAACTGTTTTACAAATTTAGGCACAAAGTTTCCATACATTGCTAACATATCCTGATATACCAGTACCTGTCCGTCGCATTCTGGACTTGCTCCGATTCCGATCGTTGGAATATGTACTTTCTTTGTAATGATCGCTGCTAATTTCTCAGGAATTCCTTCCAAAACTAACATAAATGCTCCAGCTTTCTCGACTGCCTGTGCTGCTTCGATCAGTTCTTTGGCTGCTTCTTCGCTTTTTCCCTGTACTCTGAATCCACCAAACATATTAGATGACTGTGGTGTCAGTCCAATGTGGGCACATACTGGGATCTGTGCATTTACGATTGCTTCGATCTGTGGACATACATTTTTGCCGCCTTCTAATTTTACTGCTGTACAACCTGTTTCTTTCATGATTCGTCCAGCATTTGCTACCGCATCATATACAGATGTGTGATAAGATAAAAATGGCATATCGACAACGATCATGGCGTTTTGGGCTCCTCTTACAACGGCTGCTCCATGATGGATCATGTCATCGACCGTTACAGGGATCGTTGAGTCATATCCAAGCATAACCATTCCTAAAGAATCTCCAACTAACATTGTGTCGATTCCAGCTTCATCGAACAATTTTGCGGTAGAATAATCGTATGCTGTGAGCATTGTAATCTTTTCCCCGTTATCTTTCATCTTCTGTACTGTGCTTACTGTTGTTTTCATTTTTCTTCCTCCAATACATGTTTCATGTCTGCATAAGAAATATCCGGATGACGTGTCTGCGCAAGTTTGATGATCTCTTTTGTCAGAGCACTGTAAGTTTCCTTTTTTTCCTGATCTATGGCATTCAGGTGTTTCTGTATGGTTTTGATATCATGGCGTTCCACTGGTCCTGTCAATGCATCACATGTGCCAACCTCAAATATGTTGTTCATGTTCGTAACTGCCAGCGGTTTCAATGCCATAAGTGCCGCTTCATCATCAAATCCACATTCTTTGAGCAATTCCTTTGCCTGATTGATCAGTCCGACCGCAAGATTTGATGCAAACACAGCCGCCGCATGGTATTTTGGTTTATCTCCGCTTTTTAATCTCACAATGTGATTTGGACACGCAGATAATAAATCCATGATCTCTTCTATGTGTTCTTCATTTCCTTCCACACTGAATAAAGCCTTAGCCAGATCTTCGTATGCAGTTTTTTTACTTTTAAATGGAAACATTGGATGAATAGAGTAACCGTATGCTCCGGTTTCTTCAATTCCAGAAAGAACAGCTGATCCTAATGATCCGCTGCAATGACAAATAAACTTTCCTTGTATCGGATAAGTTCTGACTTGTTCCCAGACTGTACTGATCGCATCGTCTGGTACTGTTAAAAATAGAACATCACTCTTTGTTAATATTTTATCAATCGATGTTGTAAATATTTGCTGAGTCTGTTTTTCCGTTCCACTTACATTTGCTTGTGTACGGGTGTAGCACCCTGTGACGGGTATATTGTTGTGTACAAAGTAATCATAAAGAGAGCAGCCTACTTTTCCTGCTCCGATGAATCCTACTTTCATACATGTATCACCTGCTTTCTGCGGGTGATGTTCTATGTTGTATTGATTTGTCGGTATGATTTCTTTCGAGAATACCATCCAGTTGTTAACTATAGCACCCATGTTGTTAAATAGCAAGGGAAATTTTAATTTGTGGTTTACGCCGGTAGGTTGTTGAACATATAAATTGAAACAGATCCATATATTATAAGTTCGAAAAACGAAGACCATTGACGCCTTTTTGACAGGTCGCTTATCCGCAAACTCTCCTTGCGAACTCACTTCGTTCAGACAGCGCACCGAGTTAGCTGCGAACCTGTCAAAAAGGCTATGTCCTTCTATTATTTCGAACTTATAATATATGGATCTGTTTCAATTTATATGGGAACGTACGTGGTTTACAAATCAAGGTGGTTTCAGTCGGAGGGGTGTATGTTGTACGGTATTGGTTACAACTCGACAAATCGGTGGTGATCAATCTCTTAAACCTTTCGTTAGCGAATACAAAAATTATCAGCCAATAACGTTTAACATACACACCTCATAGTGATTTCGATAGACTTCCGTTTTATGTGACGGAAATAAGATAACAAGAAATATTTATAATAAGCCGGTGGCAACGATTAGCAGAT